>JAHYJC010000060.1 GCA_019429275.1 Lentimicrobium sp. | reverse complement strand
GTAACAGGCTTCGGACTGCTGGGGCATCTTAAAGAATTAACCGAAGGATCTCGCGTTGGTGCAAACATTTTTGCTGAAAAGGTGCCCCTGATATCTGGTACCATGCAACTGGCCATGGCTGGCGCCATTCCCGGCGGCACCAAAAACAACCTGGAATTCGTTTCAAAACTTGTTGACTGGTCAGAAACCATTCCGGAAATTATGAAACTGATCCTTTGCGATGCCCAGACCTCAGGCGGGTTGCTTATCTCCTTGCCTGAAGATCACGCCGAAATATTTCTCAAAAATCTGGAACAGAACCAGGTAACAGGAACCGTCATCGGCAAGATCACGGAAACAGGCGAAGGCAGAATCATAGTGGATTGATGAATTATGATTGATGATTGATGAATAACTTTTTGACTTTCTGAATTTCTGACTTCGGACTTCGGACTTCGGACTTCTGCCCTGTGCATCACAGCAACTGGATTCCCGCATCCTGGCACTGCGCAAACATCTCCTCAGGCCAGATGCCGGCTTGTACCTCGCCAACATGTACTTTTTGCAGCAAAAACATACAGGTGCGCGACTGTCCTATGCCGCCGCCCATGGTGAAGGGCAATTTCCCTTCGAGTAACATACGGTGAAACAGCAGTTCCTTTTTATGGTTTTCATTTCGTATGTCGAGTTGTGTTAAAAGCGTAGCCTGATCGACCCGAATGCCCATGGATGATACCTCAAAAGCTTGCTCCAGCTCAGGATGCCAGAAAATGATATCGCCGTTTAAACCCCGGTAACCCGGCGTGGTCTCAGTGGTCCAGTCGTCGTAATCGGCAGCACGGCCATCATGAATGGTGCCATCGGCCAACTCCCCTCCCACCCCAATGATAAATACCGCTCCATGCTCCCGCGTAATGCGGTCTTCCCGCTCTTTGGGCGTCAAATCCGGAAAACGCTGCCTAAGCTCTTCAGCGTGAATAAAAGTGATAAAGTCTGGCAGGCGTTTTTTCAGTACCGGAAATTCCTTTGAGATATGTTCCTCGGCCCTTTTGAAGACCCTGAAAATGCGCTTTACGGTGCGCTTCAGGTATTCAAGGTTGCGGTCAGAAGGTTTTATGGTGATTTCCCAGTCCCACTGATCCACATAAACCGAATGCAGGTTGGTCAGCTCTTCATCGGGCCTCAGGGCGTTCATGTCGGTATAAATGCCTCTTCCAGGCTCCAGCCCGAGAGCTGCCAGCTTCATGCGCTTCCATTTGGCCAGTGAGTGCACTACTTCGGCCCTTTTCTCCTGCATATCTCTGATGCCAAAAGAAACCGGACGTTCAACACCATTCAGGTCGTCGTTAATACCCGTGCCTGAAAGTACCATCACCGGGGCGGTGACCCGCTGCAGATAAAGTTCGTCGGCAATAGCCACTTCAAAATAATCCTTCAGCCGTTTAATGGCTTTTTCCGTGGTCAGCACATCAAGGGCTGGCCGGTAATCAACAGGAAGTTTTAGTTTGCTCATATTACATTATTTTTTATTGATTCAAAAAAAAAGGCCTCCCGCATTGGAAGGCCTGAAAGTGGAATTATCTTTAAAAGAATACCCTAAACAAAAGCCTCCCGCTTCAATCCATTATTCAGACTGAAGTGATTAAAGAGGTTATTGTTATTTTGGGCGAATAAAATCATTGATTGGGGCTCGTTTTCGTTGCAAACTTAAACAAATATTTTTATTCGGCAATTTATGTTCGAAAAAATAACCTGAAGGATCTTTGCACGATATAAGGAAAGGCTGATAGGTCAGGTAAAATATACCTAACTTTATGAAGTATTATTGATTCTTAAGAATTTCCAGATTTTTTTAATAATCGTGTTCAAAGATGAAACAACCAGTCAATTGGGCCAAAATTCGTAAGGCCTTCGGGGTAACCCGCGAAAAGGCTTATTTTCAGAGCGCGGGCATGTCGCCCCTTCCGCGCCAGGTATTTAAAACAATATGCAAGTCGTACGAAAAAATTTACCTGGACGGCGACGAGAACTGGCCCAATGACCTTGAGCAGGTGGGCGCTTTGCGCGAAATGCTGGGCAGACATATCAACACCGGCGGCCAGAATGTGCACTTTCTGAACAATACATCACTGGCATTTTCTATGATTGCCCTTTCGCTGAAAAAGGTGTTTGGCGAGGGGTTTAACCTGGTGTCTCTCGAAGATGAATTCCCGGCCACCAATGTGCCTTTCGAATACCAGGGCATTCAAATGAAGTATGTAAAGCCGGAAGAAGGCCGGTATTCTGTTGAACGCATTATGGAAGCAGTTGATGAGCAAACCCGTGGCATTGTTTGCTCCTATGTGCAATACAGCACCGGCTTCAGGCTCGACCTGGCAGCCCTTGGCAAAGCGGCCAGAGAAAAGGGACTGCTTTTTATGGTAAACGCCACCCAGGGGTTTCCATTCTTCCCGGTTGATGTGGAAACCATGAATATAGATGTGCTCACCGCTTCGCTGCACAAATGGGGCTGCGCAGCCCATGTGGGTAGCCTGTTTTTTACCACACCTGCTTTCCGCGAACGGTTTCCCGCCCCCATTGCCGGCTGGCTGTCGGTACTGCCCCCGCCCAACGATTTTATTCCCACGGCCAAGGGCGAGCCCCTGCATATTTATGCCGATGCCAAACAGTACAACTTCGGAACCATCAACTTCCAGGGATTGCTGGGCCTGAAGACCGCCTTTGAGTTTATGGAAGAAATCGGCTGGGAGAATATCCGCAAGCGGGTATTGGAACTAACAGACAGGGTAATTTCCAGGCTAATGCAAATCGAAGAGGTGGAAATCCTTAGCCCGCACTGCCAATCCTTTGAACAATCGGGCATTATAAGCCTGGATATAAAAGGCCACAACAACGCTGAATGCGTTTCCTTTCTTGAAAAACGGGGAGTCATTACCTGCGTAAGGCAGCACCGCATCAGGGTCTCGTGCAACATTTTTAATAACCGGAGTGATATCAACCGGCTGGTGGACGGCATCAGGGGGTTTATTTCAGAAGTCCAGATGGTTGATTAAATTAGGGCCTGAAAGGCCGGATTAATTCAACCCAATGGCAACGCCTTGGGTATTTAGTACAAGTAAACCATTTCGCCCTGAAAGGGCAAGTTAATTAATTCCGGGAAAATTTATTGACCCACCCCCGGCCCCTCCCTACAAGTAGTGAGGGGTGCCAGGACAGTGGTAATTTGAAAATGAGAATCAGGGGCGCAGCCCCGAAACGTAACAGCACAGGGTGAAGCGAAGCGAAACCCTGTGAAAAAACAAGCAACGTAAGCCCTGAAAGCCTGCCCGCCGGCAGGTGGGGGCGCAACGTTAATTGTATAATAATTTTCAAGGCAAAATTTCGTCCGCCGCTTGCTGCACAATCTCCCAGGCCTTTTTCACATGCCTTTCTTGTGTGGTGCGTGAACCCAGCGCCAGGCGTATGGTATATTTGCCTCTGAGGCTGGTATGGGTCATGAAAACATCACCATGCGAATTGATTTTTTGCAAGAATTCCTGATTCAATTGCGTCAATTGTTCTTCATTCATGCCGCCGGGATTCAGGCGGAAACACACCAGGCTCAACTGCACCGGGGCCATAATTTCGAAACGCTTGTCTTCCCTGATCCAATCAGCAAACAAGGCGGCCAGCCTCACGTGCTCACGCACCATGGCCTGTATGCCTTCTATGCCGTAACTGCGAATCACAAACCATAGCTTCAACGCCCGGAAGCGCCTCCCCAGCGGTATGCCCCAGTCGCGGTAGTTCTTCACTTGCTTGTCGGCAGCGGTTTTCAGGTATTCGGGATGGATCTCGAAGGTCTGTATCAGCATGCCGGGGTCCTGCACGAAATAGGCCGTGCAGTCGAAGTTGGTGAGCATCCACTTGTGCGGATTGAACACAAAGGAGTCGGCAAGTTCGGTGCCTTTCATGAAATCGCGAAGTTCGGGCACTACGGCTGCTGTTCCGGCAAAAGCCGCATCCACATGAAGCCAGACGTTGTACTTTTTACAAACGGCAGCAATGGCATCCACCGGGTCCATGGCCATGCTTGAGGTACTGCCAATGGCAGCTACCACGCAGGCTGGCTGATATCCGGCTGCCAGGTCTTCTTCAATGGCCTGCTGCAGGGCTTCGGGTATCATGGCAAAGGCATCGTCGGTAGGGATCATGCGCAGGTTCTCCTTGCCATAACCGGCGATCTTCACGCCTTTTTCGATACTCGAATGTGCTTCAGTGCCGGCATACACCCTGAGCTTTTTTTCAATGCCTTTCAGGTTCGATTGCAGCCCTGTGGCTTTTTCTCGGGCCGTGAGCAGCGCAGTCAGGGTGGCCGTGGAGGCAGTGTCCTGTATCACGCCGGTAAAGGTTTCGGGCAGCCCGATCATTTGCCGCAGCCAGTCCATAACGCGCTCCTCAAGCTCGGCCGCCACAGGCGAGGTTTGCCATATCATGCACTGGGCGCCAAGGCCAGCGGTGAGCAATTCAGCCAGCACGGATTCAGGGCTGTTGTTGGCCGGGAAGTAGGCCATCCAGCCCGGATGCTGCCAGTGCGTAATGCCGGGCACCACCTGCGTTTGAAAATCACGAAAGATATCGTCCATGGGCTCACCCGAATGAGGAGGTGAAACCGGAAACTGCTTAATGATTTCACCGGGCTGCACCCTGGGCACCACCGGGTATTTTTCAATGTTTTCAAAATAATCGGCCAGCCAGTCAATAAACTCGTGGCCGTATTTGCGGAAGCTTTCGGTATCCATAGCAGGAAGAATTTATCCTGCTAAATTAATTGTTATTATTGGTTCTCCAATATTTCCAGGAGGCATTGGATAGTGAAAAATTTCTCTTTAAGTTAGGGGCTGATGAACTACAACCATCTCCGCAACAAGCAACCGTCTGAGCTTTTTATCTTCTTGTTAACAAATCAAAGAGCTCTTTATTTATATAATAATTACCTGTACCAAGTTTTTCCTTTCTTAGCATTTTATCATCAGATAATTTATTCAGATAATTTGCAGCGGTGAGTCTTGTTACGCCCAAATCCTTTACAACAAATTCAATTTTTGTATATGGGTGTTTGAATAAATTATTTAACAAGTCTTGACTATAAAACTTATAATTATTTCTTAACCTGTATTTATAATCAAGCATTAGCTCTTTAATTCTCTTTATCAGCTCTATAGTTTCCCTTGCGGTAATTTCAACCCCTTGGATCATAAACAAAATCCATTCTTCCCAGAGGTGCTCGTCTCTTACCATTTGAAGTAATCTGTAATAATCTTGCTTGTTTTTAATTATGTAGTTGCTCAAATACAAGATAGGTAAATTCTGGAGTTCCTGAATTATGAGGTACAAAATGTTAATTATTCTCCCTGTTCTTCCATTACCGTCATAGAATGGATGAATGCTTTCAAATTGAAAGTGGATTATAGCCATTTTTATCAAGTGGTCACAATTATTTTGTTCCGGGTCATTTATAAATTTTTCAAGGTTTGACATTAGATCTATTATCTCATTATAATCTTGCGGTGGGGTATAAATAGTTTCTCCGGTTAAGGCATTCTTCAAAACTGTTCCTGGAAGCTTTCTAAACCCGGCCTTATTATCTTCAAGTATTTCCTGGATTTCCAGAATCGTTTTATTTGTTAATAATTTAGTTTCTGAAACCAGTTCAAATCCTCGTTTCATTGCAGAAATATAGTTCTGTACTTCTTTGGCTTCCTGGGATTTGAACCCATCAAGATTTAATCCAGACTTAAACAGATCATCATGAGTTGTAATAATATTCTCGATTGCCGAACTATCCTTTGCTTCTTGCAGTCCAAGTGTATTAATCAAAATGTTTTGATTCGGAATGGTTGAGGCAATTCCTTTTAGCTCAGCCAATGCTGCATGGGCAGAAGGCAGGGCTTTTAATACTTTCTTGGTCTCAAAATCAATATTTAAAGGCAGTCTTGGTAATCCCCAGTCAGTCATTATGTATAGATTTTTAGATTTTCTATACAAAGGTATCAAACTCTGTATATTTTTTTAAAAAAACTATACATATTCAGTTTGAAATGTATAAAATAATCGTTTTGATTTGCAAAAACCCGTTTATTTGCTTTGGTGGCAAGGTTGGTCAGGTATGGGGCCTATGTTCAGTGCAAACTGTATTTCAGATTCCAAACCAACAACGGGAATATCCTTTCATTTGCGCATGTTTCCATATAGCCCATTCCGGGAATATAATTGCTGTATCCAAATAAATTTTTGTAATTCTTTGAAGGGAAGGAAAAATGAACGCCGATATCCGAGTTCAGTTTATTTGAAATTTTAAAATGGTACCCGGTTGCAGCGGTAAGTCCGGGGATAAAAACAGTATGAGTTAAGGCTTCAATCGGGCTGTCCTGAATTTCCATATTTCTGTAATCAGCCTTTTCAGAAACCACTGAGCCTGCGATGAACCCGCCCAGGAAGAAGTAATTCTTTTTCTCCATGGTGCTCCTGAAGTTGTATTTCAGACCCGCCTGGATAAACCCGCCTGTTTGTTTTTTCATTGAATAGCCATCGTTACCGCATTTGTAATGTGGCGACAGGAAGAATCCTAAATAATCAAATGATTTTGAATAGTTGATGGTGTAACCAGCAATGAAGGTCATCGAATACTTTGGGTTGCCAGACAACTCATAAGTCAGATCCAGGGTCGTTGCAGGAAGTTGAAGCAAATTAATTCCTAATTCATGATTCCAGCTCCTTGTGTCCTGGCCCAATAGCTTTCCATTGGTAAATGTAATGGTCGCGAGCATTATAAATATAAGCCTTATCGTCATTTTTCTTTTCGATTGCTAATTACTTATTCATTATTTTCAAAACCCATAATCCCCAGGAGTACTTGGATTGCCATCTTTTTTACAAGCCGTAAACCGCAATAAAAATAAAAATATAATATCACTTTCAAGAATCTCATCTCAATTAATTAATGGCATGATCATGAATGGATTTGCAGATAATGCTAAAAAAAAAGGAGCAGTACAAAAAAGCACTGCTCCTTAATAAGTTAGAATATTGCTGTATTATGGTTTTACAACCGTATTACTGTTTAATGTTACAGCGGCAATACGTGCAAACAATCGACCTTGAATGGCAGCACCTGTATTCATGGAAATAGACTGATCGGCCATTATGGTGCCTTTGAAAACCGAGGTAGTACCCAGCGTTGCTGAGGTACCCACCTGCCAAAAAATATTTGATGCCAGGGCTCCTCCTGTTAATACAACCTGACGTCCGGAAGTCATGTTAAAAGAAGAAGCGATCTGAATAATAAATACTGCATTGGCATTGCCTTTTGCATCGAATGTAAGGTCGCCCGAAGAAATTTCCAGGGATCCTTTCGATTTATAAAGACCAGGTGTTAGAGTGAGTCCACCAATATTTCCGGCAAGATATACCAGATCCGTTGATGTACGTGCGGCTGCATTGTTATAAGCGGTTGTTAAATCTGCTTTGGCAGCCGTAAGACCAGCGACATTGGTTACTGAGCCTGCAGGACCAGCGGCATCAACCGTGTAAATTGTTCCGGTAATCTCACCAGCGCCAAATCCATTAATCTGACTTCCGGCAGCGGGACTTAAACCGATATCTCCGGTAATGGCAGAAGTTGGAATATTGGATATTAGTGAGCCTGCCAGAACAACAAAACCAGTTGTTGATCCAAGAAAAATGGTTGGCTGCACTACTGTTTGATTAATAATTACATTAGTAGCTGGATCTTTTTCATCTTTCTTACAACCAGCTGACAATACTACAAGTGTTATGGCAAAAGTTGCCAATAAATTAATTATCCTCATTATTTTTTGAGTGTTGGATTGTGAATGAATTTTCACACGACAAAGGTGAGGCCATTAATTCCAATAAGTATTACACCTCTATATATTTAAATTACATAAATCGCAGGTTCTCATGATTCAAGCAGTTGCCTTCTTTTGCTTCTGCTTTAATTTTTCTACTACCCGGTTTAGTTTCAGGATTTCTTTATATAGTTTATTGTTGGCAGCCTCTAATTTATTTTTAATCCCCCTAACATCTAAAGTCTCACTAATATTGCTTATGCGCAATTCCCTCAATGCATTTATGTGGTTTGTTAACTTCCCGATTAATTCAATAAGTTCATGTTCTCTTTTCTTCAGGTCTGAAATATCAGTGGCAATAAGTATGTAATTATCTCCCTGCAGATATGGCGGCAACTGATGAATCGACAATCTGAGAAACAAGGTATTGGTCAGGGATACAATTAAAACATCATGCTTTTTTTGCGTCAGCTGAGCCAGAAAGGCATCTAATTTTGAATTGTCATTTGGGGTAATGAAACTTCTTATGGATGACCCAATAACCTTTTTGTATGGATGCTCTACAATTTGAGCAAATCGCTGATTACAATACAGGATTGTACCCTCTTTCGTAAGGGTAACGGCTCCCTCGCTCATTTCCTCTATAAAAGTACGATAGGGTGTTTCAGCAGAACTGACAGAATAGACCTGTTCTCCCTGCTTACCAGAAACCACAATAGCATCTACTTCTCCGTTTCGGATCGCATCAAGCGCTTCTTCCATTTCATTCAGACGGGCGCTTAATGCCTCATTTTCAATAATGAGTTGTTCTTTTGTTTTGATCATTCTTTTTTTATAATAAATAGAATGTTTACAGATTACTGAGCATCTTTCTCATTCTTCAACTCTCTCAGGTCCAATCCTAAAAGCACTTTTTCTTTGTTCGACATATCGCCAATAATGCGGCGGAATGGAAGTGGTAATTTTTTAATCAAGGTCGGTGCGGCAATGATCTGTTCGTCTTTTGCTAATCCGGGGTGTTGAAAAAGATCAATAACCTCCAGTTCGTATCTCCCTTCCAGATATTCCTGGCAAATCTTTTTGAGATTTGATATGGCCTGAATTGACCGGCTTGTTGTGCCGGTTATGTATAAACGCAACACATATTTATCCTTGTACCCTTTGGATAGTGTCAGATCAAAATCATCTGAGGGGCCCTTTATTTTGGGTTTATTATCTTTCATGTCTTTGTCTCATAAATACAGGCCATTTATTTAGTCTGCAGGCAGTAAATCCAATCCGATAAGCACACGTTCGGTATTTGAGAGGTCACCGATGATCTTGCGAACAGGAACCGGCAATTTTCTTACCAATGTTGGCAGGGCAAAAATCTGATCAGCGGCTCCTTTTTCCGGGTTCTTCAAAAGGTCGATTACTTCAATCGAGTATTTACCCTTCAATTGTTCTTCACATATTTTTTTCAGATTTGCAAATGCGGTGAGGGCTTTGGGTGTTTGACCCGCAACATATAATCGAAGGACCCACTTGTCACTTGCAACTCTCTTTGGTTTTTCCTTAATTCTTTCTTTTGAATTCAAATCCATTCTGTTCATGTGTTACTGTTCTTTTAATTATTTCTTCAGATTCTTTGTTGAATTCTTTCGCGTTTTAGCTTTTCTGCTTACAGCCATCTCTATTTTATCCTGTTCGAGTCGTTTAATCATTTCTCGTTCTGCTTCAATGATTTTGATGGCTTCCGATTCTTCTGACCCAAAATCAGTACGAATGGTTGCAAGCTTTGCCTCCAGAGCCCTTCTTTTTCGCGCTATTTCACGTTTTTTTAATTCTATTTCATGCTTACGTGTCAAAACTTCTGAGTTTTCAAGGGCTTCCTGTGCTATTCTGGCTGAGCCGGTTAAAACTCCGCTTGCACCAATATAAACATCACGTAATTCAACACCGTGGTTGGTTAATACAAATTCACGAATCTGATTAGAGTTGGCCATCCCGCGCGATTTCAAAATATACATACCCCTGTTTCGTTCGCCGTTTAACTCAATATCACGCAGTAATAACCAGGTATCTATCAGGGATGATATTCGAACATCAGAACTCTCAATGCTGCATTCAGCTGAAGTGAGGTTGGTAAATAAGGCTGTAATCTGGTTTACCTTAAGGAAATCGATAATGCGCATCAATAAAGTTTTTACCTCGAACTCCTTTTCTCCAATATCGAAAGTACTTATTGGATCCAGAATTACAATATCAGGTTTGAATTCATTAACAAATTTGTGCGTTACCGCAAGATGCATTTCCAGACCATAAAGCGTAGGACGGCTTGCCTGAAATTTTAACAATCCTTTCTTAACCCATGGTTCTAATTTAATGCCGATAGAAAGCATATTGCGCATTAACTGGTTTGGAGACTCTTCGAAACAGAAATAAAGAACACGTTCTCCCCTTTCACAAGCAGCTTCAGCAAAGTGGGCCGCGATACTGGTTTTTCCTATTCCTGCGGTACCCGAAACAAGTACAGTACTACCCCGGTAATAACCTTTCCCTTCAAGCATATCATCAAGTGCTTTTATCCCACTCGAAATTCTTTCATTTGATACAATATGTTCTAATCCTAACGAAGTAACCGGTAATACTGAAAAACCAGTTTCATCAATCAGAAACGGATACTCATTGGTGCCGTGAATTGACCCACGGTACTTTACAACCCGTAAACGACGAATCGAAGTCTGTTCGGTTACACGATGGTCGAGCATAATTACACAGTCTGAAACATATTCTTCCAGTCCTTGCCTGGTTAATGTTTCATTTCCACGCTCACCTGTAATTACTGCAGTAACGCCTTTATCTTTTAACCAGCGAAATAAACGACGCAGCTCGGCTCGCAATATCAGTTGGTTTGGCAATCCGGCAAACAGCGATTCTATGGTGTCTAATACAACACGCTTCGCCCCAATTGAATCAATTGCATAACCCAGGCGAATAAACAATGCCTCCAAATCGTATTCTCCGGTTTCTTCTATCTCACTGCGCTCCACATGAACATGATCAAGTACAATTTTTTTATTCTTAATAAGGTTTTCTAATTCGAAACCAAGTGAAGCAACGTTTATTATTAATTCTTCATTGTTTTCCTCGAACGACATAAACACCCCCGGTTCGTTAAACTGCGTTGCCCCGCGAACAAGAAACTCCATCCCAAAAAGGGTTTTTCCACAGCCTGCACCACCGCATACCAAAGTGGGTCTGCCAGCAGGTAATCCCCCGGCAGTTATTTCATCAAATCCCTGAATTCCAGTTGGGGACTTTGGAAGACTCATATTGGAAGTATTCTGTTCTGCCTTTTCCATCCGTAAATAATTTTTATTAAATGGTTCAGATACCTGTCCAGCCCATGCGGGAGATCTCGCCAATAACTTTTGCCGCAGATAATTCAGGATGATGTAATATAACCCAAATAGTGTGTTTCAATAGTATTATCATGGCTCGGTTCATTTAAATATTGTTCTTGCAGCGATGGTAATAACCAGCCGATATTCTCGCCTTTTAATCTTTTTAATTTTTTTCAAATGTTCATTTTTTTTGTACATCATGTATTACATAAGCCTTGAAAATAGTTACATAATTCACAGGTTTCTCATTAAACCATTATTGCAAAATAAGGCACAATTACAGCTTCGTATCTCAAGCTGAACATGTGCCTTTGTGATATTCTGATATGCCTGGGTTAAATTTTTTCAGGCAAGTTTAGCTTAATCTTTGCCTTTTCATTTTGGTAAAAATTAATTTCGATTTAGAAGTACCTGGAATTAAAAAGTAAAAAAATAAAAACAAAAAATGCAAACAATAAGTAAAATTTTGCTGGGTTTGTCGGTCAGGGCTGCAGTCGATGCCGTTTTACCTGTAAGAGGAGGGCAGGCAGGTTGTTGCCAACCGCCTGAAATATAGAACGACATGTTTTGCAAAAATTACAAAACGCTTGCAAAGTGCATAAAGGCGTTTCCGGATTTATTTCAGCTTAACCCTGATTAATAAGTCGGTTGTGGTCATATACAAATATTCTTGATCGGTATCGAAAGCACAATTGGCGGTTGCTTTACCGGTTTCGATGGCAGCCAGGTGATTACCTTCCGGACTGATAATATGAACGCCCCCAGGCCCTGATGCAAAAAGTTCACTGCCTACCAGGCGTATGCCGCGGGTGCTTCGCCACCAGGGCCGGGAAATATCTCATCCAGTTTTTTGAGCACTTCTTCATCCAGCTTAATGCTTGCCGCCCGAACGGCACTTTCGAGTTGCTCAATGGTTCGGGGGCCGATGATTGGCGCAGTCACCACCGGATTATGAAGCAACCATGCCAGTGCAACTTCTCCTGCCGGGTGGCCAATTTCTTTACAAAACGCCTCGTATTTCTCCAATTGACCCCGTTTTTTTTCCAACTCCTCCACCTTGTTCTTGTCGTTACGCCTTACCCCCTTACTTTTCTCCAGGGCTCCGCCTAACAATCCACCTGCCAGCGGACTCCAGGGAATGAGCCCCAGTCCGTAATGTCTGCATGCCGGGATCACTTCCAGCTCAAGCATCCGGTTATTGAGATTGTAGATACTCTGCTCGCTCACCAATCCCATAAAACCGCGCTTGGATGCTTCCTGGCAGGCAGTGGCAATATCCCAGCCCGCGAAATTACTCGAACCCACATACACTACTTTCCCTTGTTTTATCAAGGCATCAAAACTTTGCCATGTCTCATCCCAGGGGCAATCGCGGTCAATGTGGTGCATCTGGTATAAATCAATCCAGTCGGTTTGCAATCGCCTTAAGCTGCCTTCACAATGTTTCCTGATTTTATAGGCACTCAGGCTTCGGCCATCGCTGTTTACTTCGGGTAAATTTGCCTTGCGGTCCACAGGGTTGTAAACTTTGGTGGCAAGTACCACCGCATCTCGTCGTCCGCCACCCTGGGCAAACCAGCGTCCGATAATTTCCTCGGTGTATCCATGTTCCACCGACCAGCCATAAACATCAGCCGTATCGAAAAAATTTATACCCAGTTCCAAGGCGCGATCCATGATTTTAAAGCTTTCTTCTTCGCTTGTATGCCACCCAAAGTTCATGGTGCCCAGGCAAAGATTACTGACAAGCACTCCGTGCTTTCCAAGCCGTTTATTTGTTACTGACATAGTGCGATCTCCTGATTAAATGATTAAACCTCTTGAAACCATTTTTGTAGTTCAAGATAAATGTACTTGATAATTATCTGCAATCCTGCCGGTGGTGAAATCTCTTACCAGACAAAGTTCTCTCTAAGTTTTATATCTCTCGAAGAGTTGCCCACCTGAATCTCATAGCTACCAGATTCTAACACCCATTTAAGTTGATCGGGGTGATAATATTTAAAAGCAGAATCGTCAAGTTCTACCTGCACCGTAGCAGAAGCTCCCGGCTTAAGATGTACTTTTTCAAAGCCCTTTAATTCCCGTATGGGTCTGTCAACAGAAGGCTGTTTCGGATGAACATAAACCTGAACAACTTCTGCTCCTTCCCGGTCACCGGTATTGGTAACAGTGCATTGCACCAAAATTTTATTGTTGTTCTTTGTCAGTTTCAGGTCTGAAAATTCGAATGTGGTATATGAAAGTCCAAATCCAAATGGAAATACTACTTCCTTATTTTGGGTGTCGAAATAGCGGTAGCCTATGTAAATATCTTCGGCATAATTAACAGTTCCAGCACCCGGAAACTCGCCTATGGAATGTGAAGGATAATCTTTATGAGAGTTGGCAAAAGTCATGGGTAGTTTTCCGGAGGGGTTTACCTCTCCGAAAAGTATTTCCGCTATCGCTTTTCCTCCCTCCATACCCGGATACCATGCATGGAGGTATGCGCGTGTGTCGGGCAGCCAGTTGTTCATTTCCACATTGCTGCCACCTATCAGTACAACGGCGGTCCGGTTATTGACACGGTTGATTTGTCTGATAAGCTCTTCCTGGCCGAAAATAAGCTTCAGATTCAGCTTATCACGGGCTTCGGCGTCGTAAGTGCCTTGACCCCATGGCATGCCTTCATGGCCATGTATCCAACCGCCTACAAAAATAACGACATCGGCTTTTTGTGCAAGGTCAATGGCCTCCTGCATAAGCTTTTTGTTGGCGGTACGAGCCAGCTCCACATCACGTTTGTTTTCCCTGGACTGAGAAGCCGCATCTCCGGTTATCCCTGCAAACAGGCTTTCATCATAATATGGTTCGTAGCCTTCGGCATACAATACTTCCACCTCATCGCCCACAAGGTTTTGAATCCCTTCAAGAGGCGTTATTTCGTAAAGGGATCTTACCTGGGAGCTGCCACCTCTTTCGGCAAAATGCCTGGTAGCGTTGTGGCCAATTACAGCAATGGTTTTTATCTCCTTTTTATCAAAAGGCAGAAGGCCGTCGTTTTTGAGCAGCACCATGCCTTCGCGAGCTACCTCCAGTGCAATTCGCTGGTGCTCTTCAACATTTCTTTTCCCCGGGCCATAGTCGGTCAGGGCTGTGGTCCGATACATCAAACGCAAAATGCGCCGCACTTTATCGTCCAAATAGCTTTCATCTATCTCGCCACTTTCAATCAATTCTTTAGCCGGCCGTGCCAGATAGAATTCTTCATATACGGGATTGAATAAATCACGGAGCAATTCAGTGCCCATTTCGATATCGGTGCCATAAAGCAGCGCTTCCCGGGTATCGTTCACAGAGCCCCAGTCGCTTAATACCACGCCATCGAAGCCCCATTCACCCTTTAGCATAACATTGTTGAGGTATTCGTGATGGGTGGTATGCTGCCCGTTTATTTTGTTGTATGCACCCATGATGCTCCAGGCCCCGCCATCCTGCACTACCGCCCTGAAAGCGGGGAAATAGATTTCGTTCAGCGCGCGCTTACTGATAATTACATCTATGTT
>JAHYJC010000020.1 GCA_019429275.1 Lentimicrobium sp. | reverse complement strand
AATTCGCAGTCCAGGTGCAAGGTTTTTTATTGCTATTGCCACATTTCCATGCACCTAAAACTATATTTCACCTATTAATTGTTTTATTTTTAAGTATATAGATGATTCTCAGCAAGCCCTATTTAAGTTCCTGCAATCCCCTTTTTAAAATGATTATATTTTCAATCAATGGCCATCGCCACCATATTTAAATTTTTCTCCGGTTTTTTCAATGATCATTCTGTAATAAGATTCATCATAACCCGGAAATTTAACTTTTGGGTTCTGATTGTCCTTATCCTTCACTTTCACGTTTCCGTCAAGATATTTAGTGAACAGGTACCTGTAAAGCTCTTTCCATCGCATTACCGTGCTATTTCCCTGATTCACGGAATATTCAGTTAGGAAGGCCCTTGCCTTTTCAGGGTCGGTTTTATATAGTTCAACGGCAGCTTTATCTACAACCTCTGTATAGGAAACAAATTTTGATTCCAGAGCCGATTGAACTTTTTGAATATCAACAATCATATCTTTGTATCTGGTATAGGCGAGGTTAGAAACCTGGTTGAACACCCAAAAGGCAGCGTTGTCAGAGAATTCCATCATCCGTCCATTGCCAACAGCATATGTTTCAGGAACTTCGGTAATACCACAATACATTGGAACATAAACCGAACTGTAAGAATCATCAACACCAAACCAGAGTATGCCACCCACCGGGTCAGGCAACCATGACCTTGACTGCGTTACAAAAGAGAACCCGGTCTGCTGGGTAGAAATGGCTCTTTCGTGGAAATAAGTTTCTCCGTCAACTTTCCAGGTCATGGGCCGCCACCTTACAATCGACTGATAAGGCCCGGCTCCTACATCTTTTGTCATATCGAGTTCGGTCCCCTGATAGTAATCGCGCATCATGCCAATCACTTCCTGCACACTTAGTTTTTTCTCAGGTTTTACCCAGAGAGGCATCCGGTTTTTCAGATCATTTCCCTTTGCATACTCGGCATATTGATCCATTCCCGACGTTATTCTGTTAAATCCGGCCCAAACCCTGGCCTCACAAAAACGGGCGGCTCCAAAGTCAACCGGAGCGTAAATATCAGAAAAACTGAAATCCTTATCTTCACCTGAATAATATCCTCTTTCGCGGGCAAAACTGATTACATCAGGAGCGTAAATGCAATTTTCAGGATCATTTAACGGGAAAGTG
The DNA here is from genome assembly GCA_019429275.1 of Lentimicrobium sp. Lineage (GTDB taxonomy): Bacteria > Bacteroidota > Bacteroidia > Bacteroidales > Lentimicrobiaceae > Lentimicrobium. The sequence continues at coordinate 71,485 of JAHYJC010000020.1, read as the reverse complement.
GTAATGCGGGCCTGGTTGGCATGTCCCGAAACGTAGCCATCGGGAATGCGCATTGCAACCCATATAGCTCCTTTATTATGAACTTTCCTTACCCTGCCGCGCTTGTCAGTGACATTTTGTGGAGATCCCTTGCCAATCATTTCAAGGATCCACACTTCGTTAGGATCGGAAATTGAGAATGACTCACCCGAACTGTAATAACCATATTCCGCAACCAGTTCGCCCATAATGCGTATGGCTTCGCGGGCAGTTTTTGCCCTTTGCAATGTAATGTACATCAGACTGCCATAATCGACGATTCCTGTTGTATCAACAAGCTCAGGTAAGCCCCCATAAGTAGTTTCGCCAATTGCCACCTGATGTTCATTCATATTTCCGACCACCGAATAGGTGTGTTTTGCTTGTTTTATTTTTCCGAGATATTTTCCGGTATCCCATTCGTAAACATCAAGCATGGTGCCTTCAGGGTAGTCTGCTGCAGGCCTGAAATACAATTCGCCGTAAAGAACATGTGAATCAGCCGCATAAGTAATCATGGTTGAGCCGTCGGTTGAGGCTCCCTTTGTGACCAGAAAATTGGTACAGGCTAACACTGATTGTGTGACAAGCAACAGTGCCGCAATGAAGATTGTTAAACTCTTTTTGAACATATTTTCTTTTTTTTGGATTAATTAAATTTTACCGGGGCTCATTCAACATTTCAATAGCTGAAATCCTCCAAATGGGGGAGCCAAAATACAAAAAGATTTTCGAACAGGAGTCAATTTTCGGCTTGAAACAAAATTCTGTTTGCTCAGCCGTCTGCATTGCGAATTACCGGAATGATAGTCATTAAAGGCGGTGACCCATCTTGCCAAAAAAAACTCATTAACTTTTGACAATTTCTACGACTTTCCCATCAAATTCTACCCTATCGCCAGGGAAAAGTTTTTTGCGTTTCTGTAACTCAGTTTTACCGTTGACTATAGCCAGGCCGACTGTAATTACCTGATTGGCCTCTCCGCCACTTTCCACCAGATTTAAAAGTTTAAGCAACTGGTTTAACTGAATATGATTGTGGTCATTGAGATCAAAGATAGTCATAAGGTTTTTTTGCAAATGTAGCATTTTCTTTAGGGTTAAGATGTTGTTTGATTGGAGCTACCTGTTTAACCAAGGACAAAAATGAAGATGCGGAGAATAAACTTTATTATAGTTGCACAATTAGCAGAGAAAAGATATATTTGTATTAACAAGCCACAGCCACCAATGTCCATCAAGAATTTCAAGATCATGAAAAAGCTAGCATCATTATTAATATTTCTCATCGCATTTTCAGCGCAAGGACAAATCTGGATCGACAACGGTGCTACCTGGCATTATGATTGGTCAGGCACTTTACCCGGATTTGATAGAATTGAATATGTTGGTGATACAATTATTCATGACAAGACCTGCCAAAAACTTCAGATTTCAAGTTATATGTTCGCCCCCATTGAATTGGGAGGACAGTTGATAGATTCCTGGACCTCTCATAAATTTACTTACTCAAATGGAGATACTGTCTTTTATCTTGTAAATGAACATTTTCAAATTCTTTACAATTTTGGAGCACAGGTGGGCGACACTTGGGAACTAGGAGTTGACACAAACGATTATTCTTGCGGAAAATCTTACGTTGAAGTAATTTCAACTGGTAGCTTAGAGATAAATGGTGAAATATATGAATGGTTGCAGGTAACAACATTACCAAACTCCAGTGTTGGATTTGAAGGGAAAATTTACAAGCGGTTTGGCGTAATCGGCGATTATCTTTTCCCGACTCCCAGAAATTGTGATCCTGATCTAATCATAGATTTCTTCAATTACAATTTTATGTGCTTTGAAGATGCTTCATTCCCTCTCTATAACGTTACCGATAAGGATTGTGATTATTTACTAAATATCAGCGAAATTGAAAACCCTGAAGAAATCGTTTCAATTTTTCCAAATCCGGCTTCTGACATTTTATCGGTTGGTATTCTAAAGCCAAATTACAAAATAACAAACGTTATTGTTACAGACATGCACGGGAGAGTATTGAAAAATGTTAATCAGCACAAGATTGACATTTCCGATTTGGCAAAAGGCATATATTTCATACTCATTGACTTCAACAATGACAGTAGATTTGTTAAAAAATTCATCAAAAATTAACTCAAGTCACAAAGGCAAAGGCTATCGGGCGCATGATTGTGCGAATGAAATTTGTATATATTTATCAAAAAAACTGGCAGCCGGAGTGATTGGGTTTTATCACTGGACTCTGATCCCCATCTATCAAATTGGCCTTTGATTCTCTTTTCTTACTTTTGCGGTTTCTTAAATGAATTTTTATGTCAGCTTTTGAACCTACCCGTTATAAATTGCAGTCTGTGGCTTCCGGAAACATTTTTGAAGATAGCGACTGGTTATTGGATGCTCCCGGAGAGGGAAAACCTTCCCTTATCCGTGCTATCTACGAGAAAAAACAACTGCATTTAAAAGGAGCTGATGTCGGCCTCTATACTTTTGCCGACTGGCTGCCGATTAAACGTACCCTTCAGGGCTCATCGGCACCGGTTACTTACAAAAGCGAGGGGCTTGCAGCGGCTCTTGGAATGAGTAATCTTTGGATTACCTTCAGCGGTTATTGGCCCGAACTTGGAGCCGGAATGAGTACCTGCTCTTTTAAGGAAACCGAAGCCTACTCAGTATGCGGGCGCCTGGATCCTGAACAAAAGCAGGTTTTGGTAGTAGCCTCGGCCGGGAATACAGCACGTGCTTTTGCAAAAGTGTGTTCCGATAATCAGATTCCGCTTTTACTTTGTGTCCCTCACGATTATATTGATGCTCTGTGGTTCGATGCGCCTGTTAACGATTGTGTAAAACTGGCTGTTACCGGACATGGAAGCGATTATTTTGATGCCATTGTTCTTTCGAATATAGCCACCATGTGTGATGGATATCTGGCAGAGGGGGGCGCAAAAAATGTTGCCCGCCGCGATGGAATGGGGACTACGGTTCTTTCTGCGGTTACTGCCATTGGCCGCATCCCTGATTATTATTTTCAGGCAGTTGGTAGCGGAACAGGAGCCATTGCTGCCTGGGAAGCCAACCTTCGCCTGATAGAAGATGGCCGTTTTGGCAGCAACAAAATGAAATTGATGGTGTCGCAGAATGCACCCTTTTTACCGATTTACGAAGCATGGAAATCAAACTCAAGGGAAATGCTTCCCTATGATGATGACCTTGCCCGTGAGCATGTTTCGGAAATAGATGCAAAGGTATTATCGAACCGAAAGCCGCCTTACCCTATTGTTGGCGGACTTTATGATGCCCTTACAGATGCAGGTGGCGATGTACTCAAAGCTACCAATCGCGAAGCCCGTGCTGCAAAAGATTTATTCCTGGAGAAAGAAAAAATTGACATTTACTCAGCCTCAGCCATTGCAGCAGCTTCGCTTTTAAATTCAGTCAAAGAAGGGGTGATTGAAAAGGATGCACTTGTCATGCTCAATATAACCGGAGCCGGAGAGGAAAGGTTTAAGCGGGAGCAAAAACTTCACTATCTTAAACCATCGCTTGTGTTTGGCATATCTCCTTCACCCGGAGAGGTAAGAGATAAGCTAAAAACCCTTAAGTGGTAATTATTCCTGAACTTAGCATTGCTGTTTTTTCAACTCACATCAATTTCTGATAAACCTGCCACCACCGGTCAGGAATTTCATTGTTGCATGCAGTTTGATAATCCTGATAAGAGCAAGGAACAATATAGTGATTCAGATATTTTTTCTGATTGTCGGGCGCACAAATTACCTCCATCCACCAACGGTCGGTTTTCTTGCTTTTAAAGAATATAATTCCATCAGAAAAATCAGCAGTTGGCACTATAAATTTGATAAATGATTCATTTTCAGGCACCGGGAAGTCTCTTTTTCTTGAGTTAAAACCTTCAAACGCATACCAGATCATTTGAGCGAGCAAATGAGCAGTAATGCCTTCGCGGTCAAAAACCGGGTTTAATTCAAAGAATCCGATGGATGAAAGTTTATCGCTCATGGCAGCATACCTGGTCAACTGACAGGCGTGGTCACCGGTAAAACCATTGGGTGATGCATTTCCGTTGGCAGGTGCATCGGCTGCCCTTATAGCGCTGATATCGAAAGTGAGCATATCAGCATTTCTCAGCAAAGGTTCGCTTTCCTTTAAATCGCTGGTAAGTATGCCAAGCCGATAGGTGTCGAACAGTAGCTTCTTCATCAGATCAAGCGCCGGCTGGTCAACAAAATAGGTTTGATAGCCCAGATTGGTATAATTAAACAGAAAATTGGGTTTCTGCATAATAATCCGGCTCAGAAAGGACTGTGAATTAAGCTCTGTACTGATTTCTCCCAGATCGAATTTAGGGTCAACCGCAGCTATGTTGATGATTTGATCAAGATTTTCATACGCTTTATACATGGCAAAAGTCAGGTCCTGCCCACCGCCTATGACTATTGGAAGAATTCTGTTTGAAACAAGCTGTTCAATAGTAGCAGTCAAGGCGTAATAAGTATCTTCAATAATAAAACCCTTCCGGATGTTTCCCAAATCGGCAATTTTGCAATTCCATGAACCCGGGAAAAGTTTATACAGGTATTTTCTGACTTCATCCGGGGCATTGGCACATCCGCTATTATTTATGGCTGCGCGGTCCTCATTCACTCCGATGATGGCAATTTCCATTTCCCATGACTCGGGGAAACCCGATTGCAAAGTATGGATGCTCATGTTTTGCTGAATCCGGGGATGAGATCCGGTTTCCAATTCATTTAACAGAGTTTCAGAAACGGGATCAAAATAGATAGATATTTCCATGAAAGGCAGAGTCGATAAAAAGATTCAAACCTATATCATTTTTGCCATATATGCAAAAATAACTCTCGTAGGCCGACTTTGTATTTGGCAATTATAATGTAGAAAATGCTCTACTTTTTTTTCCTGAACCGCGCTTTTGCGGAGGGTTTTGGATTTGCATCGGCCTGTTTGGCGATTTCCAGACACTCTTCGAGGGTGAGCGATGCAGGATTTTTATCTTTTGGAATTTTGTAGTTCGATTTTCCGATGGTGAAATAGGGCCCAAAGCGGCCATTCAGAACCTGAATATTATCGTTTTCAGGGAAAGCTTTGATCAATCTCTCCGATTCTTTCCTGCGCTTTTCCGTTATCAGTTCAATGGCGCGTTCAGCGTCGATGCTGGCCGGATCATCGGTTTTTGCAAGAGAATAAAAGGCCGACTTATGTTTAACATAAGGTCCAAAACGTCCTATGGCAACGGTAAGTTCGGAATCCTCATATTCACCAATAGGTCTTGGAAAATCGAATAGTTTTAATGCTTCATCAAGGGCAAGGGTTTCAATGCTTTGTCCTTTTTTAAGACTTGCAAACCGGGGTTTTTCTTCGTCTTCCGATTCTCCGATCTGAACCATAGGACCGAAGCGCCCGATTTTTACATAGACATTTTTACCCGATTCAGGATCTGTTCCAAGCAGCCTTTCTCCCTTTACCTTTTCCGAATTCTCCATGGTAAATTTTACCTGTTTTGCAAACGGGTAATAGAACTCCCTGATCATTTGATTCCATACCTTTTGTCCTCTGGCAATTTCATCAAACTCCTTTTCTACACTGGCAGTGAAATTATAATCCAGAATATTCTCGAAATGCTGCATCAGGAAACTGGTGACCAGAGATCCTATATCGGTTGGAAACAATTTTGATTTTTCCTGTCCGGTGGTCTCAGTTTTTATCTGTTCGGTGATTTTCTTTCCTTTGAGCCTGATCTGTTCGAATTCACGCTGAACACCCTGACGATCTTCTTTGACAACATATTCCCTTTTTTGAATGGTTGAGATGGTCGGCGCATAGGTAGAAGGTCTTCCTATGCCTAATTCTTCCAGTTTTTTTACGAGGCTGGCTTCGGTATAACGGGAAGGTTGCTGCGAAAACTTTTGTGTTGCAAGCATTTCAGCAAGATTGAGAAATTGTCCTTTTTTCAGAGGAGGCAGCATACCTTCGGTGTCCTCATTGTTCTCGTCGTCGGTCGATTCAAAATATACCTTTAAAAAGCCATCAAAAAGTATGACCTCGCCTTTGGCAATGAATTTTTCGGCTGTTGTAGAAATTAGAATATTTACAGTAGTGCGCTCCAGTTCGGCATCGCTCATTTGTGAAGCAATGGTTCTTTTCCAGATTAAATCATAAAGCCTTTTCTGAGAAGCATCGCCGGTGATTTCACGATGATTCATGTAGGTTGGCCTGATGGCTTCATGGGCTTCCTGAGCGCCCTTGGATTTTGTGGCGTATTGCCTTGTTTTTACATATTTATCTCCAAAAGTGGAAGAAATTTCCTCTTTTGCCATTTTGATAGCCGTCTGCGATAAATTCACAGAATCGGTTCGCATATAAGTGATTTTTCCTGCTTCATAAAGCTGTTGGGCCACCATCATGGTTTTTGCTACCGAAAAGCCGAGTTTTCGACTGGCTTCCTGCTGAAGGGTGGAAGTAGTAAAAGGTGGAGCCGGAGATTTTTTGGCAGGTTTGGTTTCCACATCACCAACTGTATATTCAGCATCAATACAGGTCTTCATAAAATCCACCGCTTCTGGTTTTTCGGCAAAGCGGCGATTTAATTCTGCTGAAACTTTCGGTTTGTTGTCGTCACCGGGGATGGTAAAAGTGGCAGTGACCCTGTATGAATAATTGCTTATAAATGATTTGATTTCATCTTCGCGCTCAACAATGAGCCTCACAGCGACCGACTGGACCCGGCCTGCGGAAAGGGCAGGCTTTACTTTTCGCCATAAAACCGGCGAAATCTCAAAACCCACCAAACGGTCGAGCACCCTGCGGGCTTGCTGGGCATCCACCAGATTTTTGTCAATTTCCCGGGGGTTCCTGATTGCCTCAGAAATGGCCGATTTGGTAATTTCATGGAAAACTATCCGCCTGGTTTTTGCGATGTCAAGATCCAAAGCTTCTGATAAATGCCATGAAATGGCTTCCCCTTCGCGATCCTCATCAGAAGCAAGCCAAACCATTTCAGCTTCAGAAGCGAATTTCTTCAACTCTTTAATTATTTTTACTTTATCTGCCGAAACTTCGTATTGTGGCGTAAAATCATTTTCTATATCAACACCAAGTTGCTTCTTCGAAAGATCTCTGATGTGACCAAAGCTGGATTTCACAACATAATCCTTACCCAAAAAACCTTCAATGGTTTTGGCTTTGGCAGGAGACTCTACAATTACAAGATTTTTTATCATAATATTCAATTCCTGACTTAAAATATAATATTTAAAAGTTTTTTACTTAAAAATGGCTGCAAAGTAACGCAATAATAAAACAACACTATTCAAAAAAAAGAATTTTTATTTACAACAAATTAATAATGAGGAGGTTCAAAAATGCTGTATTTTTGCAACCCCATTCAGTTTCTGAGGCTTTTAAATTTTTAAAAAATCAGAAAGATTTATTTATCAACAGAAGTTAATTTCAGAATATTATTTACCTGCTGAATTTTCAGGAAATAGCAAATAACCTTTGTATTAATGGAATATAAAAAGAAGATTTATATTGAGACTTATGGTTGCCAGATGAATTTTTCTGATACCCAGATTGTTGGATCAATTATGGCTGATCATGAGTTCGATACCACTAAAAATATTGCCGAGGCCGACCTTATTTTTGTAAACACATGCTCAATACGCGATAATGCAGAGCAAAGGGTAAGGGCAAGGCTGAAAGAGTTTAACAGATACAAGAAAAAAAAGCCCGGACTTATTATAGGTGTTATCGGTTGCATGGCCGAAAGGCTTAAAGAGCAGTTGATTGAAGAAGAGAAAATGGTAGATGTAATTGTTGGTCCTGACGCCTACCGCGATCTTCCCCGTTTACTCAACCTGGCAGAATCTGGCCAAAAAGCCATAAATGTTATGCTTTCGGCCGATGAAACCTATGCCGATATTGATCCGGTAAGGCTTGAAAGTAATGGCGTTTCCGCATTAATCTCTATCATGAGGGGTTGTGAGAACTTCTGTTCATATTGTGTTGTACCATATACCCGCGGAAAAGAGCGAAGTCGCGATCCGGAAACCATTGTTAATGAAGCCCGTGGCCTTTTTGAAAAGGGTTACAGAGAAGTTACCCTGCTTGGTCAGAATGTAAACTCCTACAAAAGCAAACCGGGAATTGGTTTTCCGGAATTGATAAAAATGGTGGCATTGGTAAATCCTCTGCTTAGGGTAAGATTCGCCACTTCTCATCCCAAAGACCTTTCAGATGAATTGCTGAAAGTAATGGCTGCTCATCCTAACATTTGTCGTTCAATTCATCTGCCGGTGCAGTCAGGAAGCGACGCCATGCTTAAACGGATGAACCGGAAATATACAAGGGACTGGTATCTGGGAAGAATTTCAGCCATTAAGCAATATTTGCCTGATTGTGGCCTTTCAACGGATATAATCGCTGGATTTTCTGATGAAACAGAAGAAGACCACCAGAAAACACTGAGTTTGATGACACAGGTAGGTTATGATTATGCTTTTATGTTTAAATATTCAGAAAGGCCTGATACGCTTGCTGCAAAAAAATATAAAGACAATGTGCCGGAAGATGTGAAAGGAAGAAGATTACAGGAAATTATCTACCTTCAGCAAAAGCTCTCACTAGCCAGTAATAAGAAAGACATTGGAAAAACCTTTGAAGTTTTGGTTGAAGGTTTTTCAAAGAAATCAAAGGAAGAACTTGCGGGGCGAAATAGTCAGAATAAAGTGGTGGTGTTTCCCAAAGGCGATTTTAAACCAGGCGATTACGTGAATATTAAAATTGTTTCATGCACTACTGCTACGCTCAAAGGCGAAGTAATTGGTGATAATGCCGGAAAACTATAAAAAGCGAAGGAAGGACTTTTCTGTGAAACCCAATAATTGCTTTCTACAAACATATAGGTTATACAGGCATTCTGCAATTTTTAACGGAAGAATTAAAAGTAATTGTACTTTTGCAAAAAATAGTTTATCAGGATATTGTTAATATTTTTTCATAAAGAAAAACCATTGTTTATTCAATAAATTTCCCGCATGACTGAATAGGTAATTAATTCAATTTTAATTCAGTAAACCTTCTCATGAAAAGACTTTTTTTATTCATTTTAATGTTGATGTTGCTTGGCTCATGTGTTTCGCTGCGAAAAGTCAGATACATACAGGAATCAGCATACGGAAGTATGGCCGATTCAATGGTCTATCAATCAATGGCTCCTGACTACAAAATTCAGCCGGGAGATCATTTGTATGTTGATGTAAAAAATATTGACCCTAAAAATATGAATCCTTTTCAGTCAAATACCAATGTTAATATTCAAACTTCCAGCGAAGCAGGAATTTATCTGAACAGTTATCAGGTGAGCGAAATGGGAAACATCGATTTCCCTCTGGTTGGGAAGGTATTTGTTGAAGGTAAAACCGTTTTTGAGATTCAGAATGATTTACAGGATATCATAAACGAGTTTTTTCAACTTACCACGGTCAGCGTAAAATTAATCAACTTCAGAATTAGTTTACTCGGAGAGGTTTTGAAACCTGGAACCTTCATGGTTTACCAAAATAACCTGAATATTTTTCAGGCAATAAGTCTGGGTGGCGACCTCACCAACTACGCAAACCGAAAAGAAGTCAGGGTAATCAGAAAAGACCGTGATGGCACCCGTATTCACAAGGTAAATCTCCTGAGTTCCGAAATCCTTAATTCGCCGGCATATTACCTTCAACCGGGAGATATTGTTTATGTAGAACCGCTAAGCGGGAAAAACTTCACATTTACTGCATTTCCCTATGCCATTTTGTTTTCTACAATATCCACCACATTGCTGATTATCAGCTTTTTAAAATAAATTTTCAAAACGTGGAAAATTACATCAAAGAGATAGCCCAGGAAGAAACCGTTGATTTTAAACAACTTTTCTTCAAGTTTTCCAGATATTGGTATCTGTTTATTATCACAATTTTTACTGCACTCACCATCGCATTTCTGTTCAACAAATACACTGAACCCATCTATAAAGTCGGTACTACTGTTATGATCAAAAATGATAAGTCAGGCTTTGATCCTCAATCAATGCTGGGACTTGGCAATTTAAGGGGAGCTCAGAATCTGCAGAATGAAATGGGGGTTCTTAGATCCAGGACACTAATTACCAGTGCAATAAAGGAGCTCAATTTTAATGTTTCATACTTTATCGAAGATAATTTTGTAACCCGCGAGCTTTATAAGAAATCCCCCATCACTGTAAAGTTTGATACAGCCTACCCGCAACCAACAGGATTTCGCTTTACTTTAACCATACTTCCCGATAATAAATTTTTGCTGGTTACCGAAGGTGAATCGGCCAGTATTTACAGCTATTCCAAACACGATGTTATTGCCGGATTGCCTGAAAATATGAATCTTAAGGTCAATGGAACCTACTCCTTCGGACAAACAATAGAAGGCGATTTTCACAACTTTAAAGTGCTGCTAAATACCAACTACAAGCCCAAAGAGCATCTCAACAAAAAATTCATTTTTATTTTTAACAAAACACAGGATCTGGCCCGTAACTTTTCGGGGTTTACGATTGAACCCATTAACAAGGAATCATCCATTGTAGAGATCTCCATAAAAAACCCCAATCCTGAAAAAGCGGTTGATTTTCTGAATATGCTTACACGGGCATACATGCTTCGAAGTCTGGAAAAAAAGAACCAGAATGCAACCAATACCATTAATTTTATTGATGATCAGCTACTTGGAATTACCGATTCACTGCAAATGGCAGAATCCAATCTTCAGAAGTTCAGAACCACCAACGAAGTCATGAATTTCGATTTTCAATCCAATCAGGTATTTACCATGATGAAGGAGCTTGAAAACAAAAAGGCAGAGTTGATTGTAAAGAATAAATATTATGTTTATCTGCGCGATTATATCACCAATGACGCAAATAGCATTGACGGGCTTACTGTGCCTTCATCAATGGGAATTGAGGACCCGATACTCGCTACATTGATTGGTGAGTTAACCAGACTTTATGCCGAAAGGGGAGAGGCATTAATGACTGCACGGGAGAAAAATCCCATCATTGCATCGTTTGACGACAGAATCAGAATAAACAAGAAAACGCTTCAGGAGAACATTAAAAATATCATCAATACATCAAACATTGCCATTACGGATATTGATAATCGCATTGCCCAACTTTCATCCAGAATCAATCAACTGCCAGGAACCCAAAGGGCTTTGTTTGGCATTGAAAGAAAGTTTAAGCTTAATGATGCCATTTATACTTATTTGCTCGAAAAGCGATCTGAAGCTCAGATTACACGCGCATCAAATATGCCTGATAATGAAGTAATTGATGAAGCGGTTATTGATAAAATTCAGGCAGTTTTTCCAAAGAAATCCCTCAATTACACCATAGCCTTACTGCTGGGATTTGTTTTTCCGGTGGTTTATGTGTTGGGTAAGGATTATCTGAATGACAAACTGCAGGACAAAAAGGACCTTGAGGCTCTTACAGATTTACCGATTGTCGGACACATCACTCATAGTTCCAAAGACAGCAATATTATTGTTGCCGAGTACCCTAAATCTTCCATTGCCGAATCATTCAGGCTTGTGCGAACCAACCTGAGTTATTTTGCTGAAGGCAAAGAGAAGTTGGTAATACTTGCAACCTCCACAATGCCCAGCGAGGGAAAAACATTTATTTCAATTAATCTTGCTTCAATTTTTGCATTGTATGGTAAAAAAACCTTGTTGATAGGTTACGACCTGCGCAAACCTAAGATATATCAGGATTTCGGCCTCTTAAATACGGAAGGCATATCCTCTTTCCTGATCAAAAAAGCTGACATAGACAGCATCATTCAAAAATCGTCTCTTGATAATCTGGATATTCTTCTGGCCGGGCCTGTGCCTCCCAATCCTGCAGAACTGATAGCATCAAAAAGAAATGACGAATTGATGGCAGAGCTGAAAGAGAGGTACGACTATATAATAATGGACACTCCTCCGGTTGGGCTTGTAACCGATGCTTTTCTTCTGATGAAGTATTCTGATGTAAACCTGTTTGTAGTCAGACAGAATTACACAAATAAAAAAATCTTTGGCGCAATCATATCTGATATAGAAAAGCGGAACATCAAAAATTTGTCTATCCTCATAAACGATGTAAAAATGGACAGGAGCACTTACGGCTATAGTTATGGTTATGGCTATGGCTATGGTTACGGTTATGGCTATGGTTACGGCTACGGTTACGGATATTATGTCGATGATCAGGAACAGGAAAAGAAAGGGGTGATCGATAACCTTTTCGGGAAATCTTAAGGTTTTTGTAATTCATTTTAAAGGCCACAATTTGCGCGGCCTTTTTGCATATGGGGGTAAAGCTGAATTAAACAAAATAGTATTAGTTTTGCAATCAATCTTAAAAAATCAATCAGGGAGTGACTTTATTTCTTTTTGTTGGCCAGATTAAGCCACGGTAATTTCAGGTGTGGCTGTTGTCTTAATTATTGAAAATTAATTTCAGTTATGATCAAAAACTATAAATTAACTCATTTAGAAGAGTTAGAATATGAATCCATTTATGTCATTCGGGAGGTGGCAGCGCAGTTTGAAAGACCTGTTTTGCTATTTTCGGGAGGTAAAGATTCAATTGTAATGACTCACCTGGCCATGAAAGCATTTTGGCCTGCAAAACTGCCATTCCCCCTGCTGCATATAGATACCGGTCATAATTTCGAGGAAACCATCGTATACAGGGATAACCTGGTTGAAAAGCTTGGCGCCCGGCTTATTGTAGGCTTAGTGCAGGAAAGCATCAACACCGGCAGGGTTAAAGAGGAAAAGGGTCCGACCGCCAGCCGTAACATACTTCAAACCACCACCCTGCTCGATACCATTGAGAAATACAAGTTTGATGCCGCCATGGGAGGTGGCCGGCGTGACGAAGAAAAGGCCAGAGCCAAAGAGCGTTTTTTCTCGCACAGAGATGAATTCGGACAATGGGATCCCAAAAATCAAAGGCCCGAACTGTGGAATATTTTTAACGGTCGTAAAAATCCGGGCGAACATTTCAGGGTTTTCCCTATAAGTAACTGGACCGAAATGGACATTTGGCAATATATTCTGAAAGAGAATATTGAACTACCCGAAATATATTTTACCCATCAGCGCGAAGTGTTTAACCGCGATGGTGTTTGGCTTGCAAAAGCTCCCTTTATGACGTTGAAAGAGGGGGAAAAATACGAAATTAAAACCGTAAGATGCAGAACCATCGGAGACATCAGTTGTACCGGCCTCACCCTTTCAACGGCCAACTCACTCGAAGAAATCATCGATGAAATTGCGGCAACCCGCGTAACAGAGCGTGGCGGAAGGGCAGATGACATGAGGTCGGAAGCAGCCATGGAGGATCGCAAAAAGGAAGGTTACTTCTGAATTATTTAAAAGTCTGAAAGGGAATCTATTTTCTGAAGTGCAACAAGATGACAACAAAAAAAATGGATATGAGTGAATTTTCAACAAAGGGATATCTTGATATGGAATTGCTTCGCTTTACAACAGCCGGAAGCGTTGATGATGGTAAAAGTACTTTGATTGGCAGATTACTCTATGATAGCAAGTCCATTTTTGAAGATCAACTGGAAGCTGTTAAACGGGCAAGTATCAGAAGAGGGAATGAGCATATGGATCTGGCATTGCTTACCGATGGCCTGAGGGCTGAGCGTGAGCAGGGCATTACCATTGATGTTGCTTACCGATATTTTGCTACTCCGCGTCGAAAATTTATTATTGCCGATACTCCTGGCCACATACAGTATACAAGGAATATGGTAACCGGAGCTTCTACTGCCAATGCTGCCATAATCCTGATAGATGCCCGACATGGCGTTACCGAACAAACAAGCCGCCACTCATACATTGCTTCTCTTCTGCGTATCCCCCATGTGATTATTTGTATCAACAAAATGGATCTGGTTGACTTCAGCAAAGAAAGATTCAACGAAATAAAAGCTCAGTTTACCAAATTTGCAAGCATAATACAAATCACCGATTTCAAATTTGTTCCAATCAGTGCACTGTTGGGCGATAATGTGGTTGAGCCTTCAACAAATATGCCCTGGTATACCGATGGCACCCTTCGGCAGGTGCTTGAAGACATTGAAATCGGTAACGACAATAATCTCACCGATCCGAGGTTTCCTGTGCAATATGTGATCAGGCCATTGTCAGATGAGTTTCATGATTACCGCGGTTATGCCGGCAGGGTGGCAGGCGGAATTTTCAAGCCCGGTGACGAAGTGGTTGCCTTTCCTTCAATGCTGAAAACCAAAATCAAATCCATAGACAGATATAACGGGCCATGCAGCGAGGCCTGGGCGCCTATGGCTGTTACCTTTACCCTTGAGGATGACATTGACCTGAGCCGGGGTGATATGCTGGCAAAGCCGGAAAATTTACCCATAGCTACTCAGGATATCGAAATCATGATGTGCTGGATGAGCGAACAACCGATGCAAATCAACGGGAAATACACAATCAAGCATACAACGCGTGATGTCAGATGCATCATTCAAGCGGTCAATTACAAAGTCAACGTAAACACGCTTGAAAAAATTCAGGATAACTCAAAAGTGAATTTGAACGATATAGCATCAGTCGCCATCAGAACAACAAAGCCGTTGTTTATTGACCCGTATTCCAAAAACAGAAGAACCGGGTCTCTGATTATTATTGACGAGGCTACAAACCGGACGGTTGGAGTGGGAATGGTGATTAAAGGCATCTGATGAGCCAACCAGGAATTTGAGTTTAATTACTATGTTTTCAGGACTATTCATAAAATCCCATATTGAAACTAAACCGGATTATAAAATGAATGCCTCTTTCAAGAAAAAACCTGAATAAAATAAGTGTAGCCACTGCTGCTGATAAAGTCAGCAACCCCCTGTTATATGATATTCTCCTGACCCTGAGGTTGGCTGGAATTTTTAAGAATTGTGTCCTGAAAATAACAGGTATTATGGCGAACACAATGGAAACCAGAATTATAGTATCGTAGTCATGAATATATTCATGCTGAGGTACTTTTAATGGAATTTTTACCAAATAAAGAACTGCAGTTCCAAGTATCCAGGGCATTAAATAGGAAGAAATCAGTCCGGCAATTCTGCCTTCGCCTTTGTGCTTGCCAATAGGAAGATTGCCTATAGCCAATGGTGTTGAATAATATCCGATAAAGCTTAAAAGGAAAAGAAAAATCAAAGAGATAAGAATCTTGAAAAACACGTTTATAAAAAGCCAGTTTGGGACATATCCAAATCCAAGATTAGTTATAATTCCTGCAGTAAAAGCACCCAAAAAGTGCGCAGCACCCTGATATGCAACCCAAAGTAAAAAAAGCCTTAGCCCATGATGAGTCACTTTGTTGAGGTCAACGGCCTTGAATATCAGCAATGACAATATACCACAAATCAGAGGGCCAGCCAGGGTGATGGCAATAATATTGGATTGTGTCCAAAATTTACTGCTGTTGCCAATCGGGAAATAGACCTCATAATAATAGAGTACGGAATCAATTCCATAAAAGGAGGCGGTAAAAATTGTGGCGAACTGATATAATAAATAAACAAACAGATAAGACAATATAAACAAACCAGCTGAATTGACAATTGCCCTTAAGTCGAGATTAGACATTATATTTTTTATAATGGCCACAGATATAAAAGACTCTTTATCAGGAATGTCTGATTTTTTATCTTCTGCATTTTTGCCGGTAATCTGAGGCTGTTTGTGGTAGTAAACTCGGCGGCTTTTATATAAATGTACAGTTCTTATCTGATCCGAAGTTTCCGATGACTGCAACTCAGGGTTAGGATTAAAATTCCTGAGTGCAATGTTAGCAGCTAATTTCTCGGGATCAATAATTTTAACAGTTCTCTTTTTCTTAAACAGCTTCGAAAATTTTCTTTTCCAGCGTAAAAAAGGCTTGAATTTCGGTTTGTCCGGATTTTGGGAAACCTGAGCAGGCGCAATAGGTGGAACGATGGAACTTCGCTTTTTTTCACTTTTTTTCGAAAACAATATAGAAAAACGCCTGCGAAACCATGATTTCTTTTTTCTCCTGCCGATCATTTTTAATCCATTAGTTGAATTTACATCATCAATCCGATAATTTTCCGGTAATCAACATAATCCAGCTTATGAACATTAGTTGCTGCTTTGTTATGCACCATAATTCTGTATATCTCTTCAGGATCAGGACTTATTCCGTTTACTTCACTCAGCCTGACCGGACAACCTGTATTTTTAAAGAACTGCTCTAGTTGCTTTATCGTTTCATCTGCTCCCTGAACTCCGAAAATATGCTGACCAAGCAGTGCAATTCTTTCACCGATGCGGTCTTTTTGCAGTTTCAGCCATGCAGGATAAACAATGGTCAGCGAAGCTCCATGAGGTACATCGTAAAGCAATGAAAGAATGTGTCCAATGCTATGTACTCCCCATTCTCCCGATGTTCTGCCATTCATGGTCAACCCATTGAGAGCCATGGTGGCGGCATACATTATTTTGGCGCGTAGCTTATAGTTTGTAAGATCATTTAATAGTAAAGGTCCATATTCCAATGCTTCACTTATGATGGAATAAACCAGGCGATCAGAAAGGGTGGCCTCTTCTCCTTTTCCGAAGAATGCTTCAAGTGAATGGGCAATCAGATCAGCAACTCCATACGCGGTGTAATCACGAGGCACAGAAACAGTGAATTGGGGGTCTAGAAATGAATGTTTGGGATAAGTCAACGGGCTACCAAAACTTCCTTTGGTTTCAGCTTTATGATTTGTGACCACAGCAAACGGATTCATTTCAGTGCCTGTTGCAGCAAGTGTAAGCACGGCAATGAGTGGCACCGAAGTTGTGGGTGCTGCCTTACGGATGAAAAAATTCCAGGCAGGGAAATTAACTGGTATTGCAATTGAAATAATTTTAGAAGAATCTATTACACTGCCACCCCCAACAGCGAGTACAACATCAACAGAATTACTTCTGCCAAGGGCTGCAGCGGCATCCACATCTTCTATTATGGGGTTCGAGCGAATTCCACTGTATTCAAATACCTCGGCCTCAATACTTCCGAGCTGACTTTTAACGAGGTCATAAAGGCCATTCTGCTTTATTGATCCTTTTCCATAAACAAGTAAAACCCTGGTTCCGTATTTTTTAATGATTTGTCCCAAACCCTCAATTACATCTTTTCCAAAATGAAGACTGGTGGGATTATAGGCAATAAAATTTTCCATTATCTTCTTTTTTTTGATTTAACATTTACAAATTTATTGGGTTTTGGCAAAGAAATGTCTTCGTTAAGGCTGAAATCCATCTGTTTTCGCTGAAGATCAACCCGTTTAACCCGGACTCTTATCTTGTCGCCCAGTTTAAATTCCCGGCCATGATGCTGACCGATTACCCTGTAGTTATCTTCATCAAGAAAATAGAAATCATCATCCATGTATTTCAGCGATACCATCCCTTCGCATTTACTACCTTCGAGTTCCACAAAAAGCCCGTATTTGCTCACTCCGGAAATTAAGCCATCGAATGCCTGTCCGATTTTATCCTGAAGATATTCGGCCTGTTTGTATTTTATAGATGCCCTTTCTGCTTCAACAGCTTTTCGCTCCATTTCAGAGCTATGAACACAGTATTCCTCATATTCATTTTGACTTACAGAACCTTTCCCTGCGAGGTACCACTCGAGCAGACGGTGAACCATCAAATCGGGGTATCTTCTGATAGGGGAGGTGAAGTGGGTGTAAAAAGGGAATGAAAGGCCATAATGACCAACATTTACAGTTGAATATTCGGCTTTTGACATGGTGCGGATGGCAATGGTTTCAATCATTGTTTTTTCGCCTTTGCCGGTTAACTGGTCAAACAGGTGGTTGAATGAATTTGCCACACTTTTATGGGAGCCAATGTTTAATTTATATCCAAGTTTCGTCAGAAATTCTGAAAAGCGTTGCAGTTTTTCAGGATTGGGTTCATCATGTATCCTGTAAACGAAGGTTTTGGGTTTGGCTTGTCCTTTTTTCTGACCAATTTTTTCTGCAACTTTTCTGTTGGCCAGCAGCATAAAATCCTCAATCAGCATATTCGCTTCTTTTTGTTCTTTGACAAAGGTATCAATGGGTTTGCCATTTTCATCAAGTATGAATTTCACCTCTTCAGAATGAAAGGCAATTGCTCCTTTTTTAAAACGTTCTTCCCTGAGTTCCGTTGCAAGCTTGTTTAAAATCAGCAATTCTTCCTTAAAATCTCCTTCGCCTCCTTCTATCATCGCCTGAACTTCTTCATAGCTGTAACGCCTATTGCTGTTGATGATGGTTTTGCCATACCATTCGGCACTCACTATTGCATTATCGTTCATGGTAAATACAGACGAAAAGCAAAGTTTATCTTCCTGAGGCCTGAGTGAACAAACCATGTTCGACAATTTTTCGGGCAACATGGGTATTGTTCTGTCAACCAGATAAATAGAAGTTCCTCTGTCATAACCCTCCTTGTCAATGGCAGATTGCGGTCTTACATAATGCGACACATCGGCAATGTGAACACCTATCTCCCATTCTCCGGAATCGAGTTTTCGGAGCGAAAGTGCATCGTCGAAGTCCTTGGCATCGTGCGGGTCAATGGTACAGGTCCAGATTTTCCTGAAATCTCTTCGTTTGGCTATTTCTTCATCGCTGATGTGTTCGGGAATTTTTTCTGCCTCTTTAAGTGTTTCGGGCTTGAATTGCAATGGGAATTCGAATGAAGCCAGGATGGAATTCATCTCTACATTATTGTCTCCGGGCTTTCCAAGCACATGAATGATTTCCCCAAAAGGGTTTTTCGAGCGCTCTGGCCAGTCAGTTATGCGCGCTATGGCTTTTTGCCCATGTGTGGCAGAATTGAGAGATTCTTTGGGAATAAAAATATCAACGGGCATTGAAACATCGTCGGATATGAGAAATGCAAATTTGCCGGTAATTTGCACAACACCAACAAATTGAGTGCGTCCCCTGCTGATAACTTCAACAATCTGGCCTTCAAGCTTTCTGCCTTTTCTTAACGGGAAGAGATGAACTTTTACTGTATCTCCGTGAAGCGCATGCCCTGTATGTCCGGCGCCAACAAAAACATCTTCATCCAGCTCATTAACAGCTACATATGCCTTGCCGGTTTGTTTCATATCAACCAAACCTATTACGGTTGTGGTTAATATCTTATCGGTAAGCAGATCGGGATTGTATTTGAATTTGCCCCTGTTCAGCTCAAGTATGGTTTCCTGAGCTGCAAGTTTTTCAATGATTGACCTGACTATTTCCTTGCTTACTTTATCAGTGACCCCCAGAAGTTTTGAAACTTGCCTGAAGTTATATGATTTAAAGGGATTTGTTGAAAAGAGTGATTCAACTGTTTTGATAAAAGGGTCGTTTTTTGTTTGGGAAACGGCGGCTCCCTTTTTTTTATTTGCCATAATATGAAGAATATAATGTGTAAAGGTAAGAATTAACCACAATTACCATGATGGTTGGATAACATTCGTGTTTGCAGACTGCATGAGTCATCATCCGGATTTAATGCTGCTGCCCGGAATTCTTAAAACAGAGTTAAATTATCTCCAAAGCTAACTGCCTGGAATTGCGCTGATCAATTCACGGGTATAAGCTTCCTGTGGATTGTTGTAAATTTCATCTGCTTCTCCGGCCTCAACTATTTTACCGTTTCGCATCACCATTATCCTGTCCGACATAAAACGAACAACTGATAGGTCATGAGAAATAAAGATGTAGGTAAACCCGAAATCCCTTTTAAGATCATTCAACAGATTCAAAACCTGCGCTTGAACAGAAACATCCAGTGCTGATACCGATTCGTCACAGATAATAAATTCAGGATCAACGGCCAGCGCCCTGGCAATACTTATCCTTTGTCTCTGTCCCCCCGAGAACTGATGGGGGAAGCGATCATAACTGCTCTCTTCAAGCCCAACCCTGCCAAGCAGACGCATAACCTTTTTCTTTCTTTCTCTGCCACTGCTTTCCAGACCGTGTACAATCATGGGCTCCATAATTGCTTCTCCGACCGTGATTCTTGGGTTCAGTGAAGAGTATGGATCCTGAAAAACAATTTGAATCCGACGCCTCATTCGCCTCAGCGTTTCAGGATTAAGCCTGGTTATTTCCCGGTCATTATAAATTACCTGACCTCCGTTTGGTTCGGTGAGTCGGAGAAGAGCTCTCCCGAGTGTTGTTTTGCCACATCCCGATTCACCAACCAAGCCCAGCGTTTCGCCTCTGAAAACCCGGAAACTGACATCGTCAACAGCTTTGAAAACCTGCGATTTCCGGTTGAATAGACTTTTCCTGCTGTTAAAATGTACCTTCAGGTTTTCAACAACCAAAATCGGATTGCCTTGATAAAGTTTCTGATGATGAATCAGCCGTTCCTCATGACTGATTATGGCTGCATCACGGATATCATGCAAGTGGTTATTGGTAAAATCGCTGATTACCGGGAGCCGTTTCAATCGTCTGTCTAAAGGTGGACGACAGGCAATAAGGCCTTGTGTATAGGGATGCTGAGGATTCTGAAAAACATTTTTAACTGTACCCTGCTCAACAATTTTACCCTTATTCATTACTACCACCGTATCGGCAATTTCAGATATTACTCCCAGGTCATGGCTGATAAAAATCAGGCTCATGTCAAATTTCTTTTGGATGGATTTTAAAAGGCGGAGAATATTTTTCTGAACAGTTACATCCAGGGCGGTTGTCGGCTCATCGGCAATAAGAATTTCGGGCCGGCAGGCAATAGCCATTGCGATCATCACACGTTGTTTCTGACCGCCTGAGAGCTGATGAGGATATGACCGGAAGATCCTTTGAGGATCAGGAAGCATAACCTCTGACAGCAATTCCATCACATAGCTTTTGGCTTTGGCGTTGCTGTACCCCAGATGAAATTTTACCGATTCGGTGATCTGCTTTCCACATCTCATGACAGGATTCAGAGAAGTCATAGGCTCCTGAAAAATCATGCTGATGGTGCGGCCCCTGATATTTCTCATTATCTTTTCGGGCAGGTTGTGTAGTTTGACCAACTCCTGATCTGCTCCCGAGAAGATGATTTCGCCCGAATGAATACGGCTGTACCCACGGGGCAGCAATTGCATAACGGCCAGCGATGTAACCGATTTTCCTGATCCGCTTTCACCAACTATTCCTAAAGTCTCCTTACGGTTTAGTGAGAAACTTACATCATCAACTACTGTTACCCATTCAATTTCATTTAAGAATGAGATACTTAGGTTATTGACTTTCAGGATTGGATCTTTCATACAAATGAAATTGCAACAGTTTTCATGTCAAAGCAAAGCGGCCCTTTTTATATCCAACTTGATAAAGATAAAAAGCAGAATAGTAAATGCCCAGAGTGAGGAGCCTCCATAACTGAAGAAAGGCAGAGGAATTCCAATGACTGGGACCAGTCCTATAGTCATACCAATATTAATTGCAAAATGGAAAAAAAGTATGGAGGCAACGCCATAACCATACATAAGACTAAATGTGGATCGTTGTCGTTCGGCTATGGTTATTATTCTTATCAGAAGCAAAATAAACAACGCCACAACTACTGACGTCCCTATGAAGCCCCATTCTTCGCCAACTGTGCAAAAAATAAAATCGGTACTCTGCTCAGGAACAAAATTATACTTGGTTTGTGTACCTTTCAGAAAGCCCTTCCCGAAAAAGCCTCCTGACCCAATGGCGATTTTTGACTGATTTACGTTATATCCGGTTCCTTTCAAGTCAATTTCTTTGCCAAGCAGCACATTGATCCGGGCCTTCTGATGATCTCCAAGAAAATTATCGAAAGCAAAATCCACCGAAAAAATAAAGCCAACGGCGAGTAATACCAGGGCTGAAATATGTATGATATTGGTCCTGTTTCGTTTGATAAAAAATAGTAATCCCCCGGCAAGCAACCCAATAAATCCCATAACATAATACTGCCCAACCATCAAGGTTGAAATTGTAAGTATACCCGTCAAAACTCCCGCAAGAAGATAGTTACCTGATAACCCCATGCGGTATAAAACCAGTATAAATGAAGAGTAAACCAATGCTGATCCTGTGTCATTCTGCAGCAAAATCAATAATGCGGGTGTTCCAAGTATAAAAAGTGGAATGGTTCTGGTTTTGAATTCTTTGATATTGATATGCTGAGTGCTGAAGAATTTTGCCAGGGCAAGATTTGTTGCAAATTTTGCAAATTCTGCTGGTTGCAATCCGAAACTTCCGATATGAAACCATGATTTTGATCCGGATACCGTGTTTCCAAATAACAATACCCCGATTAGCATAAGTAGGGTGGCACCGAATATCAGATAGGCAAAAGTGCTGAAAAACCGTGCATCTGTGAGTATAATGACCAGCCCGATAAATAGTGATGTTATTATCCAGATCAATTGTTTGCCATAGCTTTGCGATAGGTCAAGGATGCTGCTATGGGATTCGTTATATACAGCTGCATAAATATTAATCCAACCAATTAAAACCAATCCCAGGTATATAAGAATCAGTTTCCAGTCAATATTGTTGTAAATTTCATTTCTTTCGCGCACCGATCAGTATAGTTTGCTGTTTATCATTCTTTCTTCCAGATCTTTCCGTTTGACTTCGCCTTTGATGTATTTTTCAATCATCAGAGAAGCGATGGGCAATGCCCAGGTAGAACCAAATCCTGCATTTTCAATCACAACGGCTATTGCAATCACGGGGTTAACATCCGGTGCAAAGGCCGTGAAAAGCGAATGGTCCTTTCCATGTGGATTTTCGGCAGTTCCGGTTTTCCCACACATGGTTATTCCTTCGGGTTGATACCACCTGGCAGTACCTGAGGTCGCAACCTGTCTCATACCATCAACCACCACTTCATAATGAGACGGGTGTATGGATGACACAACCTTCTGAAATGTATTAGCAGAAGTTCCGCTGTCGCCAACAGATTTAACAATATGAGGAACATAATAAAATCCCCTGTTTGCCATGACTGCACCTGAGTTCGCAATTTGCAGCGGAGTTGCCAGTATTTCTCCTTGTCCGATGGATAATGACCTTACCGTCATAGCATTCCAGCGGCCTTTTCCATAAATCCGGTCAAATTCTTCTGCAGTCGGTATATTACCCCTGAGTTCACTGCCAATGTCAGTACCAAGCGTATGGCCAAAGCCCATGCTCATTACATGTTTTCGCCAGCTTACATAATTCTCACGCAAACTACCGTGGCCCGCACTGCCCAATATTGAGCGGAATACCTGCCAGTGAAAAGGATTACAGGATTGTTCAATGGCAACGATCACATCCAGCGGCGACTGGTGATTATGCGTACACCGGATGGGTGATGTGCCAGGCCCCTGACAACTGTAACGCGTAGAAAGTTTGAGCACTCCTTCCTGCAGTCCTACCAGGTCGTTGACCATTTTAAAAGTAGAACCCGGTGGATATTGACCCATCATGGCCCTGTTCAGCAGCGGTTTAACAGGATTTTCTGAAAGCGCTTTAAAGTTCCTTCCCCTGACTCTGCCAACCAGCAGATTTGGATCATAGGCCGGACTGGATAAAAAAGCCAGTATTTCTCCGGTTGAAGGTTCAATGGCGACCACACTTCCCATTTTGCCTGTCATTAGTAATTCGCCGTATTCCTGAAGATCGGCATCAATGGTCAGGTGAAGATCTTTACCCATGACTGAAATTGTATCCAGCGCACCTTCCAGGTAACTTCCAACCTCTCTGTTATGAACATCCACCATCCTTACTTTGATTCCCTTAACTCCCCTCAGGGCTTCTTCATAGGATTTTTCCAGTCCGCTGATTCCGATGTAATCCCCTGATTTATAATAAGAACCCTTATCAATAACGGTCTGATTTACTTCACCAACATAACCCAACAAATGAGCAGCCATGGGTGTTGGATATTTCCTGAGAGTTCGGGGTTGCACGTAAAATCCCTGATATCGGTAAAGTTTTTCTTCAATGAAACCATAAGCTTCCTTTGATATTTGCTTTTCGAAGAGGCTGGGTTTATAACGACTGAATGATTTTGCTTTTTTCAGCCGCTCTCTAAAACCTTCAATAGAAATATCAAGTAAACGACAAAATTCAAGAGTATCCATCGGCTTAACCTGAACAGGAAGCACCATCAGGTCATAGACTGCTTCATTGTAAACAAGCAGTTTACCATTGCGGTCATAAATCAGGCCCCGTGCCGGGTATTGGGTTACATATCGGAGTACATTGTTATTTGCCGAATGAACATAGGTTTCGTCAATTACCTGAAGGAAAAACAACCTGAGAATAAATATTGCACCTAATACAACAAATATGGCAATTATAGTTTGTTTTCTCGAAGCAAGGGATTTATTGATCATTGGACAGTGAAATCATTTTATGTCGGTCACAAATTTACTGATTAACATGCTTCGCCCTACCAAGAGGAGAAACTATAAAAACCTTTTTAGGGAAGACCAGCAATAGACAAATTCACCTGGATTGCGATTTCTGTCCGGATCAAATTGACAGATTGTTTAGTAAAGGAATTACTATATCCAACCTCTTAATTTATAGAAGGCAAGTGCAAAATACTCTCTGATAACCAGGATTTCATACTTCAGATGGTTCCAGAACTGATACCTGAACTGAAGGTTGCCCCCAATGGGTGGTACCATTTTATTACCTTCCAGTGTGTTGTCATCAAATTCCAGATTTTCTGAAAGGGAGGTTTCGAAAGTCGGCATACCACTCACCCAGGTGAATCCGGCACGATTAAATGTTTTAACAGCCCTGGTGATGTGTTCGGGAGAGGAAACGATAATAATGTAAGAATTGATTAAATCTTTAAATGACCCTGACGCTAGGTTTAAAGCTTGACCCCTTGTATTTTTCCCATTGGGTTCAAAAATTATTCTGTCTGCACTTACACCCCTGATCGTCAATTCATTGGCAATTTTTACCGGATCGCTTTCCTTATTGCTTGTATCACCAGGAGCAACAACCACAACCCTTGCATCAGGAAATTTAGCCGCAAGCTTTGCAGTATAATAAGCCCTGATCAGTCCGTTTTCGCTGGGTATACCAGCTCCTGACAACATAACTATAGCTTTGGGGGGAAATTTATCGGGAAGCGAATAAGTTGCCAGTCTGTGATACAAATGGTAAGGAAGGGTAGTAAATGCAACAACGCAAAGAATTATGAAAAATATTCCGGCGGACAACAGAAACCATTTTGTAATTTTCAAAATGATTCTGAGGAGTTTTTGCATATTGGCAGATGTTTTTGCTGAGCCAGGAAGGTCAGATACGATTTAACAGTTGTTGCAGAAAATAATGATCATGCTATTGTTTCTTAACGACAATGGGTGGCGTCTGTATAACATTGCTTTCATTCAGGTCACGGTCTCTTATAAACACTTCAAACATAATGGTGTCAAAAGGCGACAATGGATTGTTTACAAACAGGGTATCTTCAATTTCTCCACTTATGGATTTGTTTTTTCCCGCAGGAGTCAGAATTGGGATGCGTCCGTTGAAGCTGGCAGTATCATATATAATGGTAGTGTCATTAACTATACGGGGAGTAATGAGAAAAACCTCTTCAAATGTGCCGTTCTTCTGTTCAAAATAGCGTATAAATAAATTATAATCGAAGGGTGGTAAAGTGTCATCATTGTACAAGCCTATGTTGCCGTCGCCATCGGTGAATGAAAACCTGAGCACACCAAGCTGATCAATGCCTTGAGCGTCTCTCAGCAAAACGAAATCCATAAATTCGATTTTGGGTTCAGGAGGAAATTCCTCGTACTTTTTGCAGGCATATGCTGCAAACAATACCAAAACAAATAATAGTGCAAGGTATTTTCTCATTGCTGAATTTTATATAATAACGCGCAAACGTTGTGCCGAATTATCTGAAAATCAAGAAAATTATTAAATTAGTATTGATTCAGAGCTGGGAGACAGAGCGGCATTTTGTCTCTGGCCGGTCAATCCGATAGCTAAATTACGAAAAAAGATCCATTTCGCTTTTTGGAATGAGTAAACCAGGCCCTTCATTTTTTACTGAATTAATCTCTTCCGACACCCGGTGGAGTTTCATACTGTCGGCAGGGTAGGGCTTCAGCAGACTTTTGAGCGCGTCTTCATCTGATTTTCCAAGCCAGGTTTCATAACTGCTTTTGTCAAGGATTACAGGCATGCGATCATGTATAGGCCTCATCAACTCGTTGGGGTCGGTTGTGATGATGGTAAATGAATGTATAACATGTTCATTTTCACCCTTCCAGCTATCCCAAAGTCCGGCCATGGCAAAAAGTGAGTCATCTTTCATGGTAAACCGGTATGGAATCTTTGAGCCTTGTCTCACCCATTCGTAAAAACCATCCGCAGGCACCAGGCACCTCTTGTTTTTAAATATCTGCCTGAAAGCGGGTTTTTCAGTAATGCCCTCTGCTCTGGCATTGATAATGGGCGTGTTTCGGGGAACCTGTTTCGACCAGAAAGGAATCAAACCCCACCTGAACAGTTGCAGTTGTTCGGGCAATTGATCGGTAATTACTGGCAGTTGCTGGGTAGGAGCACCGTTGTACCTGGGTACATAAGGTGCTTTTCCTCCGGCGAGTCTGAAAAATTCATTAAGTTGTTGTTCTTCGGTTGTTAGAGAAAATCTTCCACACATAGTTTTGGTTTATGACCATAAAAATAAGATTTTCATGGCAAAAACAAGTTTAATACCTAATTTCGTTTTTTTAAAAACTATAACTATATGAAGCATTTTTTAATTTCTTTGATTGGTATTTTAAGCTTTTTGAGCTCCTTTGCCCAGGTACAATTTGATGCCCCGGTAAATCTTTCAAATCAATACGGCCCATCAAAGAATCATTCCATATGCAACATTGGAGAAAATTATTATCTGGCATGGGATCAATGGGGCGATCTGATGTTCCGTAGAAGCACCAATGCAGGATTGACCTGGAGCAATAAAATTACCATCTATTCCAGCCTTGACAATGGGGCATATTATCCTGTAATTGCTTCCGCAAATGGGATGGTGTACGTTTTTTATTATCGATACACAACATCTAATTCCGAAATTTTTATGCTGAAATCCACAAACGACGGGCAGAGTTTTGGAAGTGAAGTTCAGATTACCTCTTCCATACGCGGTGCACAGGTTCCCCAGATTACTGCATCGGGCGATACCCTGGTGCTGGCTTATGAAGACAGAGACATCAATTACGATTACCAGATCTATGTTATGACTTCAGTAAATGCAGGGCAAAGCTGGTCTGCTGCACAGAAAATCTCAAATACCAATCAGGGTGCGCGGTGGTGTAACATCGGCTTGCAGGGCAACCGCATTATTGCTTTGTGGAACGATCAAACGGGCAGCAGTTATGATCATCTCGACCTCTTCTTTACCAAGTCTGAAGATTTTGGCCAGAACTGGAGCAATCCCTTGAACATCAGCAATAATCAGGCTTATAATGCCCGATTGAAAACAAAAATAGCCGGAAACAGCATCTATACCGTTGTTTCATCAAAAGTCGACGGACTGCAAACCGATATCATGCTCTACCGTTCTCACAATTGGGGCGACAACTGGGAAACCGCCATCAATTTGTCGGCGAATGCGGGTGCTTCTGAACGACCGGATGTCTGGGCAGATGCCAGTCTTGCAGGAAATCACAGAATTTATGCAGTGTGGAGCGATGGCAGCTATACCGGAAACGATAAAGCCTATCTTAAATACTCTGTTGATCATGGGCAAAACTGGTCAGAAATGATGCCTTTTTCGCAAAATACCGAAGATGCAAGCTGGCCTCAGATTATCGGATTTCCCCAATCAGATGCCGATCAGCTGTATATGGCCTATTTCAGGCCTCACGATGGCACTTTCGATTACGAAATATGGGGAGTCAAAGCGGTTAATCAGCTCGAAGAAAATATTACTTTTTCAGGATATGTTACAGATTCTGATGGATTGGGTATCGGAAATGCCTTAATCACACTGAACGGCCTGAGTTATGAAGTTAATGATGAAGGATATTTTGAAATACAACTACTACCCGGAACCTATAATGTTGTGGTTAAGGCCGAAGGATTTATTTCCTGGTCTGATCCGGCATTTTTAATCAATCAGAATTTGAATCAGGATTTTATCCTTCAAGCCCTGCTTTTTCCACCTCTCAACCTCACAGGTGAAGTGGTTGATCAGTCAGTGCAGCTTTCGTGGGATGAGCCAGCCTCCGAAGGAACATGGGTGCATTGGGATGATGGACAGAATTCGGATGCGGTGGGTGGAAGCAACATCGAAATTTTTGATGCCGCTATCCGATTTACTCCGCAGGACCTCCTGCCATACGAAGGATTGTTCCTGACCCGAATCGCAGCCTTTTTTGCCAGCGCTGACGCAGAATTTAACCTGCGTGTGTGGCAGGGTGGCAATCAGAATTATGCAGGTAATCTGATTATGGAGCAGGTAGTTTCAAATCCTGTTGCCAATGAATGGAATATCATCAATCTTGATAATCCTGTGCAGGTTGATGCCAGCCAGGAGCTTTGGATAGGCTACCGGGTAATAAATCCCAGTGGGGCATATCCGGCCGGGACCGACAATGGCCCCGCCATTCCGTTTAAGGGAGATATGTTGCTCTATGGAGCTGACTGGCGAAGTATGTCAGATTATTTTGGATGGAACATCAACTGGAACATTCAGGGTTTTCTGGTGGATAATGGCCGGGAGGTTACCCTGTTACCAGCAATTCCTGACCCGATTCCAACAAATACAGGCTTGCCAGGCAAGGTCAGTAATCAGTCAGTAAATTCTTCATTTATTTATGGTTTTAGCCATTTCAGGGTTTATCGAAACGAAAGTCTGCTTGCAGAAATCCCTGCAGATAATCTTAGCTATACCGACCATTCGCCGCTTGACGATAATTATTATTTTGTCACCTCAGGCAGAGATCAGTATGAATCAGTGCCATCAAATATAGTTTACATTACTTTGGTCGGGGTTTATGAAGCCGGGGTGCCACAGACCGGACTGAAGACCTTTCCCAATCCGGTGAAAGAAAATGTGTTGTTGCAATTCGAACTGAGTGAGATGGATAATTTGCAGCTTGAATTTTTCGATATGCATGGAGCAAAGGTCTACAGCAAAAGATATAATCTCGGAGCCGGCCCCCACAGCCTGTTTCTGAATCGCAATGAATTTTCACCTGTAGCTTATTCGGGCGTACTTTTGCTTCGTTTGATAGGTCGTGCGCATGAATTCGGAGCTAAAATTATAATTAAATAGAATCTGGCAGGGTTTACCATTATCCGGATTTTCCGAAGTAAATTTATCTCAAAATCTTTTGATTATGAAAGCATTGTAGTGTGGTTCCGGTTTTCCTGAAACCTTTGTATGGCCTGTAAAGATAATATTTTGGCAATTTTTCGTTATTTTTGTGGTTACAAAGCAATCAAAACCTACCGGTATTACAAAGCAAAGAAATCCCGTTCTCTCCTCACAGGAATCATTGCCCGATTATCCGGTATATTCATTTCAGACCATTAGAAAACC
This sequence comes from Lentimicrobium sp., assembly GCA_019429275.1. Classification (GTDB taxonomy): domain Bacteria; phylum Bacteroidota; class Bacteroidia; order Bacteroidales; family Lentimicrobiaceae; genus Lentimicrobium. The sequence goes on along the minus strand of JAHYJC010000020.1, from coordinate 41,734 downwards.
AGTAAATGTTCTGATATTAAACCATTAAAATATTTATCGCCATGAAAAAATTTGCAGTAGTCCTTTCCGGAAACGGAGTTTACGACGGAGCTGAAATCCATGAAGCCACACTTACCCTGCTGGCCATAAAGAAATATGGCGCTGATTACACCATTTTTGCACCCGATATTTCTCAACATCATGTAATTAACCACCTGACAGGAGAGGAGATGAATGAGACCCGGAATGTGCTTGTGGAGTCGGCCAGGATAGCCCGGGGAAAGATAAGCAATCTTAACACCTTTAAAGCGCGGGATTTTGATGCCCTTATCTTTCCCGGTGGTTTTGGTGTGGCGAAAAATTTGTGTTCATGGGCTTTTGACGGACCAGATTGTAGCGTGAACGCTGATGTTGAAAAGGCCATTAAAGATATGGTTTCGCTGCAAAAACCTGTGGGAGCACTCTGCATTTCTCCTGTGCTCATAGCCAGAATACTTGGTAATGTTGAAGTTACCATTGGCAGCGATAAAAGTACTGCTTCGGCTGTTGAAAAAACAGGTGCAAAGCATATCAATGCAAGCCATGGAGAAGTAGTGCGTGACCCCCACCGGCCAGTTTTTACCACTCCCTGCTATATGCTCGATGCGGATATAGCGCAGATTGCCCAAGGTGCTGAAAATATTGTCAATGCCATACTTGTTGAACTTCAGCAGAAATAGCAGCAATTTACTTTATTTGGTAAAGAGGTTTCGCGAAGTATTCCCTTGGTTGTGTTATAAATTACCTTTTGATAAAGCAAAATAGTTGTAATTTTGCCCTCCTGTATTCTGTTCATTACAAGAGAGGCAAAACCTCAAATCATCACCAGTATAGCCCTGATATAAAAACACCTATATGAAAATAGCCCTGATAGGAGCCACTGGCCTTGTTGGAAGTGTAATGATGAGGGTGCTTGAAGAAGGCAAATACATTCCCCTTACCACAATTTCCGAATTCATTCCGGTAGCGTCCGAAAAATCGCAGGGAAAGGAAATACTCTTCAATAACCGGAAGTACAAAGTGCTTTCACCAGCCGAGGCACTCAAAAAGAAGCCCGATCTGGCGCTCTTTTCTGCCGGTTCAATCACATCCGGAGAGTGGGCTCCCCAGTTTGCTGCTGACAATTGCTTTGTTATCGATAATTCATCTGCGTGGAGGATGGACGAAGATGTTCCCCTGGTGGTTCCCGAGATTAATGGCCACACCCTCACCACAACCACTAAAATCATCGCCAATCCCAACTGTTCCACCATACAAATGGTTCTTGTGCTGGCACCACTTCACAGCAAGTATGGCATCAGGCGGCTGGTGATTTCAACCTATCAGAGTGTTACCGGCACCGGTGCAAAAGCTGTTAAACAACTTGAGAATGAAAGGCAGGGAGTGAGTGGTAGCAGAATATATCCTCATCCGATAGACCTGAATATTTTTCCTCATGGCGGTACATTTCTGCCCAACGGTTATACCACAGAAGAGATAAAACTGGAGGAAGAAACCCATAAGATCATGCAGGCACCTGATATTAAGATTACTGCTACGGTGGTCAGGGTTCCGGTTTTTGGCGGGCATTCTGAATCTGTTAACGTCGAATTCGGAAGTTCTTATGAAATGGATGAACTTTTGAAGTTGATTTCAAAATCTAAAGGCGTTGTCCTTCAGGACGATACAGATAAGTCGGTTTATCCCATGCCAAAGTATGCCGAAGGGCGCGACGAGGTTTTTGTTGGTAGGGTTAGAAGAGATTTTTCCGTTGAACATGGACTGAACCTTTGGATTGTTGCCGACAACCTCAGGAAAGGAGCCGCCACCAATGCCATACAGATTGCAGCCCTTTTGATGCAGAAGGAACTTTTGAATCCCTGACCAAATCAGCGTGGAAATCATTAACGATCTATTAGTTCCCCTAACGTTTAACCGGCCGGTAATTACGGTTGGCACATTCGATGGAGTACATATCGGCCACCAGTCGATTCTGGAGAAGATGAAAAAAATTGCCTCCGAAACAGGTGGTGAAACCGTGGTAATCACTTTTCATCCTCACCCCAGGCTGGTTTTGGGAAATCATGTATATCTTCTGAGTACCCGCGACGAAAAGCGTAAAATCCTGCAATCCTCCGGCATCAGCCATCTGGTCGAAATACCTTTCACAAAAGAATTTGCTGCACAAAGTGCCCCTGATTTTATCAGGTGGATAGCTGCCCGCTTTATACCTTCAGTAATTGTTATTGGTTATGATCATGGTTTTGGTCAGAACCGGAGCGGAAGTATAGAGCATCTCTACCGTTTTGGAAAGGAGCTGGGCTTTCGGGTAATTGAAGTCCCTGAACTCGAATTGGGAAACCACCATGTGAGCTCTTCGGTTGTACGCTGGCTTTTACAGGAAGGCGATGCGGTTATGGCCTCAGCACTGCTCGGACGGCCTTACAGTGTGACCGGAAAAGTAGTCAGGGGAAACCAAATTGGAAAACTCATTGGCTATCCAACAGCCAATCTGTTTATCGAAGAACCCAACAAGCTGATTCCCGCCATGGGGGTCTATGCATCAAAAGTTACATACAAGGGCGATATCTTCAATGGCATGACCAATATAGGCTTGAGGCCGACCATCAATGCCCATAAACTTACCATTGAAACCAATATTTTTGATTTCGACAGCGACATTTACTATGAAAGTATTACCGTGGAGCTGATAAGAAGGATCAGGAATGAGAAAAAATTCGGTAATCTTGAAATTCTGAAAAATCAACTCGCTATCGATAAGGGAAAAGCCCTGAACTTGCTGACCGAACTTCCCCAAGAATAAAAAGAATAATATTATCAATCTGATTATTAATAATTTACCGGATTATTATTCCGTTTTTTCTACATAGATACCAATGTCTATAAGCCCGGCCAATCCGACTTTAGGAATCAGATTTTCAAGCTCAATCGAATAAATTCCTGTTTCATTAAAATAGAACGACGGCCAGAGTATTTCTTCAAGATCCCATAAGTCGCCGGCTCCACTGCCCCTGAATTTCCCGTCGTAATCTCTGATTCTTATATCCTTCTCAAGAATACGTTCTTCTCCTCCCGGAGTGTTGAGTATAATATTTACAGGCAGGTTGGAATACGGATACTGGGTTATATGCCTGATGGTCATTACAATATCACCGCTTGTGCCCGCTTCTTCTATTGGTATCTCAAATTTTATTTTATCGAAGCGGTTCCAGGTGTAATTGTCGAATTTGTGATACTCCTGGTAAATCCTTCCTGGCCGGCAGGAAGAGAGCAGAAGTATTGATAATATGAGAAAATAAAGTAAATTTTTCATTTTTTCAGGCGTAAAATACAAAAATACAGATATTGAAGATCACTTTGTACTTTTGCACTTCCATATAACAGCAAAAATTACCCATGGGAAAGAAGCAAAAATTTTATGTAGTCTGGCAAGGAAGGGAAACAGGTATTTTCAGGTCATGGAGCGCCTGTGAAAAGCAAGTGAAGGGGTTTGAAGCTGCCCGTTTTAAATCTTACGACACAGAACCAGAGGCCATAAAGGCATTTGCAGCGGGTACTCCTGCCTTTAAGAAGGCATCAGTTACTGTGATGAAAAATTCAGACCCCGGACACGTTCCCATCATGGACAGCATATCGGTAGATGCAGCCTGTTCGGGCAATCCGGGTGTTATGGAATATCGCGGTGTGGTAACTTCAACAGGGAAACAGTTATTTAAACAGGGCCCTTTTCCTGAAGGCACTGTTAACATTGGTGAGTTTCTGGCGATCGTTCATGGTTTGGGTTATCTGAAGCAGAGAAACCTGGATATACCTGTTTATACCGACTCAAAGACAGCACTTAAATGGCTGAAAGATAAAAAAGCAAACACCAAACTTCTTCCCAATGAGACGAATGAAGCACTTATGATTTTGCTTGGCAGGGCAGAGGCCTGGTTGCATGCGCATCAATGGAATAATCCTGTTTTAAAATGGGACACCAAAGCCTGGGGAGAGATTCCGGCAGATTTCGGGAGAAAATAAGCACTTCAGATTTAATTCATCGCCAATAGTCGGACTAAAGGAATCGATTGCAATATTGAATTTACCCTGAAAAATATGTAGATTTGCTTGAATAGATTGATATCAGATAACCTGAACTTTTTAAGGCCAGGCAATACGCTGATAACCGGAATTTCCTTTTATATCGTTCATCAGTCAACATAAATCAACAGCAGATGCGAAAAACAAAGATCATTGCAACCCTGGGCCCTGCAAGTGCCAACGAAACCGTTATCAGAGATCTTATGCTGGCCGGAGTCAATGTTTTCAGGCTTAATTTTTCGCACGGGTCGCATGAAATTCACGAAGCCTCTCTTAACATCATTAACAGACTGAATGCAGAAATGGGCATGCATGTAGCAACCCTCGCCGATTTATCGGGCCCTAAAATCCGGACAGGTGAAGTGGAAGGCGATGCCATGATTCTCGTGTCGGGCGATGCAATTACTTTGACCATCAATAAAGAAATTTGTAAACAGGGACGCATCAGTGTCAATTATCAGGGGTTTGCCCTTGATATTCAACCCGGAGAGGATATATTGATAGATGATGGTAAATTATTGCTCAGGGCAGTTTCATCAAACCACAAGGACGAAGTAAAGGCAACAGTGGTTCAGGGAGGCATTCTTACATCGCGCAAAGGGGTTAATCTTCCCAAAACCAGATTGCGCCTTCCAGGTTTATCCGAAAAGGATCTTAAAGATCTCGACTTTATCATATCAAAGAATATTCAATGGGTGGCCTTGTCATTTGTTAGGTCGGCCGAAGATATTCTGGAACTCAGGGAACGTATTGCCAGTTATCAGGTATTGAATCCACCCCGCATCATTGCCAAGATTGAAAAGCCGGAGGCATTGAAACATTCAGCGGCAATTATTGCAGCCAGCGATGCAATAATGGTGGCCCGGGGCGATCTGGGCGTTGAAATTCCACAGGAACAGGTGCCGGTTGAACAAAAGAAGTTTATCAGGCTTTCAGTGGCTGCTTCTAAACCAATTATTGTGGCTACCCAGATGATGGAAGGCATGATCACAGGCATGCGGCCTACCCGCGCAGAAGTGAGCGATGTGGCCAACTCGGTGCTGGATGGCGCCGATGCACTGATGCTTAGCGGAGAAACTTCAGTAGGACTTTATCCGGTTCAGACGGTGGAAACCATGAACCGCATCATTTCAGATGTCGAAAACAGCGGAACAATATACAGGCAAGAGGTAATTCCCTCCGGATTTGATGACAGAAAGATTTCAGATGCAGTCATTATGGCTGCCTGCGATCTGTCGCGAAAGGTGAATGCCCGCGCACTTATTGCCATGACAAATACCGGCTATTCTGCTTTCAGGATTGCAGGTCACCGAACTCAGGCCGACATTTTCATATTTTCCGATAACCCACATCTGCTAAAAACGCTGAGTCTGGTGTGGGGTGTTACTGCGTCGCACTTCACCAAATCTGTAAATACCGACTCGGCCATGATTGATATGCGAAAATCGCTGATCGCCCGTGGATTTGTGAACAAGGGAGATTATATTATTTATGTTTCAAGTATCCCTATCGGGCAGGCAGGCAAAACCAATATGTTGAAGCTGAGTGTGATCTAATAAATTTCTAATGCGAAGCGCAGGCAATAGAAGCTACACTGATTTTGATATCCGGGGTTTTCTTCAGTTCATGGCCGGCGGCTTCAAGCGTGGAACCAGTTGTTATCACATCGTCAACCAAAAGGATATGTTTACCGGCTAATCGCTGTGGATCTGTAAGCTGAAATATCTCCTTTACATTTTCCCAGCGACGGAACCGGGTTTTACGGGTTTGGGTTTCTGATGAATGTGCCCTGATGAGTGTGGTTGTATCAAGCTCTGCTTTCATTGATTCAGCCAGTCCTATGGCAAACCATTCAGCCTGATTATAACCTCGTTTGGCCTGCTTTCGCGGATGAAGCGGTACAGGTATCACTACCGATATGCTGTTGAATAGAGGTGAATTCTTTAACTCCTTACCGTAAAGTTCTCCGATATAGGAACCTATTTCTTTATAGCCCTTATATTTAAGCTGATGCACAAGGTGCTGCACTTTGCTTCCTTTGCTGAAATAATAGCAGGATGCGGCTGAAGAAAAATCTATTTTTCCCCAAAACTGCCTGGCTACAGCATTGTCTTCAAACTGGTGAAAGTTGGTTTTTGGGAGATGATAAAGGCATGAAAAACATAACATATGCTCGTTCTTGTAAAGCGTGTTTCCGCAAGCCAGACATATTCTCGGATAAAATAATGAAATGAGATCCTGAAAATATTCTTTTATCATCTGATAATTCTTTATAGAATAAAAGTAGTAATATTTTATTTTTAATGTTAATGTTTTGTTACCTGCAAAAATCAAATAATTCCAGTAAGGATTGAGCAACTCCTGAGAATTCAATTATTTAGTAGAAAAATTAGATAAAAAAAAGGGACCTCGAGGTCCCTTTTAAAGTTAAGTCCAACAGACTCAGTAAATATCCTAGTAAAACATCAGCCTGTTGTCTTCAATTTTGGCTTTCCGTTTTAAGGCTTCAACCGATTCGCGCTGAGTTCTTGAGCGGAAAGAGTTTGAGAGGGACCTTTGGTCTGTGGTAAAGTCATCTTTTGGAGGAGCTGGAATAATTTCGTCGGCAACAACAACAAAAACGGCCTGGTTGCCTTTGATGGGTTTCGACATTTCACCCGGTTTCATCGAAAATAAAATACCAATAACCTGTTCTTCTCTTCCATAACCTGGCAAATTGGCGGCTGAAAAGGAAACTTCACTGGTGTCTGCTTTCATGTCAAGAGCAAGATATCCCTTATCAAGATCGGCTAAAGAAGTTATGTTTTTGTTGATTTCAGCAATAAGTTGTTCTGCTTTCTTGTCTCGTTTTACAAGCGGTTCAACAAATTCCTTAAGCTGATCTATGGTTGCAAAGCCTTTCTCACGTTTTTCTTTAAGAATTGCTACAAGATAGCGGCCTTCAATATCAAATACCTGAGAAATATCTCCGATTTCATTATCCTTGTTAAACGACCATCTTACAATTTCTCTGGCCTGTGGCACTCCGGGGAGGTTATTCTGATCAATGCTGATCCTTTCGGCCAGGCGCTTGGTATAGGCTTTTTCCTCAATCAGTTTATTAAAGCCATCGGCATTTTTAGCTTCAATGGCAAACTGACTGGCTTGTGTGTAAATATCCTGAATGGTTCTTGAACTGGGTTCAATACTGCGTTTAACCATAGCAACACGTACTTTACGGTTGGGAGTGGTCTTGCCTGTAATCTTAATGATATGAAAGCCAAACTGAGTTTCAACTTTTACAATATCACCAACTCTTCCGTTGAGCACTGCTGCATTGAAAGGCGCAACCATTGCACCGTCAACAAACCAATTAAGATCGCCATTTGACCTTGCAGCGGTTTGGTCATCATTTATTGTTGCAGCAAGTTCATCAAATTTGGCAGCATTATTTTTAACAACATTCAGCACACTGTCTGCTTTTGCTGATGCCTGTAATTTGGTCAGTTTTGTATCGGGATTTACGTTGGTACCTGCATACGAAATCAGAATATGGCTTGCCCTGAGTGAATCGGGACGGGTTTGAACATCAACCAGGCGGCCAATGGTATAAACATTATTTTCAAGAAACGGCCCATAGGTTACACCCGGCTCTGAATTAAACATAACAGAATCAAGCTGATAAGGCAGTGAACCCCTTTTAAGCCAAGTGCTGTCGTACCTTACATCCGAGGTAGTATTTACAAACGAAACCACATTCTGCGTTTCAACAAACTCAGCATACAAATTCTGTACTTCATTGGTTGTTTTCTCGCGGTCATCTGCCGAAGGAAGGATATCGAACGTAACATATTCTATATCACGTGAAGCTTCCTGCTGATATCTGTGTTTATTTTCTTTATAGAATTTCTGGTAATCTTTATCGGTCAGGGTAATAAGACTATCGGCAATACTGGTGTAAGCAGCGCCATAGAAACGTGCTTTTATCTTTGTATTCTTTGCTTCATGGTCCCTTTTGGCAAATGCGGTAGGGATGTAATATGCTTTGGAAATCAGGTTACTGTATTTGGTATTTAACCGATCTTCTTTTATTGCTTTTTCAATCATCAGGTATCTTTGTTTCATCTGAGGATCAATATTGTCGAGGTTTTGAAGGAAGTTCAAAACAGTGGCGGGATCGAATATTCCGGTTTGGGGATCGCGGAAACTTTGCTGAATGTACATGTGAGGATTTATACCCCGAATCTGGTCATCAAGTTCCTGTTTGGAAACTGTGAGGCCAAGTTTTTCGACCTGTTTCATCAGAAGAGTCTCGTTAACGAGCTGATCCCATGTTGATTGCCTGGTTTGAAATTGTTCATCGGCCGAAAGGTTTTCATTGCCTGAGTTTGCTTTCCGGGCTTCTATGTTTTCTTCAACCCTTTGATTGAAAACTGTTGCGAGTATGGGTTCCCCGTTTATTTCGCCAATAGTGTTAACCCCACGGCGTGGGCTGCGGTTTGAAAGCAGGTCGCCAAGAATAAAAGCAGCCAGTGCAATACCGATTATAGCGACAAGAAGTCCTGATCTTTTACGAATATCACCAATTAATGCCATTTTGTTAGTATTTTTAAAGTGGGTGTTAAATTACACATTCTGATAATCAGATAATTAAGCCCTCAAAGGTACAAATAGGGTACAAATCGTGTAAAAGTGCCTGTTTTGAGCCTTTCGTTTTGAGGGTGCAAATATAGTAAATCGGTTTAATTTTGATTAAAAAAAAATGTCGGCAAGTAACCTCCGGCATCAAAATAGCGTACTGAACAATTAGATTTTAAAATATATTTCAGGATCGTACCCGGCAGCAATCTTATCCAGCATCTCTTGCCTTGTAAATGAGTAATCTTCTTTTACCTTAACAAGTCCTGAGTTAATACGATCAATCTCATCAATCGTAAAATTTCCGTAAATAAGTAGTATTTTACATGTGTCGTTATCAGCAAACCTTAACTTTCGACATGGTGTGTTGATACCTTTTCGCCTGATCAGTGGCACCCTTTTATACTTTATCAGTGTCATGCTCTGTTTGTACCCACGTTATCGGTTTTATGTCGACGATGAATTTTTCATCAGTCAATCCTTCATGAAGTGGTGCCGGCAATACGTGTTTCAGTAACCGATCAATGTAATTTAACCGGTCTTTTGGCTCCAACTTGTCAAAATCAGCCTGTAATGTTTCCATATTGGCGTTAATAAACTCTTGCAATAAGGAGCGAAGTTCATCAGTGCTTTTGTTCGGACTGCCCTTTGGCCTTCCGTTCGGGTTGTTTACCGTTCCTTTCTTTGGCATAGTTATTTGAAATTATTTGTTTTTTAAATCAGTTCCGGTTTGTCCTTTTTATAGTGTCTTTAAATTGGTTTTTAATTGGTTTTCTCTCCATTGTAACGCCCTGTAATATTCATCGGGTGTTACATCAATACCGTAATTTATAAGGCAGTCGGCTGATAATACCGTTAAATCGTAATATATTTCGTCTGAAGTTTTACCTGGATTCAACCATACAACGGGATTAAGCCTGTCGGTGAATTGTCGCTCAATTATATGCCATATTTCAGCCTCTACGGTGGCCTGTGGCGGTGTTTCTGGTTGTTGTGGTGTAAGGTGTTGCATTGCGGTTTGGGTGGCTGAAATACGCTGCTGTGGTGTGTAAATGCCTTTCTTGTTTGCGTGTGCAATACCGCCACTGATACAATTACTGTGAATTTCATTTTCAGGTATCAGCGAATAAATTGCAGAATATACATCAGGTTCACTGGCTCCATTTTTACGAAGGGCGTATGACAACCAAAACAGATAATAATGTTTCTGGCCATCAATCAGGCTGAATCCTGTTGTATCAGTTACCCATCGCTGAAGGTCTGCAAATGTCGATCCGGTCGCCTGCTGGTGGCTGTGATTAATCGGCTTTGTTTTTATCGTTGGTGCCGGTGGTAACAATGGCATCAGCTTGTAATCATGTTTGAGTATTGCACCGGGATCAGGTGCGAAGTATCGTAATTCAGTCGGATTCTTACCCTTGCTTTTGTCCAGTGTTACCCTTGCCTGGCTGAAATAATCATTGACCTGGCTAACATACTGCATAAATTTATCAGGCTCTGCCAGTGCAACCAATCCCCAAACGCCCTTGCCACGAGCACTGATCGCTGCCAGTACGATATACGGCACCTGCGCTAACTTATTGCGTATCGCTTCGGCATCAACCATGTTTGAGTTGTCCTGAAGGTCAATATCAACCTGCATAAATCCCGATAACCTGATATTTTTCTGCTCCGGTGTCGCCTTACTATCTTTTGTGTCCAGCATCGCACCCGGTGTAAACGCTGGCAGTTCGCCTTTTATCCGCTTTTGTTCTGCTTCATCAGCGGCCGCCCGCAAACGCTGTATCATGTTTACTGTGGCGGTAAATGGTTCACGATCAGGATTAACTAACTGTTTATGCAGCTCCTTAAGTGTGATCGTGCCTATCGGTTTATTTTGACTGTGATTTGCGAAGTATGAAAACATGTTTTTTGTGTGTTTACTGGTATTGGTATAGTGGTATAGGTATAGTTTTACTACATAAAACTATACCTATACCGGTATACTTTAGGTATAGTTATACCGGTATTATACCACCTATACCACTGCTGAATAATTTCCATTGATTCTCCAATTTTCATCAGCACCTTGGAGGATCATTTCATGTACTTTCATATCAGTAAATATGGCCTTTGCCGGTATTATTGATTTGCCGGTAACTCTCATAATTTGATCAACTGCTTTGCCGTATTTATAGGATCGCTGGCCACTGAACACTTGTTGGCATACTTCCCATGCTTTTACTAAACGTTTTTGAAGTTTGGCTGCTTCTGCTGATTCTTCATTTTTTATACCGGCTCCTACATGATAACCTTTGTTTTTATCAAATATGAACGTGAGCTTTGGTATGTCGCCTTTTCCGGCATATCGTAATATTTTCGGCTCAATGAATGAAGTATCGCCTTCTGATTTTACCATGATTATACCGCCACTTTTGCGCTGACATTGGCTCCCGAAGTGTCCACGTTCTTTGTCGCTGCCCGGATTTGTATGTACAATAATAAATACGGCTGTATGGTATTGGCTGGAAAGGTCATAAAAGTATTTTACCGCAGCATTTGAACGCTCCGGATCATTTACATCGGCAATATAATCGGCTCCGCCATCAATCCATATTGAGTGTATGCCGTTAAATTTAGTGCTGGCTGCTTGGCATATACCTGTTGTTATATCAGCATATTTATCAATTTCCAGCTGCCTAATATTGTATGAAAGGTAATATACCGGGCAACTGATAAAATCAGCACGCTTAAGGATCGTTTTAACATTCCGCTGGTGTTTATGCCTGGCCTGCTCTGTATCGAAGTGGATAACAGCTTTTTTATCAGCATTGTATAACACTTCCACGCCTTCCAGTCCATCAGCTATCTGTCCTGTATCGCTTATGGAAGCACCAATTAACATACTTACAAATGCAGATTTTCCGCTTTTGCTGGCTCCTGATATTGTGAATATGTCTTCGGCCGCTGCAATAATTTCTCCGTTGATTTTTAATATTGGTTCCGGCTCTGGTATGTCGGTTGTATCAGTGATCCGCAAATACTCATATTTTGAAAGTTCATCAGGATCACCGTTCAAATCAAAATCCGGTGGCGGTATCAGATTAACTTGCTTTGCGCTCTGAAATTCAGTATCTTTGTACTGTGTTTCAATCGTATTAGCTTCTGCCTGACTTTCCCCGGTCGGGCTTTTTTCTTTATCCATTGTTCACCCTCCTTTCTGCTTCGGCCGAGGTGGTTCGCCTTGTCTCGCTGATCCACTGATCAATTTCTGAGCGTTTGAATAATACAGATTTACCCCGCTTGTGATATGGTACCTGCTTAAAGTGTACCCACTGATAAACTGTCTGTTTTGCTGGATTTTGTGGCAGGTAATCCCGAAGCTGATCAATGGTCAGATATTCTGGTTCGGGCTGTTTGACTGCGGCAAGTGTTTTATTTACCACTTCTTCAATCGCTGAATTTAAAAAGTCTTTAAATTCATCAATCGGCATCTGAAATAAAAATGTCTGATCTGTCATCTTTGCTGTATTTGATTTGTTTAGCAAAGGTCAATCAGGCCAATAGGTTGCAACCGGTTGCAAGTGGTTGCAGAATTTATTGAAATTTATTAATGTTTTCTAATTCAGTTTGTTATAAAGCTCTTTTAATATTTTTTCTGCTTCGACTTTGTGTTTACCTGGCTTAATCATTGGCAATACTTTAGCAATACGATCATGCCGGTTTTTCATTATTTTATCATTATCGGATCGGCTCCATTCATTGAAGGTGTCAAGTATTGTTTTGTATCTTTCGTATAATTGCAGGCCGCTTGTTGCTGCTTTAAATCCATTTTCTTTTGCGACTTTATCAGCTTTTTTATCTGGATCGCCTCTTGGATCAAACAATACTTCATCATTCAAATAAACTTGCAAAGCAAGTTCAGTCATTGTAAGATCGTTTTTCTGTCGAGGTATTTTGCCTATCGGCTGAGTGCTATTTCGTACCTGTTTATACTTTATCCAATCATCAATGAAATTTAACAGGTCAACTCTCGGATCAGAAACACTGCCCTTGTTCCATGCTATTGTCATAATTACATTACTTAAATCCGGGTGGTTATACGCATTGTTTTGCGCCTCTGATAATCTTGTTAGGAAATTCGGATTCGCTGAAATATGGTCGTTATATTCGCTCTCTAAATACAATACAACGTCTGATCCTTCATAGGCATTGCAGTTTTTTACAATTACCTGATAATCATTTTTTGATAATACTTTACCTTTATCCATGTCTTTATTGTTTTATGCCCGGTCATGGCCTGCCAGCCGCCGGGCTTTTTTTTTACAATTTAATCCTGTTTACTGCCTCAATCTTTTTCTGATCAATCAATTTAGCATAAATCTGAGTAGTGGTCATGTCCCTGTGTCCTAACATTTTTGATACAGTATAAATATCAGTTCCTAAAGTGATTTGCAGCGTGGCGAAGGTATGCCTGGCGGAATGAAAGGTAATATGTCTGCTTATACCGGCATTTGCAGCCCATAACCGAAGGTCATTGTTCATGTGATAACTATATTCGAGGCCATCAAATACCTTCGCTTCATCGCGACGACGATCACCCATGTACTTAACAGCATCATCATTAATCGGCATACGTTCATTGCGTTTACTCTTTTTGATCTGCTTATAAATATATGTTTGGCCTGCCTCAGTTCTTATTTCTTTCCATGATAACGATTCAACGTCTGAGTATCTTAATCCGGTCAAAGCTGAGAAAATGAACGCACGTTTCAGTATCTCATTTTTACAGTCTGTTAAAGCTAAGTTACGAAGTTCATCTATTGTCAAATATTCCCGGTGTGTTTCAGTTTTTTTTATATTCTCGTGCCTGGCTCTTATATCATCGGCAAGCAACCGATCTTTAAATGCCTGGTGCAATATTGCCCGAAATACTATAAAATAATTGGCTGCAGAATTCTTGGTCAGTGTCTTACCATTTTTTCTATTCTTTGTCTTTTGCAGATAGTCTTTAAATTCATTGATAAAATCATCATCAATAGCTGTCAATCTGATTTTATTTGTACCTTCAAATTCATCAAGGTATTGCAGGCAGCCGGTGTAAATACTCGCCTTAATTTCCTTGCTTGTGATGTAGTTTTGAAAGTAATCGAATAAATACAGTTTGCTGGGTGATTTGCTGTATTCTCCTCGCTGAATTGCTGCCTCAATCTTTATCCTTTCGGCATTGGCATTGGTCAGTGCTTCATCATTCATTTGCTTTTCTAAGTCAGTTTTTGGCCTTACTTTGATATAACTATTCAAAAACTTGCGCCTTGTTGATTTTCCAGTAACCGGATCAGTAATTGCCGGATAGAAATCAAGGTACAAACTCTTTGATTTTTTGTCTGAAAGTAGCTTTTGCCTAAGCGTTACGGTGGTTTGTTGTTTTGCTTTCATGGTCTTTGAGGTACAAAATAAATCAATAAGGTACATCAAAGGTACAAAATAAGTAATAACAAAACAAATAAGTAATTTATTTATTTTTATAGTGTTATTGCTGGAAGTGCTTGTAAATAGGCTGTTTTAAGTAGGTAGGTGGTAATTTGTTTTTGCCTTGTTTTTGCTTATTTATCGGTGTAATGAAAGTGGGTGCAAATTTACAATAATTGTTTAAGGATAAAAATAAAAATGGCAACTGCCTGAAAATTTGTTATAAACGCTGAGAAAATCAGCAAATAATGCCCGGAAAATTACCTGAATCAATCAGGATGACTGCGATTTAAGTTTAACCTCTTCAATCCTGCTTTCGGTGGCGCGGGTGATGACAAAAAGAAAATTTCCAATCTGAATTTCTTCATCAACAGCCGGAATGTCTTCATGATGTGAGATGATCAATCCGGCGAGGGTTTCATAATCATCCGACACCGGAAGATCGAATTTATATTTTTGGTTGAGATAATCAATTTCCAACCTGGCCGAAAACAAATATTCGTCATCATTCAACTGAGTTTCAGCAAAATCTTCAACATCATACTCATCTTCAATTTCACCGAAAATCTCTTCAATAATATCTTCTATGGTAAGCATACCGGCAGTGCCACCGAACTCATCAACCACCAGAGCTACACTTTTGCGCTCTTTTATAAACATGCTGAGCACATTATTAGCGGGCATGGTTTCGGGAACAATCATCACAGGTTTTGTAATTTCCTGAATAGATGCTGGCTTATGAAAAAGATCGTAGGAGTGGGTATACCCAATGATGTTGTCAATGTTATCCTGGTAAATCAAAATTTTTGAATGGCCGCTTGATATGTACAATTCCCTCAGGTTTTCAAGGCTTTCATTGGCATTTACAGCTATAATTTCATTGCGTGGGACCATGCATTCGCGCAATTTGATATTTCCCAGATCGCGCGCATTCTGAAACATCTGAATTTCCTGGTAATCTTCTCTTTCTTCGGGCTGATGAGACGATGAAGATTCTTTAATATAATGGTCCAGATCAATTACTCCGAATGAATATTCAGGATGTGAAATTTTAGTTTTTAAAACATATTTTAAAAGGAATTCTGAAACGCCAATAAATAAAATAATTACCGGATAAAAAATCAGATAAAGCAGGTTTAGTGGCACTGCAAATGCATTAAGAATTTTGTTGGGATTGATCCTGAAAAGGATTTTTGGGAGAAATTCGGCAAAAAGCAATACAATGAGTGTAGAAATTATCGTTTGCAAAACCAGGAGCAGGGCTCCTTCTCCCATACCTTCAGGCAAAATCTGAAGCAGGGGAGGTTTGAGGAGAATAGCAATGTAAATTCCATAAATTACCAGAGCAATATTATTTCCCAGCAACAGGGCTGCAATGAAGCGTGATGGCTTTCTCAGGAATTGGGACAAGATTTGAGCTGACAACAGTTTTTTGTTTTTGTCAACTTCAATTCTTAGCCTATTGGCTGTTACAAATGCAATCTCCATTCCTGAAAAGAAGGCGGAGAACAAAAGTGCAATGAGTATAGGAACAATCAATTCCATTTGTGAATAGGGTAATATGAATGCAAATTTAGTGAATAAGTTGGTTGATAGGAAAATAGCTTAATCATTCATTTTCATTAATATACATTTCGCCTCTGGGTTTTTTAATTATCCAATTGTTGAAGCTTTCGTCAGATTCCATGCCTTCACCGTATAGAATTTTATCTTTTGTTGTAATGGTCACCATTGTTGCTGAAGAAACTTTTTTCAGGTTCTGGTCCCAGATCATATGTTCTGTATTCAATTTTTCCCCTTTGATATAATTGGTAATGATGACGTTGCGTGAAGCTTCCATAATCCGGCGGCCTTCATAGTTTACGCCATTTTCTGCTGTAATTTCTGTTCTGACTTTGTCAGGATTAATAGAGTCGAATAAAATGACCTTAAAACCCTCGGGAAACCTGATGACTGCGCCACCTTGTTCTTCAAAGCGTCTGAGCAGAGGCGCAGTAAGTGTATATTTAATTCTGCCTGATTCGCTTTCCGAAATGTTAACTTCTTTTGCATACATCACTGCTATGGTATCGGTCTGCTTCAGTTTCTCGACCTCTTCGAGCGAATTGCTGCAATTGCAAAGCGTTGCTGCAAGTAAACCTACAGCAACGCTTTGAAAAAATCTTAATGAAATAATGTTTCTGCGTTTTGTCTTCACAAGGATGACATTTATTTGGCAGCCCTAACGGTTGTGGCTTCATTAATCCAGCACCCTACGGTAAATGAACTTCCTTCCTGCATATCGCGGAAGAACAGGTCACTGGCGGCAGGGAAGAATCTGGAGAACTGTGCAATTTTGGAGTTGGCATCTGACTCAACGCTTGAATCCACGCTTCTGGCTTTTGCATACTTATCAACTGCAGCCCAGAAAACTGACTTTCCGCCCAGGTCATCCTCTGTGCACATGGAGGCACTTGAGGAGTAAAGATCACCGATCAGGATATAGGCTTTGCCATAGTTGGGGTCAATCTGCAGAATTTTATATGCATTAGACCTGGCTAGTTGATAGTTGCGCTGATTGAAGTTAATGTTGGCAAGAATATTCAGTGCTTTAATCTTATCGCTGTTATTGTCGTAAAGTTCGGCAGCCTGCGACATATATTCTGCTGCTTTGCCCAGCTGGTTGCGTTCCAGATTCAGGGTACCCATCAGATAGGCCGACTGTGCTCCGGGCTCAAGTTTATGCAGTTGCTCAGTTGCCTGGAAGAACAAGTCTTCTTTGACACAACCTTTACGTTCCAGAATGTTTGTAATTTTCTTCAGCAGTTCAACATCTCCGGGAGTGCTGGCAAATTTTTTGGAATACATTGAAACCAGGTCAGGACATGTGGCAAAAGGCTCAAAAGTTGATTCGATGTTGCCACTGATGTTTTCCCAGTTGGCCAGGGCCTTGGGTTTTGCGGCATTGGCTTTCAGGTTGTGATCAATGATTTCACTTAACTTATCATAATTATCAACGATGACATCTTTTTCAAGTTTGCCCATTTCCACCATTCCGATTACGGCCCTGAAATAATACACAAGCACAGCACCTTCGGATTTGTTACCCGAAAGATCAACCGACTTCTTAAATAAATGATAAAGCTGTTCAGTTTTATCAGGACGATAGGTATAGAGGTCAATTCCTTTGCGGCCAAGTACATAACCCTCACGGTTAAAATATTTGATACGCTGATCATACACCACCATTAGTGTATCAATCAATTTCTCACGAAGTGCGGGATCTTTGGTTTCATCAATTTTTGATGAAATCATTTTTATACCATCAATATAAGTATTCTGACTTGCAAGAGGTCCGTTTACAAAAACCCATTTCCAGTGAGGATAAGCATCTTTAAAATTCTTTTGTTTGTAAAATTCCCGGTACAACGACAAGTGCATTACACAATTGACAGAGTCTGCCCCGTATTTTGGCCCGGAGATGGTTGGGGTTTCGGAATCTTCATCAACCTGTGCGTTGACAGATACTGATGATATAAGACTGATCATCAGGAAGAGAAAGAAGATTTTGAAATTCGTTTTCATGACTATTGGGTTTATTATTATTAATCGTATTTTCTGATGATAAACCATCGCTCAAATACGGAGAGCCCTAAAGTAAACCTCACAAAGTTCTCTTTTATCAGGTTTTCGTTGGTTGTTCCCCTTGTTCCGATTTCAGCCGAAAGGTTGACTGTTGATCGTGTACGCGGGATTGGTAATCCAAGACCAAAACTTATGCCAAACTCATCAATCTGCTGTCCGCGCAATTCAAGGAAGCTGTTGGAATATCTGAATCCGGCTCTGTATGTAATTCTCTGAAAATAACCTGAGATCGTTGATACTGAAGGCGTGTACTGTCCTCCAACTGAAATTCGCATGCTGTTTTTGAGGGAATCCTCAACTCCGAAATAGGAGTAATTATTCCACATCTGCCATTGGTAATCTGCTCCAACCAGCCATTTTTCTGATTTGCCAAAAGTAAATCCTCCACCCACAAATGAGGGAAGGAAAATTTTGCCCTTAACCATAGCATTGTTTAAAACAGTATCAATTACATTGTCAACTCCTGTATTGCTGAAAAAGTACCTGTAACCCACACGATCTTCCGAAGCACTGACATTGGCACCGTTACTAAAAACCAGCCCGGCTCCCAACTGATATCCTTTGGCTCCCTGCCTTTTGTAAAACAAACCGTAATCCAGGCTAATATCATGAACCCTGGTGGATGTTTTTAACTTATAGTTCATCCTGTAAGCTGAGTCGGGAAAAGTGGTTGCACTGGATTTTTCTAATGTTCCAAAAAGATAATTCAGGTTAACCCCCACACTAAAATTTTTATTGAGCTTAATGCTGTTTCCCAGATAGAACCGGTTAATTCCTCCACTGCCTTGATAATTGCGGGTAACGCTGCCAATATTTTCTTCAATTTGTTTGTCGAGCATCTGATAGCCGGTATTGCTGTAAGGCAGGAGGCCAAAACTGCTCCTCCACCAATGGGTGACCGGAAAACCAAATTTCAGGTAGGCCAGCGAAGCAAAGTTTGTGCTCTGGCTCTGGGTGGTAGTCATGAGTTTCGATTGGCTGCCATAGGCGCCAACATCAAAAACAAAAGAAAGTGTATCGAAACTTGAATAGGTAGCCGGATTGGCAGGGTTTACAAAATATGGAGAACTCAGGCCATAAGAAATACCACCCATAGCCATATTTACCACACTATTTTCGTTCATCAAATCGCCAATCCCAAATCTGGAGTAAGGGGAGCTTATCCGTGACTGTCCGGATACCTGAATGGTGCAAAAAAGCAAAGCCAGAGCCTGCAGGATTTTTGAAATTCGTTTAATTTTCAAGGTTGTATTCAAGTATTAAGTTTAAACCGGTTAAAACCAGATTAGGGAGTGCAAAGATGTTATTTTTCATTTTTTTTTCAAAATAAAACATGTCCCCACCTGTAAATAATGTGATAAGTTCAGGATATAAAATTTTGTATTCATGAATGATGCCGTCAATTTCAGCCCTTATGCCGTTCATTACGCCCGATTGAATTGATTCTTCGGAATTGCGGCCGATAAGGTGTTCCGGAAATTTTGATTCTACTAACGGCAAGCGGCTGGTAAAAGTATTCAGGCTTCTGAATCTTAATGAGACACCGGCCGAGATGCCTCCTCCCAGATACTCCCCTTTTTTGTTTATAAAATCATAGGTTATGGCCGTTCCTGCATCAATTACCAAAACATCTTTTCCCTGATACAAGGCATTTGCAGCAACTGCAGCTGCAAGTCTGTCGGCGCCCAGAGTATCAGGTGTATAGTAATGGTTGGATATGGGCAAAGGGGTAGAACTATTGAATTCAATAAAAGGGGTATTCTGGAAAAATGCGAGAAAAACATCGGTTGATGATGACACTGAACTGATGATGCCGGCGGTAAAATCGTTCTGTTTCAAAAAGGGCTCCAAAACCAACTCCGAATCCTGAATTTCAGCCCAGGTTACCTCCTGAAGCTGATCTCCTTCAAAAACAGCCACCTTTGCCCTGGTATTGCCAAGGTCAATGATTAGCTTTTTATTAACGCGCTCTGGCTTTTTGTGCATGGATTAACGAACTGTATTTTTTCCTTCAGCAAAAAAAGTGAAACAAAGGGCTGACAGAATAATAAGTTCAGCAAAAATACCTGATTTTCAGGCGCAATTTTGTTTTTTTTTAAAATATTTGTTAAATTGATAAATTCTTACTTACCTTTGCAGCCTCAAAACGGGGTATCGTAGCTCAGTAGGTAGAGCAACGGACTGAAAATCCGTGTGTCGCTGGTTCGATCCCGGCCGATACCACAGAAAAAAACCGGCCATAAGCCGGTTTTTTTGTTTCTCTCTTTTGTAAATCAGTCCCTTACAGATTTAATCAGCAAGAATAAGTATATTGTTGTTTTCAACTTTCAGGGTTCCCCCTACGATTTCGATAAAGTTTGTCTGTTTATCTTCGCCTATAATTTTAATCTTGCCCTTTTTCAGTAAAGCTATCATTGGGGCATGGTTATGAAGAATTTCGAATGACCCTGATTTTCCCGGAAGCTGAACAAGACTTACCTCCCCTTTAAATAAGGTAGTTTCAGGGGTAATTATTTCGAGTATCATGATAAAGGGATTTTAACTATTTATTTTCCATCATTTTTTTACCTTTTTCAATGGCTTCTTCAATGGTGCCAACAAGGTTGAATGCAGCTTCGGGATATTCATCCATCTGGCCATCAAGTATCATTTTAAAGCCTTTGATGGTATCTTCAATATCAACAAAAACCCCGGGAATGCCTGTAAATTGAGTGGCAACGTGGAATGGCTGCGAAAGGAATCGCTGCACTCGGCGGGCTCTTGAAACCACCAGTTTGTCTTCATCTGAGAGTTCATCCATGCCCAGAATGGCAATAATATCCTGCAGTTCTTTGTAACGCTGAAGTATTTCTTTTACTCTTTGTGCTGTTTGGTAATGTTCTTCGCCAACCACATCAACCTCTAGAATGCGTGAGGTTGAATCCAGAGGGTCAACCGCCGGATATATACCAAGTTCAGCAATTTTCCTGCTTAAAACCGTGGTTGCGTCGAGGTGTGCAAATGTGGTTGCCGGTGCAGGGTCGGTAAGGTCATCAGCTGGAACATACACAGCCTGAACCGAAGTAATTGATCCCCGTTTGGTTGAAGTAATGCGCTCCTGCATAATTCCCATTTCGGTGGCCAGGGTAGGCTGGTAACCTACTGCTGAAGGCATACGGCCCAGCAAAGCTGAAACTTCAGAACCTGCCTGAGTAAACCTGAATATATTATCAACGAAAAACAGGATATCACGGCCACCGGTTTTTTCATCTCCATCGCGAAAGTACTCTGCCATGGTTAGCCCCGAAAGTGCAACTCTGGCGCGCGCTCCGGGAGGTTCATTCATCTGGCCGAAAACCAGTGTTGCCTGTGATTTTAACAATTCATCCCGGTCAACTTTGCTCAGATCCCAACCCCCTTTTTCCATATCTTCAAGAAACCCTTTTCCATAGCGGATTACACCGGATTCAATCATTTCGCGCAACAGATCATTGCCTTCACGGGTGCGTTCGCCAACTCCGGAAAAAACAGAAAGGCCTGAATACCTTTTGGCGATGTTGTTGATCAGTTCCATGATAATGACAGTTTTGCCAACACCAGCACCACCAAACAAACCGATTTTACCTCCCTTTGCATAGGGTTCAATCAGGTCAATTACTTTGATACCCGTATACAGAACTTCCTTCTGTGTTGTAAGATTTTCAAACTTTGGAGGTTCCCGATGAATGGTATAGCCACCCTTGTTGGAAACATCACCAAGTCCGTCAATCGGAGCTCCGATTACATTGAAAAGCCTTCCTTTTACCTCTTCACCGACTGGCATCGTTATGGCGCTTCCGGTGGAAGTAACTTTCATACCCCTGTAAAGGCCATCGGTTGAATCCATGGCAATGGTACGCACGGTGCTTTCTCCAATGTCCTGCTGACATTCGAGCACAACAACATGACCGTTGTCATGAGTTACCTCCAGGGCGTCGTAAATATTGGGAAGTGTTGTTTTTTGATCGAAGGAGACATCTACAACAGGTCCGATAATCTGTGATATTCTTCCAGTGATTAGTTCTGCCATAAGAAATTAGGTGATGTTATAATTAAAGATTGTGGGCAAATTTAACAAACAATCATTTGATTCAAATGTTCAGGCCAAGAATGTTCAAAATTACCTTAGCAGATTTTTTAATTTCATCATTCTGTAAAATGAATTAGAATATGTCGTGATTGTCCTGAAGTATTTTTCAGGTTATCCGATTCTTGATTTTTTTGTTTTCGGTAGATGAAACAGAAGTCATGAATTTTTTATCTTTTCTTGCATTTGTTAAATACGAATTGTCAGATTTTACTGGTTTTCTAGTTTCACTGGCCGTACCTTTGAGAACATTAAAAGCAAACAAAATCCTTCGCATCATGAAAATAAAATTTCTGGGAGCAACAAGGGAAGTTACGGGCAGTAAATTTTTAATTACTACCGGAAAAGGGAAAAAAATTCTGCTTGATTGTGGTATTTACCAGGGGAAAGGTCTGGAAACAGATGCAATGAATAGAAATCTTGATTTCAAACCAGCAGAAATTGATCACATCATACTTTCACATGCCCACATTGATCATTCAGGGTTAATTCCCTATATGTACCGACTTGGCTTCAGGGGTTCAGTGGTGTGCACCAATGCAACACGCGACCTGTGCTCTATCATGCTCCCTGACAGTGGCCACATTCAGGAAAACGACACCTATTATTTCAATAAAAAACGTGCGAAGCAAAACTTACCACCTGTTCAGCCAATTTATACCCTGGAAGATGCCAGAAAATGTATGGGTTTATTTATCGGGGTTCCTCTTAACAGGAAATTCAATATTGACGAGAACATACGGTTAAAATTCACCAATACCGGCCATATGCTTGGAGGAGCTGTGATTAATCTGCAAATCAGCGAAAAGGGTAGGGTTGTCCGTTTGGCTTACACAGGAGATATCGGACGCCCGGAAAACAGAATTCTGCGTTCGCCCGAACCATTTCCGCAATGCGACATTCTGATTACTGAATCAACCTATGGAGGCCGCTTGCACCCGCCAATGCAGGATGCTCAAACTGAATTGCTGAGGGTGGTTAAAGAAACCTGCACCGATAAAGGTGGTAAACTTATCATTCCCTCCTTTTCCATAGGACGCACCCAGGAACTTGTGCATTCGCTCAACAACTTTTTTAATGCCGGGCAACTGCCCAGGATTCAAATTTATGTTGACAGCCCTCTGGCTGTGAATGCCACAGAAATCTTCAGGCTGCATCCCGATTGCTTTAATGATGATGTACAGGAGGTCATGGAGAATGATCCTGATCCTTTTGGATTCAGTTCCCTGCACTATATTAAGTCGGCCGACGATTCAAAAGCGCTAAATACCCTGAAAGATCCCTGCGTCATCATATCAGCATCGGGAATGATGGAGGCCGGGCGCATAAAGCATCATCTGGCCAACAATATCGGGAATTCAAGAAATACCATTCTGGCAGTAGGTTATTGCAGCCCGAATACGCTGGGTGCAAAAATCCTGAGGGGCGACACAGAGGTGTCAATTTTTGGAGAGATACACCAGATAAAAGCGAAGGTAGAGAGGATAGAAGCCTTTAGTGGACATGCCGATTACAATGAGATGATTGATTTTCTGAAATGTCAGGAAAAGGAAAAAATCAGGAAGACTTTCCTGGTGCATGGTGATTATGAATCGGCCAATGCCTATAAGGGACACCTGAACAGGGCCGGATATAAAAAAGTTGAAGTTCCTGAATTGGGACAGGAAGTTGAGATTTAGCCAACTAAAAGCCTGCTGAAAATAAAAAGGGCGGATCACTGAATGTTCCGCCCTTTAAAAATTTAACTATGAAAAATTAATTTGACGGTTTCGGAGCTTTTTTGCGGGTAGAATAGTTGATTTTAAATGCACCAACTTTGCGCAATTCCTGTTTCACATCTGTAACAATTCCCATTTTTACTTCCGAATCAACCTTTAGTGAAGTAGTAAGAAATGGCCTGTCGGCTTCAACCCTGGCTTCTCTTTCTACATAGATAAATTCAGGAATGTCGCCAACATTACGGAAACTGTCGTTTAACTGAATACGCGACTCTGTACCGTAAAGTTTTGATTGGGTAGGAGGACCGATGTAGATAAAGCTTACCAGAGCCTTTTTTTCAAGTTTCTGCACTTCAGTAGCTTCAGGCATTCTGTTACGGACTTTTAAGGTAACTTCACGCATGGTGGTTGTTACCATAAAGAAGAAAAGAAGCATGAAAATAATGTCGGGCATTGAAGCCGTGCTGATGGCTGGAACACCACCTGATTTACCTTTTTTAAATCTTGCCATTACTTTTTC
This sequence comes from Lentimicrobium sp., assembly GCA_019429275.1. Lineage (GTDB taxonomy): Bacteria > Bacteroidota > Bacteroidia > Bacteroidales > Lentimicrobiaceae > Lentimicrobium. The sequence continues at coordinate 17,601 of JAHYJC010000020.1, read as the reverse complement.
CCTCCTATATCTTCCGGTTCGGCTTCAGAGATTGACATAGGAATTGCCTTCTGAATGGAAGTAACTATATCCTGATCAGTAATTTCTGAGAGGGGCTTGCCGAATTTCTGCTTCGACAACTCATCCCGGAGTTCATTTACTGCCGCTGTAAGCTCATTTTGAACCTGTATGTACATATTATAAGAAGTACCACGGTCGTTTTTCAGGGAAATAATTCCTCTGGAAACGGGATAATCGCCGAGATAGGGAAGAGATTCAACCTTTTTCTCGGGGAGATTTTCGCGGTTGGCTGGATTGGCCAGAAATTCCTTGGTTTCAGCACGCAGGGTACGGATATCGCCCCAGGCGTTGTTAATAAAGAGTCGGTCATTTTTATTAACAAGAACATTAAAAATGTTTCGCTCCTTTACTTCAGGAATTTCGGCATCTTTCTCCGGCAGTGGTGGCAATCTCCTTACGATACCCGAGTCAACGTCCATGGTTGTTGTAACCAGGAAGAAGATGAGCATCAGAAAGGAAATATCTGCCATGGAACCGGCATTTATTTGTGGAACTTTTTTTGCCATGATTAATCCTTTTAAAGGAAATAAAATTTACTTAAACCACTTAGCCACTTCGGCATAGAGGATGCTGATAACCACACCGGCAAATACAATGTAGGTTGCAAGCAGGCCTCCTCCAATCAGTTTTGAGGCACCGGGTGAAATGTTTTTCTTTTCGTAGAATGCTCCGGTTTCAGCAGGTGAGACCAGGTATGCTATCAATAAAACACCTACCAATACTGCAAATCCGATCAGTCCGGTTTTGGCTTTTTTCAGGTTCCCGAAGGTTTGAATGATCGGGAAGGCAATGGCTGAAATTGCTGCAACGGCTATGAGGACATAAGCCAGATACAGGCCAATATTGATTAATGGACTATCTTGCATGGTTTTTACTTTTTAGTGTTTTTTTGTCTTACAAGTATATCCATGAACGAGATGGTAGCATCTTCCATGGAATTTACAATTCCGTCAATTTTTGAAATGATGTAATTGTAGAAAATCTGAAGGATGATGGCCACAATAAGTCCGAATACGGTTGTTAAAAGAGCCACTTTCATACCTCCTGCAACAATGGTTGGAGAAATATCGCCGGCAGCTTCAATGTCTTCGAAGGCCTGAACCATACCTACAACTGTTCCAAGGAACCCGAGCATAGGTGCAAGTGCGATAAACAGACCAATCCATGAGAGGTTGTTTTCGAGGCGTGCCATCAGGACACCTCCATAAGAAACGATCGATTTCTCAACGATTTCAAGACCTTCTGAGTGCCTGTCAAGTCCCTGGAAGAATATACTGGCCACGGGGCCACGGGTATTCTTGCAAATGTCTTTGGCGGCAGCCACACCTTCCATTTCCAGCGCTGTTTCAACTTTGTTGAGCAGTTTCTGGGTATTGGTGGTTGATAAATTCAGGTAAATGATACGTTCAATTGAAAGTCCTAATCCGAGGATAAGAACGAGAAGAACCGGGAACATCCAGCCAGGTGAACCATCAATAAACTTTTGTTTTAACACCTGATGAAACGATTGGGGAGCATCGGTTTCAGCTACAAGGGTTTCCTGGGGTGCTGCTTCTTCTACAGCCGGTGTTTCAGCAGTTTGTTCTGTCTGCGCTGCTGCCTGGTCCTGTGCCATTACAAAACCTGTGACCCCCAAAGTGAGCATTCCTGCTACCGTCAAAAACGCAATTAATTTTTTCATAGCTAATGGTTATTGATTTCTGATTTAAGTGAACTTGTTATTGTTTCAGTTTATTGTGATTTAATATTTATTTCTCGCTATGCGGAGAGAATGGGATTCGAACCCATGATACGCTTTTGGCGTATACACACTTTCCAGGCGTGCGCCTTCGACCACTCGGCCATCTCTCCATATCAGGCACTAACTTACGCCTCTTCATGCTTTTCAGGGCGCTAAAATACAAAAATTTATCAAGCAAGTATATTTGAAATATTATTTAAATTTTCTGAACCCCTGATTATTATCTCTTCCTTCAAGCCATTATTTTTTTAAAAAACAACAAATCGGCATCATCTGAAGATTTGAAGGCCTTTAATTAAGCCTTTCAACCGAAAGTACTTCTATTACTCCAGTGTTAATTCTCCCCTGAGCGGAGTCTGTAAAAGCTGATTAAGTTTTTCACCTTCATATCCCTCGCCCAGCAGATACATGATTTTGGCCACAGCCGATTCAGTGGTTATATCGTATCCGCCGACGACACCAATGCTTTCGAGCTGAATACTGGTTTCGTATTTCCCCATTTCAACCGAACCGCCTTTGCATTGTGTTACATTAAATATAGTGATTCCACGGCCAATTCCCTCCTTAAGTGATTTAAGAAACCAATCGTCGGTAGGCGCATTTCCGGCTCCAAAAGTTTCAAGTATCAGAGACTTTAGCCCGGGAATGTGTAGAATGCTGTTTACCACATTTTCGGTTATCCCCGGAAAAAGCTTGAGTATGGCTACATTGGGGTCGAGGTTTTTGTGCACCTTAAGCTTTTTGAAATTGGGTTTCAGTATGGACTGATGATTATATCTGATGTGTACCCCAACCTGCGCCAGAAGAGGATAGTTTCCACTGAGAAACGCATTGAAGTTTTCGGCATTGAATTTATTGGTCCGGTTGCCGCGCATAAGCCTGTTTTCGAAACAAATACTTACTTCCGGAACAATGGCCGTTTCATCTTCGTAGGCTCCGGCTATCTCAATGGCATTGATAAAATTTTCCCGGCCATCGGTGCGCAATACACCCATGGGTAGCTGCGAACCGGTAAAAACCACCGGCTTATTTAAATTTTCCAGCATAAAACTCAGCACAGAGGCTGTATATGCCATGGTGTCGGTGCCGTGAAGCACCACAAAACCATCGTACTTCTCGTAATTCTCTTCTATCACCGTTGCCAGCCTTACCCAGAAAGCGGGATTCATGTTGGATGAATCTATCAATGGGTCAAAACAATAAGAATCAATATGGCAGTTGAAATTCTGCAAAACCGGAATGTGCTTGTAAAGCGCATCAAAGTTAAATGGTGCAAGAGCCCCGGTCAGAGGGTCCTGAATCATACCAATGGTGCCGCCGGTATATATTACGAGAATGTTGGATTCCATGTCAGCAGTATATTTTATATTTAACGGATGTTTTTTTTTCGTTTGCCCGGATGTCAATTTCTTGCTCCTTTAATGAAGCATGTCAATTTCATGCGAATTTTGATAAATTTATAGGTTTGATCCTGAACATGTTCATGGCATTTTGGGTAGTCGAAAGTGCAACTTCTTCCATGCTTATTTCCTTGATTTCAGAAAGCTTTTGCGCGATTAAAGGAATGTAGGCCGGTTCGTTGCGTTTACCGCGATGGGGCATGGGTGCCAGAAACGGGGCATCGGTTTCAAGTACAAGGTGTTTTAATTCAATGTGTTTCAGGGTTTCCTGCATTTTATTGTTTTTAAACGTTGTCACACCTCCCAAACCAAGGCTGAATCCCAGGCCAATGGCTTGTTTTGCCTGCTCCACACTACCTGAGAAACAGTGAAAAATGCCTTTTAATTCCGGTTTATTGACGTCTTTCAGAATCCTGATTACTTCGTTGAAAGATTCTCTTATGTGAACAATCAACGGAAGTTTGTAAGCCAGAGCAAGATCAATCTGATGACAGAAAGCTATTTCCTGCTCATTGATGAAGGTTTTGTCCCAGTAATAATCCATGCCGCATTCCCCGATTCCGTAAAACTTTCTGTCGAGCAGCCAGCACTCCACGGCAGCCAGTTCGTCCATGTAATTTTCCTTTACCGAGGTAGGATGAAGGCCAATCATTGGGAAACAATGGCGCGGGAAAGCTTCGGCAAGGGATAACATTGGTTTTACTGAAGAACTGTCGATGTTGGGCAGCATCATATATTCCACGCCGGATTGTATGGCTTTTTCAACCACCTCGTGCCGGTCATGATCAAATTCTTCAAGGTAAAGATGAGTGTGTGTATCGGCGAGTATCATGGAGCAAAGTTAGCAAATTGATAAATTGAAAATCTGTTCATTTGACCGGCAAATTATTATTTAAACATTGGGTGCCGAACCTGCTTTGTTGGCTTTCAGGAGCGGGACCAATGCGGAAGATTCCTGAATTTTTAAAAGAAAATGAAATATTATTCAATGCGAAAAGAAAAGTTTTATTGGCCAATTGCTTATATTTGCTTTATTTATCAGGATAATTAAAACTATAACTTTGGATTATCATGTATTTTAGAAAGCAAAGGCTGGAGGGTTCGGCTAACGAAAGCCTCTTTTTGTGGGGGGCACGGCAAACTGGCAAAAGCACCTTGTTGAAAGAATTATTCCCCGATTCGCTTTGGTTTGATCTATTGCTATCGGATGTTTTTGAACGTTTGCATAAAAGCCCATCCCAGCTCAGGGAGATTGTGATAGCCACACAACCTGACAAGCCTGTTGTAATTGACGAAATTCAAAAAATACCGGCACTGCTCAACGAGGTACATTGGCTGATTGAAAACCAGCATGCCCGTTTCATTTTAAGCGGATCAAGCCCCCGAAGAATTATCCGGTCAGAAACCAACCTGCTCGGGGGGCGGGCTCTGCGTTATGAGCTGTACCCCCTGATCAGTGATGAAATACCCGGATTTGACCTTATCCGTGCATTGAACAACGGATTATTGCCCCGGCACTATCTATCCGACAATCCCAAACAGATGATTTCAGCTTATATCGGTAATTATCTGAAGGATGAAATCATGGCAGAAGTCCGGATCAGGAAACTGGCTAATTTTTCACGCTTTCTTGAAGTAGTTGCCTTTTCAAATGGTGAAATGGTTAATTATACCAATATCGCTTCAGAATGTGGTGTGAGTGCCCCAACGGTCAGGGAATATTTTCAGATACTCGAAGACACACTGACTGGCCGTTTCCTTCCCAGCTTTCAAAAGAAACCAAAGCGCAGGGTAATTCTTGCGCCAAAATTTTATTTCTTCGACGTGGGGATTGTTAATTATCTGCTTAAAAGAGGCAAAATTGAAATGGGCAGTGAAGCTTTTGGCCATGCCTTTGAGCATTTTATTTATCAGGAAATATACGCCCACAGCAACTATTCAGGATTACAATATCCAATCCATTATTGGCATACTGCTTCTCATCTGGAAGTTGACCTTATTTTGGGTGACCACGAAGTGGCCATTGAGATAAAATCAACCCAAAATGCAACCCCCCGTCAAATAAATGGACTGAAAAGCTTTGCTGAAGAGTATCAAGTTAATAAACTCCTTCTCATTACCAACGACCCTTTTCCTCGTCAAATGGGGCCCGTTTTGGTTTTGCCCTGGCAAATCTTTTTACAAAAGCTCTGGGGCGGAGAAATCATTTCATAATCCTGCAATAAACGAAAGAAAAACCGGAATCTGATTTATCAGAAATACTGTCTCCCTTATCATGCAAATTATCAAAATCAGATATCCTAAGGGTGAACACAGCTTTGGATAGTATAGAAAATGCTCATTTTGTGCATTTTCAATTACCTTTGTCCGAAGTTCAGGCATTAATATTATGCAGAAAAAAATTCTGATTATCCGGTTTAGTTCCATTGGCGATATTGTTTTGACTTCGCCGGTGGTCCGATGTCTCAGCCGGCAGCTTGAAAATGTGGAAATTCACTATCTCACCAAAGAGGTTTTTGCGCCAGTACTTCTTTCAAATCCTCACATCAGCAGGGTTTTTACCATCCGCAAAAATGTTTCGGAAGTGCTTCCCGAACTCCGGGTTCAGCGATATGATTATATCATTGACTTGCACAACAACCTGAGATCGTGGCAGGTATTGCTCGGATTGCGAAGATCATTCAGCCGATTCAGCAAACTCAACTTCCGCAAGTGGTTGCTGGTGACTTTCAAGGCAAAGGTAATGCCCGATGTTCATATTGTTGATCGCTACATGCAGACTGCAACCGGATTGGGAATTAAAAACGATGGGGCTGGCCTGGAGTTTTATATACCTAAGAGCCAGGAAATTGATATCAATGTACTTCCAGCCCCTTATAAACATGGCTTTATTACTCTGGTGACCGGAGGCCGGCACTTTACCAAAATCATTCCGATTGAAAAGGCTGTAGCCATCTGCCGCTTGCTTAAATTGCCTGTGGTTTTGCTGGGTGGCCCCGAAGATCGCGAAAGGGCAGAAACCATTGCTAATTTCGAGGGAGTCAAAGCGCTGAATGTCTGCGGAAAATACTCCCTAATGGCGTCGGCCTCGCTGGTGAGGCAGGCAAAAGCAATCATTACCAGCGACACAGGGTTGATGCATATTGCCGCCGCATTTCACAAACCCATTGTTTCTGTCTGGGGAAATACCGTTCCCGAATTGGGGATGCATCCTTTATTACCTGTTGAAGTTCCACAGATGATTTCGGAAGTTAACGGACTTAAATGCAGGCCGTGCAGTAAAATCGGGTTTGCAACATGCCCCAAAGGCCACTTCAGGTGTATGATGGATCAGGATGTTGCTGAAATAGCGGGTTTTGTGAATAATTTATAGAAAAGAACACTTCTCCTTGTCTCCCGGTCTCCATGTCCTAAGCCCGTCCCTCGTCCCAATTTCGCCCCTCGTCACTTTACAGCCGTTTCGCTGTTTCAGCTTTAAGTTCATCAATCCATTTGCTGTCAACCTTCAAGGACTCATGATTTTCAATGGCCTCAAGCAATAAAACCGGATTTTCGTTTACCAGCAGGTTGGCCCGGTGTTCAGGCCTTACAAATCGTTGATTTACCGTATAATTCAGAAAATTAACCAGGTCGTTATAATAGCCTTTTACATTGAGCAATGCCATAGGTTTATCCATAATCTGAAGCTGATTCCACGACATCACCTCGAAAATTTCATCCAGGGTTCCTATACCTCCGGGCATGGCGATGAAGGCATCAGAAAGTTCAGCCATCTTCTCTTTTCTTTCGCTCATTGATTCTACGGTATAAAACTCCTTGAGTTCGAGGTAGGCAACTTCCCTGTCGATCAGTCCCCGGGGCATCACTCCTATCACATGGCCTCCGGCTTTCAGGCAGGCATCGGCAATGGAACGCATCAGGCCTATGTTGCTGCCTCCGTAAACCAGGGTTATACCCTTTTTTCCCAGCAAAGTACCCAGCTCGCGGGCAGCAGATGTATATTCAGGATCAGCACCGGTGGATGATCCGCAAAAGACACAGATGGATTTTATGTTGTTCATGTGAATTTTTTCAGACAATTCTTAAGGTTAGTGGCAGAGCACTTTTTTAAGCCGAACCCTCTACCTGGTATAGAAATCCAGCGTTTCCTTTATGGCTTTGGTGCAAACCGGACAGAAATTGTCATAGGTAAGCGATTTCATGGTACAGTCGTGGGCTGGTCTGAATATGTTTTTTGTCATGTATCCTCCGCCTTCATAGGCTCCAATGGCATAGTTGTCCTTTTCTTTTTCAGGAGTCGGAATGGGAGTACCCTCCAGAACCATGTCTTTCCATTTAGTGTCAAAGTCAACCAGGGTGGTCAGGTTGGGTTCCCAGGGCTCAACGCTGAGGTTATAAAAATCCTCATAGGCAACTTCAGAATTGTAATATTCGTCGCCCAGCCCGGCAAAACTGTGCCCGAATTCGTGAACAAACACATAATCGGCAAATGGGTTGTCGCTGGTAAAGAGGGCATAATGGTTGTAAATGCCCCCGCCACCGTAAACCTGCGAATTGGCAACAATGCAGATGTGATCGTAGGGGACATTGGCGGCAACATCACGAACGCTTTTCATGTCGTAGGTGGTAAGATACCTTTCGATATCGAAAGTATAGAAGTTGCTGTTGAGGATGGTTTTTTTCCAGATGTCTTTGCCGGGGATATCGGCTCCACTTTCGGCAGAGGCAGCCTCCACGCCATAAATGTTGATTTTTTCACGGTATTCATCAAAAGGTTTGCAGTTGAGCAGAAATCCGGCAAGGCGTTCGCAGTCTTCTTTGAATTTGCCCATTTCTGCAGCTGTATAGCCCTCGGGAACGAAAACTATATCCAGGCACTCTTCGGGTTTTCCGGCATCGTTTACCATGAAAAACGGAAACTCAAATTTGCGCTCTTTCCTGATAAAGTAGTTTTTCGGATCTACTTTCAGTGAAAACTGCATATCCCAGCTTCCATCGCGAAGTCGCTTGCTGAAAGAAACCAATACGGGTTTTTTGGGATAGGGCATCACAATGTTTTCGGGGTAAGCGCGACGGACTTCACGCGCCTCAGCAGTGGTCTGCCACTCGGCAAAAAGGCTGCTGTAGCCTTTTGAGTAAATGATTTCTCCACTTTCCTGATCGGTAACGGTGAACTTATAATTGCCGTAATCAAACGGACAAACCAGGTTGGTTTTCGATCCACCCCAGAAAGGTTCTTCGATCATCTCATCAAGGGCAAACACATCTGATCCGGCCGTGCCGGCATGCATATAGTCAATGCGCAGGGTTTTGTTGTAAAAGTACTTTTCGTACTGAGCGTGAGAGGTCAGTGAAATCAAAGAAAAAAGCACTAGCAGGATTTTTTTCATGGCAGGAGCATAACTTGATAACGGATACAAAAATAGCGGATTGTTTATATTTTTTGTTAAATACTTCGGATCATTCCTGGTAAGGGAGCCTTTATTTATAGTTCGGGATCCCTCTAAGGAGGGACTTTCCTTTATATCACAGGCTAAAAAATTAAAAACGTCTGACAGAATAGACAGACGTTTTGTAGCCCCGACAGGAATCGAACCTGTATTTAAAGTTTAGGAAACTTCCGTTCTATCCGTTGAACTACAGGGCCATTAATTATGGGCTGCAAAATTAATAAATATCACGAAATTTTACAAATCGGTCTAGGTTTAATCTATAAAGCCTCGGTACAAGACAAAATGAACTGAATTGCAAATCCAGATCAGGCCATTTTACAGCTATTATGTCGGGGCTACCAAATATTTGATCAAAGAATCAGTCGGTTTTTACTGTAAGGCAAAAATTTATAATTATTAAGACTAAAGCCTGACCGACCTTCTACAACGCTTGATTCTCAACAAACCACGAAATATATTCCGGTATTTTATTACCAAGGTAATAGGGTAAATTCATAAGCATGTATGGTTTCCCTCCGGGTGTTTTCGTGGTTTCTACACTTAGCCTGTTTGCCAGAAGCCTTACTGCATATGGATGATTTGATTGGTCCACGAATTGATGAAGGGATCTCAGTCTCCCCTGAGCTCCCGATTTTATTTCTATTGGGATTAAATAATTGTGATGTTGATAAACCAAATCAACTTCGGCATTGCTGTTGGCCTTTTCTCTTACCCAAAAATTAGGTTTATAGGAAGGCACATCAAACCGGGCCTGCAACTCCTGAGTAATGAGGTGCTGTATAATTTTCCCTTTGTAAAAATCATTGAAATCTTCCACCAACAGCATCTCTGCCTGAATATGCAAGGTATAATTCAGCAATCCGGTATCTAAAAACTGCAAACGGGGCCTTCGTTTTATATCCTCACTCAGTGGCAGACCGGTAGATGTAACAGGATAAATCAATCTGACAATCCGGGCAAGATCAAGTGCGCGCAATGCTTCCCCAACTTCCCTGGAACGATAAGCCGAACGGCCAAAGCCTTCAAACTTAATCCTTTCTTTTTCGCTGGGGGCGCTATCAATAACTTGCCGTATAACTTTTCGCTCTGTTGCATTTGTCGCATATTTTTCTACATCATCCTTGTATCCTTGCCACAATGCTTCATAAATTGGTCCGAGGTCAGCCATACTTTGCCTTGTTACATATTGCATCACAACTTCCGGCATACCTCCGATTATGGCATATATCTGGAAAAATTTCATTAATAGATCATGTGCTATAGGTTTCACAGGGATAATACCAAACTGATCCAGCGCTTGTTTATGATCCAATGCCATTAAAAACTCTTCAAAATCAAAGGGATGCAACACCATCTGTTCTATACGGCCTACCGGAAAAGATGGTACTTTTCTTAGGGAAAACTCCAGAAGCGAGCCAGCCGCTATAACATACAGCCCGGGCATTTCCTCATAAAAATATCTTAATTGCTGAATGGCTTTGGGTGACTCCTGAATTTCATCAATAAACAGTAAAACTTGCTGTTCATGGACAGGTATATCAAATTGAAGCGAGAGGACGTCCATAATATCCTTTATGGAATCAAGCTCTTCGAACCACCTCTGGTGTTCCCTTTTTTCAAGATTGAGTGAAATAAAATGCCGAAACTCTTTGGAGAATTCCTGAACAAGTGTTGACTTTCCAACTTGTCTGGCTCCGCGGATAAGCAAAGGTTTTCGGCCTGGGTTGCTTTTCCATTTTAGTAGTTTCTGATAAGCTTTTCGTTTCAGATTCATACGCCTTGTTATATTTACAGGGCAAATATAGTTAATATTTGTAACAAATACAGGGTATAATTTGAATATATTTGTAACAAATACAGGGCTAATGATACTGGATTTGGAATCTCTGTTTCACCTGGCCTTTATGAAAGAATAAAATTGTCATGGCTGATCTGTTGGATTAATGGCAGAATTTTATTTATCTTTATTCCTGAAAAATTGATAGTTCCAACTGTGCGATCAATAAGTGAATACAAAAAAACACCAGTGGAACTAACAATAAAGCAGTTCAGAATGTGTGACCTAATTCTTTATTCACATTCTTAAATCAAATCAATCAATTACCAATTTTATGAATTCTTACTAATTAAATCAAAACAGAACTCAAATATAGCCTTTTATTTGCTTCATTACAAATTAAATGGACTCCTTATTGTTACTTTTTTATAAAAATTATTGTATAGCAAGTATCAGATATGTAAAATTATATCTGGCATGGCAAGATAAAATGAAAAGATGCCTGAATGCTATGCTATGCTTTGATTTTTATTTTTCAAGATTTGCCCAATTTGCAGGCTACCATGGCAGGCAACAAATCCTGAGGCCGGTAAAGAGACTCAGAACTCTAATAAACTAAAACAGCAACGCTTTATGGAAGATTCCAAAGCCTTCCTGGCCGGCCCGCCCGAAATTTAACAATGGAAGACGGCAAAGGAATTTTAATTGCGGGTAAATCGCTGGCGGACATGATTAGGGGCTTCGTGTTTTTTGGAATGCAAACTGACCGAAAGTATTGTTGCCAGATCCAGAGGCAGCATCAGAGGCAAACTGTTTTGTCTGGCAAGTCAAAGGATTTCACTTCCTGAATTGGCAAATTCTGTATTTTTGAGAACCAGGATAATTTTTCTTCTTAAACATAATTCATCCATGCATATTCTCAAGAGTTTCACGGTAGAAATCTGCAAATGATTTTCCCTGCGGAATGCCAAGTTTCTGGCGCAGCCTGTACCGCTTTTTATTTACACTTTCCTGAGATATATTGAAATGTCCTGAAATCTCCTTTGAAGCCATATTCATCACTAAAAAGGAAAGCAGTTTTATGTCATTGCGGGTAATTCCTTCATATTTTTGCCCGATGTGAAAGAAGAAATCCTGGTTGGTTTCGGTGGAAAGCGCCTGAAGCTCAAGTAGGTTTGTTTGTTCATACATGCTTTTCGATAATGACAGCTTCAGATCATTGATTTTTTTCGCCAGCTCAATGCTTCCCGAATTATTGGCCAGAATTTTTACATCCTGGCTCATGGATTGCAGAAAAGTATCCAGTTTGTTGATCTGGTTTGCAATCATAATAATCCTTTCCGTTCTGACTTTTACCTTTTCTTCCAGTAAATCTTTTTCCAGCTGCTGGCGGGCAAGGTCGGCTTCAAGCAGATTTTTGTGCATATCATTCAGCCGCCGGGTTTCTTCAACCTGTAAAGAGATTAGTTGCAGCTTTCGCCTTTTATTCTGTACCAGCAGGTATGATGTAATGATGGCAAGCAGTGCCGCTGAAGAAATCAGGATCATGATAAGGCGGTTTGTCCGCTTTTTATGATTCAGACTATTAATCAGGTTGTTTTGCTCGGACAGTGCATATTCAAGGTTAAGGGAATGAATTCTGTCCTGACTGATTACTTCATTGAGCTGGGTCAGGCTTTGTGTATAGAGCCGTTGATAATTTAATGCTTTGTCCAGTTGTCCGGTTTTCTCGTACAGAATTGTAAACTTATTGTAAACAATGGAAAGATAATCGTTGAATCCCATTTGGCCTGCCCATTCCATACTTTTCTCCAACTTCAGGGCAGCCTCTGTATATTCACCTTTGTTTGTATTGATATCGGCCAGTTCTATAAGGCAATATACCTGTCCCTTGGCCTGGTTTGCCAGTCCAAAAAAGTGGGAAGCTGTCTTAAAAAACTCCTGGGCTTTTATAAAATCGGATTCGAATTTATACCATTCTGCAAAATGCACATTAACAGATGCCTCAATCTCAGGATGGCTGATGCTGTCGTTGAGCCTGCCGGCAATATGGTAATGAGAAAAAGCAGAATCACGGTATGCCAGACTTATTACAGGAGATTTGCCCGAGGTATCGGTGACCCGGTTTCTTTTTTCCGGGCTGTCGGCTCTGAGGTATTGGCTGAATGCCTGCCCGAGGTTAAGGTGAGCCTTTGCAAGATTTACCGGATCATTAAGTTTGCCAAACATTTCAATGGCTTCTCTGAGCAAGGAAATCCTGCTTTCTACATCGGGCTCAAGGTGTGAACGGTTCATTATGGCAAGGGCCAATATCCAGTCGAAATGATTCTGCCGGCTCAGTTTTTCGGCCTGATAGAAATTTTCATAGGCTTTGACGTTGTTGGTGCGCATCAGCCAGAAATTACCGATGGAAAGATAGGTGTATGCCATTTCTTCAGCATTGCCCTCGGATTTTGCTCTCGCCAGATTCAGGTTCAGAATTTCAATTACATACTCCGGATCAAGAGAAGTGTTGCGATTGAGCAGTCGATTGGCCGAAATAATATCATTGGCGTTGAGCAGAGCTTCTACTTTATTCTTTAGGCTGATGCCAGAGTCGTTTTGAGAGAGTGCTATCGAAAATATACCAGAAAGCAGCAGCAGGATATAAAATCTGCTGCTGCTGCCAGGGGTATGTAGTTGAATACTTGCCATTTATCAAATTTATCAGGCCTTGCCCAATTACCCGGGCAGGCTCGGTCTGTAATAATTCAGTCCGATAAAGATAAACCTCAATTTTTAATTATCCTGAAGGTGTGCACTGTTTTTTCTGTACTTAGCCTGAGCAGGTAGATGCCGGTTTTCAAATGATCAAATGCAAGGGGCCCTTGCTCAGTGATCGTTTGAGAATGTAGCAGGCTGCCTTTCTGATCATATAGGTCCAGTCGGGCCCATCCGCCCTGATAATTTATCATCAGATAATCTGTAAACGGATTCGGATAAATACTGATTTGGGCATTTGATGGCTGGTTTTCAACAGAAACTACCTGTGGAAGTATCCATTTGTAAAGATACCCGGTATTGTGATCAGCATATACAACATTGTTTTCTACAAATTCTACATTATCGTAGAAGTTTCCTGTGCAATAAACGTTTATCAGGTTATTGTCCTTTACTATTGCTGCAGATGCGAATGAAATGATACTCTCATAGCCTTCTCCATACATTCCAACCGATTGCTCAAAAACACCGTTTTTATCTGTTACAATCAGAAAACTGCTCAGACTGTTAGGGTTTCGGCCAGGTAAGACAACTTCCCCATCATAGGTAAATTCTGTGTAACAGTCAAAACCACCACCAATGTAAATGCGGTCATTTTCGTCAATATTCACATTAAAAGCCCTGTCAGTGTAAAGTCCGCCCATAGGCTTTGCCCACAGGTTATTCAGTTCGCTGTCTGTCTTCAAAATAAATCCATCATCTTCACCACTTCCCTCTAAGGTGATATCTCCTATTGTGAGTGATGCTTCTGACGAGAAAAACCCAACCGCCAGAATATTGCCTTCACTGTCTGCAGTTATGTCCTGGATCAACTGCCCCCCATCGCTGCCAAAAGCATTCACTTTTGTAATTTCTCCGGTTTCTTTAGACATTTTCATCAGGGCAAGCCAGTAGTATTCGCCTGAGTAGGGCAAGGGTTCGCCGTTAACAAGGTAAGGTGAATAATATTCCAATGAATAATAAACTGCAGCACTTTCCGAAATTATCGATCTGATCGTTGCCCAGCCACCATCACTGATTGTTGTAAGATATTGGCCCCACACTGCGGCGCCCTCATTATCAAGCTTTAAGATAAAAATATTGTCTCCGTAAATTTTCTCATAGGGAAAGCTGACCTGATCAATTTCAAAAGGACAATTATAGTAGCCAGTTACATATATATCATTATTTTCATCAACGGCCAGTTTGGTAGCATTTAGAGTGTAATATTCCTCTCCTGCAAAGTGCCTGAACCAAATCAGGCTGCCATCGGCGGATGAAATCTTCATCACCATTCCATGGTTTACATAAAGGCCATCGTTATAGATTACGGGTTCCCCGTTCAATCTTATTGTATCTGTACTTGATGTCCACCCTGTCAGGATAATATTATTGTCATTGTCAATCACCATATCAAAAAATACATCAATACCATTGCCGGTAAGGCAAGTTGCCCAGACAGGCTCGCCTTCGGTGGTGACTTTGGAAATGACTGCATTGGCCCCAACTGCGGCAGGAAGTTCAATGCCAAGAAAATTGGCGCCTCCAAAATAATATCCATTTATGATCAGGTTGGACCCATCATGTAATACATTGTTGATATGACTGTTGGTGTGATCATTGGTTTCAATCGTCTTCAACCACTCTGCGTGGTGCGATTGAGCTGACAATCTGACAACAGAAAATAACAATACGGTTAGAACAAGGTAAAGTTTTACTTTCATAATCTGCTTTTTTAAGGGTTAAAGAGTTTTTTCTTGTCATCTGCAAAAGTATCTGCCGGGAAGTGCGAAAACAAGAAAAGCCAATGGACATGATATGGACATCGGTAAAGAACTTTTAAGGATATTCAAAAGATTGTTTGTCCTGTTTTAATGCCATTCTTAACCTTATGTTCATTATGAATGCCATTCCGGTTCAACTCTGATCGATCAGGCCAGGTAAACATCCTATGCCTGCTCCCATCATGATGAAAGAAATTGATTCAATGATTAAATATGTTCATCATAATGACAATTTGAATCCTTTTGCTCTGCGAAAGTCTAAAGTTAAGTTCAGTATATGCAAAGCACGATTGTGTGAATTAAAAAATTCTACGTGGATTGCATTTACAAAAATGTTGTTGAGATTGCCGACAGTTCCTACCTGCCTCTTTTGGATGCCCCGCGGCCGCCAAAGAATCCCCAGCCACCGCTACCCAGCACAAAGCCAAAGGCATACCAGATGCCGTTGTTGTTGGGGGCAAACACAGTAATGTCGTCCCTGAAAAGCATCAGCACCAGATCGACCGGTGCAATGATACCGTGCCACAAGCCAAACCAGAATCCGTAGGTCTGTCCGTTCAGGCACTCTTTGACCACTTCGTTGTTGGCGCAGCCAGAAAGCAGTAGTAATGAGGCTGACAAAAGGAGTATCAGTAAAAATCCGTTTGCTGTGATTGACTTTTTCATGTTGTTGTGAATTTGACCGAAAGTTAGGAAATAAATATATTTAAGCAATGCGGCGAAACTAAATAGTGCATTGAATAAAAATCTTTGATTTGGCTAATATTATCGTCATTTTATATATCTTTGCCGATAATAATCGTCATTATGAATTCAAAGAAACAAATTATCTTTCCCAGACATATTGAGGTCCTGACCGAAATGGGTGAGCAGATTAAACTTGCCCGTAAGAGAAGAAGCTTTACCCTGATAGAGGTTTCAGAACGGGCCGGTATACACCGGGAAACATTACGCCGGGTAGAAAAAGGCGAGCCAGGCGTGGCTATGGGCGCCTATTTTAATGTCCTTCGGGTAATGCACCTGGAGAAGGATTTCCTGAAACTGGCTGCTGATGATGAATTTGGCAAAAAGCTTCAGGATCTTAATCTGCTGAAGAAATAAAATGGGAACCGGAAATACAGATATCTGGGTTTATGCTGATTGGGTTGAGCTAAACGGCCCAAAACTGGTAGGTGTGTTGACTGCTCAGCAGGCCAAAGGCAGAAAAGCCTTTAGTTTTGAATATGATAAACAATGGTTACTACAGCCTGAACGAATCCTCCTTGATCCCGACCTACAATGGTATTCGGGCAGACAATATCCCTCGGGGAAAGAAAACTTCGGTTTGATAATGGATTCCATGCCTGATGCATGGGGTAAAGCTCTGATGCGAAGAAAAGCAACGCATAAGGCGTTGCAGGAAGGCAGGCTGGCGCCGGTTCTTTATGAAGTCGACTACCTGTTGGGAGTGTATGATGAGAGTCGCATGGGGGCTCTTCGATTTAAAACCGACCCTGACGGATATTTTCTGGATTATAATCCTACAGTGACCGTTCCACCATGGGTAAGGGTTAAAGAATTGCAACACAGCGCACTGGAACTGGAATTGTCGGACGATTTGAACACAACCTATCAATGGCTCGAAATTCTGATTGCTCCGGGATCGTCGCTGGGTGGAGCCAGGCCTAAAGCCAATGTTCTTGATGCCAATGGGCACCCCTGGATAGCTAAGTTTCCTTCAAAAAACGACGCCATAGACAAAGCAGCCTGGGAATTTGTCGCATATACTCTTGCTCTTAAAAGCGGAATCATAATTTCGACCAGCAGGATTGACATAGTATCTGGTCCGCATCATACTTTTTTTACAAAAAGATTTGACCGGGCCAACAATGGCCGCATTCATTTTGCTTCGGCAATGACTATGACGAATTTTACCGAAGAGATGCTCAGAGACAATATTGCCAGTTACCTTGATATTGCAGAATTTATCCAGTTTTCCTGTAGTAATGTAAAACAAAACCTGCATCAGCTTTGGCGTAGAATTGTTTTTAATATAGCCATTTCAAATACAGATGATCATTTGCGCAACCATGGGTTCATTATTCGTGACAAAGGCTGGATTCTATCGCCTGCTTATGACCTGAATCCCTCTGTGGATAAAAACGGACTTGCCTTGAATATTGACATGGATAACAATGCCCTGGATTTTGAGCTTGCAAAAAGTGTGGGAGAATATTTTCAACTCTCTTTAAAGGAAATGAATGCAATTGTTGAGGAGGTGAAAGCGGCTGTGAAAGAATGGAGAAAAGTGGCAATAAGAATCAATATTTCAAAGCAGGAGATAGATTATATGGAAAGATGTTTTCAATTTTGAAGGCGGCAACAAAAATAAAAAACACCTTATTTAACCTTAATACCTCAAAACTTGAATAACGAATTGTTTATTTAAGTCTCCTTCACGGTAATTACACCTCATATTTTTGCCGATAATGAATCTTCTAAGCATTATAACATGACAGATAATGACTTTCCAGGGTTCACCTGCATATTCCGGTGATACTGACCCCCCATTCCGGCCATACTGACCCCCCTCGGGGGTTCATCTTTTAAAGAACATCGAGTAGGTGCAATATTACCTTTTTTTTCTTAACGATTCACCTTTCATATC
>JAHYJC010000019.1 GCA_019429275.1 Lentimicrobium sp. | reverse complement strand
AATTCGCAGTCCAGGTGCAAGGTTTTTTATTGCTATTGCCACATTTCCATGCACCTAAAACTATATTTCACCTATTAATTGTTTTATTTTTAAGTATATAGATGATTCTCAGCAAGCCCTATTTAAGGTTTTCACTGACAAATCAACCTTCTTACAACGAAAATTCATGGTAAATGGCAAGATGTGTGCGCCTGGTAAAGATGCCCGGAATTTTTAAAATATTCCTTTTAAGTGCAAAACTTACCATCATCAATAAATCAGATTCAAGCGATTCGTGATACGGTAAATCATCATCTGTAAGTTCAGGAAATTTAATTTTAAGCTGAATTTGCATAAATTTCCACTGTTCGGGGCTTAAGATCTCTTCCATTTCAATGTTTTATAGAGATTGATACTACAACTATGCGATCAATGTAAAGGCAACAGATTTTGCCTGACTACCAGAATTCAGTCTTCTTATAATAAAAACGCAGCAAATCTTTAGTAATTCATTCCTGAAAATGTGAATTAATCTTCACTTTCCCACTCCTGATGCAGAATAAAAGTCAGGCTACCCAGATTTTAGCGTATTTAGCATAATACATTGATAAACATTTTCTTGCAGTTAAAAATAATATCTTATCAATAAAAATATCTTACACCATTTTTTATATTTCTTATATTATTCACATATCTGGCTAAAACAAATATAATTCTACCTGTATTTACAATAATCTATTTTCATCTGGTAAGCATCCGATACAAAAATAAAATGCATTTACATCTTCTCCATATACCAGTTTAATGTTTTTTCAATCTTTTTCGTATACATGATGGCTTCGATCACTTTTTGCAGCCTAAAAAAAGCCGTTTCGCTTTTCACTATATAATCAAAGGCACTGTGATGCATACAATTTACTGCAACTTCAATTTTATCCTGGGCCGATAGTATCACAACGGGTATATTGGGATCGTAAGCTCTGATTTTATCCAGTGTTTCCAGGCCGTTCATAGCGTTTTTATCGATTCCGTCGAGCAAATAATCCAGGATGATGACATCCGGATTTTTTGCCAGATTTTCGACACAAAGTTCTCCGGATATAAAGGTTTCGATTTCAAAGTCAGCATGTTGAAGAAATTCTATTTCCAGTGATTTAAGATAAAGTTCATCATCATCAACCAGAAAAAGTTTGATTTTAGGTTTATCGGTCATTTTGTTGATTTTTTTATTGAATTAAATTCTTCTTCCAGTTCTTCGCAGGCCTGGAAACAAATATTTTCAAGTTGCAACACCATTTCGGGTATCACATCCATCTGTTGGCGGGAACGGGTATACTCCAGAACCTTTTTCGCTATGGTTTCAAAATCCTGACTAATTCCCACGATTGAAAACGAGGGAATCATTTTAT
The DNA here is from genome assembly GCA_019429275.1 of Lentimicrobium sp. Lineage (GTDB taxonomy): Bacteria > Bacteroidota > Bacteroidia > Bacteroidales > Lentimicrobiaceae > Lentimicrobium. Next base: position 72,218 of record JAHYJC010000019.1, on the reverse strand, counting down.
GAGCCGCTGCTTGCAGCGCATCCCAATCCTTATCATGCAGACTCTGCTTCATGGCCAGAACCAGCACAGGAGTTTGCTTAAGGTAGAGGGAAATCAATTCCATCATCAGCCCGGGATTCGATTTGGTGCGTTTGATAAGATAATCCATATTGGTGCATTTCACTTTTTTGGTTTTGGCTCCAGCGGCATTCTTGAATTTTTTCTCGCCAGCGGACTTGTGTACCAATTTGATAATTTTTCGGTACAATAATCGCTCATCAACTGGTTTGGCAATGTAATCGTCCATACCAACGGCTTTACATTTGGCCAGATCAGCTGTGGTTACATCGGCAGTGAGTGCAATAATGGGGATTTGTGATTTCATCTTATCCCTGATGTAATCGGTTGCTTCAAACCCGTTCATTTCGGGCATTTGCAAATCCATCAGGACAATATCGAATGATTCATTTTCAAGTTTACCTATGGCAATTTTGCCATTTTCCGCAATATCGCATTCAAAGTCAAACTCATCAAGCAGTGTCTTCATCAGCAACTGGTTAAGTGGAATATCCTCCACCACCAGTATTTTTATATTTTTGATTTCCGGTACCACTTCCACCAATTCTGTTTCAGGTGCGGCTTGAGCATTTGTTTTGAGAAAATCGAGTACGAAACTAAAAGTCGAGCCTTCTCCCAATTTGCTTGTGACCTTTATGCAGCCTTTTTGTGCTTCGACAAGTTGTTTTACAATGGCCAGGCCAAGGCCGGTGCCCCCGAAGATCCTTGAGGTGCCACTTGTGGCCTGCTGAAAATTCTCGAAAATACTGGTTAATTTGCTTTTCTCAATACCGATTCCGGTGTCGGTAACCGAGAACTTTATACTTACTTTGGTTTCATCTTCATGCAACAAACCAACACTTACAGTAATTTTACCCTTTGAAGTAAATTTTACCGCATTGCTTAAAAGATTTAAGAAAATCTGGTGCAATCGAAGCGCATCGCCTAGTAATACTTTGGGAATCCGGTTGTCATATTCTTTAACCAGTTGTAAATTTTTTTCCCTGATTTTTGCCTCAAACAGATGCAGTGTGGCCTCAATGGATAAAGCCATTTTAAAAGGGGTTTGCTCAAAAGTCATTTTACCTGAATCGACTTTGGCAAGGTCAAGTATATCGTTTATGAGCACAATCAGAGCATCGCCACTTAATTTGATTGCAGATAAGTATTCTTTTTGTTTTGCAGATAGATCGGTCTTGAGCAGCACCCTGGTAAATCCAATAATCGCATTCATAGGGGTTCGGATCTCGTGGCTCATGTTCGACAGGAACTGCTGCTTTGCTTTTACAGCATTTTCGGCAATACGGGCTGCGTTTTCAGCTTCGATTTTTGCATCTTCGGCAATACTGGTTGCCAGTTCAGCAAATACTATAGCTTCGGTGAGATCCTGCTCATTGCGTTTGGCATCGGTTCTGTCTCTGGCTACCACTACAACCCCCTGCACAATTCCCTGATCGTCCTTATATACAGAACCATTAAATAAAACATCGGTAAGTTCTCCGTCTTTATGCCGAATGGTAAGCGGCGAATCAGCAACAGATCCTCTGGCAAATATCTGCTGGTAAACCTCCTGGGCCTTAAGTGGCTCGGTGAAATAGTGAAGAAAATCGGTTCCTATCAAATCTTCACGCTCTATGCCGGTTATGTTGATGGTTGCCAGATTCATATCAGTAATTTTCCCGTCAGGACTAATTGTAACCAAAGGATCCAGGCTTGCTTCAATCAGGCTTCTGGCATAGTTGGCAACCCTTAACTCCTCCGCCCTTTTTTCCTTTTCTTTATTTTGAAAAACAAGTTCTTTGTTGGCAATAACCAGTTCGGCAGCCCTTTTCTCCTTTTCCTTATTTTGAAAAACAAGTTCTTTGTTGGCAATGACCAGTTCGGCAGCCCGCTTTTCCTTTTCAACATTCTGAAAGGCAAGTTCTTTGTTGACAAGGATTAATTCGGCAGCCCGCTTCTCTTTTTCTTTATTTTGAAAAACAAGTTCCTTGTTGGCAATGATTAGCTCTTCAGCACGTTTTTTTCTCTCCTTTTTCTGAAAAGCAAGTTCTTTGCCGGAAATTCCGGACTCAGTGGACAATTCCGGAATGGCAATCATACCATTGCCAGTGTTTGTAATCAGAGGGTCAGGACTTTCACTGAGGCTTCTGTCATATTTTGATTCTGGTTTTTTTTTTGATTTCATATTTTTTACTGCAGATGCAGATATGGAGGAGAATCCCGGGCTAATTCCCAATCTCTTCAATGGGAACACGGCTTTTGATTTTTAACTTTTTAAAATGCGAGGGTGAGAGGCCGGTCACTTTTTTAAACTGATTGGATAAATGCGCCACACTGCTGTAATTTAATTTCCAGGCGATTTCGGAAATGTTTAGTTCATCATAAAAGATGAGTTCCTTTACCCGCTCAATTTTGTGGTTTATGTAAAACTTTTCAATGGTTGTGCCCAGAACTTCAGAAAAAAGATTTGCAAGATAGGTATAATCGTAGTCCAGTTTTTTACTCAGGTAATCTGAAAAGTTTTCTTTGGGTATTTCATCTGAGTGATGAACCAGCTCAACAATTACGTTTTTAATTTTCTCAATCAGTATGGCTTTTCTGTCGTCCATTAGCTCCAATCCTGACCTTTGCAAGGCCTTGCCAAATTGCTCGCGCTGGGCTAAAGTGAGATTCTCCATCACTTCAACTGCCCCAAGGTCGACGAAGACGTAATGAAGCCCGAGGTTCTTTAACTCTTCCTTAACCAGCATTTTACAGCGGGCACTTACCATGTATTTAATGCTAAGTCTCAAGAGTTATTGTTTTTTGGTTGACTGCCAGTAAAGAATTCCACCAACGGCAATAACTCCGATACCGATCAAAGGAGACCAGTTAAGATTATTCTGTTTTTTTGCAGTGATTTCAAGTTCACCGATGTCAACAATTTTTTCCTTTGTAAAGTAGGTAAAGGTGGTGAAGATGGTCAATCCCAGACCAATAACCAGTAAGATTAGAGCAAGTGTTTTCATTTTGTGATTTTAAGTTAATTTGTGATGGTACAAAGTAGATAAGCTTTACGAAAGGTTCTGTTACACAACTTTTCAGAAATTTTACATAATTCCCACTTTTTTGAGGGTAAAATATATGTGATTTCTGACGATTTCCCCATACTATCGCAGGCCGTAAACGGTCCTGTAGTGATATCCATAGATTGAGTATTCGATTGCATCGGCCATTGAGCCAGGTTTGATAAAGAGTGTCCAGATCATAAATTTCCAGAAATCGCTTCGGCCACGTTTTAAAATACCGATAACAAGAAATGATCTGATGAGTGCCTTCATATTGGCATAACTGATACTTGCCGTTTTTTTATCTCTGCGTTTATAGTTGACCAGTAACTTTCGCACTCTTTTGTAGTAGGGCCGGGTTGTATAAATGTCGTGTATGATTTTTTTATAGCCTGTAATCAATTCCTGGACATTCATCCTTGGCACAAAATTCATGGTAAAATCTGTATTGTTGCCCGACGACTCCAGAACCAGCCTGTTTTCTTTGCCAAGCCTGTCGTAAAGCCTGGTATTTTTCGGGGCATTCAGCAGCCCCACCATGGCCGATACAATTCCGCTTTGCTGAATGAAATCGATCTGCTGCTGAAACACAGCCGGCGAATCGCTGTCGAAGCCGACGATAAAGCCTCCCGAAACCAACATTCCGGCACGTTGAATCTTTAACACGCTGTGAAGCATATCACGGTTTTTATTCTGCACCTTATTGCATTCATTCAGTGATGCTGCGGAAGGTGTTTCTATGCCGATAAAAGTTGAACCGAAACCCGCATCGGTCATCATCGACAACAGTTCATCATCATCGGCCAGATTTATTGATGTCTGGGAGCTAAACACAAAAGGGTGTTTGTGTAAATTCATCCATTGTATGAGGCCGGGAAGCAAATCGAGCTTGATCTGCTGTTTGTTGCCGATGAAATTATCATCAACAATAGAAACCGATCCGCGCCAGTTAAGCTTGTAAAGGGCTTCAAGTTCATTCAATACCTGCCGGGTGCTTTTCATCCTTACCTTGTGGCCCAGTAATGTAGTAATTTCGCAAAACTCGCATGAATAAGGGCACCCGCGCGAGACCTGAACATCCATAAATACATAATCCTTCATCGACAATAAATGAAAATCCGGTACCGGACTTTGTGTAATGTCAGCAAACTCATCGGTTTTATATACATTTTCAGGAGTTTTACCATTCTCTATGTCTTTCAGGAAAAGGGGCAATGTAATTTCAGCCTCGTTCAGCACAAAATAGTCAATCTGCGGATAATTCTGGTATTCCTGGGTAAACAGTGGGCCACCGGCTACCATCCGGGCTCCCGATTTTTTACATTCGCGTATGACATAGTCAACCGACTCTTTCTGAATATACATGGCACTGATAAAAACCAGATCAGCCCATTCGATGTCAGAAGTTTTGAGTTTTGAAACGTTCATATCCACCAGTTTTTTCTGCCAGGTTGCTGGCAGCATGGCAGATACTGTTATTAAGCCAAGCGGTGGAACTGCTGCCTTCTTCGATATAAAACGCAATGCATGTTTGAAGCTCCAGAATGAATCAGGGTATTGAGGATAGACCAAGAGAACTTTCATAGCCTGTTTGTGTTTGATCCGGATAATATTTCAATTCCGTAAATGGACTCTGCAGAAAAATTCAGGTGATGAAACTCCGGTATTTGCGCAATAAAATTACTTCAGCAGGCAGATGGATGCATTATACTTTTCTCAATTAGATTTATATAATTCATACATTAAACAGCGGTTCTTAAAACTCAATCCGGTTCGAGTATTCCCCGTCGCAGGAGTAGTTGCCATTAAACCCGTGTTTATTTTTTTGACAGTTTTTTTATGGTTTTCAGAATCGGATCAATTTTCAGAATGGATGGCATGGTGTCGCCCAACAGAAAGCCCCAGGGTTTCATGGGTTCAATGTTGTCGAAAATTAACTTTACAACAGCCAGCAGAGGTATGGAAAGGAACATTCCGGAAACGCCCCAGAGGGCATTGCCAGCTATTACAGCTATGATTGAAAAAAGTGCATTGATTTTCACTTTTGAGGCAACAATCATCGGAACTATATAATTGTTGTCGATAATTTGAATGAAATAATAGATGGCAAGCACGTACAAGGCATACCAGCCTGAATCCTTGGTAGCCAAAGCAACCATCATTGGCATGGCAACAGCCACCACGCCGCCTATGTATGGAATAAGATTGAGTAAAGCGCCAATAATGCCAAGGAGTATGGCATATTCAATACCGAGGATCAGCAAAGCAGTAATTTCAAGCACTGCTATGATGATTGTTTCTATAACCAGCCCAACGAGGTATTGCTGAACAACATTTTTTGTTTGGGTAATAATTTCTGTAACCTTGCTTTTGTTGCCGACACCAAATAGCTTGTGAATAAAATCAATGAGCAGAGGTTGGTAGAAGAGGATTAAAAAAATATAAACCGGAATCAGAAATAAAGCAACCAGGCTGCTGCCAACACTTATAAGGGTTTGCCCTATGGCTGCACCGCTGTTGTTGAGTATTTCAACCCTGGTTTTTTCTATCCATTCATGAATGCTTTGAGGGCTTATGTCGAAATAACCTGAAATTCCACCAATGCTATCGTTAAGCATTAGAGTGAATTTATCAACCATCAGTGGCCAGCTTTCGCTGAACTTGCTTGCCTGTGAAAAAATCAATAAGCCAAAGGCTGCCATCACAAGTATGGTTAGCATGAGGGTAAGAATAATGGCGATAACTTTATTTATTCCTGATCTGACAAAAAAACTGACCACCGGATGAAGCAAAATGGCCAGAATAACGGAAAAAACCAATGGAACAATAATTCCCTGGGCAATACTGAGCATGGCAATGAGAACATACAATCCTATCAAAAGGATGGATGCTTTTGCATAGAACGGCAACTTCAGAATTGTATCCATCTGAATTCCGGATTATTTATTCATCTGGTTTATTTTTGGCAGAATCTGCTTTGCCTCTGAAAAGGTTAAAAAATATCTTACCTAAAAACTTTATGGCTTCCGGGTTTTGTGAGACTATGTTTTTGGTACCAAACATTACGGCTGTGCCGAAAAATTTATTCAACGGTCTTTTCATTATACCCTGAACCAATAATTTTGACAGATATCCTGTGGCAAGTCCCACCGAACTCGTCAACAGGTTTTCCTGAATATCCTTTGAGCCGGTTATTTCCTCAAAAGCGCCTTTAATAAGGTTAATGGGTTTCAGGCTATCATAAACAATCCTGAACTGTTCATTCAATTCAGCACCCTCTCTGGCCTGTTCGGCTTCAAGATAAACAATCGCATCTCTGAGTCCGGCTGCAGTCGATATATTTTCCATGATAAGTCTTATTGAAGTGCCTGAGAAACAATGGAATCACTTAATGGTTTTTTAATCCACTTATGGAGGTAAAAGTGTAAAATAAGGCTGATTACCAGGTAAAATGCGGCTACCGCAAAAAAGCCATAGTATATCTTTCCAAGTAGTTCTCCAAGCCAAAACGACACTCCTGTGCTCAGGATAATTAAAAATATAGCGGCAAAAGCGACCACGACCATGCGCGACACCAGAGATGTTGTAATGGTTGCAGTTGTTTCCACCGCTTTAAGTTTCGAAAGCTCATAGGTGGTTGTTCCATAAGCCTTTGCTTTTTCAAACAATAACTCTAACTGCCTTACCGGAGTTTCCATATACTGATTTTTGTTTTAATAACTTTCATTAACTCAGAAGGTACTATCCAACCGGGCCACCAGCCATAAGGAATTGTACTTGCTTTGCTGATGGTAGATTTAAAATTTGCCTGAGTTAGCGCTTTTCAGATTTTACCTGCTCTTCGGTTTCTTTTGCTTCGAAGTTGATTTCATCAGCCATGGCATTGGCCTCATCCTTTAGCTTGTCAAACTTTTTAGAATATTTATCAACGAATTTGTTGAACTTCTTTTCCAAATCATTGGTAAGATCTTCTCCTTTTTTCGAGATTTTCTTTCTGGTAGATTTCCCTTTGTCGGGGGCAAATAAGATGCCTGCTACTGCGCCAAGTGCAACACCTGCCACTACACCTAAAACTACTTTTCCTGTGCTCATTGTTTTGAATTTAAAAGTGAACAATATATAGAAAGACAAAGGTCTGTTAAAGGCTACCGAATAGCGTTACACAATTCTGCAACAGAGTTACATGATTCCCACATTGTAAATCGGGGCAGGGTTTAATGTAAAAAAGGCTGTCCATTTTATAAACCAGCAATTGAGATGTGTGAATCATGTAACTAATAGAAATAGTTATGTAATGCATTCGCCGCAAATGGCCGGTAAATTTGCGGCATATAATCCTGGCATACAAATTCACAGGCAGTTTCTGCCTGGTGCGTCATGTTCTTTTGCCTTTCATTGAATGGCTGTTTCGGCAAAGGAATATTTAGAACCATGAAAAACGGACTGACTACCGTTGATTAACCAAACAGCAATCTTACTGAAAGTGAATTGTCAACATAATAAAACCCGGGCATAATGAAAATAAATACGAAAAAGTTTATCCCGGTTGTCAAGGTTATTCCGAAACTCCGGGACGTAACAGTGCGTTCTATAAGCAAACTTAGCGAAAACACCCTTTCAAAAACCGAGGCAGCCGGCAACTTTCTGACCGATGTTGCGGATGTATTTATGTTTATATCGCAGGTTACCAGAGAATTATTCTCGCGCGATTTTGAATTTAAGGAATTCTTTCGCCAGTGTTTTCAAATCGGATACAAAACTTTACCGCTCATAACAGTTACCGGAGCCATTATGGGGCTGGTGCTCACCATACAATCGCGCCCGGTGCTGGTTGATTTCGGAGCAGTATCCATGCTGCCAGGAATGGTTGCTGTATCGCTTATCAGGGAAATGGGGCCGGTAATTACCGCCCTTATCTGCGCCGGAAAAATCGGATCGGGCATGGGTGCCGAACTGGGCTCCATGAAAGTGACCGAGCAGATTGAAGCCATGGAAGTGTCTTCAACAAATCCAATAAGATTTCTGGTAGTAACCAGGGTGCTGGCGGCAACACTTATGATACCGTTGCTTGTTTTGTATGCCGATGCTTTTGGTATTCTGGCAAGTTGGGCAGGGGCAAATATCAAAGGGGATGTACCACTTACGCTCTTTTTTGCACAGGCATTCAAAGTAGTAGATTTTATGGATTTTTTTCCGGCACTAATTAAAACCTTTTTCTTTGGAGCAGTTATTGGCTTTGTGGGAACCTACAAAGGTTATCATGCCGGACGTGGAACCGAAAGTGTTGGGGTGGCTGCAAATTCTGCGGTTGTGCTGGCATCGCTTCTGGTGCTGGTGGTGGATATGATTGCCGTACAAATTACTGATATGCTGGTATTATGAACACTGAACTTAAATTCGCTCCAAATGAGATTCAATCTGCTGAAAAGGTAGCAGAACCGGTTATCAGGATAAACAATCTGCAAAAGTCATTCGGTAAAATAAAGGTTTTAGAAGATGCTTCATTAAACCTTTACAATGGCGAAAACCTGGTTGTGCTGGGCAAATCAGGTACCGGTAAATCGGTGCTGATAAAGTGCATTGTTGGCTTATTGAATTTTGAAGGCGGCACCATTGACGTATTTGGGAAAAATGTGAAAACGCTGAGCAGAAAAGAAATGAGCGAACTCAGACAGAAGGTCGGTTTCCTTTTTCAGAGCGGTGCTTTGTACGACTCAATGACCGTGAAACAGAATCTGGAATTTCCGTTAGTCAGACTGAAAAAGAATCTCTCGAAAAACGAGAGGGATAACAAAATAAATGAGGTGCTTGAAAATGTGGGTTTGCCCGATGCGCAGAACAAAATGCCCTCCGAACTATCGGGTGGCATGCGCAAGCGTATTAGTCTGGCCCGTACTATTGTTGTGGACCCTCTGGTTATGCTTTACGATGAGCCAACAACCGGACTCGACCCGGTTACTTCCAACGAAATAAGCGAACTCATCAATGATGTTCAGGAGAAGTATAAAACCTCATCCATCATCATTACACATGATATTAAATGCGCACTGAAAACAGCAAACCGAATCATTATGCTCGATTCAGGGTCCGTATATAAAGAAGGAACTGTTGAGGATTTTGAAAAATCGGATGATCCTGCCATTCAGGCCTTCTTTTTATAAATTCCGGAACATCCCGGCAATGAAACTGAAATACGAATTAGTGTAAAACAATAACAAAATGGATACGCACACACAAAAATTTAAAGTCCGCTTAGGTCTTTTTGTTGTCGGAGGGCTGGCGCTTTTTATGATGGCCATATTTATCATCGGCAAGCAAAAAAATCTGTTCAACCCTGTTTTTAAACTTACTACAAATTTTTACAATGTAAGCGGATTGCAGGTGGGGAACAATATCCGTTTCTCAGGCATTAATGTAGGGACAGTTGATGTAATTTCAATCATCAACGACTCAACGGTAAGGGTTGATATGCTGGTTCGAAAAGAGGTTCAGCAATTTATTAAATCAGACAGTAAAGTGGCCATAGGTTCAGAAGGGCTGATAGGCGACCGGCTCTTGATAATTACACAGGGAACTACAGATGCTCCTTTGGCAAAGGATGGCCAACACCTTGATTCGACCGAACCTGTTGAAACGGATGCCATTATTGCCAGTCTTCAGGTAACCGCAGGTAGTGTTGAAGTAATAACAAAGGAACTTGCCGAAGTGATGACAAATGTAAACTCAGGCAAAGGAACACTTGGAAGGTTAATTCAGGATTCAACCATTGCTGAAGATATTAACCAGACCATTCAGAACTTTAAAGAAAGTTCATCCCGATTGAATGAAACCATGGAGGCATCGAGGCAAAATTTAACCGATATTTTAGCAAGTCTGAGAGTTACTGCAGATAATTCAGAAGGCATTACAAAGCAAGTTGAGAGAAGTGTGATCGAAATTAATGAAGGCAAAGGCACCCTTGGCAGATTGATTTATGATACCATCATAGCCGGAAACATAAACAGCACTATTTATAATCTCAATAAAACTACCGAAGGATTAAATTCAACCATTGAAGCTTTCCAGCATAGTTTATTGTTGAAGGGAATGTTCAAAAAGAAAGCTGCAGCCGATGAATTAAAAATGATTGAGGCAGCAGAACAGGAAGCCGCCGAACAAAAAGAACAGGATCAACCGAAATAGCCATTCCTGAAAATGTCAGGTTTAAAATTTTTAATTTTGACAAATGCAGATGTGGTTCAAAATAACTTTTATGCTGTGTTTTGCTCAAATTCTAACGAGTGATTATACCTATGCCCAGCAAACACCTGCAAAAAAAGATTCTACGCTTCTTTACGGGAATATTGAAGATTATGCAGAGCGCAGCAGGTTTACAAGGTTCATGTACCGGCTGTTCTTTAAACCCGTGGCAGATGATGTAAATAAGAAACCACATATAGTCCCGGTACAAAAACCTTACGATACGTTTGAGGGTAAAATCATCAGGCAAATTCACATCGAAACACTCGATCCTTTCGGAAATTCAATTGCCGACACCATTAAATCTTATCCCAGCTTTACTTCAAGGGCCGGCAACAAACTGCACATTAAAACGCAACCGGCCACCATCCGCAATCTTTTGCTTTTTCGTAAAAACCAGGCATTTGATTCATTGCTGGTTAAAGAATCGGAACGGCTGGTGCGCAGCAGGGGTTATGTAACCGATGTAGCTTTTTTTATCAAAGCCACATCTGAAAATTCCGATTCTGTAGATATTTTTATCAGGGAACTGGATACATGGAGTATCATTCCTGAATTTGATGTAACAAATACCCGTGTTGGAATTAAAATTACTGAAAAAAATTTCGCAGGCCTGGGACATGAGTTTAGGAATGGATTGACGCGGCATCTCTCAACCGGTGGACATGATTTTAAAACAAGCTATTCTGTGCCCAACATCATGAATAGTTTTATAAGTTCAAAATTGTACTATGGCACTGATGAGTTCGGTAATTTCAGAAAGAGTTTTGACATTGACCGTCCGTTTTTCTCACCCTATGCAAAGTGGGCAGCAGGTGTAAATATTTCACAGCAGGCTCAGAAAATCTTTCAGCGATTTAATGATACACTGGTTCGTGTTGAGCGGTATAAATTTAATGCCCAGGATTACTGGGCAGGCAGCGCCATACAGTTATTCAAAGGAAATTCGGAGAACAGCCGTACCTCAAATTTCATTACTGCCATCCGCTACACGCGTATTCGCTATCCCGAAAAGCCTGAAGAATCGGCGGATCCGGAGTATTTATACCACGATGAAGATTTTTACCTGGCCAGTATTGGCGTTTCAAGAAGAAAATATTTTCAGGATAAATATGTGTTTAAATTTGGGCTTACCGAAGATGTACCTGTTGGGAATGTTTACAGCCTGACAGGTGGTTACCAGAAACGGAACAGTACGGGCCGGTTCTACACTGCTGCACAGGCTTCTTTTGGCAATTATTTCTCATTTGGTTACCTGAGTGCAAACTTTGATTTCGGCACTTTTATTCACAATTCAAAAATTGAACAGGGAATCTTTTCGGCAGGCTTTATTTACTTCACCGGCCTGAAGGAGGTTGGAAAATGGAAATTCCGGCAATTTGTGAAGCCTCAACTTACCGTTGGGCTGAACCGTTATGCTACCGACAGTCTTACGCTGAATAATAATGTGGGCCTGCCCGGCTTCAGCAGTCAGGTGTTGTCGGGCAACAGCAGGTTGTTGCTGACATTGCAAACGCAGGCATACAGCCCCTGGAATTTCATTGGCTTCTACTTTGGTCCCTACTTTATCTGCTCTTTGGGTGTGCTGGGCGATACTGAAACAGGTTTTTCAGGCAGCCGTATTTATTCTCAATTCGGGCTGGGTGTGCTCATAAAAAATATAAACTTGATAATCAACACTTTTCAGGTATCCATTTCTTATTATCCTGTTATCCCGGGCAAAGGGAACAATATCATTAAATTCAACTCCTATGAAACAGAAGATTTTAATATCAGGGATTTTGAAATCGGCAAACCCACAACCACCTTATTTCAGTAACCATGAAACTTATGCAAATTTCCATACCGTCAATTGAAAAATTCAAAAAATCACTTGGTAAAATCTGGTATCTGCTCAAGGAGACATTTAATGAATTTATTTACGACAATGGAATGAAACTGGGTGCAGCCCTTTCCTATTACACCATTTTTTCGCTGCCGCCGCTGCTCATCATCATCATTAGCCTGAGTGGATTCTTTTTTGGAGAAGAGGCTGTGCGCGGCGAAATTTTTGGCCAGATAAACGGGCTGGTTGGCAGCAATGCCGCAATTCAGATACAGGACATTATAAAGAATGTAAAATTGTCGCACAGCAGCACTTTTGCAACTGTGCTGGGTGTGGGATTTTTACTGGTCGGAGCTTCAGGAGTTTTTGCCGAAATCCAGGATTCAATCAATTACATATGGGGTCTCAAGGCAAAGCCAAAGCGTGGAATCGTTAAATTTCTGAAAAACCGCCTGATGTCTTTCTCAATGATCGGTTCTGTGGGATTTTTGTTGTTGGTAGGTTTAATTGTGAACTCACTGATGGATGTGCTGAGCAAACAGCTTGCAGAATTTTTTCCGAAAGACACGTTATATTTATTTTATTTCCTGAATATTCTGATTGTGTTTATCATCATAACCCTGCTGTTTACGGTCATTTTCAAAACCCTGCCCGATGGTAAGGTTGTATTGAAAGATTGCCTGATAGGTGCATCCTTCACAACCTTTCTTTTTATGATAGGTAAGTTTGGCATAGGCGCTTATCTCAGCCGTTCCGTTATTGCTTCGTGGTACGGTGCCACCGGCTCAATAATCCTGATTCTTGTATGGGTTTACTATTCAGCCATTATTCTTTATTTCGGGGCTGAATTTACCAAGGTATATGCCATCACCCACGGCAAGAAAATAGTGCCCAATGCCTGGGCAGTGCAAATTGTAAAAGCGAAGATTGAAATTGAACCGCAGAAAATTCCGGAAATACCAAAACCGGGGAATCTGAATGATTCCATTACCTTATGATATGATTTACAGGTTCATTTTTGCGGCTCTCAAAAGCACTTTGTACCAAAAGCAAAAGTTGCATCGAACCGGGTAAATGTGGCTTGATGCAACTTCTTAAAAGGTTTGTTGACCGGGTTTAGCTATGATTCATCTTTGGTAGAGCGGATAAGTCCGATTCCGGAAATAAAGAATATCAGGCCAAGTACGGCATAAATTATCAGGGATTTAACCCCTGATGTGCCCCCTGAATTGCCTGCAAATAAAACGGCTGCATAAATAAGGCCAACAATACCAAGAATGGTAAGTATAGACCCGAAAATTCTTTTAATATTCATTATTTCAGGGTGTTAGGTATAGGTAAATGTAAATTTCGAAAAAGTAATTTCCAATAATTTCCTGGCAACCCGGGAAAACCACGGATGTGTCAGCAGAATATTTTTGCTGACCTGTTTAAAAAGTTATGTTGCCTAAAGAGGATAAAATTCCGAATGCCTTCAGCAGCCAGATGATGAGAATGATTACCACCACGATATTCAGGATCGATTTTATTTTCCGGTCCATGGGGATAAATGAATTTACCAGCCAAAGTAAAACACCGGCGACAATCAGCACAATTAAAATGGTAAGAAGTGGCATAATTTTGATTTTTAGGTTCTGTTCAAAGATAAAATATATGCATCCGGAGAGTGTTACATAAATATTACCATAAGTTACATCATTCACACATATTTACTGTAGTATTTATTTTCAGGAAATAAAAAAACCCCCGTCAGCAAGCGGAGGTTTTAAGATACTAAAGCTATAAGAACAAGAAGAAAAATGGAACTGCCAATCCAATTAAACTCAATTCAAATCTGGTAATTTATGTTTTGCTGATAGTCGATAAAAGTCTTGCTTTAGTATTTCTTCACAGTATTGGTACAAGGTTCTAAAAGGGAAGTACTTGTTTTACGACAGAAGCAAATCTGAGGTAAAATCTAATATTCTCAAATCCTTTTTCCCTGTATAAGTCTGAGAATAACAGCAATGATTGCTATTACCAGCAATACGTGAATAATTCCTCCTGCATGAAATCCAATCAATCCGATAAGCCAGGCAATGATCAGGACGACAGCTATGATGTAAAGTAAGTTTCCCATTTCTATATTTTTTTTAAGTTTGAAAGCTTCAGGCTTTGATGCCCCAGGAATTTTCAGGTTTTATGAATGCCCCTGATTACAAAAGGAGGATCAGCAACAATACAATCAAAATAGCTGCTCCGACAGAAATATAAACTCCACCGCTGCTGTTTACCTGTTGTGCCTGAAGATCGCTTTTTATCATCTTTACTTCAGCACGCAATTCTTTCTTTTCTGATGAGTTCATTTTTGAAAGATCCATTGCTTTGATTTCTTCCAGTCGGTTTACCATGGTCTGGGCCTCGACCGAAATCTCAGTTTTTTCTTTCTTCAATGAGGGTAGTTTGTCTTTTATTTTTGCTTCAGATTGAAGCGGAGCAAACAATACCATCAGCATAATTGTAACCAATCCAAATGCCATTTTTTTCATGTTTCTTGTTTTAGGTTGTGAAATAATTTTATACAAATTTCGGCACAATCAAGCCTTTTGATGTTATATAATTCGTTGAGAAATTTATATATTTCACACATTTGAATGCACCCTGATTTTTTTGTAATGCATTTCAAAGTAAAGCCGGTGTTGAGTATCGGCCACCTGATTAAGAGGGATAATACAGCAATAATTCCTGATAAAGCAAAGCAACGTCCGGGCTATTTTTTTCTGCCTTTGCCTCCGCCACCTTTGCCGTTGTGCCCCTTAATTTTACCCTGGTTCATTTTTGAAACCTTTTGGCCGGGATGATTCTGCTTTGCATTTTTTAAACCCTGTTTCCGTTGATCAGGCCGGTTGCCAATGGTTTTTTGCTCCTGGCCTTTATAGCCTCTTGCATACTTGCTTTTATGTTCTTTAAAATGAGCATAGGGCGAGTTTCCCCTGTAATCGTGCATAACAACCTTGTAGCCACTGTAAAGATCATAGCTCCGGTATTGCCTGGGCAGATATTTCCGGTGAACCCAGGTGCCTCCTTCATAATAGATAAACCTGGAGTTGTTAACATCATAATATGACTCTAAATCGGGCAGGTAATAATATTGAACATTATTGTATCCGGCAGGCCCCCACAATGGTGGTTTTCCGACAAATACCGTTGCCTGACTATTACGGAGCAAACAGCGCCAGTAAATTCGGAGCAAATAGCGCCAGTGATTTCACACCAAACGGCGCCACTAAAAAAGAGAGCGGATTTGTAACAAATAGTACCTTGCCAAAAACCCGGTACAATGTCCAATAAATCAATTACGATGTTACAAATTCGACGCATAATTCAACTTATGTCCAAGGGTAGTTCCAAGCGGGAGATATCCCGTGAACTGCACTGTGGACGTCATACAATTGATGCTTATGTTGCCAAGATACTACAAGTTTCGCTGCCTCTAAATGAGCTATCTGGCAAGCCGGATGCAGAACTGGCGAAGTTGTTTTACCCTGGCACAGCGCTTTCCCTGCCCGATTCTCGTTACGAGTATTTGAGCACCAGGCTGGATTATTATCAGCGTGAGTTAACGCGACCCGGTGTCACCCGACAAAAGCTCTGGCAAGAATACAGAGAAGAAGTTCCTTTGGGATATGGGTATGTGCAATTTTGCGAACATACCAAAGACCACCTCCGTACAAACATAGCCACGATGCACTTTGAGCATAAGGCCGGAGAAAGGGTACAGATTGATTTTGCCGGCAAACCTCTGTATTATGCTGATACAACCTCTGGAGAGGTGATTTCCTGTCCGGTCCTTGTGTGCGTGCTTCCCTATAGTGGTTACACATACGTTGAGGCCCTCCGCAGTGCTTCGCAGGAGCATCTGTTTGCCGCTCTGGGTCGATGTATGAGTTACTTTGGCGGAGTGCCTGAAAACGCCCTGAGTGACAACATGAAGCAGTATGTTCAAAAGAGCAGCCGGTATGAACCGGTATTCAGCGAGCTTTGCCTGCAATGGTCTCTGCACTACAATACAAGCTTATCTGCAACCAGGGTAGGCAAACCAAAAGATAAGCCCACCGTTGAGAACATGGTTCACATTTCTTATCTGCGTATCTATGCGTCTATACGTAATGATACTTTTTACAGTCTGGCGGAATTAAATCAAAGGATCTTAATCTTCCTGAACAAGCACAATCGTACACCTTTTCAGAAACGGCCATATAGTCGCACTGACCGTTTTGTACAGGACGAACTTCCATTATTAAATGCTCTTCCTGCTGATCCGTTCGTTATCAAACATACCGCCATGGCTAAGGTACAGAAGAACTATCATGTCATACTTGGTGAGGATTATCATCAATATAGCGTCCCCTACCAGCACATTGGCAAAAAAGTAAAACTGGTCTACAATAGTGATGTTGTTGAAGTTTTTATGGGATTACAAAGGATTGCTAGTCATACTCGTAATTATAGAAAGCATGATTATACAACGCTGAAAGAACACATGCCGGAGCAGCACCAGAACTATCTTGAAGCCAAAGGCTGGGATGCAGACTATTTTTTAAACAAGGCGAAAGCAATAGGTGAAAATGCAGTTGAAATTACCAGGCGGATACTGGAATCAAGATCTTTTATCGAGCAAGCCTACAGGGCTTGCCTTGGTTTGATCCGTTTAGCAGAACAGTATGGCGCGGAACGCTTTGAAAACGCCTGCAAACGAGCCATTCCGGCTTCACGTGTCAATTACAGAATGATAAACAACATCCTGATAAAAGGATTAGACAAACAACCTGATGACTCACAGTCGCCGTCTGTGGATCTTTTTACTCATGAAAACATACGTGGACCTCAAGCTTATAAATGATCACTCTAAAACCAAACAACATGAACCATCAAATCACATTGGATCAACTCAGTCAATTAAGACTACACGGAATGGCCGATGCTTATCAGGCCGTAATCTCACTCCCGGTGCAGGAGCAACCTTCTATCCATCCTTTTATTGCCAGGCTTTCGGAAGCAGAGGCACAACATCGGGTGAACCTTAAAACACAGCTATACCTCAAACACAGCAAACTTCGCTACAATGCAGTGTTGGAACAGGTTTATTGTAATACCGCCCGGAATCTGACTCCGGAAAGTTTACTTTCTATTGCCGATTGCGGATTTATTGATAGAAGTGAAAACGTACTGATAACAGGTGCTACCGGCTGCGGTAAAAGCTATCTCGCCTGTGCTATTGGTCGACAAGCTTGCTCAATGGGGTATAAGACACTCTATCTGGGGATGAATCGCTTTCTGGAGAAAATATCACTTTCAAAACTTGATGGCACTTACATAAAGATGCTCAATCAATTAGAAAAAACCCACCTCCTTATTCTTGACGACTTCGGATTACATCCAATGGATAAAATTACAAGGCTCGCCTTGCTTCAAATCTTGGAAGATCGCTATGGTAAGAAGTCAACATTGATTTCATCACAATTACCGGTTAGTAACTGGCATCAGTATATCGGAGAATCGACAATTGCCGATGCAATAATGGACAGATTGGCAGGTAATGCACACCGGTTTGACCTAAAAGGAGACTCATTAAGAAGAAAAAAAACTGAAAAATAATGCTTATCATTGCGTTACAAATTCACTCTCTTAAAGGTGGCGCCGTTTGCACTGAAATGGTGGCGCCGTTTGGCCGAAATAATCAAAAACGGGCTATTGAAACCGCAAAGTTTAACTTTGAAGCTTATTTTATAAACCTATTAAGCATAATTCTACTATGGCAGAGCACAACGATCTGGGCACCATCGGTGAAGATATTGCCGTTAAACACCTTCACGACAACGGATATATAATACTGTCCACCAACTGGCGGTTTGGGAAAGATGAAATTGACATTATTGCAGAAAAAGGCGACTTCCTTGTTATTGTTGAAGTGAAAACAAGGGCTTCATCGGGGTATGGCGAGCCGGAGGTATTTGTCAATCAGGCAAAACAGCGTTTTCTGGTAAGGGCTGCACAGGCATATCTCGAAAAAAACAATGTCGAAAAGGAGACCCGTTTCGACATTATTTCTGTTATTCTAAACAACACCACAAAAAAAATCAATCACATAGAAGATGCTTTTTATCCGGTTTTATGATTTGATCTTTGCAGATTTTTTTTGTGTTTATCAGTCAGTTGATCTAAAAACCAGTAGAGGTTTGTTTACCCTGTTGAGAAGAATTTTTGTTATGCTCGGAGTAAAAAAGCGTGACAGAATGCTCCGGTTGTGATTGGTTAGGGCAATCACATCAATAGAATGATTGCGAATAAACATCTCCAGACCATTGATGACATCGTCGCTGACAACAATATCATAATGTATTGGTACATCCTTAAATTCACCGGAAATCAGCTCTTTCAAACTGTCCATTTTTACTTTTTGCCATGGTTTCTTTGTGCCTATGCTGATATGTGTGCAAAACAATTTTACGTTAAAAGGATGTAAAATATTAATCAGTTTGCTTATTGACAAGTGGTCGTTATGGTCAAAATCGGTGGCATATAATATATTTTTCAGACTGTCAAAACCCTTGAATTTGCTGGTTTCGGGGATGGCAAGCAGTGGTGCACTGATTTTTCCTATAATTTTAGTGGTTACGCTACCCAACAGGCTGCCGGTTTTGTGGCCAATTCCCTGGCTTCCCATAATGATAAGGCCGGGTTTAAATTTTTTGCTGGCTGCTATAATCTCTTCGGCAGCAAGTCCGTTCGATAAAGAGTAAGTAATTTTTGTGGTTGCTTTGCTTTTCTTAACCTGATTTTTGAGATCTTTTGCAAGGTTTATTAGTTGATGCTTTGCATGTTGTTCAGCTTCGTGCAGATAATTTACAAGATTTATCTGATAGGTATGGCTGGTATCGAAAGGCGCCATATCAATTAGCGGATTGTAATACACATGCAGTAATTTTATCTCTGCCTTAAGTTTGGCAGCAAGTCCAAGGGCGTAACTGCACGATTTGAGCGAAGCATCTGAAAAATCAACCGGGACAAGTATTTTTCTTACGCTCTTCAGAGCTTTGATTGCAGTTTCTTTTTGTGAACCATGTTCCGATTTAAAATATTCGATCAATCTGAGGGCTTTTTCTACATCAGACCTTTTCACCTTAAGTTCAACACCTGATGAAACGGCTCCCTGAAGCAGGTTTTCGTGATTAAGAAAACATTCTATACCTTCTGCTCTTAGCCTTGATTGCAGAAGCAATGCCCTTGAATTTGAATATCGTGCAATAACGATAATTTTTTCATCCTGATTTTCCATGATCCTGTAATTTTGATTGCACCAAACTGAATTTTTTCCCGTTTTGGAGGGAATGTTACGAATATACAAAAAATTTTTTAATATCCGGAAGTTTCCGGTCAGAAAAAATGATAAGCAGGGTTTGAAAGATGTAAAAAAATGATGAGATTTTGTCAATTAAAACCCCTGAAAATCAAAAATATAAATTAATTTTCAGGGTATTCTATTCTTGACTAACTTTGCAGGCTAAAAATAAATTCAATGAGTGCGATGAAACGCGCCCCCGGTGATGATAAAAGGGGCAAAAGCAGCAGGCCGGATGGTACCCCCACGAATGGGCGTGCCGGTAAAGGCAAAACATTTGGAAAAACGCCTTCCGGGCCATCCCATGGGTATAAATCCAGGGATAATTCTGATGGATCTTCAACATCAGGCGATCGGCCTTACAAAAGCCGGAAGCCTTATGAGGGCAAAAGTGAAGGATCGGATAAACACCATACATATAAAGGAAGCCGTGACGGCAAACCTACACAACCATGGAAAAAAGGTGAAGAGTCGGACGTACCACGCGAAAGGCGCTATTCTGACAAACCATCTGGAGACCGCCCTTTCAAAACCCGTAAACCCTTTGGGGAAAAAGGTCATGATGCTGATAAAGCCGACAGATATAAAGGAGCCCGCGACGAAAAAACTTCCCGCCCATGGAAACGTGATGACAAATCGGGTACGCCTCACGAAAAACGATACGCTGATAAGTCGGCAGGAGATCGTCCATTCAAAAGCAGGAAACCCCGTGAATCACAGGATGAGACTTATAAGCCCAGAGTCCACAGCAGGCCTGATGAAACCAAACCGACACGACCACGCAAACCCGAAGACGTATCGGATGCCCCACGCGAAAGAAGGGTCAGAAAATCAGATGCCGTTGAAAGAGAACCCTCAAGGCACAGAGATGATGGTGAATTCAGGCCAAAACGAAAGTTTCAGGAAAAAGGAGAACCCGGAAAATACCGTGATGATAAATCTTATAAGCCAGGGAAAATTAAAGGAAACTATGGTTACGACAAAGACGGCTCAATCAGGCTGAATAAGTTTATAGCCAATTCAGGCGTTTGCTCCCGAAGAGAAGCCGATGTGCTTATTGAATCAGGGGCTGTTTCGGTGAATGGTAAAATAGTAACTGAGCTTGGAACAAAAATAACCAGAGATGATAAAGTTCAGTTCGGAGGCGAAACACTCAGTATTGAAAAGAAGGTATATCTGTTGCTGAATAAACCCAAAGGCTACATAACAACCGTGGATGATCCTCAGGATCGCAACACGGTAATGATGCTGGTTAAGGATGCATGTAAAGAAAGAATTTATCCGGTTGGCCGTCTCGACAGAAATACTTCGGGTTTGCTGCTTTTTACAAATGACGGGGAAACCGCAAAGAAACTGACTCATCCGGGGCATAAAGTGCGAAAAGTATATCATGTTGAGTTGAATAAGGGACTTGCAAAGTCAGATATGATCCGTTTAACTGAAGGTATAGAGCTGGAAGACGGTATAATGGCCGTTGATGAAATTGCCTATACCGGAAGTGGAGATGACAAGAAAAACATAGGACTGGTGATTCATTCCGGAAGAAACAGAATAGTCCGTCGTTTATTTGAGGTGCTTGAATATGAAGTGGTCAAACTTGATAGGGTAGCATTTGCCAATTTGACCAAAAAGGATCTTCCCAGAGGACGTTGGCGAATGCTTGAACAATCAGAAATAAATATGTTATTGATGATATAAAAATTTCATGGAATCAATAAAGAAATGATCATAGTAAAATAAGAAAAGCTGCGATGAGCGGCTTTTCTTATTTTACAACAGGCAAACTATGCGCCATAACTAAAAAATGGCCCATATAAGTTGCTGAAAAAGAATCTTTATAATCCATGCAATACGTATTTATACTTATAAATCCCTGATGCCTTATAGCTTAAAAAGTAGTCTAAAAACGTATTGCGCACCGACAATTCCTGAAATACTTTTGTATCATCAGTTTTAAAGTAACAAGCTGCAAAACAATATTTCAGGAATAGAATCAGAAATATTGATGTAAGTTATTGAAATACAGAATAATTCGATTGCACCAAAACACCTCGGGGGGGGCGGAAAAGTGTAGACGAGGTTACCAAAAAGCTGAAAACCTGCCTCCCGGGCAGTAAAAATGGGAAAACAAATAAAAATACAAAAATCATTATATTATGAAAACCTTTTCCAGGATTCTTTTCGGATTAATGGCAACTTTTATCTTAGGCACAGCCGGTGAAAGTTCTGCTCAAACGGACTGTAGTAAATGTACCTCGAATGATTTTATTATATCGCAATTCTTTATAGGTGATATAAATAGCAATCTATTACAGCCATGCGTTTCAGGAGAGCCTGTTACTTCCTATTTATGGGTTCAGGTTGTTTCAAATGCAACCCGTTATTCGTTGTATGTGGAGTATAATCTTAAGATTACGGAACCATTTACCAATGTATCCACGACAACACATGTAACAAGTTGCCTTTATGAAAATGCACCCATACCAAGAACATTCATTAATCTGGGAGACATAAACTGGGTTTGCGGACAGGAGGTTGAAATCCTTAATTTTTCCATGTCATGGAAGCAAAACATATCAGGAGCCTGTGGATGGAATACCCCTAAGTGTCTTTGTGTTGAACAGGTTGTAATAGTCAATATTCCCCTTTCGGTTGGATTTCAGTATAACCTGGGCTGCAACCTGGGTTCAGGTACACCAGTCAGTTTCAATTCAGTAGTTGATGGTGGAGATGGCAATTACACCTACTTTTGGGCTTTTGGTGATGGAGCAACATCAACCGCAGCCAATCCGATTCATAGTTATGCTAACCCCGGAGTTTACGTAGTATCACTTACCGTTATTGATGGAACCGGTGCAACTTTAACTTACTCACAAAATGTTACAGTACCTAACCTGATTCAACTGAGCGCAGAGCAAACTTTTGATTTGCAATGTGAAAATGGAAACACTGCTGAAGGTTACTTTGCAGCAACAGGAGGACAGCCTCCTTATAGTTTTGAAATAATTTCAAACAATACAAATGCTGTTTTTACTCAGACAGGCAATGTTTATTCTTTTTCAGGCGCCGGAGCCGGTAACATTTTGGTAAGGGTTTATGATGCAATTTCATGCCAAGCCGAAGCAACGTTAACTATAAACTGGCTTGATAATGAAGCCCCTGTCATTACAACTGAAGAAATCAACAGAGACCTTGGATGCAATCCGGGTGAAATTATACCTCCTGTTTTCACAGGTACCGATGATTACGAAGGCATTATTATTCCTGTAGTAACGACCAGCGGAGCTTCAAGCACAGGTTGCAACTACATACAAACCTGGTATGCAAATTATACTGATGCCTGTGGTTTTGCAGCTGAACAGATGAACATTACCTGGACCTGGACCATTGACACTGAAAAACCATTAATTTCAACAACAGCTCAAAGTGGAGATCTTGGTTACAATCCCATTGTTGAAGCACCCGTATTTACCGGATCAGATAATTGCGATGGAACATTTGAACCTTTGGTATCTACAGACGGGCCAACATCCGAGAATTGTGACTTTACACAAACCTGGACAGCCAGTTATACCGATGCCTGTGGCAATATAGCCGATGAGGTATCGATTACCTATACATGGATAGATGATGATGAACTTCCTGTGATATCAACCCTGGCTGAAGATACTGATTTTGGTTGTAACCCGACTTCGATAACAGCTCCTGAGTTTACCGGTTTTGATGGATGCTCAGGGCCTTTTACTCCTGTTGTATCTACTGATGGACCTTCTAACACGGGTTGTATTTATACACAAACCTGGACGGCATCATTTACTGATGCGCAGGGAAATGTTGCAGAACCAGTGAGCATTACTTACACCTGGACGATAGACACAGAACTTCCTGTCATCAGCACGGTAGCTGAAAGCGGCGACCTTGGTTGCAACCCAACAGCAATCACTGCTCCTGAATTCACAGGCCTTGACAATTGCGAAGGCGCATTCACCCCTGATGTTGCTACCGAAGGCCCGACCAATGACGGATGTACCTACACACTGACCTGGACAGCCACCTATACCGATGATTGCGGCAACATAGCCCTTCCGGTAGAGATTACCTATACCTGGACCATAGATACAGAACTTCCTGTCATCAGCACGGTAGCTGAAAGCGGCGACCTTGGCTGCAACCCAACAGCAATCACTGCTCCTGAATTCACAGGCCTTGACAATTGCGAAGGCGCATTCACCCCTGATGTTGCTACCGCTGGCCCGACCAATGACGGATGTGCCTACACACAGACCTGGACAGCCACCTATACCGATGATTGCGGCAACATAGCCCTTCCGGTAGAGATTACCTACACCTGGACCATAGATACAGAACTTCCTGTCATCAGCACGGTAGCTGAAAGCGGCGACCTTGGCTGCAACCCAACAGCAATCACTGCTCCTGAATTCACCGGACTTGACAATTGCGAAGGTGCATTCGCACCCAATGTTGCTACCGAAGGCCCGACCAATGATGGATGTGCTTACACCCAGACCTGGATAGCCACCTATACCGACGAGTGCGGCAACATCGCCACACCGGTAGAGATCACCTATACCTGGACTGTAGACATAACTGAACCAGTCTTTGAAGCAATAGCTGATGCAACCTATCAATGTATCGATGATATGCCGGTAAATGTTTACTTAGGCTGGACCGACAATTGTGACGGAGCTGGTGAAGTATTAGGAACCGATGTATCGGACGGCAACACCTGTCCTGAGACCATTACCCGCACCTGGACCTACACCGATGCTTGTGGTAACACAGCCTCCGTAAGCCAGATCATCACAATTCACGATTTGACTCCCCCTGTTTTCACTGTTGTCCCTGAATTTACAGTTGTTGAGTGCGACGGAAATGGAAATGGTGAAGAACTTACAGCCTGGTTAAATTCTGCTGTTGCAGAAGATAACTGCGGAGTAGTTAGCGTGACCAATAATTTCCAGGGGTTGAACGACCTCTGTGGATCAACGGGACTTGCAACAGTTACCTGGACCGCAGTTGATGAGTGCGGTAATTTTGAGATGGTTACAGCAACTTTTGCTATCTTTGATTATACAGCACCTGTATTCAATATTATACCTCAGGACATTATTGTTTCCTGTGACGGAAATGGCAATGCAGCAGACCTGAACACATGGCTTGAAAATGTTTCAGCAATTGATGCCTGCAGCGAGGTAACCATTACCAATAACTTCACCGGCCTGAGTGACCTTTGTGGAACAACCGGGATAGCAACAGTAACCTGGACAGCAACTGATGATTGCAACAACAGCGTTACCACCAGTGCAACTTTCACCATAATTGATGAAATTGCTCCTTACTTCACCCTTGTTCCCGAAGATTTAACAGTCAATTGCGACGAAAACAGTGGCGAAGCACTTGAAAACTGGCTTGCCAACGTCGCAGCTTCTGATTTATGTGGCGAGGTTGTTATTACCAATGACTTTGTCAGCCTGAGCGATCTTTGTGGTGAAACCGGTGCAGCAACAGTTACCTGGACTGCAACCGATGATTGCGGAAATATTGCAACCACCAGTGCAACTTTCACTATTATTGATGAAACAGCTCCTGTTTTCACCATTGCTCCTTCGAACATTACAGTTGAATGTGACGGAAATGGCAACGTTCAGGATCTTGAAAACTGGTTGACTAATGTTGCTGCAACTGATAATTGCGGTGAGGTTACAGTTACCAATAACTTTAGCGGTTTGAGCAACCTCTGTGGCGCAACCGGTGCAGCAACTGTAACATTTACTGCAACCGATGAGTGCGGGAATACCGCAACAGCTTCAGCAGTGTTCACAATTGTTGACACCCAGGCTCCATCCCTGACTTGCCCGCCTAATATCACAGTAGACACACAACCGGGATTGTGCGGATCGTATGTACAGGTTCCGATTCCAAATACTGACGATGACTGCAGCGGGGTTTCAATTGTCAATAGCTATACAGGCACTCCGATAGCCAGTGGATACTATCCAATAGGTACAACTATTGTCATCTGGACTTCAACCGATGCCTGTGGCAATTCATCCACTTGCGAAATGACTGTAACAGTGGTTGATAACGAAGATCCGCAGATCACCTGTCCCGAAGACATTACTGTCAACAACGATCAGGGTGTTTGCGAAGCTTATGTTACAGTTCCTGAGCCTGAAGTAAGTGACAACTGTGAAATCAGTTCAGTTACCAACTCCTACACACAAACCGTAAACGCTTCAGCAATCTATCCGGTTGGCACAACAGTTGTAGTCTGGACTGTGGTTGATGAGTATGGAAATTCTGCTACCTGCACAATGAATGTAACGGTAGTTGATAACGAAGCTCCAACAATCATTTGTCCTGAAGATATCGCAGTTAATACCGATACTGGTGTTTGCGGTGCCGATGTAACAGTTCCACAGCCTGTAGTTTCAGATAATTGCGGAATTGAAAGTCTGGTAAATAGTTTCAATGGAACTGACAACGCAAGTGGATTCTACCCCGCAGGTACAACAATAGTTACCTGGATAGTAACCGACATTCATGGCAATACTGCAGAATGCAGCATGAACGTTGTTGTGGCCGATAACGAAGCTCCGGTAATCATTTGTCCTGAAGATGTAGCTGTAAATACCGATCCTGGTGTTTGTGAAGCCAATGTTACAGTATCACAACCTGAAGTTTCTGACAATTGCGGCATTGAAAGCATTGTTAACGATTACAACGGTACAAGTGATGCAAGTGGTATCTACCCGGTTGGTACAACAACAGTTAGCTGGATTGTGACCGATATTCATGGCCTGACCGCAGAATGCAGCATGGTTATCACAGTTACTGATAACGAAGCACCGGTAATTGAGTGTCCTGAGAATATTTCAGTAAACACTGATCAGGGTGTATGCGAAGCTTATGTTGAAATTCCACAACCGGTAGTTTCTGACAACTGCGGTATTGAAAGCATTGTAAACAGCTTCAATGGCAGCGTTGATGCAAGCGGTATTTACCCTACCGGAACAACAACCATTACATGGACAGTTACCGATATTCACGGGTTGATAGCTACCTGTGAAATGACCGTTACCGTTGCGGATAATGAGATGCCGGTAATTGAATGTCCCGAAGATATGACCATGACAGCAGGAACCGATTGCAATGCAGTAGTTGAAATTCCTGTACCGGTTGTTTCTGACAATTGCGGAATTGAAAATCTGGTCAACAGTTATAACAATACCGGAAATGCAAGTGGCTCTTATCCTGTTGGAATTCATACCATAACATGGACAGTAACCGATATTCATGGAAACACAGCAACCTGCGAAATGCAACTGACAGTTGTTGCCGGCCCTGTAGCCGTTGATGATTATGCAACCACACCGATCAATGTACCGGTAAATATTGCAGTATTGCTCAACGATTCTGATTGTGACAACAATATCGATCCATCAACTGTAACTGTAACCAGTAATCCTGCCAACGGATTCACAATGGTTGATTCACAGACCGGTGAAGTACTTTATACTCCTAACTCAGGCTATTTTGGTACCGATACCTTTATCTACAGGGTATGCGATTTCAGTGGATTGTGCGATGAGGCTGTTGTTACCATTACAATTGTTAACGACAATCCAATTTACCTTGTTGCAATAAACGACATGGATACAACCCTTGTCAATACACCGAGGTTGATTATAAATATGGCGAACGACATTATTCCTGCTGGAGTTACTGCAGCTATAGAAATTCTTACACCAACAGTAAATGGAAGTGTAACGCTCAATTCAGATATGACAGTAACCTATACTCCGGCAGCAGACTTCATAGGAGAAGATCAGTTTACCTATATTCTCTACGACGTTAACGGAATAGCAGTTTCCGACACAGCCATATCGGTAATCGTAATTGTTCCTGACGAAGGCCGTCCTGATGTTGTTATCTACAATGGTATTACACCAAACGGCGATGGAAGGAATGATACCTGGATTATTGATGGAATTGAGGAATATCCTGATAATGAAATATTGCTCTTCAATCGCTGGAGTGATCAGATCAGGGAGTTCACCGGGTACAACAACAGCAGCGTAGTTTGGGATGGAACCAATCAATTCGGCAAAAAACTGCCCGATGGTACCTACTACTACATTGTAAAACTGAGATCTATAAATCAGATCTATACTGGCTGGGTAATCATCCATGGCAGTAATAACTAGCAAGGGTTTTGCCCGGCTGTAAGAGAAAGCTTACAGTAATTCAACGACAGCCGGGTAAGTCCTGCACAAATAACCAAAAAGAAAAAAGAACAATATAACAGCCATTACAATGAAAAAGTCAATCATCATCATCGGACTGTTCCTGATAACTCTAGCTGCTTCTGCACAACGCGATGCATTGTACAGTCAGTTTATGTTTAACAAGCTGGTAATAAATCCTGCTTATTCCGGTAGCCGGGATGTGCTTACCATGACGCTACTCAACCGGTATCAATGGGTAGGTTTTGGAGACGGGGCACCACGCACCCTGACTTTTAGCGCACACACACCACTACGCAACGAAAAAGTAGCCATTGGTATGTATGTGTATGCAGATCAGACAGGTCCTTTTACCGACATTGGATTTATGGGTAACTATGCCTACAGAGTCAGGTTATTAAGTGGGATCCTGTCATTCGGCCTTCAGGCTGGCTTTAACCAGGTTAATGTGGACTGGGATGCTGTTCAAATGAGAGACGGTGATGATCCTACCATTCTGAACCGTCCGAAAAACAAAATTCAGCCCGATGCCAACTTTGGAATTTATTACTACACAAAATCATACTACATGGGAGTTTCCTCAAAGCAACTCTTCGAAAGTCAGTACGGAAAGGTTGATTTTGAAAATGGATTAAGCACTTATTCCACTCTTGCCCGTCATTTTTATGGCATTGCAGGCGCAGCCGTGCCTTTAAGCGAAAATATAGTTTTTCGTCCCGGGTTTATGTTAAAATATACTCAGAATGCTCCGCTTAATATGGACCTTAATGCCAGTTTCCTATTCAATAATCTCATTTGGCTTGGAGCTTCCTACAGAACCAACCGCAATGCAATCACCAACAAGAATGCACTGGTCTTTATGGTTGAACTGAATCTGGGTGAAAACTGGAGGCTCGGTTACTCGTATGATACATACCTTACTGAGATGAAGACCTATCAACAGGGATCCCACGAAATTATGATTTCGCATGATCTTAACCTGTTTGCGCCCAGGTTGATTACACCAAGGTATTTCTAAAATTTCAATGAATGAATTTGTTTCTACTCGATGATAAAGTTTAAAGTTATGAAAACAAAATATCTGGTTTTATTATTTGTCGCTGTTTTTGCCACTGGATATCAGGGGTTTGCTCAAAGAGCAAAAGCTGACAGATTATTTACTGCCTTCAATTATAGCAGGGCTATCCCTTATTACGAAAAACTTGCCGCAAAAAACAATAAACATTTTGCTCATGCAACGGAGCGGCTAGGCGACTGTAACCGTCTGACAGGCAATTTTGAAGATGCTGCCCGCTGGTACAATAAGGCTTTGGAGGTAAATAAGACAAATCCAGACCTTTATTATCATTACGGCCAAAGTTTGCGTAGTCTTGGAAAATACGAAGAGGCTGCTGAACAATTCAGCAAATATTCTTCGCTAAAGCCTGATGATCCAAAAGGAAAGTTATTTGAAAAATACAGCCGTGAAGTCAATAAGTGGACGGAGCCAGAGTATGATTATGAACTCATTAATGCTGAAGCCATAAATACTCCCTTTTCCGATTTCTCTCCGGTTTATGGAAAAGATGGGGTTATTTTTACCAGCGACCGTATGGCAAGGGCCGGCGCAAAACGTTATGGATGGACAGGGGCCTATTTTTTAGACCTGTTTTATGCGACACTAAAAAAGGAAGAGGATAAAAATTTTCCGGTTCCAGGTTCACCGTCGCTCTATTCTGCCAGCCTGAGTCAACCTTATCATGATGGACCAGCAACTTTCTCTAAAGATTTCCTTACCGTTTATTTTACCCGTGTAACGCGGAAAACCGGCGAACTCGACTCTACCCGTTATTACACAAACCGCCTGAAAATGTATTCTAGCAAGTTTGAGGATGGGAAATGGGGTGACCCAGAACCTTTCTATCTGAACAGCGAATTGTATTCTGTCGGCCATCCGGCTCTGTCAAGCGATGGAAAGACCTTGTATTTTGTATCAGATATGCCGGGAGGACAAGGGGGTACCGATATTTATAGGGTTAAACTTCTGGATACTGGTTGGGGACCGGCTGAAAATCTTGGAGAGATAATCAACACCTTTGGCGACGAAATGTTTCCTTATTTCCACAAAGACAGTATATTGTATTTCTCCTCCACTGGACACCCGGGACTTGGAAGTCTTGATGTTTTCAAATCTTTAAAAACAGAAGATGGCTGGACAACACCTCATAATTTAAAAGCGCCGCTTAATTCGCCTGCCGATGATTTTGGTATTGTAATTCACTCAAATGAAGCGGAGGGAATGATCAGTTCAAACAGGCCAGGTGGCGTTGGCGAAGATGATATTTACCTGATTACGATCAGCGAACGACTGCCCGATTCTGTACTGATTTCCGGCTTTGTTAAAGACAAGACAACCCTCGAACTGATGAAAAACGTAACTGTTTTTGTTTTAGATCAGAATACCAACGAAATAACTGTACTTAAAACTGATGATTCGGGCCAGTATGCCATTCAGGTAAAACGGGGTTCTCAATTGCTAGTCAAGGCTATTAAGAACGGTTTCTATCCCGATTGTCTGGCATTGTCTCTTGATATGAAATCGAGATCAACTGAAGTTAAAAACCGCGATCTTCTTCTCGGAAAATATAAATTGGATCAAATATTCGCGCTCGAAAATATTTACTACGATTTCGATAAATCGAATATCCGCCCCGATGCGGCAGTCGAACTCGATAAAGTGGCTATCTTCCTCAATGAAAATCCTCAAATTACTGTTGAACTCGGTTCACATACCGACTCAAGAGGCAGTTTTAGTTATAACGACCGACTTTCTGAAAGGAGAGCTGCATCAGCGGTTGAGTATATCAAATCGCGCGGTATTAATAAAGACCGTATAACCTCGAAAGGTTACGGCGAATATAAGCTTGTTAATCAGTGTTCTGACAATGTACAGTGCTCAGAAGTTGAGCATCAGAAGAACAGGCGAACCGAAATTAAGATTTCTGGTCTGGCAGAATCTGAAAAACAAGGAACTGAGGAACCTCTTGATGACTTTAAAGCAAGTCAGAAGTTGGAGCTTAAAGATTTGAATGAAGATTTCTTTAAGAATTGCTCAGATTCAGAATCCAGTAATTATTTACCGATATATTCGAAATCACCTTTAAAACCTTAGTAAAATGAGGCAGGTGATAGTTTGAATATAAATTCAATGCCCCCTTAGTTTCCTTTATATTTGTTTTCCCGCAGCAGGACTTGTTTTCAGGTCCTGCTGCAACTTTTATATGGGAGTCATGACCAGGCTATTTTTCCTCTACCACCAGCTGAACCGTCAAACGACTCCGTTGTTCCAGAAAAATTTTGCGTTTGCCAATAATCTTATCTATAACTTTTTTTGTGTAGTACCTAATGGTAATCAGTTCCAGTGCCTGATTGTATTTAACGGTAAATTCACCACCAAGGGCGGTAAAAAGGCGTTTTAATTTTTCGGGGTTATCATCAATACAAATAGAAAAACTAATAGCTGAATTTTGCATCAAATTAATCCTGATTCCCATGTGTGAAAGAAGTCCAAAAATGTTGTGTAATCCATCTTCGGCAACAAAAGAAAAATCTTTTGGGGTTATTGAAACCAATACCTGTCCGGGTTTTACTATAAATGAAGGTATCATCGATTCGTTGTCTGTAAACTGATGGATAAGTGTGCCTTCGTTTAAAGGATCGCAAAATGATTTCACATACAGGGGAATATTTTTATTCTGAAGAGGTTGTATGGTTTTAGGATGGATAACTGAAGCGCCGAAATAGGCCAATTCAATAGCGTCGCGGTATGAAATCTGATTAAGTTTAACCACATCACTGAAATACCTGGGATCTGCATTGTAAACACCTGCAACATCTTTCCATATAATCATTTCGGTGGCATCGAGGGCATGTGCAAACACAGCAGCACTGAAATCCGAGCCTTCTCTGCCAAGGGTTACGGGGTGGCCTGTAATGCTGTTACCTATAAAGCCCTGGGTAAGGGTAATCGGTGCGTTCTGATCGGGATTAGCCTCGTCGAATGCAGCAACAATTCTCGAATTGGTTTCATCCCACAGAATGCGGGCATTGCGATGCGATTCGCTGGTAATAATTACCTTTCGGGCGTCGAGCAACTGATTGGTAATTCCGTTCAGGTTAAGGTAATCGCTGATGATGGCTGTGGAGAGCAGCTCTCCCTGTGAAACGAGCAGATCGTAGGCAGCATCGGGATTTGAAGGTGGTGCAGTCTCCAAAAAACGTCTTATGTCATTCATTATCAGTTTAATTCCTGATTTACCTGCATCATTGAGTGCTTTAGAAATTGAAGTATGGTATTGTTCTAATTCACTCACCAGTTGAAGCACTGCCACATCCTGATTGATCCATGCCTCGGTTACTTTTTCAAGCCGGTTGGTTGTTTTTCCCATGGCTGAAATCACAACACAAATCTTCTCGTGAGGAAACATTGTTAAAATTCTCCCCACATTTTGAACGGACGGGGCATCAGTTACTGAAGCTCCTCCAAATTTGAAAACTTTCATACCTTCATGAATTGGTGATGCAAATTTAATACATTTGTTCGTGTATGGATATGAAAGGATTATGGAGATGAAAAGCCAGATGTATGAATGCCATCAAATTAATGAAACTAAAATCATTAACTCATGAAAACTCTGATACAATTTATAAATGAAACACAGGCCGATTTTCAATACGCCACAGGTGAATTTACCCGATTGCTCAATGATATTGGAATTGCTGCAAAACTTGTTAACCGGGAAATAAATAAAGCAGGGCTGGCCGATATTAATGGATATTTTGGTTCAACCAACATTCAGGGCGAAGAGCAAAAGAAACTCGATGTTTTTGCCAACGATTGTTTCCTTTCTGCCATGAGGTATGGCGGAATGGTTTGTGCAGTGGCCTCTGAAGAAAACGATGAACTTTACACCTATGAGAATGCATTCTCACAAAAAGGAAAATATGTTGTTGCCATGGATCCGCTTGACGGATCTTCGAATATTGAAGTAAATGTACCTATAGGGACAATTTTTTCAATATACCGACGAAAAGGAGTTTCAGGACCCGGAACAGTTGAAGACCTTTTACAGCCAGGAAATCAACAGGTTGCATCGGGTTACGTCATTTATGGCTCTTCAACAATGCTGGTGTATTCAACAGGTAACGGTGTGAATGGTTTTACGCTCGATCCATCAGTCGGGCTTTTCCTTCTTTCGCACCCTGATATGAGAATCCCGGAAGGCGGGAATATATATTCCATCAATGAAGCAAACTACATCTATTTTCAACAGGGTGTAAAAAATTATCTGAAATATTGCCAGCAGGATGATAAGTCCACAAACAGGCCTTACACTACCCGCTACATAGGTTCATTGGTTGCCGATTTTCACCGCAATCTGATAAGGGGTGGCATATACATTTATCCGGGAACTGTGAAAAATCCAAATGGAAAATTAAGGCTGCTGTATGAATGCAACCCAATTGCTTTTCTGGCTGAGCAGGCAGGAGGCAAAGCATCAAACGGATATGAGCGTATTCTAGATATTCAGCCCACTGAATTGCATCAAAGAGTGCCATTTTTTGTTGGCACTTCACATATGGTCGAGATGGCCGAGAAATTTATGAGAGAATATGCTGAGTAGTCTGTTTATATTAAACGGAAACTTCTCATTAAGTAATTCAGAACTTACTCCTTCACAATCAGTTTGAAGCCGATTCCGTGAACATTGATCAGCTCCACATTTTCATCTCCCTTGAGGTATTTTCTTAGTTTTGCTATGTAAACATCCATGCTTCTTGCATTGAAATAGCTGTCGTCCTGCCATATTTTATTCAGGGCATAACTGCGGTCGAGTACTTCATTCAGATTTTCGCAAAGTAGCCTCAGTAATTCGTTTTCCTTTGAAGTCAATCGTTGATCAATTCCATTGCTTGTAAGGACTTGACTATTGTAATCAAGAAGGAAACTTCCTATTTTAAACTCCTTTTTTCCTTTAGCTGTGTGTCCTGCTCTTCTGAGTATGGCGCTTATTCGCAACAGCAATTCTTCCATGCTGAATGGCTTAGTGAGATAGTCATCGGCTCCGGCCTGAAAGCCTTTCAGTTTATCCTCTTCGAGTGATTTTGCAGTAAGAAACAAAATTGGAATGCTCCTGTCAACCTGTCTTATTTCACGTGCAAGTGTAAACCCATCTTTTACGGGCATCATAACATCCACTATGCAAAAATCAAACTGCTCTTTTACAAAAAGGTCATAAGCTTCCTGTCCGTTAACACATAAACGGGTCGCATATCCTTTTGCTTCCAGGTAAGATTTCAATATATTGCCCAGATTACGGTCGTCTTCAGCAAGCAGTACTCGGATTTTTTCTGTTTCCATTTGATTTTCAATTAATTTCAGGTTTAATAATATAGTGGAGAAACTGTTTAATCATGATCAAAACCAGCCGGAAGCCAGACCCTGAAAATTGAACCTTTCTCTATTTCACTTTCAACACTTACTTCACCATGATGTTTTTCGACTATAAATTTAACATAACTCAGCCCCAATCCAAAACCTTTAACGTTGTGAACATCTCCGGTGGGAACGCGATATAGTTTGTCGAAGATTTTTTTCTGACTTGCTTTGCTGATGCCTGTACCGTTATCAGAAACACTTATCAGTATTCCATTGTTTATATTTTCAGTATTAACTTTTATCTGGGGTTTCTTTGGCGTGTATTTGTTGGCATTATCCAGCAGATTGTTTATCACATTGGTAATGTGTATCTTGTCGGCAATAATTATTGGATCAGATGCTTCAGGAATAAATGAAATACTCCCATCGCGAATTTCGACTTGTATTGAGATTTTGTGGATCACATCCGCAATTACCTCATGAACGTTGATGTGATCTTTTCTGAGGTTGAGCTGCCCTTTTTCAAGAATTGCTGTTTGAAGGATTTTTTCGGCCAACACTCCCAAACGTTTATTTTCCTGACTGATGATGTCAATATACGAATGAACCAAATCTTCCGTTTTAGGCACTTCAGGGTCATTCAAAACTTCGCAGGCCAGCGATACTGTTGAAATGGGGGTTTTAAATTCATGAGTCATGTTGTTGATAAAATCATTTTTCATTTCCGACAACTTTTTTTGCCTGATCATTGCCATAATTACAACAGCAAATGATATGATGATCAATAGCATAAGCCCTGCCGATATAAACAACATTCCACTGATTTGCAGAAATAAATACCGGGTTTGATTGGGAAAAATCAAAACCAGATAATCAGATGAATGCCCATAACCATTTCCGGCAAACATCGGGAAAAACATTCCTTCTTCGAGAAGTTGAGCACGTATTTCAGGATTTTTTTCAACTACCATTATTTTTCTGGCTTCACTCAGCACGCCAAACTCAAACTCCGTTTTTATGCCTTTTGAATTTAATGCTTTGTATATCAGGGTGTCGAGTAGCCCATAGGTCACTCTGTTCTCTATATTTGGGGCAAACGGAGAATTGAACATTTCATCAAAAACCTGATTCAGAAGAAAAGCTTTTTTTCTGTTGAGTTGACGTGCTCTCTCGCTGAGTTCAGTATTTTCAATTAAATTTTCATTTTCGCCGGGGTATTCTATCAGGGCAGAATCTTTGCGTTTAACCATTTTCCATTGATTATCCTCAAAAATTTCATCCCAATGCTGCTGTCGTTGATAGTGAAATCCTGAAGAACCGTCGTTTTTTGGCAATTTTCCTGTTTCAAGATAAATCAGATAGTCAAGCGAGTCTATGGCTTTTAGAAGATTATTATACTCCCTGTTTTTATTTATTTGCCTGGTTATTTCCGTCTTTTCAAGATTTCGCATTACATCACCAATAGCTTCGGCAACACTGCGTTGAAAAACAGCTTCACGCACTTTTACAGCGCTTCTTACCCAATAAGCCTGAATGCCGGTGAGTAAAATCAAGGCCAGGCTTACCATTATGGTGATCAGAAGTATATGTCTGCGGTTCATAACTGCAAAGGTAAGTTGGCTATGATCATAAAACGATGAAGCTTAACATCTTTTAACGTTTATTTGGTTTCGTTAACAGGTGAAGCCTGAAGTATGATGTAATTTTGTCTCAGCAAATAAAACAGCGATAAGAACTTAATATATTTTGTGTTTTTGTTTGGTGTGTGTTGTATGTAATAATTGATTAATTAATGTGTTGCAGCAAAAAATGCAGTCTTCCCACAAGGCTGCATTTTTTAATTTTATAAATTGCTTTAAGTGCCATTCATTTGAGATACGTAATTTATCTTTGCAGCGTTAAGCCTAAAACAAAGTTAAGCCTGTTATGACAAATCTTAAAATCAATATCGACAAGCTCGAAGGATTCGTTTCAAAAGAAACAATCAATGAATTTGAAGCACAGTTGATTCTGCATCAGGGGACTCTGCTGAACAAAACAGGTTTAGGTAACGATTTTCTGGGCTGGATTGCCCTGCCCGACGAAATCGACGAAAGTATGCTTTCCTCAATTGAACAAGATGCAATCAATATTCGTAATAAGGCCGATATTTTTGTGGTGATTGGCATTGGTGGCTCATACCTGGGAGCGCGCGCAGTTATTGAAGCTTTGCAACATAATTTTTCAGGACTTCTGAATAAAAATGAGCGAAAGTCGCCCTTTGTGGTGTATGCAGGCAACAATATTTCGGAAGATTATCTGTCCGATTTACTGGATATTCTCGATAAATATGACTATGTCCTTACTGTAGTTTCAAAATCGGGAACCACGACCGAACCCGCCATAGCATTCAGAATTCTGCGACGCCATCTGGAAAAGAAATACGGAAAAGATGAAGCCCGCAAAAGAATTATTGCCATTACCGACAAATCCAAAGGAGCCCTAAAAGGTCTTGCTCACAATGAGGGGTATAAAACCTATGTAGTTCCCGACGATGTAGGAGGCCGTTACTCAGTGCTCACCCCTGTTGGATTGCTGCCCGTGGCTGTTGCCGGATTTGATATCAGGAAATTTATTGAAGGTGCAAAAGCCATGAAGCAATTGGTTACAACTGCAAAAACAATTGACGAAAATCCTGCCTTTATGTATGCTGCAGCCCGCAATGCTCTTTATACATCAGGGAAACCCATTGAAATTATGGTTAATTATCAGCCTTCGCTTGTTTATATTACTGAATGGTGGAAACAATTGTACGGAGAGAGTGAAGGAAAGCTTAACCGGGGAATTTTTCCTGCCGGTGTCAGCTTTACCACCGATTTACATTCCATGGGACAATATATTCAGGAAGGCCTGAGGGTGATTTTTGAAACGGTTTTAAGGGTTGAAAAGCCACGACGCGAACTCTCGGTTCCTTCTGAAACCGATGATTCTGATGGGTTGAACTTTGTTGCCGGAAAACGCATTTTTGAAGTAAATCAAAAGGCCGAACTGGGAACTCTCCTCGCTCATGTCGACGGACAAGTGCCCAA
Source organism: Lentimicrobium sp. (assembly GCA_019429275.1). Lineage (GTDB taxonomy): Bacteria > Bacteroidota > Bacteroidia > Bacteroidales > Lentimicrobiaceae > Lentimicrobium. The sequence goes on along the minus strand of JAHYJC010000019.1, from coordinate 34,937 downwards.
TATAATAATCAGCATTCCTGAGGTGAATGAAAATAATCTGGGAGAATTGCTCTATTTCTACGAATTTGCCTGCGCCCTTTCGGGTTATCTGCTCGAAGTAAATCCATTCGATCAACCTGGTGTTGAAGCCTATAAGAAAAATATGTTTGCCCTGCTTGGTAAGCCCGGTTTCGAGCAACAGACCGAAAAGCTCCTTAAGCTTCTTGAATAATTCTGCCTGATTTGTAAGTCATTCCGCGATGGTCTCCGGTCAATGGATTGCCATTCGCGATTTTTATTATCTTTGTCGTATTGTTTTCAAATATTCATGATGATTGTCCTGAATCGACTGCATTACGATTGATGAATTTCATAAATATCAGTATTACAGGCTGTTTTCAATGCGCCTGAGTAATCACTTTCGATATTCATTTAACAATTATTTAAGCCAATGAAAAAGATCCTTCTGAGTGTTATTTGCATGATGGTACTGAGCGTGATGGTTTCAGCCCAGCGTAGTTCGGGTACTCTCTTCAAAGATAAAATTGCCACAGGCATCGATATTTTCAACGATCTGGTGATGGATGCTCCCGATGGAATTAAATTCAGGGGTTTCAATCCCGGAGTCAATATTTACGCGATGCACAATTTCCCAATAGGCGAAAGTAGCTTCGCATTTGCGGCAGGACTTGGCCTTGGTATGCATAATATGTTCAGCAACAGTATATTGAAGGATACTTCAGGAGTTTCTTTTCTGAGTAAAATTCCAACCAAAACAACCGGAGGAGAGGATCTGGATTATAAAAAAAGTAAAATCAGCCTGACTTATGTTGATGTACCGGCCGAACTCAGATTTAAAACAGAATCGGGCTTCCGGGTTGCCCTTGGATTTAAGGTTGGTTATCTCATCAACGCACATACCAAATATAAAGGCGATGATCTTGAAGATGGTTCAAAAACCAAAATCAAAGTAAGTCAGTTGCCCAATTTTCAGACCTGGAGATTCGGGCCAACTATGCAAATAGGATATAAATGGGTTAACCTCACAGGGTTCTATTCGGTGTCAAAAGTATTTGAAGAAAATTTTGGCCCTGGCATCTATCCAATCTCGCTGGGACTTTCTCTTCGTCCTTTTTGATTCTGCAGTTAAAGCAGGAAAATGATCCCCAGCATAATAAACACACCCGCAATAAAGCCTGTGTAAACCTGGGCTTCGTTGTGGGTGTTTAGTTTAAGCCGTGCAAATGCAATGAGTGATGCAATAATCACCAATGCGACAATCAGCATGGGCGAATAAATGGTTCGCATCAGCATCAGCCCAAGAAATCCACCCAAAATGCCACCGATTCCAAGCATGTGAGCACTTATTTTCCAAAAAAGGTTAATCAGTGATGCTGCAGCAATAAGTATAGCCCCGCCCAGCACAAATATCTGATAAATGGCAGGTATTCCCAGGTTGCTTATCATAAAATAGGTGGCAAAGTATGAAATGGCCGCAATTATAAAGGGGAATGTTCTTTCACTTCTCTCCGGAATCTGCAGGCTGCTTATCAAACCTCTTTTAAGCATAAACCATATGATTATAACCGGCAGAATGAATGTGTTGCCTATAATCATAGCAAGTATAGCCCAACGCAGCTTTTCGGGAAGAATCATCACAAAATAAGCACTCTGATTGAATAGTATCAGAAACGCATAGGTTGGCATCAGCAAAGGATGAAAAATGTAAGATATAATTTTGGCGAGTTTTTCTTCCATAAAATTTATAGGCTTATCTTCCGGTGTTTGTTTGAAGGTTTAAAAATTAATCAACAATTCTACCACGGCAATAAAAGATATGGGTCATCTTCGGGGTCGGGTTTCTCCTGGTAAACTGTGTCTTTATCATAAACAGTGAACCCGGCTTTTTTATATATTCCCAGTGCAGCTTTATGATCGAGGTCGCAGGTGTGGAGCCAAAGCCTATCAATCGGCCTTTCCCAGGCTTTTGATATGCACCACTTTAGAAAAGGCAAGCCAAGCCCTCGTCCGGTAAAATCACAGGTAAGTCCAAAATAAACAATTTCAGTTTCATTGCTTTCGCTGATATTGAATTCAACAAATCCGGCAGGAACTCCTTTGATATAGAGAATCCAAATAGATGTGCCTTTGCTGTTCAGTAATTCATGCAGTTCCTGTGGGCTCATCATTAAACGGTTGTACCATTGATATGGCCTTCCAACAGAAGTATAAAGAAAAAGATAAAATGATTTTACAGGTTCGGTCATCTGCATCAACATGCAATTCTCTGCAAATGTCTGTTCAGCTTTAACAGCTGGTTGATTTTTCATCTCTAACCACCAGGTGGTTGTTTGGATTCCGCTCATTTTTCCGAATTAATTTGAATATATTTCAAGGCTTCTGTCCGGCTTAAATTCGAAAGTGGTATCGATTTTAAAATCATTTCTACCTCTTTCGGACTGGTTTTGGAAAGTTCGCGCAATGCCCAGCCTATGGCTTTTCGGATAAAAAAATCCTTCTCATCCTTCAACTGCAATATAAATCCTGTTAGTAAGTCAGTATTAGTAGCAGAGCGGTATTTCAGTTGAAACAGCAAGCAGCTGCGCTGCAGCCACAGGTTTCCGGATGACATCCATTTTTCTGTAATAGCCGGTATTTTTTCAGGATGGTGCTGAAACCAAACTCCGGCCAGATTGCCGGCAATGAAATCGACCGTGTCCCACCATGATTTATGTATTATCATCCATTCAATCAGTTCATTCCTTTCGGGATTTTTGAGAAAAGCCTTTTTTGAGGCCAGTTCCATGCCCAAATACTGAAATTCCCGTTCAGGGAATTTCCATAAATTGCAAATTACAGCTTCTGTCTGTTCTGTTTCAGGATAACCTTTTTCTGAAATAAAATTTCTGAGTATTGCTTTGCGTTCAGGTGATTTTATACCCAGAAACCTGAAATGATTCTTCATATATTTTTCCATCATCGGAGCCATGGCGGGATTGGCATGGGCCTCAAAATAATCCCTCAGGCTCTTAACGTATGTGGATTCTGGGTTTTTCATTTACAAACAAAACTGTTTTCTGAAATTATTTTGCAATGATAAGTTTAGCCATTTTCTTTTCTCCGTTATCGGCCGAGAATTGTAACAGATAATTGCCTGCTGCCATATGATTGGTGCTAAACCCTACGCTTTTCTGGCCCGGCGAAACCAGGTTTTTTTCTAAAACTTTGCCGGATGTATCCATGATGAAGATTGTTCCTCCGCTATGGTTCGAAAAACTCACATCTACCCAATCTTTGCATGGGTTTGGAAAGACCTGCATCATTTCTCCTGAAGGTAATTTATTATACCTTGACTTAACAACCTCTTCATCCCATACAGCAAGGGTGTATTCACCCGGTTGTAAATCAGGCACATAAATTGTTCCGGCTACCCATACTCCTGTTTTTGTGAACGGGACAGGTTGCCAATCGTGCGAAGCATTTGGCCTGTAGAGTATTACCAGGGAGTCGGTTGAGCCTGAAATCAGGGTATGATCCAGATAGTTTGCCCGGTTGTAAGTGAATCTTCCGGTAGCTTTAAATCCTGAGGGCAAAATGCCATTGATAATCCAGTACCGATAGTCGCTTAATGTAAGTCCATACAACGGGACTGCAAGACTATCGGGATGCACCCAATTGTGGGCTACATGCAAAAATGCTGAATCTGCAATTTCGGTGACTTCCATTTTGAAATAAGTATCTGTAAAGTCAAAAATTCCGGTCGATTTTAAAGTTTTGGTGTCGGTGGTTGTTGCTCCGTTAAATTTACCGAAAGGATCGACCATGATAAGTTCAGGTTCTGATGCTAAATTAAAAATTTCTGAGCCGGTAAATCCTGAAAAATCTATTGTTCGGGTTTCAATTTCACGTGAAGAATTCATAAAAGCCAGTTCGGTACGGCAATTCACAGCCGGAATTTCGGCTCCTTTCAGTTTCTGTTTAACAAAAACCTCAACTTCAAAGCCATTTTTCTGAGGCATTGTGCTGAATGAATCAATAGCTACATGGTTATAACCCGGACCAAATACATGGAAATCGAAAAACCCCTGCAGATCGGTTCCGGTGTATTGAGTAAGAAAGTTACGCATTTGAATAGAAGACGCTGATTTCCATGCAAATGCCTCGAGATAGGCTTTAATTCCGTCAAAAAACAGACTATCGCCCAGGTAACCACGCAAACCGTGAGTTACCATTCCTCCCTTATCATAAACATGAGTGCCATAGGTGAGGTTTTGAGGCATGGGTGATAATGGCAGATAACCGCCTTCGCTGATATGGGCATATCTCAGGACTTCTCTTTTTAGGGTTCTCATGTTATTGCGCGCTGCAACTATTCCATAAAGATGCTCCCTGTAGAGTGTTTCACACCAGCGGGCCCAGCCTTCATTCAGCCACATGTCGGCATCGCTTGCGCAGGTTACCATGTTGCCAAACCACATGTGCGAAAGTTCGTGGGCATAAAGCCACTCATTTGAAAGGTTTCCGTTGATGCTTCCATGCGGATAGGCAATATTTTCGGCATGCTCCATGGCTCCGAGATTTGTTCCGGTAAATCCGATCCGCTGAAAAGGATACGGGCCAAATGAATTTTCGAAAATCGAGGTAATGGCATTCAGGTTAAGAAAACTTCCGGCAACCTTGAGCGTGTCCTGGGGCCTTACAAACCAGGTAACAGGAATTTCCGCTTCGAGGCCCGTGTAGGTGTCGGTAATCATGGCATAAGGACCGGCAGCAACTGAGGCAAGATAGGTTGGAATGCTGCGGTCAGATTTCCACCAGAATTCAATGGTTTCATCGCACATTGTTGAAACAGATTGAAGCAATCCTCCGCAAACAGCTACATCTCCTGTATTCACCCTGATGTGGTAATCATAAAAGGCCCGGTCGGTAAAATCATCGATGCACGGAAACCATGATTTACCCAAATTATGAGGTATCGATTGAAAACCTACACCCAGATTAAAAGCCCAGGGGTTGTAGAAGTGAAATCCTCCCCATGACTCATGAAACGGTGTTCCCTGATAATAAACCTTTATGATTACTGTATCGCCTTCTGAAAAAGTTGAAGGTGCAGTTATTCTCAGCAAGTCTCCTTCGTGGTAATAAATCAGATGGCTATTCGATTCTGAAAGTACGGAATCAACCTGTAACTGAATCAGATTCAATGGAATGTGAGATATATTCTGCAATGGCGTAGTTAGACGGATCTCCGCTGTTCCTTTAATATATTGCGATGAAATTCCTGTTAGATCAAGCTGTAGATTATAATGAACCACATCAATGGTGTCGCTGAGAAATCCGGTTGTTTGTTTTTGGGCATCCGCCTGTAACCATGATGCAAGTATGAACGTCAAAGTAATGAAAATGACTGAAATAATATTTTTCATAATTGTTGCTGATATTCGGAGCCAAACAAACCGGATATGAGTTCCGGCATAAATTTTCGTAAATTTAAACCAAATACTGCAATCAAAGCTATAAATTTGAGCCTTGTTTTCCTGTATTAGTGCACAATGTTACTATTCAGGACATTTTGTTGTAATTTGGCTTGTAAATTCTGAAATACTTTTCTGATTCTCAGGTATAACAGGTGTTCAAAAACGCAACTGATACTGAGCGAAATCGGACAACAAATTGATAGAAATTGTTCATTATTAATTAATAATCAGAGATTTAAAATTGTGGCATGGTCTTTTATATTAAGTCACTATTTATAAATTCTGACAAGAAAAAGTACTTATTCCCGGAGAAATTATTATTGAGATGAAGAGAAAAACTTTAATAGTATTGATTTTTGCCGGATTTCTGGCGTCATTTACTCAGGCCCAGCAGGTTTGGACACTTGAGCAATGCATCAACCATGCCCTTACCAATAATTTGCAGCTAAAACAACAGCTGTTGCTGGTTGAAAGCGTCAAAGCCGATTTGCTGCAATCAAAAGTTGACCTGCTCCCCGGAATTACGGGGAACGCTTCACATGCTTACAATTATGGACAAACTATTGACAGATACACCAATCAGTTTGCAACAAGCAAGGTTCAAAGCAACAACTTTTACCTTCAGAGCGGAGTAACCTTGTTTAATGGGTTTCAGAAACTTAATCTGATTAAACAAAATCAATTAAACCTTTTGGCCAGTGAGCAGGATGCCGACAAGTATATGAACGATATGTCGATAAACATTGCCACGTTTTATTTACAGGTGCTTTTTTATAAAGAACTGGTGCAGATCAGGGGCAACCAGCTTGATATTACCCGGCAGCAGAAGCAACGCATGCAAAAAATGGTTGATGCCGGAAGTATAGCTGCCGGCGATCTTTTTACCATTGAAGCTCAACTTGCTGGTGAAGAGTCGGCTCTTGTAAGTGCTGAAAATGACCTCGAAATTTCACTCCTCACATTAAGTCAGTTGCTTGATCTTCCTTCAACAGATGGCTTTGATATTGTTGTACCAGCCCTTTCGGTTGAAAATGAACCTGAAATTACCGGCTCTCCCGACCAGGTTTATACTTACGCCAGAGAACATATGCCTGAAATTAAAGCTGCTGAATTTCGTTTGCAAAGCAGCGAAAGACAATTGGCCAGAGCCAAAGGAACTTATTATCCTTCATTGGCCCTGAGTGGAAGCTGGGGCACTGGTTATTCGGGCGCAAGTCAGATCATTGATCAGCAAACACCCATAAACCCTATAATCGGATATGCATTGAATCCGGCAGGTGAAAACTACGAAGTGTATACTTATGCCTATAATTATACTTACAAAACCAAGGCATGGAGCGATCAGATAAAGGATAATAACAATCAAACCATCGGACTTTACCTCACCATTCCCATTCTGAATGGTTGGCAAACACGGACAATGGTAAAAAAGGCCAGACTTTCGGTTGAAAGCTCACGTCTCGATCTTGAACTTCAGCAAATGATGCTCAGGAAAACCATTCAGCAGGCATGGTCTGATGCAAGAGCATCATATAAGAATTATGGTGCATCCACGAAGAAACAGGATGCCACCCGTGAGGCATTCCGTTATGCAGAACAAAAATTCAATGTTGGCGTTATGAACTCGGTTGACTACAACAATGCTAAGAAAGATATGACCAATGCTGAATCGGAGGTACTGCAAAGTAAGTTTGATTACATATTCAAGACTACAGTGCTCGATTTTTACATAGGCAAACCCCTCTCATTGAATAATTAATATGATTGGGAATAATCAGAAAAAATCCGGCCTGAATAACGCCGGTTTTTTTGATTTATTGAGTTCGTGTTGGACTTATTTTTAGATTAACATGTAATTGATAAGACGGAATAATGTTTGGGTTGAGGCAACATAATGCAACTTTTTGGAAGTTTTATCCCGGAGCAGATAAATAAATCAACGAAATTGTGGTCAGGATCAACAGATTCTTCCTATTTTTAAACGTTTTTAGAATTAACTCAAGATGAGCAAAAAGAGACTAATACAGATTGGAATTGCGGTACTGGTGATTGCCATTGTCGCTTTGGCAGTAGCCCGTAAAAAGGGTTTGATAGGGGAGGATGATGCCATTAAAGTCACTACTGAAAAAGTGGCTCTACGGTCAATAATTGAAACGGTATCGGCCAACGGTAAAATCCAGCCCGAAATTGAAGTCAAGATTTCGCCTGACGTAAGCGGAGAGGTTGTGGAATTGTATGTAAAGGAAGGAGATGAAGTTAAGGCAGGTGACCTGATGGCCAAAATTGACCCAAAAATTTATGCCTCTAATTACGACCGTATGCTTGCCGGATTAAATTCGCAAAAGGCAAATCTTGCCAATTCAAGAGCCAGAGTGGCTCAGGTTCAGGCTCAGTACATCAATGCAAAAGCCAGTTTCGACAGAAATGACAGGCTTTTTAAAGAAAATGCCATTTCAGCCGCCGAATTTGATGCTGCCCGCTCACAATATGAAGTTGCAAAAGCAGAGGTAACCGCTGCCGAGCAAAGTGTAAAAGCTGCTGAATATTCAGTCAAAAGTGCAGAAGCTTCAGTAAAGGAAGCTGGAGAGAATCTCTACAAAACCTCAATTTACGCGCCTGTTTCAGGTACCATCAGTAAGCTGAATGTTGAAAAAGGAGAACGTGTAGCCGGAGCATCTCAGTTTTCTTCGGGTACCGAAATTCTGCGAATCGCCAATCTTGAAGCGATGGAGGTTATTGTAAGTGTGAATGAAAATGATATTGTTCGTATCGCTTTGAATGACACAGCGCTTGTTGAGGTAGATTCTTATCTGAACAAAAAATTCAAGGGAGTGATTACTCAAATTGCTACATCGGCAAATGTTTCCGGTTTAAGTGCAGATCAAGTTACCAATTTTGATGTAAAAATCAGAATGTTGCCCGAATCATACAGCGATTTAAAAGTGAAAGGCAAGCAGACTGTTTCACCTTTCAGGCCTGGCATGTCGGCAACTGTTGACATTCAAACTGAAACAGCTTTAGATGTAATTACAGTGCCCATTCAGTCAGTTACTACCCGGCAGGATACTACCCAAAAAAGTAATACTCAAGTTCAAAAATCAGGTGAAGATGCACAGAATACTTTCAAGTTTTCGGAACCAGCTAAAGAGTATGTTTTTGTTATTAATGGTGGTATTTGCAGCTTAGCCGAAGTAAAAACCGGCATTCAGGATAATACTTACATTCAGATTACCGAAGGCCTTGCCGAAGGAGACGAAGTTATAAGTGGTCCTTATCGTGCTGTATCCAAAACACTTAAAAACGGCGACAAAGTAAAGGTAGTTGATAAAGAAGCCCTTTTCAATAAGAAATAAACTTTCATTTATTCCTTCCTGATAAAAGTCAGTTCAAAATTCAAAAGCCACCCTTTACTTTTTAAAACCAGGTTATGCCTGAAATCCTATGTCAATGATTTTACTGATCGAAACAGCCACACCCGTTTGCAGTGTAGCTTTGGTTAGGGAAGGCCAAATAATGGCTATCAGAGAAACCAGCGACAAAAATTCACATTCGCAGGTGCTCAATGTGTTTATTGATGAGATGTTGAAAGATTGCGGGCATAAACCTGCCGATTTGGATGCGGTGGCTGTGAGCAAAGGACCCGGCTCATATACCGGACTTCGGATTGGGGTTTCGACAGCCAAAGGCATTTGCTGGGGGCTTAACATACCTTTGATTTCAATAGGAACTGCCGAAGCAATGGCCAAGGGTATGCGCCAAAAATGTAAAAATGTAGAAAACCTTCCTGTGCTTTTTGCTCCCATGATCGATGCCCGCAGAATGGAGGTTTACACCGGCCTTTTCAACGAAAATCAACAGGAAGTTAAACCGGTTTATGCTGCCGTTATTGATGAAAGCACATTCAGTGAATTCATTGGCAGTCACATTATTTATTTTGCTGGAGATGGAGCCGAAAAATGCAGAAACGTTCTGATTCATCCAAATTTCAGGTTTATTGAAAACTTCAAGGCCTCTTCATCTTTTATGCCTGGCCTGGCTCAGTCGAAATTCAATGCCGGGATTTTTGAGGACATAGCCTATTTTGAGCCTTATTATCTGAAGGATTTTGTTGCCGGCGCTCCGAATGTTAAAGGCCTGAAATAAATCTTCCCTTCCTTTACCTGTTTGAATCATTAAGTGGTTTTTATAGTTTTATTCACTCTAAAAGCCCTGTATTCCTGATTTTTGAAGTGTTTTACCTCTATTGACTTTACCACTATGCGTTTCAGTAAATGATTTTACAGTAAATATTTTTATCGGCAACAAAGATTTTTGAACCAGTGATTGTAATTTTTTCAACAGGATTTCTTCTTCCTGTTTTTCAAAAGCCGCTGATTCAATTACCAATACAGGAATCTGACCATATTTTTCATCAGCAATACCTGTAACAAAAAAACGGTTTTTGATTTCGCCAGCAATTTTATTTTCAATCAACTCGGGAATTATTTTCAGCCCGCCACGGTTGATCACATTGTCGTAACGCCCCAGCCATATAAATTTGTCTGATGCTATCATTTCAACCAAATCATTGGTAATAATTCTGCCAGGCCTAATTCTGGGTGCATCAATCAACAGGCAGTTCCGTTCATCGGTTGATATTGAAATTCCGGGCAACACCCTGAAAAATGCAGACCTGTTTTCACCGTTTAGCTGCCTGAGGGCAATATGAGTAATGGTTTCGGTCATTCCGAAAGTGGCAAAGAGCGCATTGGGGAAATCTATAAGTTCATCCTCGAGCGATTTGCTGATTTCACCGCCTCCTATAATCAGATTTCCGATTTTAGAAAGTATAGTGAATTCATTTTTGCTTTTCAGGCTGTTATAAACCTGAACGGGAACCATAGCCGCAAAATCAGGAATTATGCTTTCCCTAATCTCACTAAGAGGATGGGCTGAAGGTTTTACAATCATAAGATTCATTTGAAAAACCATTGCCCTAACCATCATCATCATCCCGGCAATTGTATTGGCTGAAAGGCAAAGCAGGGCAGTTTGTCCGGCTTCAAGTTTCAGCATTTGGCCGGTGGCTTTCGCCGATTCAATCATTGCTGCTTTGGTGTGACTTATAAAGCGGGGAGTGCCTGTTGAACCTGACGTTTGAACAGAAATTTCAGGTGTTGGCGAAAGCCAGGCAAGCAGGAAATTCCCAACATCCTTTTGCCATGTTTCATTGCCATTTGCCAATGCATTTGCGTATTCCCTCAACCCACCAGCCTGATGGTACTTGTTGCCTATTATGAGTGAACTGGGAATATTCATATCTGCATTAATTGATCTTTTTAATACCTGTAAGTGATAAATCCCATGGCTGCTCAGGTTTGTAATGCAAAAACCCGTCTTCAACTTTTAGCGGTGATGGAATGTTATTGGTGTAAAGTGATCCGGTTCCAAGGCCCTGTGGAAGAGGATTGTTTAGTGTTGCTGTCCATTGGGCTATGGCATTCAACCCAATGTTTGACTCAAGGGCTGAGGTTATCCACCAGCCTGCACCGTAGGTTTCTGCATGCCTGATCCATGCTTCTGAGTTTTCAAAACCTCCTAATAATGTAGGTTTTAATATGATATACTGTGGAAGAATGGTTTCTATCAGTTTTTCACGAGTAGCCGGATTGGTTATTCCTATCAATTCCTCGTCCAGAGCAATGGGGATGGCAGAATTTCTGCATAGGTCTGCCATGGCTTTTATATTTCCGGCTTTTATGGGCTGTTCAATGCTATGAATTGAAAAGGCAGAAAGCTTTTCTATTTTTTTTATTGCATCAGTAGTTTCAAATGCCCCATTGGCATCCAGCCGTATGGTGATTTGTTTTTCCGGAAAATGGCTGCGAATATGCCTGATCAGGTTTAATTCTTCGTTAAAATCAATGGCACCTACTTTTATTTTAATTACTGAAAATCCTGAAGCAATTTTTTCGTCAATTTGTTGAAGCATTTCGTCAGGATTGCCCATCCATATCAATCCGTTTATTGGCAATGGCTTCTGGCCGGTAGAAAAAGTTGTGTTAAACAATAACTTATTACCGCCTTGCTTTAAATCCAGCAATGCTGTTTCAAAGGCAAATGCAATCGAAGGCCAATTCTCCAGCCATTGTTTTTTGATCGTATTTCCGCGGTTCAATTCACGACACAGCAGTTCAATGGCGCTTTCATAATCTGGTTTATCGTCAAAACTTAGTCCAGGAATGGTGCCACATTCTCCAATACCATAAACCGGATCGATGCCATTGTCAGCTATCAATAAGAAATAAGCATTCCGATGAAGCAAAACACCACGCGAAGTTCCGGCCGGTTTTCGGAAAAAAAGCGTATGTCTATGATAGGTTGCCTTAAGCATGGTTAAACAATCAGGGTAAGGCCGAAAATGATCACTGTAAAAAAAGTAGCTATTGAAAGTTTTTTGAGTTCCGGATCCAGTTCAGCGGGTGTTTGATTGCTGAAAACCACGGAAAGATGTTTAGCGAAAATCAAAATGGTTAGCAAAAACAGAAATTGCAGAGGAGTTTTAAAATTCAGAAAAGTATATATTACGAGTGAAAACAAGGCAATAACTATTAATCCAGCATGGTAAACCTTTGCCCATTTACTACCAAGCATAACAACAATGGTAAGTTTTCCGGAAAGCGCATCGCCTTTAATGTCGCGCATATTATTGAGATTCAATACAGCGGTACTTAAAAGTCCGGTGGCCGATGCCGGAAAAAGCAAATCAGGTTTCAGCGTTAAGGTATGCAGGAAATATGTTCCTAAAACACCTGCCAACCCAAAAAACATAAAAACAAAGGGGTCGCCTAGTCCCACATAACCATAAGGTTTTGAACCGGCGGTGTACATGATGGCTGCCGCCAGAGCCACGAATCCCAGCAAAAGCAGGAAAATCCAGTTTTGAGAAAAACCAAAGCCAATGCCTGAGCCAATAAGTAATATTCCGGAAATCAATGCAAATACTGAAGTCATAATTACAGCAAACTTCATTTCTTTAAGACTAATGTCTCCGCTTTGAACGGAACGCTTTGGGCCGACTCTTTCTTCATTATCGGCTCCGTTTACTGAATCTCCGTAATCGTTGGCCAGGTTGCTAAGTACCTGTAAAAAAAGTGTGGTTAAAAGCGCCAGGCCGAAAACATCCCACTTAAACCGGCCGGTATGATAAGCAAGGAAACTCCCCATGAGAGAACTTGAGAAGGCCAGAGGGAGGGTGCGGAGTCGTGCCGCATGCAGCCAGGCTTTTAATTTATTGGTTTTCAATATTGTACAGTATCAAGGTATTAAAATTTTTGTTAAATGATTTACTTCGTTTTATCAGAAGGGGTTAGCCTTAAGGAAATTTTGGAAATTTTTGAAAATCGGGTTCCCTTTTTTCCAGAAACGCACGTTTGCCTTCCAGGGCTTCTTCGGTCAGATAGTAAAGCAGTGTTGCATTACCGGCAAGTTCCTGCAGCCCGGCCTGTCCATCGAGTTCGGCATTCAAGGCCAGTTTTAGCATACGCAGAGCAAGTGGACTCCGTTTCATCATGGTTTTGCACCAATCAACTACCTCATCTTCGAGTTGATCGAAAGGAACAACTTTATTGACCAGTCCCATATCAAGTGCTTCCTGGGCCGAATACTGCCTGCAGAGGAACCAGATTTCACGCGCCTTTTTCTGGCCCACTATTCTGGCCAGGTATGACGAGCCAAATCCACCGTCAAAACTACCGACTTTCGGGCCGGTTTGGCCAAAAATGGCATTGTCTGATGCAATGGAAAGATCACATACCACATGCAACACATGGCCACCACCAATAGCATATCCGTTTACCATTGCCACCACTGGTTTAGGAAGCGAACGGATAAGCTTTTGTAAATCCAGAACATTCAGCCTCGGTATTCCGTCCTTTCCAACATAACCTCCGTGCCCTTTAATGTTCTGATCGCCTCCACTGCAAAAGGCTTTATCGCCTTCACCGGTAATTACAACCACTCCAACATTATCGGCTTCGCGGCAATATTGCATGGCATCTATCATTTCTTTTATGGTGTCGGGCGTAAATGCATTCCTGTAACGGGGCCTGTTGATGGTGATGCGGGCTATGCCTTCAAAAAAGTCAAATTTAATTTCTTCGTAATCTTTTATGGCTGTCCAGTTCCGTGTAATTTTCATAACGCGATATTTTTAAAGTAATCTTTCAACACCTGAGCACTAATTTTGTTAGAGGTAAAAACTTCAATCAATGCAGGTTTGTTGTTTTTTTCAATATTAAAAAATTCAGGAAGCCTCTGATCAAGTTCCACTTGCGAATGGGCCTCAAAGTAGCTTAAACCGAAAGTAGTGGCAATTCCTTTCACATTAAGTTCGTGTCCGGTTTCAATCAGCGTTTCAAGTTCATCATATTTATCGGGGCCGGGTATTACCCTGAAAATATTTCCTCCTCCATTGTTGATCAGAACAATCCGAAGTCGGGGCGACAAATTGCTGTTCCATAGCGCGTTGCTGTCGTACAAAAAGCCGATGTCACCAGTAATTACTACAATTGGAAAATTACAGATTTCTGCAGCTCCTGCTGCTGTTGAAACACATCCGTCAATTCCGCTTGTGCCTCTGTTTGACCAGCACACAAATTCTGAAGCCTCCTCAAAAAGCTGCGCATACCTCACGGGAGTGCTGTTACCAAGGTGCAGATGACTGTTACGGGGTATCGCACTAAAAAGGCTGTGATAAACGCTAAGGTCGCTGTAAGGTGTTTTATGCAGGAAATGCTCATGTCGTTCAGCATGCCTTCTGCTTCTGTCAAGCCATATTTTTTTGTAATTACTTTCTGTTTTTTTTCCAACACTTATCAATTGCCCGATGAATGTGATCGGGTCAGAAGGTATTGTGTAAGTGAGTGATTGGTAAGTGTCGAGATGAAAATCATCGGTATCAGGATTAATGTGCCAATGATGAGTTGGTTTCATCTGTCGCAGCAAGGTTTTTACCTTTTTTGAAACAACGGCACCGCCAAGACTTAGCAAAAGATCAGGTCTGAATTTTATTAATTCATCCGGTTCAAGCAATTCAATGGTTCTGTCAATGCAAGAAATGGTATCAGGAATGAAAATATTGGCTGTGGTTTCTGTTAAAATAATAACCGATGGATCATCTGAAAAGTGGGAGAGGAGCTCTTTTAATCTTTCGTCAGGTGGCAACTGACCAACAACGATCATTTTTGAAGTTGTCGTATTCCAGATTCCGCCAAGATAATCCAAATCATTGGCAGATGTAAGTGAAACACTCTTTACAATTGATGGATACCTTGTTTCTTCAGTTTTTTCGGGCCATTCAATATCATATAGAGGCTCTGAAAGCGGCAAGTTCACATGCACTGGTCCCGGAGCAGGAAATTGGGTGCGGTCAATGGCTTCGCAAAGTGACCGTTCAAAATGCCAGCGAATGTTCTTTTCGCTTGCCTGCTGAGGCAGATGAAAGGATTTTCGAACGTATCCGTTAAATAAATTCTGCTGCCGGATGGTTTGGCCGTCTCCCTGATCTATCCATTCTTCAGGCCGGTCTGCTGTAATCACCAGAAGCGGTATTTTTTGATAATAAGCTTCAGCAACAGCAGGAGCATAATTTAAAGCAGCAGAACCAGATGTGCAAAGCAATGCAACCGTTTCTTTCAATTGCTGCGCCATTCCCAAAGCAAAAAATCCGGCACTTCGTTCGTCAATAACACTTTTTAGTACCAATCCGGGATGCCTGTTCAAAATTACAATGGCTGGTGCATTTCGTGAACCAGGAGAAGCCACTACTCTTGAAATACCTTTTTGATGAAGTATATCGGCCAAAAGGTGCAATTGATTATTCTTCATTTTAGAGTGTTTCGGAATCAGATGCTAAATTCAGTATTTTTTCAATGGCAGACAACATATTCCTGCTTTTGAGTTCAGTTTCTTCCCATTCTTTTTCAGGGTCAGAATCTGCTGTAATTCCACCACCGGCATAAATCAGTGTCTTATTTTTCAGAACCTGTAAGCACCTCAGATTCACATACAATGATATTTTATTTCCGGAGTAAACCGGGCCAAGGTATCCGGTGTAAAATTCCCTGTCGTAATTTTCTGTTTTACTGATGATTTGCAATGCTGTCTCATCGGGCCAGCCGCAAACGGCAGGTGTCGGGTGCAGCGATTCGATGATAGAAGGAAATAATCGGGGATCGGCTTCTGCTTCAAATTCTGTTTTCAGGTGAATGGCATTTCCGGCCTTCACTGTTTTTGTTTCTGAAATCTGAATCTGGCCGCATCCGGATGCTTTCAGGCAGTCGTAAATATATTGTTTAACCCATTCCTGTTCATCCCGCTCTTTTTGTTTCCAGTTTGCCTGATGGCTTGCTTTCTGAGTTCCGGCAAGTGCAACTGTAAAAACCCTGTTTTTGTCAGATCTGAAAAGCAACTCGGGGCTTGCGCCTGCCCAAAGACCGGCCCCCGGAAAATATGCTAAATAAACAAATGATTCAGACTGTGAATTCAGGAGCAGATCATACAGGATGGGTACTTTGTTGGTTGTAAGATCTTTATTTTCAATTACTCTGGAAATTACTACCTTTTTAGCTTTTCCTTGTTTAATGGTGTTGATAACAGACTGAATGTCAGCTTTGTAGGTTATTGCAACAGCCGCTTGGCTTTCTGATGCAGCCAAATTCAGCCTGCCATCAGGAATTACAATTGAAAACGGGCTAAACCTGACACCCGAAACCGAATAATGAGCCTTTAAAAAATATATTTCATCATCAGGATAAAATGGAGCCATTACAAATCCATTTTCTTCATCAAGGGCATTTTTGATGGATGAATATTTTGAAAAACTGCCATCAGAAATAATTGTTACAGGAACCGCTTCTCCGGGAAGCCTGTAAGAGGCAAAAGGCACCCCATGGCTTATTAAGAAACGCTGAAGGCTCTGCATATCTTCAAAAGTCTGACTGATTTTACTCATTTGTCTGTTTATCTAATACCATGATTGTATGACGGGACAGACAAACCAGTGCTCCTGCATCGTTATGAATTTTTATTTCCCAGATATGTAACTTTCTGGACCGCATAATAAGTGTTGCCTTTCCGTGTACCATCCCCTCAGTAACTTTTCTGATGTGGTTTGCATTGATTTCAATGCCAACAATGTACTGTTTTTGAAGCTCCACTACCGACATTGAACCCATGCTTCCCAATGTTTCGGCAAGTGCCGCTGAAGCCCCACCATGAAGCAGGCCGGCAGGCTGTTTTGTGCGGTGGTCAACCGGCATGGTGGCACAGAGATAATCCGGACCAATTTCAGTATAGACTATGCCCAATTGCTCCATTAAGGTTCCGGAATTCAGGGCATTCATTTCAGCAAGTGTCATTCTGGTCAGCATAACTGTCAATTTTTTATCAAAGATAATCCGGATTAATTGATTTGCGGATATGCCTATAAATCAGGCAGAAAGATCATTTTTATTCATCTTTGTAATTTCTTACCGGTTTTTTGCAAGGTTAATCAAGCTGTCCAAACAATCCCCCGATTTGATTGGATTTTTCAAATTTCAGCAACCACTCTTTTCGCCATAATCCGCCTCCGTAACCTGTAAGTTTTCCATCGGCACCTATAACGCGGTGGCAGGGAATAATGATTGAAACCGGATTTGCTCCATTTGCCATCCCTACTGCCCTGGAACCATTTTTTAAACCAAGTTTCCGCGCAATATCTCCATACGTAACAGTTTCACCAAAAGGAATTCCGGTGAGCAAATTCCAAACTGTTTTCTGAAATGGAGTTCCTGCCGGATTAACCGAAAGGGTAAAGTTTGTTATTGCACCTGCAAACCAAGCATTTATCTGATTTACTGCTTCCTTTAGTGATGGAGGAATCATTGATTTCAGGTTGCCATCGCGAAAATACAAACCGGTAATCAATCCATTTACTTCTGTCAGCTCAATGAAACCAATCGGGGTTTCAAAAAATGCTTTTAATTCAGAATCCATTTAGTTTCATAGTTACAGTGGGTATTAGCAACAGGAATCCCAGTATTACAAGAATAACCATAAGCGGAGCCACCCATTTTACCCATTTATTAAAAGGAATTTTAGCCACACCCAATGCTCCGATCAAAACACCCGAAGTTGGGGTGATCATATTCGTAAAACCATCGCCAAACTGGAATGCCATTACTGTAGCTTGTCGCGATAACCCGATAAGATCAGAAAACTGTGACATAATAGGCATAGTGAGTGCTGCTTTGGCAGAGCCTGATGGAATAAAAATGTTGATGGCAGTTTGCATTAAATACATGGTTCCAATGGTGGCAATGTCGCCCATATCTTTCATAGCTCCTGATATACTGTGAAGGAGTGTATCTATGATCTGGCCATTTTCGAGTATGATGATGATGCCACCGGCCAATCCAACAACCAGCGCAGCACCCATGATGTCTTTTACTCCGTCGAGAAAAAGTTTTGTGATTGTATTTGGAGAGTAATTCATAGAAATGCCTGAAAAAATTCCCAATGCCATGAAAAGAGTCGCTATTTCCATTACATACCAACCATAGCCCATTACTCCAACAATCAGCATTAAAATAGTAAAAGACAGCAGGTTAAGAATAAAGAAATGAACCGATTTTAACAATGATAGAAATCCGCTTATCAGAAATGCGAAGGCAATAACCGGGAATATAGGCCAGGTCACAGATGAATTGCCAATGGTAAGTTGGGTTGTTGAAAATGCGAAAGCACACCAGGCAAAAATAGCGGAAAGTATCAGCCAGCTTATCCAGGCAGATTTGGGTGTGTGGTATATGGTTTTTTTGAGAGATTGTTCATGACGTTCACGCCAGTGTGCATCTTCTTCGTAAACAGGTGACTTTTCAGGATGATTTTTTATTTTCCTCATATACCTGAGGATGTAAATAATACCGACAATGTTAATAACCACCCAGCAGAAGAAACGATATTCTATACCTGAAAATAGCGGTAGATTTGATAAGCCCTGCGCAATACCAATGGTAAAAGGATTGAGCAGGGCGCCCGCAAAGCCAAGCGATGCAGCAACATAACAAACATAAAGTCCTGTTATTGAGTCATATCCCATGCTGATGGCCAGTGGAACGAAAATAATTACAAAGGCAATTGTTTCTTCACTCATGCCAAAAGTAGCCCCGAAAACACTAAAAAGCAGGACGATAAATGTGATGATGATGTTGTCAACTCCCAATCTTTTGATTGGTTTGTTGCCCTCTAGCCGCCTGGCCCTTTTTAAAAATGACAGGATTCCCACATCAATGGCTTTGCTCTGGTTCATAATCCAGAATGCTCCACCTATCATGAGTATAAAAACAATGATATCGGCTTTATCGACAAATCCATCAAAAAATGCCGAAAAAATCTGCCAGGTCTGAGGATTGCTTTCTGCATAGTAGAATGAGTCGTCAGCAATCACTTCGCGCTCAATCCCCCCAACTTCCACTATGGTGCGATCAAAATTACCTCCGGGAATGATCCAGGTGAGGAAAGCCGCAATCAGAATCAAATAAAAAATGATCACATAAGTATGAGGGAACTTTCTTGTTTTGGCCATAGTTTTTTGCAGTTGTATGCAAAAATATGAAAACCCTGAAAAGTTAAAGGATATTATCTGAACCTGAGTCTGATATTTACAACTTCGGGCCGGTGACCTGTTCTAACCGGCGGTCCCCAACCCCCAAATCCGGTTGAAACATAAAAATGAGCATTGCCTTTTTTCAGGTATCCGGTGCTCAACTCGTAAATAGCCCTGGTTATGAAGTTAAGTGGCCAAAGTTGGCCGTGGTGTGTGTGCCCTGAAAGTTGCAGATCAACACCAGCCTCAGCAGCCAGATGGAGGTCGTAAGGCTGATGGTCTAATAATATCACTGGTTTACTCAGGTCGATACCCTGAAGGATTTCCCTGATCTCTTTGCGATTTTTACCACTGAAGCCACCTTTGGCCCGGTCCTCTCTGCCGGCAACATAAAAAGCATCAGAAATTTTAATTACACTGTCGCGAAGCATGGTAATGCCGTGATCTTCAAGATATTTAACTGCCTGTTCAGCTCCGCCAATAAATTCGTGGTTGCCGGTAATTCCGTAAATGCCCAAAGGAGCATTCAGCTTTTTCAGCGATTCTCCAAGGTTTTGTCTGATAACCGGAGCAAGGTCTTCATCAACAATATCACCCGCAAGCAGTATGATGTCAGGCTGTATTTTATTTAAGGCTTCAACCAGTTTTCCAACCCGCCTTGGGCCGACGAGGGTTCCCATGTGAATGTCGGAAGCCATGGCTATATTCAACTCTTTTAAGCCTGCCGCCTTTTTGTCGATATCGATTGTGAGATTGTTTGTTTTGGGGCTGATTGCATTTATGTATCCGGCTATCAGAATCACGGCTATGCCAATCATCGAGATATAGAGCATGTTGGCTTTAGCTTGTGCGGTTTGTAAAAATTCAGGCAGGAAACCTGTAAAATGATGAGCCACCCTTACAATATCAACGAGCAGTACGATTAGAAATCCGTAAAGCATTACAGCCAGCCAGAATGATCCGACCCACGTAAGGACATCGGTGAAAATTGATAAATAATACCTTTCGAGAATTCTGCCTGCAAAGTAGGTGAGGGCCAGCAGAATAAAACCCCACCGGAACCAAAGTCTGTAGTTGGCTTCAACAGGAACCGCCTGCATTGCCCTTTGATAAATGTAATAATTAACCGCCGAATAAACGAGTGTTACAATGCTGAAGAAGATGAGAAACTGATACGATTTCATAGTTTTACAAGTCGTGTAGGAGACTTATAAACATACTTTTTGTGATAAAGTTTCAACCCATAAGGTTAATTTCAATTCAATTTTTTGAAGTATCAATATTAACCTTTCCCGGGAAGAGTCAGAATTCGTGTAAATGAGTTTCATCAGTTAAATTCCCTTAATGATTCCTGAACACCTTTGTGGATTTCGTACCAGAAATTAAGCGAGGCTTCTTTAAAATCTGTTTCAAAAGCATTCAACCATTTGTTAAATTCCGGACTATCAAGGCCTTCTTCTTTTTTGCGGCGCAGAAAACTCAGAATATAGTTGCAGTTTATAGCCGACTCCCAGAAAGCAGAGCTATTTCTTCCATTGATCCGGCTGGCTGTAAATTTAATGGATTTGAGATAGTTCTCGCCAAGTCCGTAGAGCGATTCAACAATTTCAGGAATCATCTCTTCGGCCCACAGCCTGTGAAAGCGACATATACCCATATTGTCAATGATGAGTTCAGCTTCCATGCGTGCGGCATTTATCCTTCCCAACTCGCGGGGTGCAATAAAATTATCTCCATAATACATGTAGTATTTTCCCATAATTGACATAGGAGAGAGTGCGCCCGGAGTCCAGTATTGGTTTGGAACCATCCAGCCATTCCTGGCAAAAGCATTGTAAACAAAATAATCGAGGAGATTTTTTCCTTTTACTCTAGAAAGGCGTCGGGCATATTTTCGGGCACCTTCGCTCAGATCAATCTTTTTTTCAATTATTGAATCCAGAATTTCACATCCAAGTTCTGCATTTTGCATTGAGTCTTTTACCAGATTAAAATTATCAGGAGTAAAGACTGGTTGTGTTTTCACTCCTATGTCCTCAGGGCTTAATAAACCTTTATCAAGACAATCCATGAGCCATGAGATAACTCCACCAACTGAAATTGCATCAAAACCATAGGAGTCGGCATGATGATTGAGTTTTTCAGCTGCTCGCTGATCAAAAATTCCGCTCAGAGGCCCCAATGTCTGATATGGTTCGTAATCTTTTTTGTACTTGTTGTTCATTTTCTTGCACACTGCAGCACAAGGTTCTCCGCATGTAAACTGCTGTTTGGGTTTGATGGTTTCTTCATTGAATTGTTTGAGATAATGATTAATAATAAATTTTTGATGAACCTTAAGTCTCTTCTCTTTGTCCCAGTCAAGTGACTGGTAATTGAAAGCCATGAGTTTATCGCTCATGGTTGCATAATTCACTCCAAAAGTTCCTCCGGTGTCAAAATTCGGATCAAACCGGTATTTTGTGGTTATTTCTAGATCCTTGGCGGCCAGTTTTTTTGCGTATTTGTTTACAAACCATTCATCAGCAACTTTGCGGTCGCGGAAATCTTCGTCAATATGAGTGCCTCCGTAAATAACAGCCGCAATTCCATGATTTTGCAGCATCGCTGAACCAAATCCGCCCCTTCCGGCCCAGGTATCAACATTTGACAAACCGCCCTGTTTAACGGGAACAGAACCTATCGCACCAAAATCGGTTGAAAGTGATGCAGGGCCTGTAGCCAGTATTCTTGGATTATTCGGGTACCGATCGCGGTAATGCGCGAAAACATAATCCATGAGTGAATAAATTCCTTTTCGTCCCTCATTCCAAACCTGGTTCAGGTCTATCGGCTCAAGTTCAAGCTGTATTTCTTCTCCGTGATTGCGGTTCAAATATAAAATTGACGGGACCCTGGCTTTGCCGACCAGTGAAAGCAGGTTTATTCCCAGATCATTAAATATCAGCCCGGCTCCTCCCATCGATGAGATATAAAAACCTCCCCAGCAAGGCGAAAATCCAGTGAAGATAAGGCGGTTGGATCCCGGAAAAATGGAACCCGAAAGCAATCCTGTTCCAATGTTCAGGCTTTTGTATTTTCCGGCCAAATGTAACCCAAGATCAACAGGTCCGAAGAAATCGCCAACCTTGTATTTTTTTGTCCTGTAAAAACCGTCTGACGCATTAACGAAAAGTACTTTGAGGTAAGTGTCCATCTTTCGTGGAATTATATTGTGGTAATATCAAAGGTAGTAAAATAAGCTTAAGTTTTCTTTTTAAAATGCACCTGGTAATCAAAAAATTTATCAAAATAAAAAGCGGGACAAGATTTTTAACTTGTCCCGCTAAGGGAATTTAAAATATGGAGTTTTCCTATTTGGTGTTAAGGAATTTCATCAGTTTTTCCTTGTTACTGCTGAATGAAAATGCATCGGCAACCTGGTAATAATTTTCACGGTCGATGGTGTAATCCCATGCGTATTTTGCAAGTTCGAGTCTTGAATCATCAAAACTAAAAAGTCTGACCATCTCCTTTACCTGGGCTGTGGTGAAACACTGCTTACTTCGCAGAATTTGTTTTGCAAGCGTTAGTCTGGTGCTGTTGAAACTTTCATTTTTAATGGACGTTAAAATCTGCGAAAGTTCAGGATCGGAAACCACACATGGAGGTGGTTCAATGGGTTGAGGCTGAGGCGTGGGATTACTTATCATTCTGTTGTACTCAGACTTGTTTGGTATGTGTGCAAACATTTGTGCGCCAAGCGGAAGATTACTCTGATCATAAATTGAGAAAATTGCGACTCTGAAAAAACTCAGCCGGTTTTCTTCTGATTGAAGAAGTGAGGAGAATTTCATTGCCTGCGCAACACTCATGCAATTATTTTGCGCCATTTGTTTAAGCAGCATCAAGCGGTGAACTTCAGAATTGTTGGCAAGTGCCTGTCTGGCCATTTCCAGAAAAACATCCTCTCTGATTGGAGAATTGCAATTTGTTGGCCCGGGGTAACCTTCGGGAGATGGATAATTAAAAGCTGGAAAGTTAAGACTCAAAGGCGGCTCATAAGGTGGGATATAGTCGTGCGGGCGACTGCTAACTGCCTGAACATAATCGTGTAACATAAAGACAGTTGAAAAATAAGCAAACGCATCGTAAACAAAGTAATAATTTTCTTTGTCAACTGTATTGTGCCAGGCTGCTTTGACAAAATCCAGACGGCTGAAATCATCCACAAACAAATCAGCAAGAAGCCTCACTTGCTCAGAAGAAAGGCAATTGTTTGAAGCGACCGTCATAGCCACCCTGAGTTTCAGTTCTTCGGTTGGCTGCAAGCTTACCGATCGTTGTTTTTGCTTAAATATCTGTTCAGGCACAGCAACATCGCAACGTTGTGGCCTTTGGCCGAATGCAAATACAAACGGGAACAGCAGCATGAAAGTAATAATCTTTGATTTCATCAGATTGTCTTATTTTAACTGATTAACTTTTTTCTTTAAGTGTTTAATTTTATAATTTTTCGACTTCCAACAATGAGATTTACAAATGTAGTCAATTCATTTCATCCATTCAAAGGTGCTGTAATGTTCTCCGTTCATTCCAACCCTGCAATATACATTCATAGCACTCTGATTGGTTTTATCAACATAAAGCCTGATGCCTGAAACATCATTCCGCATTATTACCATGGTTTTGATGTAGTCATACATCGTACCAAAAACCCCCAACTTCCGAAAATCCTGTTTAACATAAACCGATTGTATCCACCAAACCCAGGCATTTCGCCAATCGCTCCACTCGGGTGTAATTAAAAGACAACCAACCTGTAAATTGTTTGCTTCAGCAATAATATAAAAGCCTTTTGAATTATCGTTAAAAACTGCCTTAACTCCTTCAGAAATGCTGCCCTTATCTAAAGACATTTGTTCAGTTTCCATGGCCATCTGCAGCTGACTTTCAACTATAAAACCTGAGTCTTCAATACGAGCCGGCCTTATGTTTACTGATGTTTGTAAAATCATGATTAGGTTTTATATATTTTGTAATTTCGTTGTAAGTCCCTGAATAAAATAAGGTTAACGAATCAGGGACTCTGTAGGAATTTATTTAGTTTAGGTAGCTTATTTACGTATTTTTGCACTTTCTTTTCAAGTCGAAATGCAACCATCCGACAAGCAAATATAGAAGATTATCGCAAACCAGGAAACTTATGAGCGAGCAAATCAAACACGAATGTGGAATTGCAATGGTGCGGCTGCTCAAGCCTCTGGAATATTATCTGAAACAATACGGAACCTCTACCTGGGGATTGAATAAACTTCATCTGCTTATGGAAAAGCAGCATAACAGAGGTCAGGATGGTGCTGGAATTGCCTGCATAAGGTTTGATCCCAAACCAGGAACAAAATACATTAACCGACATCGCTCAAATTCAAATTCACCGATTTCTGATGTCTTTAAATGGGCCTATGAGGAAATTCAGGAATCTGTCAATAACCATACTGATCGATTGCATGATCCGCAATGGCTGAAATACAATACCGGATTTGCCGGAGAACTTTTTCTTGGCCATTTGCGGTACGGAACATTTGGCAAAAACAACATCAAAAATCTGCATCCGGTTATCAGAGCCAACAACTGGATGACCCGCAATCTTGTTCTGGCAGGAAATTTCAACATGACCAATGTGGATGAGCTTTTCGAAAGGCTCCTTGAAATTGGTCAGTATCCGGTTGAAACTTCTGATACGATTACCATTCTCGAAAAAATCGGCCATTTTCTGGATGAAGAAAATGAGAAACTTTATGCGCGTTTCAAAGCTGAAGGATTTACCAAGAAAGAAATTACCGCCAAAATTGCCGAGGCTCTTGATGTTGCTGATATTTTAAAACAATCGGCTTTGAATTGGGATGGTGGATATGCCATTGCAGGACTTTTCGGCCATGGCGATTCGTTTGTTTTCAGAGACCCATCGGGCATTCGCCCGGCTTTTTATTATCAGGATGAAGAGGTTGTGGTTGCTGCTTCTGAAAGGCCTGCCATACAAACGGCACTGAATGTGCATCACAGTCAGATAAAGGAACTTTTGCCCGGACATGCCCTGATTGTTGAATATAACGGAAAAGTAACGCTCAGCCCTATTCTTGAACCCCGCAAGAAAGCGGCCTGCTCTTTTGAACGTATTTATTTCAGCCGGGGGACAGATGTAGATATTTACCAGGAACGCAAAAGGCTGGGCAGGGTGCTCACTCCGGCCATTTTAAAATCGGTAAATCACGACCTGAAAAACACTGTTTTCTCATACATCCCCAACACTGCTGCTGATGCTTTTTATGGGGTCGTCGAAGAATTGGGAACTTTTTGCGACAGTATAAAAAAGGATCTGATTCTGAAGGAAGGTGCCGGAATAACTACCGGAAAAATAGATCAGATTTTTAATCTTAAAGCCAGAATTGAAAAACTTGCAGTTAAAGATATTAAGCTGCGCACTTTCATTACCCAGGACAATGCCCGCGACGACCTGGTAGCCCATGTGTACGATGTAACTTATGGCGTTGTGAATCCTGGTGTTGATAACCTGGTGGTGCTCGACGATTCAATCGTTAGAGGCACAACCCTGAAAAAAAGTATTATCAGAATTCTTGACAGACTTGAGCCCAGAAAAATTGTAATTGCCTCATCGGCTCCTCAGATCCGTTATCCCGATTGTTATGGAATTGACATGGCAAAATTGGGAGATTTTATTGCCTTCATTGCAGCCATCGAACTGCTTAAAGAAAACAGGATGACGCATGTAATCAATGAGGTTTATCGCAATTGCAAACTACAGGAGAACCTTCCAAAAGAGCAGATAGTCAATCAAGTAAAAGATATTTACCGGCCTTTTACTGCTCAACAGATTTCAGCAAAAATTTCTCAACTGGTTAAACCCTCAGATTGTAAAGCAGAAGTTCAGGTTATTTTTCAGACCATTGAAGACCTACATACTGCAATACCCAACCATACAGGCGATTGGTACTTTACCGGAAACTATCCAACTCCGGGTGGGAATAAAGTTGTAAACCGGTCGTTCATCAATTACATCGAAGGGCGAAATGAACGCGCTTATTAATAGCATCAGCAACTTCAGAAATCCGGGATTTTTTTTGCTTTGTTTTCTTGAGATCATGTAATCAATGGTTTAAAAGAAAATCTATGGGTATATTAAGCCGAATATTACAGTTTGTATTTATCGGGATTTATGACCGGTTTTTTTACAACTGCAAATGGTCAATTATTTTACCCGTGAAATTATTACCCTGAATATTTTCTTAAATTTGTTACTCTTTAAAAATTGTATTTATGGCCCATTGGCTTGACTTAGAAGAGCAAAGACACAATCCTGATATAAAGGCTGAGGCTAAAGAGCAATTTTTAAACCGTAAACGCCAGGAAGTTTTAAATAATTTTTCCCTGATTTCAGAAAAGTACAGTACTTTTCTCAACGACCTTTATCAGCTTATCAAAAGAGTAAACAGCCTTCCCGTTGAGAGCCGCATCGGTTTTGGGAAAATAGAAGGCCGCAGCAAAAATTCACGGTTGAATAATTACCTGAATATATTCTCATCCAGCCGGAGGGTTAAGAAGCCGGCTCCACTGGGTTTTTTTTCTTTTTTCAAAAGGAAAAGTTTCAAAAATATCAGGGTTGCCTATATAAATGTCTCCTCTCATTCCGGTATGGTCGATATTGAGATAAAGGAATCTATGATTCAACGGGTTTCACGCAAAGAGGATACTATTGGCAACGAAAATGGAAAAGGACATATAAGGCTTGAGCATGTGGTTGTTTCGGTACCGGTCGAAATGCTTGACCACAGTTTTGCACTGGAACTGATTGACTGGTTCGCTTTTAAAACCGAGACAACCGAAAGCAGAATTTTTCTTTTACTAAAAAATTACAAAAACTGATTTTTTCAGTCTTGAGCTGTTTTTTATAAGATTGCCTGATCAGAGTGCTATACTTAGAACAAGTCCTCATTTGCTTTTTTAAGTCTTGTCTATCAGAAATTGCCGGTTTCTTTTGTTGAACTTTTTAAGTAATCTTGATGTTTATTGACTAAACAAAATTCCTAAATTTTAATGATGGATTATACAATTCTGAAACCTTTGGCCGAAGGCAAAATTTTACTGCTTACCATTAGCAGACCTGCTGCTTTGAATGCCCTGAATTCGGTTTTCTTCAGTGAAATGGATCATTTTATATCCACAATTGCCGACAATCGGGATATCCGGGCTTTAATCATTACCGGAGAGGGTAAGGCATTTGCTGCAGGCGCCGATATTGCTGAAATGGTAAATATGTCCCCCGATGAAGGCCGCAAGTTCTCAGCAGTCGGACAAGCGGTTTTTAATCGTCTTTCCCTACTTCCTTTTCCGGTAATCGCTGCGGTCAATGGCTTTGCTTTGGGCGGGGGTATGGAGCTGGCCATGGCTTGCGATTTCAGAATCGCCTCTTCGCTGGCAAAATTCGGGCAACCGGAAGTAAACCTCGGACTCATTCCCGGATATGCCGGCACACAAAGGCTGCCAAGGCTTACCAATCTGGCCGATGCGCTCTGGCTCTTAACAACCGGTGAAGTGATTGATGCAACAACTGCACTTCAGATGAGGCTGGTTCAAAAAATCACAGAACCTGAGGCACTGCTCAACGAAGCCCGCCGGATTGCAAACCTGATTGCCTCCAGAGGTCCGCTGGCCGTAAAACTGGTGAAGGAAGTTACCCGAAAAGGGCTGGAAATGAGATTTTCTGAAGGAGAGAAACTTGAGCAGCAGCATTTTGGTGACCCTTTCGGAAACGAAGGAGCAGAAGGAATGAAAGCTTTTCTGGAGAAAAGGAAAGCCGTCTGGGATTAACGAAAACTTCCGGTTGTGAACCCTTTCAGGATTTTCAGGAATACTACGAAATAATCAACGAATTAAGTTAAACGAATAGATAAAATGAATTATTCAGAAAAACTAAACAGAATTTCTGTGCTTGGCGCTGCAGGCAAAATGGGGAGTGGAATACTTTTACTCTCAGCCCTCGAGGTTGCCGATCAGATGATGAAACCTGAAAACAAAGGGCAAAACTTTGTTTTGAATGCGATTGATGTTTCATCTGCTGCCTTATCAGATCTCATGGTTTACATTAAAGAACAGGTGCTGAAAGTAGCCGAGAAAAGAACAGTTCAATTGCGCAGACTTTATGCTCATCGCACGGACCTGATCGAAAACAGAGATGTAATCGATGCCTGGGTTGCTGATGTAATGTCATTGATCAGGCCTGGTACCCGTATTGAAGCTGCCTATGACAGCACCTTGATTTTTGAAGCCGTAAGCGAGAACGCAGAACTTAAAACAAACCTTTTCCGGCAGATTAACCAGAACAACCCAAACCAGCCGTGGTTTTTTACGAACACCTCGTCGGTACCTATTGGTGGACTGAATGAATCTGCCAGGCTGGATGGCCGCATTCTGGGTTTTCATTTTTACAATCCACCTGCCGTTCAGAAACTTGTGGAGCTGATTGCCATCCCCGAAAACTCTGCTGACATGAATGAGTTTGCTCTATTGCTGGCAAAAAACATGCGTAAAGTGGTGGTTCCGTCAAACGATATTGCCGGGTTTATTGGCAATGGCCATTTTATGCGCGATGCTCTTTACGGGATAAATGAAGCGTTGCGGCTGAAAAACGAAATGCCTCTTCACGAAGCCATATACTGCATCAACCGTGTAAGCCAGGATTTTCTCATGCGCCCCATGGGCATTTTTCAACTCATCGACTATGTTGGCGTGGATGTAGTAAGATTTATTATGAAGGTAATGGATCCTTACATGACAGATGAAACGCTGCATTCAACCATGCTGGATGACCTTTTTACTAAGGGTGTTAAAGGCGGCCAGTTTGCCAATGGAAGCCAGAAAGACGGGATATTGAAATATGAAAAAGGCCGCCCGGTGGCGGTTTATTCACTTGAAAAGGGCGAATACATCGACTTTTCGGGTTTTGCAGAAAAAGCAGATGAATGGCTGGGCGAACTTCCGGCAGCGACAATTTCCTGGAAAAACCTGGTAAAATCTCCCGAAAGGGAACAGCTTGCTGCAAAAGCTTTTGAAGATTACCGTAAATCGGAAACCAAGGGCGCAACACTTGCGTTGGCCTATGCACAGCGCAGTCGCCAGATCGGACTTAAACTGGTGAGCGACGGAGTGGCACGATCAAACAAAGATGTGAACACAGTTATGCTGACAGGATTTTTTCATGCCTGGAGTCCTGTAAATGAATTCGTTGTTAAATAATTGAAATTAAAATGAAACCACACAGGAAAATATATATGATTGCCGGATACAATACTGTATCTATGGGAACCGGCCGCAAAGAGTTTAACCCGAAAAAGGAGCGGCCTGGTATTGAACATTACCTGAAAGAAGCCGGACAAGGTACTTTGATGCAAATGGGAGGCGCCTCACATGTTGATGAAGGTGTGGTGGGAAATTTTATGTCTGCACGGTTCAATAAGCAGGCTCATCTTGGCGCCTTTTTAGGAATGATTGATCCCGGCCTCAGACTAAAGCCCGCAATCAGTGTTGAAGGAGCATGTGCTTCGGGCGGACTTGCACTGGTAACCGGAATCAAGTCAGTGCTTTCGGGCTCGGCTGAAGTTGTATTGACAATCGGAGTAGAAGTGCAGAACACGGTGAAAGCAATTTATGGTGCTGATATTCTGGCAGGAGCCGGTTGGTTTCAAAGACGCAAAGAAGGGCAGGCCTATTTCTTTCCCGGGCAATTCAGCGACAGAGCAGGTGCCTATTTCGAAAAAGCAGGCCGCGATAAATCGCGTAAAGCTTTTGCCCGGTGGTACAAAAACGCCATTGAAAATGCACGATTATGCCCAACAGCGCAGGAATTTGACAATAATGTTGAGGATCTTGAGAAACAAGGACTAACCGAACCCAATCCGGGATCCTTTACCGAACACCTTAATGTGTTCGATTGCTCAAAGGTATCGGATGGTGCTTCATCAATTGCAATAGTAAGTGAAGAAGGCCTGAAACGCTGCAGCATTTCCAAAGTTGAAGCTGTTGAGGTAGTTGGAATCGGACATGCTGCTGATGACCTGACTGCTCTGCCCGATGATCTTACCCGTCTCTCAACCGTTGCTTTTGCCGTAAAGCAGGCACTTGATTCGGCAGGAATTTCTCCCAACGATCTGGCCACCATCGAAACCCACGACTGTTTTACCATAGCCGGTATTTTGGGTGTTGAAGCCATTGGCCTGGCACCTGAAGGCAAAGGTGCAGATTTTGTGCTGGAGGGACATACCGCCCGCGACGGGAAAATTCCTATAAATACTACCGGAGGCCTTATAGGATGGGGACATCCCACCGGTGCCACAGGTGTGCATCAGGCAGTCACCATTTGGGAACAGCTAACCGGTAAAGCCGGCGCTTCACAGATCAATATTCCCAATGACCGACCCTATGGCCTTACGGTGAATATGGGTGGCGATGATCGGACTGTAGTTGCAATAGTATTTAAAAAGGCAGAATAAATCCTAAAGGATTTGCATTCTTTAAAAATGCAACTCAGTGCTTAGTCCCAGTTAAGAATGCGCCTGAAATCATAATTTTCAGGATCGGGTACATATTTTCTGGCAGCCTCATAATCAGAAGGTTCAATGTATTGAAGGCTATCATCAAAAACCATTTTCGACTTTTGTCCTTCCATGTTTACAAGCCGTGGCTTAACTTTACCATTTTCATCTTCCACATCCTTCAGGTAAAGCGGGCTAATATCTCCGTTTGGACCACTAACTACCATGCAGCCGGTAAGACCCTGATCAAAAAGGTGCTTAACGCCAATTCCCATTAAGGCACAGTAAAGCATATCAAAAGCAATGGGTTGTACACAGCGGAGTTCATAACCCAGTTCAACAGGCCGGCTCTTGATTTGCAGATTAAGTTCTTTAATTTTTTCCTGCATCAGCAGATTAAAAATATGTGCTTTGCTTACATTTCCCAGCTCGGGATGCCCGTGATCATCGTAGGTAAAGGTTATTCGTGTTGATGTAATTTCCTCATTGGTCATAAAATGGAAAACTCCTTCACTGATGATGGCTACTCCATAACTGATCCCCAGAACTTTGCGCTTGATCATGGATGAAATAATCAGCCTGAGAATGCGGTCAAAGGTTACGTCAACCTTATTGAACATCTCGGGAATGATGATCATTGGATAATGGCAGGCTGCTCCGATTCCAAAAGCCAGGTGCCCTGCTTCGCGGCCCATTGCCGAAACTACAAACCAGTTGCCACTTGTGCGTGCATCTTCGTAAACAGTAGTTGCCAGCCTTACCCCTTCCTGCTTGGCACTCTGGTATCCAAAAGTTGGTATTCCGTCGGGTAGTGGAAGGTCATTGTCAATGGTTTTGGGAACGTGTATGTTCTGAATTTTTATATCGTTGGCTGACAGATATTTAGTTATGCGATTTGCAGTAGAAGCGGTGTCATCGCCACCTATGGTAACCAATAGTTTAACATCGTTGGTTACAAAAAAAGCAGTGTTAAAATCCTCGTCTTTGGGCTTGTGCCGGCTCATAAGAATAGCGGAACCACCCTGATTGTGGATGCGGTCGGCCATAACAAAATCGATCTCCATGGTATGGGGATTATCGGTAAAAAGGGTTTTATACCCTTCGTGCAGACCTATAACCCGAAAACCATCTTTAAGAAAAACTTTTGCAACTGAAGCGATTACTGAATTAATACCGGGAGCAGGACCTCCGCCGGCAAGTATGGCTATTGAACCTTTCATGAATTATTTATATTTTAAATTGTTGTTTTTTGTGATTGAATTGTACGCAAAGTGCGCGCAAATTTAAGAAAAACCCTTCAGTAATGAAAGCGGGGCTAGTGCATGAACATGCGCCCTGGATGCAATAATTCGTAAAAAACCGGCTGTCAGGGTGTTTACTTCCGGTATTTTCTGAAGCAAATTTTTAAAAAATAATACTGAAGAATTCTCAGACTGCTTTGGGCTTAAGGTATCGGTTAAACAACAGCAGCCCAATAATGGTGGCCACACCAATCATGCTGAAGATAAACCAGAGCAATCCCGGCCTTCCCATTTCATCTACATATTTTACATACATGGTAGCGCCAAGTATACCACCGATACCGCTGCCAATTACACCGTAAAGGAAGGAATAGCCAAGGTAGAGCGCCTTCTTGTCGGGAGGGGCAATGAGTCCGATGTAAGAAATGAATTTTGGATGGGCAGTCATTTCACCTATTGAGAAGATGAGCAGTCCGGCAACGAAAACCCATGCATAAGTCGAAATGGCAAGAATGCCCATACCCAATGTTCCCAGGGCAATGCCGATAATCATGGTGGGCAGGGCAGGGGTCTTTTTGACGATGGATGAAACAAGCAACTGAAGTACAATGATTGCTCCGGCATTGATAACAGTTACATGTTCAGCATCAAATTTCCAGGTTGGGTTAGCTACAAAAAGGCCAAGGAATTTATTGATGGCATTGTTGACAGGAGTCATATCCATATAATCCTTCAAATACCACAATACTGTATCAAACATTTGAAAATACAGGATCCAGAAACCGCTGTAGATCACAATCATCAGCACAAAGCGATAATCCTTCAAGACCAGAAGTATGCCTTTCAGCACCTCCGAAAGGGGTTTTGTGCTGGCAGGGCGGGGCGGTTCTTTATAAACAAACAGGTTGAGCAGCAACATGGAGCCGGTGCCCACGGCAGCCATTATGAAAATGTAATTCCAGCCAAGCCCTTTCAGATATGGGACTAAGATCAGAGGAAAAATGAATGCTCCCAGATTGATCGACCAGTAAAAAATTCCAAAGCCCAGTCCTGAATTGTTTTCATCGGTGACCCTGGCAATGGTTCCTGAAATGACCGGTTTAAAAAAACCAGCACCAATGGCCATAAGTATCAGGCTCGAGAATACAAGTGTATAAGAAGTGGACAAACTGGTAAGAAAATATCCTGCACTCATCACTGCAAAAGCCATCATCAGAGTGCGCCGGTACCCAAAGCGGTCGGCCAGTGCTCCGGCAAGTATTGGCAGAAGGTAAAGCAGGGGAGTAATGGTGCTTTTTATAATACCAACATTTTCTTTTGAAAATCCAAGCCCTCCATCCTGCGTTGACATTACCAGATAGACCGACAACACAGACATAACTCCATAATAGGAGCCACGTTCAAAGAATTCCATAACAATAACAGTCCAGAAATTGCGTGGGAAAGATTTAAAACCTGCTTTTGGCTTCTCAGTCATATCCTTGATATTTTTGATTGTGAAGGCGCAAAAATAATCAATTAAACTTTTATTTGCCGTTTGCCGGTTGAATATTAGGATTGAAAGGCCATAGAGAAACCGTAGCTGGAGTCTGAGTTGCTTTAACCTGTTTTTACTAACAATTTCTACCGGAAATATCAATATTATTTTGCCTGCTCTTCAGGAAGCTGAACGGGGTCAGATTCTATTTTTCAGAATAAAAATTTCAGAAACAGCCAGTTTCAGAAATAACAATTTCACCAACCAAAAATCCTTAGGGTTAATTGCGCAGGAAGTTGAAAAAGTCTATCCTGAGCTGGTAACAACCAGTAACGGCAGTAAAGCAGTTCAGTATGGAAACCTGATTGCCCCGTTAATTGAGGCGATAAAAGCGCAGCAGGCGCAAATCACTGCTTTAGAAGCAAGAATCAGGTCTTTGGAAAAAGGAAACTAATAAAAAATATATGAACAAACCGTTTTTAAAAAAAATCTTTCCCTACGCGCTTGCCCTCATGGTGGCTATTTTAGCTTTTTCCTATTTCTTGCCCCAAATGATTAAAGCGATTGATAATTTAAATGAAGGCTATCGTTTGATTCCCAAACAGGCACTTGAATTAACTATTCATGATATTCCTTGTAAAAAATTCTATGCCGGGGGAGATACCGAATATTTTTTACCGACGAAAGATGTTAATGAATATATAGCGTTTATAAATAATCGCCCCAGCGATGTGGCCGAGCTAACTTGCGGCGGTTTACCTGATCCTTGTGATACGCAAGTAATTTCCTACGGCGGCGAAAACTATACCAGCGTTAAAATTGGTGACCAGTGTTGGTTGGACAGAAATCTGAATGTTGGCATTGTTTTAGCATCCAATGTGGCACCAAGCGACGACGGTGTTATTGAAAAAGTTTGTCCTGATGACACTGAAAACGGGTGCCAAAGTAACGGTGGCGGACTTTATCGAGTTGAAGAGGCCAGAAACTATATTGAGACTGGCGAAGGGTTAAAAGGAATTTGCCCCAGCGGTTGGCATATCCCGACATTGGCGGAAATTGACACTTTAATCGCTCACTATACAACAGTTTCACCGTTAACTTATCCTATTGTCAGATCTTACTTAGGACCAAATACACCCTTTAATGGTCTTTACACTGGTTATGCCGCCTGGGCCTTTGGTAAAGATTATTATTGGAATTGGGTTTACGGGGGGTCAAACAGTAAAATTATAACCTCGACTAATTTCGCAAGCCCTTCAACATATACCTATATCCTTGATTTAGACTCAACTACATCTGCAAATTACTACTCACCTGCGGTTGCTCGAGATGGCGGCGGAGCCTATTCAGTTCGTTGTTTGCAAAATGATGGGGTTGTTTTGCCACCTGATGAACCCCCTGTGGAGCATTAATTGTTTATAATCGAGTAGGAGGAAAATAAAACAGTTTTCCTCCTGTTTTATTTTCCGACCTCTCACACCACCGTACGTACCGTTCGGTATACGGCGGTTTGTTAGAAAAGTGTTAACTGGTATTCTGTTTTCC
>JAHYJC010000018.1 GCA_019429275.1 Lentimicrobium sp. | reverse complement strand
CCTGAGTGGAGGATGAGAAGATGATGTGCGGAGTTGATTGGGTTGCCACACATGCTTCGGTAAGTTGCCTGACCAGTTGTATGTTGGTGTTGTAGATTATCTGAGGATCGTTGTGGCGGTTCATGGCAGCGAGGTGGACGATGACGTCGCAGGATTGAACGAATTGTTCAAGTTTGCCCTGATCTTCAAAGAAACTGTCTTGAAATGGCACTCTTGTGAATTTTTCAGGAAATAATCCTAAAGCATTAAACAAATGAGTCCCAACAAAGCCTGATTGACCGGTGATTCCTATTTTTATCATAGTTTTTGTTAAGATAAAAGATAAAAGTGGGCTTGTTAAGATAAAAGATAAAATTAAAAAGATAAATGTAGGATGTGAAGTTTGGGGCCTTTTGACTTAGAAACCTTTTGTCTTTTTACTTTTATCTTTTTACTTTATCCCCGTTATCTGCGTTCTAACACTTCAGCCTGTATCTCCGGCAACTTCAACAACAACTCCTTCATACCTTGAACATCCAGTCTTTGGGTATTGTGTGAGTGATAATCTTCGATGGTGGCAAGTTCAGCCTGTCCTTCTACAAAGTATTTATCGTAGTTGAGGTCGCGGTTATCGGCTGGAATGCGGAAATAGTTTCCCATATCCACTGATTTTGCCATTTCTTCGCGGGTAACCAGCGTTTCATACAGTTTTTCACCGTGGCGTGTACCAATCACTTTGACTTCTGTACTGGTATTGTATAATTCTTTTAAAGCTACGGCCAATACCTTAAGGGTGGCTGCGGGTGCTTTCTGTACAAAAAGATCACCGTTAACGCCGTTCAGGAATGCATAGATTACCAGATCCACGGCATCATTTAGTGTCATCATGTATCGGGTCATATTGGGATCGGTGATGGTAATGTCTTTACCGGCTTTCAT
Source organism: Lentimicrobium sp. (assembly GCA_019429275.1). Lineage (GTDB taxonomy): Bacteria > Bacteroidota > Bacteroidia > Bacteroidales > Lentimicrobiaceae > Lentimicrobium. The sequence goes on along the minus strand of JAHYJC010000018.1, from coordinate 76,014 downwards.
CTGCTCAATCCACAAGGGAATAACAGAACCACGGCTGGCCATAACATTGCCGTAACGGGTGCAACAGATGGTGGTTTTTGCATCCTCGCCCAGCGAACGGGCTTTGGCGATGGCAACTTTTTCCATCATAGCTTTGCTTATACCCATTGCGTTGATGGGATATGCAGCTTTGTCGGTGCTTAAAACCAGCACATTTTTTACGCCATGCTGAATGGCGGAATCCAGCACATTCTCGGTTCCCATCACATTTGTTTGTACTGCCTGCATAGGAAAAAACTCGCAGGAGGGAACCTGTTTGAGGGCAGCGGCATGGAAAACATAATCTACACCCATCATTGCCCCGTCTAAGCTCCTTTTGTCGCGCACATCCCCTATGTAGAACTTAACCTTTGGGTTATTCAGGCGGTGGCGCATATCGTCCTGTTTCTTTTCATCGCGTGAGAAGATACGGATTTCCTTGATATCGGTATCGAGGAAGCGGTTGAGCACAGCATTCCCGAAAGAACCGGTACCGCCGGTGATAAGCAGGGTTTTATTTTTGAACATAATTTTAAAGATTCAAAGATTCAAGGATTCAAAGATTCAAGGATTCAAAGATTCAAGGATTCAAAGATTCAAGGATTCAAAGATTCAAAGATTCAAAGCCTGCCCGCTGCGGCGGGATTCAAAGATTCAAAGCCTGCCCGCTGCGGCGGGATTCAAAGATTCAAAGATTCAAAGATTCAAGGATTCAAAGATTCAAGGATTCAAAGATTCAAAGATTCAAAGATTCAAGGATTCAATGATTCAAAGATTCAAATAAATTTGTCACCTTTCATTCCTGAGTTTTTGAGGTACTTGATGAAGTTAGAGATTTCGGAGGAAAGCTCTCTTGTTCTGCGGATAAGATCGTCTAAGGTTTCCTGATTTATGTATTTGAAGTCAAAAGCCCGGTAACTTTGGGAACGGGTTTCTCCGCATGAACCTTTTGCGATATAAAGAAACTGGATAAATTCTTTATTGCCTCCTCTTTCAAAACCTTCCGAAATGTTATCCATAACTGATCCCGAGGAAGATCGAATCTGATCGCGAAATCTATAATCTTTTGAAAATAATCCTGTTTCGGTAATTTCAAAGACATATTGTGCAAGTGTTCTTGCCTTTTGCCAGATGGGGAGGTCTTCGAAAGAATTGTATTTCATTAGAAAAGATTTAAAGATTCAAAGATTCAAAGAATCAAAGATTCAAAGATTCAAAGCCTGCCCGCTGCGGCGGGATTTAAAGATTCAAAAATTCAAGGATTTAAAGATTTAAAGATTCAAAGATTTAAAGATTCAAACCTGCCCGCCTGACCAAGCGAGTTTTCATTTTAACAACAGTGAAGTCGGTCAGGCGGGGATTCAAAGATTTCGTTTTTTATGCTGTATTTACAAAATAACATTGCTGTAAGTATCCATTTCAACAGGTTCCATTTCGACGATACTTCTGGTGCCCAGGCAAACTTTATTGCCTTCGGGTCCAAGTTTAAGTTGAAGCGTGTCATTGGTCAGTATAAGCTCGTAAATATTAATAAGTTGTTGCTCTTTAGCCGGTTTTAATTTTTGCACCTGATCTATTTCTGCCTTCTCAACGGCATAATAGCCTGTCAGGTTGTTGTTTTTATTTTTGAAGATATAAACATCCTGTCCTTTGAATTTTAATGATGTTTTTTCGCTTAGAAAGTTTCTGGTAAGTATCATAGCATTAACGCGATAATGAGATAATCTGGTAACGTTTTAATGTTTTGTAATCAGTAACCTGAGATGGGAGAAAACAGATTACGCATTTCAGATTACAGTTTACTCTTTTAATAAAGTGTGTTGCACGGTGTTTAAACCTCCGGCCACGCTGTTGAAACCCCGGTTGCAGGTTGTTCAAAACAGGGAAGCATGGTGTTGAAACCCTGGTTGTATGCTGCCGCGAACCCGGCTGAGGGTGTTCGGCACAGGGTTGCACGGTGTTGAGTACAGGGTTGCACGGTGTTGAAAGCCTGGATGCACGGTGCCGGGTACATAGTGTTGCGGTGTTCAGTAACTGCTTGCACGGTGTTGAATGTATGGAAGCACGGGGTTAAATATAGGGTTGCCCAGCGTTCTTCAAAAAGCCGCTGGCACAGTTGGGTGTATTTTCCGTTGCCCGATATTTTACCGGTAGCTACGGCATCGTAAATGTAATGCACCTCTTTGCCGGTGATGTGGGGTTTGTTGAAGGGGATCATTTTTGATTGATAAGTAATTAATTATTAATGATATAATATCCTCCGGTTTTTTTACTGCCTCTACGTTCGATGAGTTTATTATTTATAAGTACTCTGATATGTTTATCAATAGTATCAATTGGAATATCCAGTTTATCTGATATTTCTTTGGCTTTAATACCCTCGTTAAGCTGTATGTACTTTAAAACTTTAAGTTGACCGTCATTTAATCCGCCAATTAATCCGCCATTTAATCCGCCATTTATTTCCCCATCACCTAAAATTTCATTAAAAACATTATCTAAAGGCACTTTAGTGATAAAAATATCTTGCTCTAAAAATTCTATTCCTTCATTTCCCGAATAGGCTTTGGAATATTTATACACTTTTCGTATTCCGGTACCAGGTTCTTCCGAGCGTCCCATTTGGGTAAATATTTGAGCAATATGCGGGTTTTTGGGAAAAGGTTCGAAATTTGCCGGTAGCAATTGTCCGTAAGCATGGGGTTTATTTGCATTTTTAACTTCCAACCTGTCGCGATAAATAATAAAAGTAGAAGGATATGCATTAGTGTATTCCCTATGAATAAGCAAATTGGATATAACTTCCCTGAAAATAATATCCCGCAAAGATATACGCTGATCGCCTTCAAGGTAAAACTTATCGGGTAAATGTTTTGCTATAAATTGCATGAGTTTATCGTAAGCATCCACCAGATTACAACGAATATTCTCGCGGTCGTCATACCTTTCAATATCTTTTATTCTTAGCAATGCATCAATTTTTTAATGTGGCAAAGCACTACCAATAGTTTCGGGTTTCCCGAAAAGTAACAATGCCGTCATCGTAAAGCCTTCGAGCCCCGAAGCCATATCTTTACGGTAAAGACCTGAAATCCTGTAAAACTCTTTATCGGTTAACTCATTCCAGGGATGTTCAGGCCGTTGTATTTTAATTATTTTCCGAACCCTTGCCACTATGCCAGGCTCAAAGTCGGATTCGAACAAATACGGGTAAATGGTATTTTCGGAATATAAAGAACTTTTCCGAATATACAGGTTTTTTATTTGTTCGCCCGATTGCAGCACAAAATCACCATCCTGCCCTCGATCAAATATCTTATTATTACATGTATGCACCTGTGAAGAAATGGGAACAAAAACTGAAATCAGTATTTTGCCTTCGTAGTTAATTGTTTTTGCATCAAGCAGAAAAGTGGGAAAAAGCTTTTGCGTATTGTTGCTCAGGTTAGTAATGTTTTTACAAAGCGCCTCAGCCTTAAGGGGATTAACTCCCTCGATTGTTTTGTCGTCGTTCACTCCGAGTAATATAGTACCGCCATTCCTGTTGAGAAATGCACACACCGTTTCAAACAAATTTGATGGCAGCTCATCTTTGGCTTTCTTAAATTCGATGGTCTGACCTTCTCCTTGTAAAAGTATATTTTTAATTTTTAAGGTATCCATAAATCTGTGGCATCATTTATTTAGCATTAAAAATTAACACATTTTTCTCAAAAAACCGTTGGCACAGTTGGGTGTATTTTCCGTTGCCCGATATTTTACCGGTAGCTACGGCATCGTAGATGTAATGCACCTCTTTGCCGGTGATATGGGGTTTGTTGAAGGGGATCATTTTTGTTTTATTGATTATTATTTTCCCAACGAAGCCAGCGAAATCACATTTATTCCGTCTGGTCGTCGGTGGCTCATTCCTGTGCCGGTAATAATGTTTAATGATTTCGGCATATTCATTTTGGAAATATCTATATTTCCCGAAAATTTTTTAAGATTTTCGGCAGCTTCTTCTATATACCCTACACCAAGTTTTATTTCAAAAGCAGCATAATCGCCATTTCGTTTCTGCACTACAGCATCCACTTCCAAACCATACGAATCATAATAATGAAACACCATTGCGTCATTTGCTTTGGCGTACACATTTAATTCGTGTGTAGCCAGCGATTCAAATAAAAACCCGGTATATTTAATATCTTTGAGCAACGCTTCTTTATCCAATCCCAAAGACGCAACAGCCAGCGATGTGTCACACAAATGCCGTTTGGGCGATTTACGCAACGATGCCGATGAGCGAATATGCGGATTGAAAGCAGGTTGTTCGTACAAAATCATTAAGCGTGACAATGCATCGAGATATTCAGAGAGTGTATTTCGCGACAATTCATTTCTATCGTTTGTTTTTACATCTTGCTCTAATGTTTTATTATCTGCCATTGTAGCTATGTTTCTGGCAATTGAACGCAATAAGCTACGTACTTTTAAGGGATCGCGTTTAACACCCGAAACTCTGTTTATATCCACTTCACAAAGCAAATCCACATAACCCCTATTCATTTTAACCGCATTTTTTGAATTTTCGTTCAATAAAGTGGGCCAACCACCAATCAGCATCTTATCAATTATAAAATCGAGTGAAACACCTGCCTCGTAAAAGTCTGAAAAAGACCCATGCAGTAAATCCGACATTTTTACTATAGCGCTTGAATAACCTAATTCCTGCCAGGTCATTGTGTCCATTTGCAATACAGTAAAACGCCCTGCACCACTATGCAATTTTGCATCATCGGTTGGGTTAGCCGATCCTGTAAGTATAAATTGCCCTTTAGCCTTGCGGTCGTCAACTTCATGTCTTACATAATTCCAAATTTCGGGATACTCCTGCCATTCATCAATTAATCGAGGTGTATTTCCCGCCAATAGCAGTTGTGGGTTTGTAGCCATAATAACAGGAACCTGTTTATCCCTGTCCATTTCTACAAAACTTTTTGCATATTGTTTAGATGTTGCTGTTTTTCCACACGATTTTGGCCCCTTAATAAGTACTGCACCCGATGCAGATAATTTCTCCAACAAATCTTCTTCAGCTATTCTCTTTATATAACTCATAACAGGGTTTTTAATTCAAATGCAAAGATATAAATAATATCCTATTGTGCAAATTTAAGGCATTTTACTGTGCATATTATAGGCATTTTACTGTGCATATTATAGATTTTTATGATACAATAAAAATGGTAATCCATAATCAAAATTTATAACTGATAAAAATCCACACAAAACTTGCCGTTATTTAAAGCATCGTAAATGTAATGCACCTCTTTGCCGGTGATGTGGGGTTTGTTGAAGGGGATCATAGGTTCCAGTAATGATAAACATGACTAATTTTTATAACCTTGTAATTTTTACCGGCATAAAATTTCATGGCGGTTGTATTGTCTGATTGTGTAACAACTCCTATCAGTGTTTTATGATTTTGATAAGCAACATGTTCGCAGGCTTCCATTAGTTTTGTTCCCACATGCCTTCCCTGCATATTTTCTGAAACAGCAATCAAACCAATATCTGCCCTGTGTTCTTTTCTGATGTCTAAAGTAACGAAACCAGCCATTTCCTGTTGTTGAAAACAGACCAATACTTTTATCCCGGAGTCCTGTATGCTATTGTCAATCCATTGCTTATACAGTTTTTCAAACTCTTTGTTTTTGAATTTTTAATCAATTCTAAACCGGGAATAACTGCCACTGAGTAAGGCAAGATGAAGCAACTTATCATAATCATGTTTGCCCGGATCAAATTCGATAATGGTTTCATCAAGCCTGGAATCTGATATAGGTTTTTCAAAGAAAGCTTTTCTGTCAAAAAGTCGGAAATCAGGTTGATCGGTAATTTCATGATCGGCAAAAAGATAAACCAATCTGAAATCAGATGCATAACATTTTATCTCTGAGAGCCTTTTATCAGTAAAATCCTTCAGTATTACCCGTCCCACCGGATAACCAAAGAAATCAGAATCCCAGGGTAGTTTTTCAATCATTTGTTTTCTTTTCAATAATATAAATAGGCCTTCTTTTTACCCCTTCAAAAGTTTTACCGACATATAAACCCACGACGCCCAGGGTAGCCATGATAACGCCTGAAAGCAACCACAAAGAGATGATCAGGCTGGTATAACCCATTACCAAAACTTCGCCTGAAATCCACCGGTATAAGTAAATTACAGCAACAATAAATGAAACGAATGAGATTGCCAGTCCGGTTTTTATCAGCAGGCGAATTGGTTTGTCAGAGTAAGCAAGAATAATATCAACAGCCAGATTGGCCAGCTTTTTAAAATTATAGCTTGTCTTTCCTTCGTATCTTTCCTGGTGTTCAACTTCAATTTTTGCAGTACTAAAGCCAACCCATTTCACCATTGTCGGGAAATACCGGATCGACTACGGCATCATTTTAATAGCCTCAATTACATTCTTTTTATAAATGCCGAAATTTGCAATGGATTCATCCTGCTCAGAGCCGGTAAGGTAACCAAGTGTTCGGTAAAAAAACCGGAAAAAGCACGTTTAAGGTAATTATCCTTTCTTTCCCATCGCTTTGCCAGAACGACATCAAAGCCCTCCTGTGCTTTGTGGTAAAGTTTTTCAATTTCTTCCGGTACATCCTGCAGGTCGCAGTCCATTACAATCACCCAATCACCGGTTGCATGGTCAAGTCCTGCTGTAATGGCGTAATGCTGGCCAAAGTTGCGGCTTAGCTTAATTCCTTTCACACGGGGGTTTATGCTGGCCAATGATTCAATAACCTCCCATGATTTATCGGGCCCGCCATCTTCGACCAGTATGATTTCAAAATCATCTGTGATCTTTGATACAGCATTCTTTATCCTTTCAACCAGTTCAGGAATTATTTTTTCAGCCCTGTAAACCGGACTGACAACAGAGATATGTGGCATAGCTAAAATTTTACGGTAACGAAGATGCCAAAGATAATAAAGGCAAGACCAATCAATTTGCCCCAGGTAAAGGTTTCGCCAAGGATAATTATGCCAAACAAAAACACCAGCGCCGGCGCTAAACTCATAAAGGGATAGGCTTTGGTAATCTGAAACTGGGTCATGGCAGCAATCCAGAACAGAGAAGCGATAAAAGCGCTTACAAAACCTGAAAAGATCAATGGATCGAGGAGTGCTGAAACCAGAAACCTGAATTTACCGGATACATCTTCAGGGAAAAGTTCCAGTGAATTTAGCCGCCATTTTATAATCAACTGCCCGTAAACAGTAAATAAAAGCGTACCGAAAATGTAAAGATAACCCATGGTGAATTATGAAAAATTAAAAGTGAAAAGTGAAAAATTTGGAGTAAGCGGTGTCGGGTACATAGTGTTGCGGTGTTCCATACCTGCTTGCACGGTGTTGAATGTATGGAAGCACGGGGTTAAATATAGGGTTGCCCGGGGGCCGGATTTGAGTTGAAATTTGTAAACTGTTTATAGTCAGTATTTTATTAAATTCTGTTTTGGCACAGATTGTAAATCTGCTTATTGCTTGTTCTGGCTCAGATTATAAATCTGCGCCAAAAAGTGTTTTTAATTATTTTTTATTAGGTTAAGTTGTTGTTCTGGCTCAGATTATAAATCTGCTTGTTCTGGCACAGATTACAAATCTGCGCCAACAAGTGTTTTTAATTATAATTTTAGTTTTAACTTCTGTTGGCGCGGATTTTCATTCCGTGCCATAGTTAAAACCAGTATTTTTCTTAAAATCTTTTAGTTAAATAGTATAATATAATTTTAGTTTTAACTTCTGTTGGCACAGATTACAAATCTGCGCCAAAAAGTGTTTTTAATTATTTTTTATTAGGTTAAGTTGTTGTTCTGGCACAGATTACAAATCTGCGCCAACAAGTGTTTTTAATTATAATTTTAGTTTTAACTTCTGTTGGCGCGGATTTTCAATTCGTGCCATAGTTAAAACCAGTATTTTTCTTAAAATCTTTTAGTTAAATAGTATAATATAATTTTAGTTTTAACTTCTGTTGGCGCGGATTTTCAATCCGTGCCATAGTTAAAACAACTATCTTACAACAATAACCTCCAGCAATCCCTTTTCTCCGGCATAATCAGCAGCACTGCTATATAAATATTCTTCTGGTCGCAATACCAATCCTTTTTTTACAGGATTCTGATGGATATAATTAATTTTCTGATCAATCACTTTGTTACTCCAAAGTTCAATGGGTTTGTTATCAGCCCTCCAGAAACGAAAGCCTTTCGGAGTTTTAAACTGCTGTAGCAGCCACTCTTTTCTGCTTTCCTGAATGTTGTCGGTAATGGCCTGGGTTACTGCTTTGCTTGTGAATTTTTTATAATCTCTCAGAATATCCTGTAGAAGAATATCTCCACCAGCTCTGATTACAAAGTGAACATGGTTTGGCATAACAATCCATGCAAATAATTCTAAACCTTTTTGTTCCTGACAATATCTTAAGTTTTCAACCAGAATGTTTATATAGTCGTTATTTGTAAACACATCAACCCAGCCCTGTACAGCAAATGAAACGAAATAAATTCCTTCGGGATTTTGGAATTTGTATTTTCGGCTCATTGTTTTTTATTATTTTTTATTAGGTTAAGTTGTTGTTCTGGCACAGTTTGCAAATCCGCGCTAGCAGAGCTCCGCGCTAGCAGTGGAGTTTCGTCAGGTTGCCTGCAGAAACCGTTTCATATATACATCGTACAACTGCCAGGCATTTTGCTCGAAATAGATGATTTCTTTCTGTTGCAATACCTTGAGTGCTGAATTGACAGTTGAAGAGGAGCCAAGCCTGTGGGAAGTAAGAAAGTCTTTTGCAGTGGGTTTTTGAACGCCGTTTTCCTTTGCAATGGCTGTTAAAAGGCTCATTTGATTTTCAGGTAAAAGGTTACGCCATTCAATAAAGTCTCTTTCTTTTTCAGTAAATATCTCCTGTTCAACTTCTCTCATCAGGTTTTCAGTAATGGTTTTAACCCCTTTGCCCCAGATTCTGTTGAAATAATTCTGTGTAAACCAGGTATAAGACTCCGTCCATTGCAAACCCTTTACAACCAATTCTTCTGTAATTATCCGGTTTGTTCTCTCCATAAGTTTTTTAACAAAAGCAGCATAGGCGTCTTCTTGTATTTTATCGAGATAAAGCGTAGAGCCACTCTGATAAAACGGACGATTATAATCCTGAAACATAGAAGTGATGATCCGGCGGTTACTCCCGGAATAAATGAAGTTCACATTGTTCAGAAACTGTATTTTAGACCTGAGGAAGGCTTCGAAGCCCGGTTCAGGATATTCGGTTATCTGCTGAAATTCGTCAATGGCGATAATGATTTTAGCAGGATATTGTTCGATAAACTGAAAAATTGCGTCGAGGTTCTGAGGTCCCTGACCTTCTGAAATTGCTCTGATTTCGGCTTCTAATTGTCCGGTTATCGGATTAACGGTGAGCACAGGCCTGAACTTTTTCAGAAATTCAAGCACCCGCTTATACCAGACTTTTTTATTAATCCGGAGCATGGCATTTGCCAGTTCATTCACAAAATCATCGACATTCTTAGTGCGATAGATATCGATATAAATAAGTTCAACATTGTTCCTGGCTGACAATTCGTGGAATACGTTTTTAATCAGGCCGGTTTTACCCATCCTCCGCAATGAATACAGTATAATATTCACCCCGTTTGTAACGGAATTAATTATAATACCGGTTTCTTTTTCCCTGTCGCAGAAGAATTCAGGGGCTTTATATGCTGATATTACAAAAGGATTCATATACGGGTTATACGAAATTATGTTCCGAAAGTTTCGTTACGAAGTTTTGGGAAAAATAGAATTCGAAATTCAAGAAGTAAATTGGCAAGGGAGGTAAAGATAAAAGTTGATTCAGAAAGATAAAAGATAAAAGCGGTGCCCTGAGCTTGTCGAAGGGGAGAAAGATAAAAGTAGGGTTAGGTTCTTGATTTTTGGGCGATTGATCCTAAGATTAATTTTAGTTCTTTGGATTCAATGATTCCCCGCCAAAAGGAGGGACTCCCCCGCGAAAGAGTGCTGCTTGTCCCGCATTTCTGCGGGAGGGCAAGCTGCTTCGCTCCGCAAAGATTTAAAGATTCAAGGATTCAAAGCCCTGACTGCCGTCAGGCAGGCTACCCGCTGGGGCGGGATTCAAGAATTCGTAATTTTCAAATTAGTAGGATGCAATATTTGAATTAGGAATATTTGAATTTTGAATTCAAATATCGACTAAGGAAATTTTATTTTTCAAGTGTAAGGTATTTTACTGTGAGGCCGTTGATTTTTTCAAAATCTTTTGTGTTGTTGGTAATGAGGCAGCAATCATTTACGATGCAATTGGCTGCTATGATTGCATCCGGGAGTTTTGTGCTGAATTGCTGTCTTATTTTAATCGTCTCCAAAACCACGGCTTCATCAAGATCAAATATCGTAGCATTATTAATGAAAGCCTCCAGGGCTTTGTGCTGAGCAGGACTGATTTTGTCAAAACCAAGGAGTTCAATTCGGTTTATGACAGAAATGTGGTAGTCGTTCCTGAATAGGGATTCAATAAATGACTCGGCGTCTTTCGAAAGAAGAGAACCGAAGTAATAGATCGCAATATTGGTATCGATCAAATAGTTCTTTGGTTCCATTCGTCTCGGGATTTGTCAATAAGTCCAGCCAATTCCTTTGCTTTTTCGGGTGAAAAAACGCCTTTGAGCTTACTAAGATCCTTGCCAGTGCTTTTTTTTTGTTTGATCAGCCTGATCATAAATGCTCTTTCCATGCTCTTGAGAATGGCCAGTGCGTTTTTATTTTTTATTTCAACTTGAATAATTTCCATGATTTGGTTTTTAAACAAAAATAAGCAAATAAAATTTAAAGCCCTGACTGCCGTCAGGCAGGCTGCCCACTGTGGCGGGATTCAAGAATTCGTGATTTTCAAATTAGTAGGATGCAATATTTGAATCAGGAATATTTGAATTTTGAATTAAATCAGAGAGTGATATTTCGTCCTCCAGCAAATACTTTCTGAGTCTGGATTTTATAGCTGAACGCTCAATGAGATCTACTTTTGTCTGAAGTATTTCTTCAAGTTCAAGTTTGATTCTGGCAAAAGTAAGCAGACTGATGGGTTGAGTGACATCGATTACAATATCAATATCGCTGCCTGATGATTGTTGTCCTCTGGCAACAGAACCAACTATGGAAGCCGAAAGTACTCCATATCTGCGCAATACAGGCATGGCTTTTTTACTTATTTCAGAAATACTCAGATTCATAATGTAAAGATAACTAATTTCCTTATAAATAATTTGTAATCTGTGTTTCTGATGGCTATCGGGACAAGGATTCAAAGATTCAGGTTAGGAAGATAAAAGATAAAAGCGGTGCCCTGAGCTTGTCGAAGGGGTTAAAGATAAAAGTAGGGTTTGAAAGATAAAAGATAAAAGCGGTGCCCTGAGCTTGTCGAAGGGTGAAAAGATAAAAGTTTGATTGGTTAATAGATTAGGCTGGATTTTTGGGAGATGCATTTTTCACTCTTCCTCGTTATCGCTTCGCGCCTGTCTGCGTGACGCAGTCAGGCAGGCCTGCTTGTATGCACAAGCAGACAAGCCTGCTTGTATGCACAAGCAGACAAGCCTGCTTGTATGCACAAGCAGACAAGCTCCCGAGGCAAGCACTCTTAACTCTTCACTTTTTACACCTTACTCTTCACTTTTCATTCTTACTTTCAAGACTTGAGAACTTTCCAATAGCCGCCTTTATCGGGCCCTATACGTTGAATCATACCCTTAGCTTTGAGTTTTGAAATGTTGAGCCTAATATTTCTCAAATTTATCCCAACTATATCCACTAATTCTTCAGCAGTAATATTATTTCTAGCTGCGATTAACTCCAATATTGCCTTTTGATTTTTTGAAATGGCCACCTTTACAGTGTCTTTTATGGTGTCTTTTACAGTGTCATTTGCAGTGTCATTTATAGTGTCTTTTACATCTTTAGTGACATCTTTGGTGCCATCTGTTTTCTCTTTAAATAAAACCACACGGAAGCCATTAAAGACTTCCTCAGCTCTTTTGCCCAATCAGCATACTTATGAATTTCATCAATAAAAAGAAATTTTCCTTTATTCTTATAAAAATCGTCAGCTAAATCAAATAGTTTATTTTCGGTGAAATACAAATCATCGGCACTCACATACAATGTTTCAGATACCGGGAGTTCTTTTTTAATATGCTGAAGCAGCATGGTAGTCTTGCCCACTCCGCGTGCTCCCAGAATTGCAATAAAACGATTGTTCTAGTCAATCTGATGATAAAGGTAACGTGAAAAATCTGTATTTACCTGCTCTACCAAACGTCTGTATAGTCCTTTAAGCCTTTCCATTTTCGTTATTTATCTGCTTATACCGACAAAAATAATGAATTTTGCTGAATGAAATATGCGTTATATTGAAATAGTGCACTTTTAAATGTGCAAATTAATCATTTCGATCAAAAATTGCAATCAATAGCAATCATTATAAACCCGATGTCGCTGGCACCTACCTCCGTTGGCGCGGATTTTCAATCCTTGCCATTGCTAAAACCAGTAATTTCTTATAATCTATTAGTCTTTTAATATAATTTCAGTTTTAACTTCTGTTGGCGCAGATTTTCAATCCGTGCCACAGTTAAAACCAGCATTTTATAACATTATTCCTGAAACAGCAGCAACCTCTCCGGATATTGCTGACTGATATCGGAAGCTTCGGCAGGAGTAAGGATCAGGTATCTGATTTTGCGTTCTATCAGTTCTTCGGCTCTGGCAATATAGCTTAGCAGGGCTTCGAGGTTGATGTTTTCGCCCACCAGCAGCAGGTCGATGATTTTGCTGTCGCGCCCGCGGGCGAAGTCGCCGATAAGCCAGGCTTGTTGCAGTCCGCCGAGGCGGTTTAGCACATTTTCGATCACCTTGTCGATGCCGGTATATTTGAGCAGTATATTGTGAATATCGCCAAAGAGCGGATGTTTGGTGTTGGCGCGGAATATTTTCTTATTGCCCTCGAAGCTGCTCACCAGCATGCCTGCCTCTTCAAAGCGGTTAAGCTCCATGCGTATGCCGTTGGTCGATTCACCAAACTCGGCTTCCAGGTCGCGCAGATACGATCGGGTGGAAGAATTCAGGAAAAACTTAACCAGCAGTTTGATGCGGGTTTTGGAAGTAACGAGTGTTGAAAGCAAAGGTAACAGGTTGAGGTTGACCCATCGGCTGCGCTCAGGGTAACAGGTTGAGGTTGACCCTTCGGCTGCGCTCAGGGTAACAGGTTGAGAAATTACTATTGGCTCAATACTATTTGCTAAAGAAAAAACCAATGGGAAAGTGGTTGCCTGATACAGCTTCGCCCCGTCAGTCCCATTTTTACTGGTCTGTTTAGGTGATATCAGGAAAGAAAATGAGCAACAAAAATACTCAATATTTAAACTTTGTCAAGGATTTAGTAAAAAATTTGATGATTTTTATTGAGATTGGCGGAGTGGATCTTGTTGTTTTGGTCCCCTGCCGGGCTGAATTTGCAATTCCGACCTCAAATTCGATCTCAGTAATAATTCCAACTGATATTCGGATAATTTGTAATTATCCTTCTTTGATTAAAGAATAGAAATATAAACCGGAGGATTAACAATTTGAGAACGGAATCTTGAATTACAAATTCAAGTATATAGAAAGCGGAATTACAAATTCCGCTCAGCTAACCACTGGACATAGGTTGGGCGGAATTTGCAATTCCGTCCACAGTATCGATCTCAGATAGAGTTCAGGCTGTTCTCCGGATAATTTGTAATTATCCTGCTATGATTATAGATTATCAATATAAACCAGACCATTGACAATTTGAGAACGGAATCTTGAATTGCAAATTCAAGTATATAGAAAGCGGAATTGCAAATTCCGCTTAGCTAACCACTGGACATAGGTTGGGCGGAATTTGCAATTCCGTCCACAGTATCGATCTCAGATAGAGTTCAGGCTGTTCTTCGGATAATTTGTAATTATCCTTCTTTGATTAAAGAATAGAAATATAAACCGGAGGATTAACAATTTGAGAACGGAATCCTGAATTACAAATTCAAGGATATAGAAAGCGGAATTGCAAATTCCGCTTAGCACTGATCTGGCATTGCTATTGTTGGGTGGCATTTGCAATTCCGTCCGATCATTAGATCCAGAATAACAATCGCTGATCCGGCATTGTTGGGCGGAATTTAGGTAACTGACTATAGTTGGGCGGCATTTGCAATGCCGTCCATATATTCTGACGATGGGGCGCGTTTCCTGACGCGTCCCACAACCCACCACCTACTTCCTCTTATTCTCCCACACCCACTCCGCATCGAGCCTCAGCATTTCTTCGTAGCTGATATTTTTTGCTATGGCTTTCTGTTGCACCTTTTCTTTCCATTCGGCATTGGCATCAATGCTTTTCATAATGGCTTCAATTTCCTGATTTTTTGAATCCTCAGAAGAGACCGAGGAAGCTATTCCGGCACTCTCTGAAAGCACATCATAAGCCCGGTCGATAAAGCCAAAGGGGAAGCGGTAGAGGTTGGCTTCGGTCGCCATAATGATGATGACATCGGTTCTGCTGAGTTCGTCGGCCATATCCAGATCGGCAGTTTTGCGGGGTGCCTGCCATGAGGGGTTGTGGGCTTCGGTGTTGTAATACCAGAAATTATTATCGCTGAAAATGCGGTTGCCATAGCCTTTGCCGAATATGTTCCAGTAATAACTGTCGGCCACCACAATGGCATTGGGGCGGGTTTTGCCTTCATTGTTTCCGAACCAGACTTTAGGGTAAGCCATATTGTAATGCGGAATTCTGAACAGCAGGTTCATACCTACGGCAATGTCGTAATCGGGGTTGCGAAGGGTGTCGGGGAATTCAAAACCGTTCCAGCCGAAGTCCACCATATCGATATTTCTGTCTTTTTCGATAAACCGAATCAGCGAATCGGTTGCCAGCGCTACGCCATAGGCACTCCAGTGAATGCCGCACTGGGGGTAGAGCGGCCACGAAGCGGTATCCTTCATTTGTACAAACCAGCTGTTGAAGTCGATCACAGGCAGATTATACTTCCTGAATTTTTCGCTGAAAACAGCATAATTGGTGTTTTCGCCCGAAGGCTTCTGCAAGTATTTATCAGGAATAAATTCAGGGAAAAACGAAGCTTTGCCCGGGGCAAAAACAAAAACAATGGTTTTATTGGCCTCTTTCAGCTTTTGATGCACATAAGCAGCTTTCCGTGCCTGGGTTTCAATGACATCGTTGCCCAGAAAGTCCCAGCCTTTGATGGCTTTGATATAGTTGATTTCAAAGAGGTAGTTTTCTTTGCCGATGATTACCCCGTTGGCCAGGGCGGTGTCGAAAACCGAATAGGCTATCTGATTGTTGATCCGCACCAGCAAAGGCCGAAAGCCGATGGTGTGTTCAAAGTGGTCGTTATAGGCATCCTGAAAAGAACCATCAAGCACCGATGCATAAGAGGCGGTTGGTTTTTGAGGAATTGTAAAGGCACCTTTCAGTGGGGTTTGGTCAAAAACCGGAACTGTCCGCTGTATCAGCGGCAGGCCCAGCATAATCATCAACAGGCCGAAAAGGATATTTTTAAAGACCTTCATTTCAGAACCTGAAGTAAATGAACGGATTGAACCCCGAAGAGGTAATGGCAGCCAGGCTGATGATAAACAGCACAACAGAAGCAGCCGTCATGATCATCAGGGTCGACATTTTCTGCTTTTTGGCATACAGTTTCATCTGCCATTTTTCAATATTCCCGAAAGCAGCCCAAAACCCAAAGAAAGAACCGATAATAAGTATCATCCACACTTTCTGACTGATGTAAACGGCTGGTCCGGCTGTGAAACTAAACATTCGTCCGGTGAAGTCGATGGCATAGGGGAGTGAATCGGCCCTGAAAAGCACCCAACCGATCAGGGTAATGATAAATGTGATGATGATGGCCGGGTACTTACCAATAAATGAGTAAAACTTAAGCAAGAAAAGGCGGTCGGCTATCAGGAAAAAGCCATGAAAAGCACCCCAAACCACAAAATTCCAGGCTGCCCCATGCCAGAAACCTGAGATCAGAAAAACCAGCCACAGGTTAAAGTACAAACGACTCATCGAGACCTTGTTTCCGCCAAGCGGGATATAAAGGTAGTCGCGCATCCAGCGGCCGAGTGAGATGTGCCAGCGGCGCCAGAATTCTGAAATGTTCTGAGAAATATAGGGATTATTGAAATTTTCAAGAAAATCAAAACCGATCATTCGCCCCAGTCCGATGGCCATATCGGAATAACCGGCAAAGTCGTAGTAAATCTGAAAAGCATAAGCCAATACGCCCATCCAGGCAGTGGCGGTGCTCATACCTGCCGGGTCCATGGCAAAAACGGTGTCGGCATATTCACCCAGCACATTGGCAATCAGTACTTTTTTGCCCAATCCCAGCGCGAACCTGAAAAATCCGGTAAGGCGGTTGTCCACGTTTTCATTAGCACGACGGTCGGTAAGCTGATCGGCAATTTCGTTAAAACGGACAATGGGTCCGGCAATCAACTGAGGAAACATTAAAATATAGAGGGCAAAATCGCTGATACGTTTCAGGGGAACGTGCACCTTTCGATAGACGTCCACGGCATAGGTCATCTTCTGGAAACTGAAGAACGATATACCTATGGGAAGCGCCACTTTTGCCCATTCGGCCGGCTTGCCTCCCATGGCCTCAACCATAAGGTTAAAGTTCTCAACAAAAAAGTTGGCATATTTAAAATAGAGCAGCAATCCTATATTCAGCGTAATGGAAAAAGCAACCCACAGCTTTTTTGTGCGGCCCACAGATGTGTGCATCACCTTTACGGCATAAAAATCGGCAATGATGGAGGCAATGACGATAAAAATAAAGGTAGGAGCACCCCAGGCGTAAAAAAACAGACTGCCTGCCAGGGCAACATAGTTCTTGTATTTTACATCGGCAAAATAATAGAACAATAGAAAGACAGGTAGAAAATACAGGAGAAAAAGGCTGCTGCTGAAAACCATTTCAAACGGATTAAATGATGCCTACCGGAAATTTACAGGCAGCAAATGTAAGCAAGTTGATCAGAAAAATGACGCAAATCAATGATTTTTATCATGCACATTATGGATTGGATCTTTTGTGTTGCTGTAAGCTGAAACTTTCGTTCAGAAGCCTGCGAGGAAAACCTGGAAGCCGGTGTTTTGCAACAGAATCAGTATCGTTTCTTTAACTGTTCATATTGATCTTCTGCCCATTTTGTGAAGAAAGGATCTTCATCTAAAGGCTTCCTGCCACCGAGTATCTGTTGCCTGAGTTCAGGATTGGATTCAGCAATTGTTTTGTAGTAAGTAATCAGATACTCCCTGTTCTTCTCTATTTTTTTTCTGATCAGTTGTTTTTCGGGGTCTGTTTTTTCTGTCGGGAAATAGTAAATGCCGGCTACGCCCAACTTATGATCGGGAAAAACAAGATTCTCATAATAACCGGGCTGATGTTTGGTCTTCAGAAAATTCATCCAGAAGGTCTTTTTTGTCTCGGAAACATAATGAATGATTCCCATGCGGTATTGCCAGGTCTGGAAAAGGTTGAGGCACACAAATGCAGCAACAATAAGGGTGCCGGCAAGATTTAGCCATGTTTTTCTGAGGCTGCCCACTGCCTGAAAGAGAGCAGCGATGGCAAGGGCGTAAATTCCGTAGGCATCAATGTAGGAGCGGTTTCCAAAGCTTCCACCAAACCACCAGCACCACCATGATGAGTTGATATAGGTTGCCAATATAAACACAGTGATCACTTGCCAGAACAGGCCTCTGTATTTTATCCACAGGAAAGGAAGTCCGGCAAAGAGCAGTGCCATCAGGGGAGTATAGAGCAGCCATCCCTTACGATAGCTGAACAGGCTGCTGATGATCTGCGGATTGTTCCAGAAGAAACCTTCTTCGTTGTAGGTGTAGAAAAACCAGTTGCCGCTCACCCATTTCCAGAAGAGGAGTTGCGGTGCCCACACCAGCAGAAAAGCTGCCATCATAAGCAAAAGACCCGCATAATTCTTTAAGAGGAATGTGATCCTTTCCACAAACGCACCACCTGTGAAAAACAGCACGATAAACATGATATTGGTAGGCCTGATAAGCACAATAAGGCCGAAAACAAGGCCGGTAAGAACGGTTAATCCGAAGGTTGGTTTTGCAATCCAGCGTTCAATCAGCCGGTAGAGGTAAAGGACCAGCGCAAAATTATACACATGCGACATGGTGGCTTCGGAACTGATGTACCAGGTGATGTTGGTACCAAAGGCTACAACGATCAGCGTAAGTGCAACTACCGGTTCGCTGAAGTATTTGAGCAAAACTTTTCTCAGCTGCCACAGTCCGAAAAGGAAGAAACACAAGGCGCTCAACAGCAGACCTATCCTGTAAGGGGGAGAGTAGCCGTCGGCGGGATAATTCATAAAGGGAACCAGCGCGTAATGGGCAAATGCCGTAAAAGGAGCATACACCATTGCCATACCCATCGACATCTTCGAATAGTATCTGTTGTTCTCTTCGTGCCGCGAAATCCAGAGATTGGTTTTTATATCGGAGGGCAATTTGGCATAAACCTCCTCAAGCCGGTAATTGTGGTAAACCACAGCGGCTACGGTGTAGATGTAATAATTCTGAACATCATCTTTAACCAGGCGGTGGGGCTTCAGCCAGTCCTGATTTTGCACGTTATAGATAACCGCTCCGGCAAAAAGAAGCCACAAAATGAGGAGCGAAATTCTACTCCATACAAAATGGCAGCAAAGAGAAGATTTTGAAGTGAAGGTCTTCAGTTTATTCAAAATACGGGAAATGCCAGTTGCCATGTGGATTCTTAAAAGTCGCTGATCTGGTATCGGTTATCACTGTTCTTTTGTTCTGCTTCGAATTTTGCACAATTGGTTTCAACTGATAAAGGTGAGTTTGGTCGTTCGAAGTCGCCTGTTGAAAGTTTGAGTTTTTCATCGGCATACACACGCCTCATATAGAGTGCCCAAATGGGAAGTGCCATATTTGCACCCTGTCCCAGTGTGATGGTTCGGAATCGTATGCTCCGGTCTTCGCCGCCAACCCATACACCTGTTACCAGGTCGGGTGTGAGGCCCATAAACCACCCGTCGGTGTTGTTTTGTGTAGTTCCGGTTTTACCTGCTACAGGGTAATTTATTCCGTATTTATACCTTAATCTTACCCCTGTTCCACTTTCAACCACACCTTTCATCAGTTCAAGCATCAGAAAAGCCGTTTCTTCGCTCATGGCTTCTTCCTGCCGGGGCATAAAACGCGCGAGAACGTTGCCGTTCTTATCTTCAATTCGGGTTACAAACAACGGCTCGATATAAACTCCTTTTGCAGCGAATGTATTCATGGCACCGGTCATCTCATAAAGGGTGAGGTCAGTGGCACCCAGCGCAATAGAGGGTACCGCATCTATCGGACTCAGAACACCCATTTTGCGGGCAATTTTTATTACAGCCGTTGGAGAATATCGTTTGATAAGAAATGCCGAAATCCAGTTGATCGAGTTGGCGAGGGCTTCTTTCAGGGTAACCATTTCTCCCTGCTTAAAGTCATTTGAATTCCGGGGTTCCCACCTTCCGCCTTCGGGAAGGTCGATGGTGTATTGTATGTTTGCTACTTTGGAACATGGCGATAAATCACCTTCCTGCATGGCAAGCGTGTAAACAAAAGGCTTAAATGTTGAGCCTACCTGGCGTTTGGCCATTTTTACATGATCGTACTGAAAATGACTGTAATTGATTCCGCCAACGTATGCCCTCACAAATCCGGTGTGGGGTTCCACAGACATAAGTCCCGCCTGCAGGAAAAATTTGCAGTAACGGATTGAATCCCAGGGAGTCATTACAGTGTCGCGTTCTCCCTGCCAGGTAAAAATCTTCATCGGGACTTTGGTGTTGAACGACATCATGATTGAATCTTCGGGCATGTCGGCAGCCTTCATTTTACGGTAGCGCTCAGAGCGTTTCACCGATGCATTCATCAGCTTTTTTGCTTCCTCTTTTACCTGGGCACGTGGAAAATCGAACGGGGCCTCTTCGCGGCCTTTCCAGTGTTTGAAAAAGGCGGGCTGGATGTCGTTGCCAAGGTGCTCAGCCACAGCTTCCTCAGCGTGCAACTGCATGCGCGAGTTGATGGTTGTATAAATGCGCAGGCCGTCTTTGTAGAGGTTATACTTTGTGCCGTCGGGTTTGAGATTTTTCTCTATCCAGCCATATATCGGGTTTGTAATCCACTGCAGCGAATCTTCGGCAAATATTTTCTTGTCGAAGTAATTCTTGCGGTTGGGTTTTTTGGCATTCATGGCTCCCCTCAGATACTCCCTGAAGTAGGTGGCTGAGCCTGAAGTGTGGTCCTGCTGCCTGAAATCCGACATATCAAGCGGTATAATTCTGACTGAATCGTATTGCTGTTCGGTAATGTAATTGTATTTCCGCATCTGGTGCAGCACCACTTCGCGGCGTTTAATGGCCCTTTCGGGATTGCGAACCGGCGAAAACCAGGTGGGGGCTTTCAACATACCTACCAGCATAGCCGATTCTTCAATGTTCAGGTCAGCAGGCGTTTTATTGAAAAAGGTTTTTGCTGCCGATTTGATGCCAAATGAGTTACTTCCAAACTCCACCGTGTTGAAATACATGGCAATGATCTCTTCTTTGGTATAATTGCGCTCCAGTTTGGTTGCCACCACCCACTCTTTCAGTTTGATGAATACAGTTTCAAAATAGTTACGGTTCAGTTTCCGTGGAAAGAGATTTTTGGCCAACTGCTGGGTAATGGTACTGCCACCACCTTTGTTATTACCTGTCAAAATGCCAAAAGTAACCCTGAACAATGCCCTGACATCAATACCCGAATGTCTTTCAAACCGGGCATCTTCCGTGGCAATAATTGCGTTTACAAGGTTCTCTGAAAGCTCAGCATAATGAATGTTTGACCGGTTTTCAATATAATATTTTCCCAATAGCTCCTGATCGGCCGAGATAATTTCTGAAGCCAGGTTGCTGTTTGGATTTTCAAGCTCTTCGAATGAGGGCATAAAACCCAGCAATCCCCACGAAATGGCGGTGAAAAGCAGCACGACAAATCCGAGCATCGAGAAATAAGTAACCCAGAACTTTTTCTGCCACTGCGCTAAGCTAACCTTCTCACTTTTTGACTTTTTTACCATTAATTTTCAATTGTGGTTTCTTTCCGCTGCTGCCTAAAACATGACAACGCCGGCAATAATTCAGTTTTTTATTGTTTTTCAAGTCTTATTCCTGCTTCCGATATGCCTTTGAGTTCATTTTCGCGCATGGCCTGCCTCAGATGCAGGGTGTAGGTTCCCTTGCGGGGAAACCTGATATTATCGCGAATGTGTATGCGGTTGTCGCGGTAGCTTCCGGTACCTTTGCCCAGCCAGCTTCCATCTTTTGCGGCCAGCAGGCATTCAATGGTATCCTGTGAATAACCTCCGCCCGGATATTCAGTTGTCAGGAAAAAGTATATGTTATTGTAACCGTATGATGTGCTGTTTCTAACGTTGATGTGAAATCGATAAGGGCTGACCGTATCCTCTATGTTCACCAAAAAGCTCAGGGCTTCCTCTTTTGGCCATGTATCGCCGGGAAGACTGAGACTTTCATCGAAAAATTTGTCCTGATCGCAGGCCGTGAATGCAATTACAACCGTTAATATCAGCAACAGCCGGATTTTAAGTAAGTCAGCAAAAATTCTTTTCATGTATTGTTCAACGTAAATTTGAGCAAGCTATTATACAACATCAGGTTTAACTTCCGATACATTCAAAGAAAACTACTTATCAAAGCGTTTCAGGTCATCCTGCCCGACAACATTTTCGAACTCAATTTTTTTCTCAATTTTTGTAACGTAATCCTCAAGCTTGTCGATGGATTTACCTTTTTTGTTGATCTGAATGATTTCTTTGACCTTTTCAACCGGAATGGCCATAATGTTGTTTGGCTCTGATTTGTAGGCATACCAGATAATGCCGGCAAATACATCGGTTTTTTGTGCGAAGGCATCGCCTTTTAAAGTCTTCAACTGTGTATCTTCTGAAGGAAAGTTCTTCAGGGCTTCGGCATATGCTGAATATTCATAATTGAGGCAGCATTTCAGTTTGCTGCATTGTCCGGCCAGTTTCTGAGGGTTGAGCGAAAGCTGTTGAATACGGGCAGCGTTGGTGCTTACGGTGTTGAAATTGCCCAGCCAGGTTGAGCAGCAAAGCTCACGGCCGCAACTTCCGATTCCGCCAAGGCGGGCAGCTTCCTGACGTGCACCGATTTGCCGCATTTCAATCCTTACCTTAAACTCTTCGGCCAGCAGTTTAATCAGTTCCCTGAAGTCAACGCGCTCATCGGCTGTGTAATAAAATATGGCTTTGGTATCATCGCCCTGATATTCAACATCGTTGATTTTCATTTTCAGGTTCAGCCTTGAAGCAAATTCCCGGCAACGGAACATGGTATGATCCTCTTTTTCAACGGCATTGATCCATTTCTCAATATCGCTCAGCCTGGCTTTCCGGTAAACCTTTTTTATGTCGTCGCGCTTTGGGTCTGCATTGCGTTTTTTCATCTGCAGCCTAACGATTTCGCCGGTAAGAGAAACAATACCGATGTCGTGTCCCGGATTGCCCTCAACAGCTACAATATCCCCGGTGTGCAGGTCAAAATCGGTGCCGGTTCTGAAAAAGTCCTTGCGGTTATTTTTAAACCTGACTTCAACGCAGTCAAAAGGTACATGGCTTTCGGGCTGAGGTATTTTGCCAATCCAGTCATAGGCATCGAGCTTACTGCATCCGTGCTTGAAAATGGTATCGTTTTTATGAATCAAACTGGGTTGATGACAACAACCCCGTGAAATAAAGTGGTTTTTTTCGGGCGATATTTTATCTTGTTTTTCCATGAAACAGAAATGTTAAACGGTTCATCACTTATGCATTGCTCTCAGTGATGTAATATGTTGATCCCCAACAATGAGTCGGGTAAAGGTGAATGTGGCAAATTTACAATAAAAGCGATTAGAATTATGAAGTGGTTACAACCTTTCTTTTGTAGTTGTTTTGTCAGTTTTGATGGAAACGAATAGTCGGTTTCCGGGTTCAAAAAGATCTGCCAGAGATTATTTATAAGCTTTAAATTATGAGTTCTTTTATAATATCTACTTCTTTTTGTTTTTCGGTTTTTTCTTATTAACCTCATTCAATTGCAAAGCGGTATTGGCATTTAGAGAAGTAACTACATTTTTACCTGTTTTAGCCTCCAGTTCTTTGCGTGCAACCTTTGCTACATTTCCGCCTTGTTGGGCAACTTGTTAGCTATCTTCAAAATCTTTCGGATTTGTTGCGGCCGATATGTCTTTAGTGGATGCTTCGGCAAGCATGTTTAAAATCAGTTCGGTATTGGTCATATTATCCCGTAGGTTTTCCTTCTTCAAGCCTTTCAGAATTTTATATTCTTTGGTGGTTTTATCACTCCATGCTTTGGTAATAATATCTGTAAGCGTTGCAAACTGAACACCTTCTTTCAATCCTCTTTTTTTCCATTCGTCTGTTAATTCTTTTCGTATCTCAATACTTTTGAGGCGCTGGTTAATCCAGTTCTCTGAATAACCAAGTTTCAAGTATTGTTCCAGTGCCCTGTCAATGGTGAGTTCAGGGTCTTGCATTTCGTCCAAGCGCTCAGCCTCTACCTGAGCCAGCCATTGTTTAAAGGGTTCTGCTTTTGGGGATGGGATGGATTGAATAAGACGAAAAAGCTGTTCGGTATCAGCTACATCGGTTTTATAGGATTTCCCATCTGAGGACTGTAATTTCAGTTGTCCGATTTTTGCGGACAACTTCCTTCCTTCCTTTTTCAGTTTAGCTTTCAGGTCACTCCAATACTTTCTTGGCCTGTCAGTGCCTGTTAAAACTTCTATCACATCAATAATAGAGAAATACCACTTTTCCTTTTCGGCATCTCATGCGGTTATCACTGTTTTCTCTTCAAATATTTTTATTTCAAATCGTTTTGCCATAGTATTTATTTTTTTCGTGACTTTTCAAGCTGTGACAATCATTTCTGTAAACATTTTGCCTCTCTGAGCCTCAGACATAGCAATCCTTACATGGGATCGACATCCACGACTACCCTTACGCTTTTAAATTCTGCCATGCTCCGCAAAATGCCCACATTTCTCATGGCTTCAAATTTCAGTTGCCGGCCCTGTATTCCTTTGTCGAGTTTAAGGATGATGTTTTTGATGTATAGATTTCTGATGCGCGAAACCAATGGATATTCCGGACCCAGCATCAGATTGCCGAAATAGGGTTTCAACATTCCGGAAAGCACACCGGCCGCATGGTTCAGTAAATTGTAATCTTTATGGCGCAGCGAAATCATCACCAACCTGAAGTGTGGAGGATATTTGTATTTGTACCGGTCGGCATTCTGCTGATCGAACATGGCCCGGTAGTTATCGTCGGTTACCCATTTCAGTAGCGGGTGTTGTGGGTTGTTGGTTTGAATCATAACCAGTCCGCGCTTGTTCTTGCGCCCGGCCCGGCCACTTACCTGAGCCAGCAGCTGGTAGCTTCTTTCTATGGCCCTGAAATCGGGATAGCTCATCATTCCATCGGCGTAAAGCACGCCCACCAGACTCACATTGTCGAAGTCGAGCCCTTTGGTTACCATTTGTGTTCCTACGAGAATGTCTGTTTTCCTGTTTTCAAAATCGCCGATGATGCGCTGGTAGGCATACTTGGTGCGGGTGGTGTCAAGGTCCATGCGGCCGGTTTTTGCATCGGGAAATATGAGCGAAAGCTCTTCTTCAACCTTTTCGGTGCCGAAACCACGCATGTGAATGTCGGGGCTCTGGCAATGAGGGCAAACTGCAGGAACCTGCGTGGAATAGCCGCAATAATGGCATTTCAGCTGATTGATGTGCTTGTGATAAGTAAGGGTGACATCGCAGTTTATGCATTCGGGAGTGTGATGGCAGGTGTCGCATTCCAGCCTCAGCGAAAATCCACGACGGTTCTGAAAAAGAATTACCTGCTCTCCAAGATTTAAGGCCTCTTCCATGGCCTGAAGCAGCTGGGGTGAGAAATGTGATCTCATGCGCTTCATGCGGGTTTCCTCCCTGATGTTTATAATCCTGATTTCGGGCATTTCTACCCCTCCATACCGTTCATTGAGCTCCACAAATTTAAATTTTCCGCTCATGGCATTGTAGTAACCTTCGAGCGAAGGTGTGGCAGATCCCAGTAAAACCGGACATTTGTGAATGCTCCCAAGTACAATAGCGGCATCGCGGGCGTTGTAGCGTGGTGCCGGATCATTCTGCTTATACGATGAGTCGTGCTCCTCATCCACAATGATAAGGCCCAGATCGGTAAATGGCAGAAACAACGCCGACCTGGCTCCCAGCACAATCTGAAAAGGCCTCTGATTCTGGCTGCCCGACAAGGGAACATTGGCCTTGTTCCATATTTCAACCCGCTCCAATTCATTGTATTTGGAGTGATAAACACCTACTTTTTCTCCGAAATATTTCTGCAGACGGGCAATGATCTGAGTGGTGAGCGCAATTTCGGGCAACAGGTAAAGTACCTGCCGGCCACTGCCAATAATATCGCTGATGAGGCTGATGTAAATCTCGGTTTTGCCGCTCGACGTTACCCCTTTCATCAGGATGATGTTGTTGCCCGGAAGTTCAGGCTTTATCTCATCAAGTGCCTTAAGCTGGGCCGGAGTAAACACGAGGTTTTCTGCAGTTTCGGTTGCCTGTTTGTGCACCAGCCTGCTTACACTCCGGGTATAGGTTGTAAGAATTTCTTTCTTGATTAGACCATCGAGTTGAGCTGCCGAAATACCCTGTATTTTAAGTAATTCTGTTCGGCTCACTTCTTTCGGATGATCAGAAAAATGATTGGAGAGCCGGAGGTATGCCATCAGGGCCGACAGTTGTTTGAAGGCTTTTTTAGATAGCCTGTCCATCTCCATATTCAGATGCTCCTCATCCAAAAAGGCTTCGCTGAGTTTCACACAGGTTTCCAGGCGGGGTTTGTATCGCTCAGTAATTTCTTCTTCCACCCTGATGATGCCCTTTTCGATCATGTTTTTGGTAAGCGGAATCACCTTAGCCAGGCCCACAATCCTGCTGACTTCCGAAAGTGAAAGAATCTTCTGTGTGTGGAGGGCTTCAACAATCAGAAATTCACGATCATTAAGTGTTTCAGAATCAATTACATATTCAGGGTCCATGACTACCCGCGTTTCGCTTGCCAGTTTGTACGCCGAGGGCATGGCAACAGCCATCACTTCGCCGGGTGTACACAGGTAGTATTTTGAAATCCATTCCCACAGGGTGAATTGCTTTTCATTAACCACGGGAAAATCATCGATTACCGATAGCACATACTTCAGTGCCATGACTTTGGGCGGGTCAGCATGTACCCGTTTTACCAGGCCGGTATAGAATTTTTTCTGGCCAAACTGTACCACTACCCTCATGCCGGGCAAAACCTCATCGTTTAGCTCACGGGGAATGCGATAGGTAAAGTAATTTTGTAAAGGAAGCGGCAAAAGTACTTCTGCAAAAAGGGTAATGTGTTCTTTTTCAGTCAAGGCTCAGGCGATGGTTTGGGTTTCCAAAGATACAAAGCCTGCCCGATTGCTGATAAGAATTGTATGAACAAATCCTTAAAATAAAATGTTGGCTTGCACTTGTCATTTTCAGGATAGGATTTCAATTGTTGCTCATAAATTTGTATATTAGCAAAAGAAAAATCCGCTGAAAATCAGGCAAAACTGGCCTATTGAGCAAAATGGCTGAAACTTGATTTGCAAAGGCAGAAACCTTGAAGAACAGAGTATTTCAACATAAAAAATTTATAGATCATGCGCATCACAGGGAGACGAGGAAGCTCGAATGTAGAAGACCGCCGGGGAATGTCGGGCGGTAAAATGGTTATGGGTGGCGGCATAGGCACCATTGCCATTGTGTTGATTGTGTGGTTGCTGGGCGGAGATCCAAGCCAGATACTGGGAACCATGGATACAGATGGGACCACCCAAACGGTTGAAGCATCGGCCGAAGAGGATCAAATGGCACAGTTTGTATCGGTGGTACTTGCCGATACCGAAGAGGTCTGGAAAATGATCTTTCAGCAATCAGGCAAGACCTACCGTGAGCCCAAACTTGTGCTTTTCCGCAATCAGGTGGAGTCGGCATGCGGTTTTGCAAGCGCCGCCAGCGGGCCGTTCTATTGTCCGGGCGATGAAAAAATTTATATCGACCTTAGTTTTTGCGATGTCCTGAAAGAACGCTTTGGGGCTCAGGGCGATTTTGCTGTAGCTTATGTGCTTTCGCATGAAGTAGGGCACCATGTTCAAAATCTGCTGGGTACACTCGGGCAGGTGCAATCGGCACGTTCACGCATGAGCGAAAGAGAGGCAAATGCCCTTACCGTAAAACTTGAACTTCAGGCCGATTTTCTGGCCGGATTGTGGGCGCATCATGCCGACAGAATGATGGATATACTCGAAGACGGCGATATTGAAGAAGCACTTACAGCAGCAGCAGCCGTTGGCGATGACAACATTCAGATGAAATCACAGGGACGGGTGGTACCCGATGATTTTACCCATGGCACTTCGCAACAGCGCATGTCGTGGTTCCGCAAAGGATGGCAAACCGGCGACTTTGCCCAGGGCGACACCTTCAAACGGGGCGCAGTTTAAAAGCCGGTGCGCCTGTCGGGCAATTTCTTTTTTCATACCAAAGAATAATCTGCAGATTCTGGCAAATTAGAACAAAATACAGGCTTACCTTTGTGGCACTCAGTTTGCCAACATAATTATTCTTCTAAATTCAACAATAATGTCAGAATCAATTACCTATAAAAATGCACCGGTGAGTTACCGGAAAACCGGAAATGGTCCGTGGATAATATGGCTGCATGGTTTTATGGAATCGGTGGAAATATGGAACGAATTTGCGGCTCTGCTTGAAAAGGAGTTCAGTGTACTGATGATTGATCTTCCCGGTCATGGGCGAAGCGGCCTTTCAGGCGATGTAAATTCAATACCCGGAATGACGGATGTGGTTATGGCGGTTGCAGGCTATGAAGGTCTGGAACAGTTTGTGGTGTGTGGCCACAGCCTTGGCGGATATGTTGCGCTCGATCTGGCATCACGCTTTCCCGACAAGGTAAAAGGCATTGCCCTGCTTCATTCCCATGCCGCTCCCGACGATGAACAGGCAAAAGAAAACCGCCGGCGTATGATCAATATTGTAAAACTGAACCATACCGGTTTTATCAGGCAGTTTATTGCCGATCTTTTTGCTGAAGAAAATAAGGAACGGCTGGCTGCCGCGATAGAAATACTTGGAAACAGGGCAACTTCAACTTCGGCAAAAGCAATTGTTGCTACCCTCGAAGGCATGCGCGAAAGAACAGGCAGCCTCGATTTTCTGATTGAAACTACTTTGCCGGTGCTGTTTGTGGCCGGGCGCAACGACAGCCGCATGCCGTACAATAAAATTATGGCCCAGGCCATGCTGGGACGCAATGTACAGGTTCAGCTTCTCGATAATGTGGGACACATGGGATTTATGGAGGCGCCGGATAAGATCTTCCCGGTTCTCCGCGATTTTTTCAGAAGGTGCCTGAATCCCTGATAGCTTTTGGCTTACCGCCGGTAAAAACCCATTTTTTCAATGATTTCTCTTACTGCCTCCGGTAGGAAAAACCGGATGGTTTTGTTGTTTTTAATGGCTTCGCGAATAAAACTTGCCGATATCTCAATTCTGGGAGCCTGAATCAGGCTGATGGAAGGATGTTTGAGCAGGGGGTGATCATCCTCTCCGTGGCGTGGATAAATAATCAGTTGGTAATGCTCCAGCAACTGCTCATAGTTCTTCCATTTATGAAACGAAGGCAGTACGTCGGTGCCGGCAATAAGCACAAAGTTCCGGTCGGGATATTGTTCCGAAAACCGCGTAAGGGTGTCAATGGTGTATGAAGGACGGGGCATGCGAAATTCTATATCCGAAACCCTGAACCTTTCATCTCCCCTGATGGCCGCTTCAACCATATCAAGCCGGTACTGATCTGAGAGCAGCGTGGATTTATCCTTGAGCGGGTTGTGGGGCGATACCACAAACCACACATCCTGAAGTCCTCCGAATTCAATCATGTATTCTGCAATGCAGAGGTGCCCGTTGTGAATGGGGTTGAATGACCCGAAGAAGAGGCCGGTCGGCTTGCTTTTATTTGGTTTTTGTCGGGTGTTCATGATGCATTGAAAAACTGCGAAACAAGGTCGTAAATATTTTGTTTGGCTTCTTCAAGATTGTCGTTGATAACAATGACATCAAAATGGGGTGCAAATGCCATCTCTGTCAGGGCTTTTTCCATTCGTTTTGCAATGGTTTCAGGACTGTCGGTGCTGCGGTTTTTCAGGCGCATTTCCAGGGCTTCGATGGATGGCGGGCTAATGAATATGGCCAGTGCCGAATCACCGAAAACCTTCTTGATATTCAAACCACCTATCACATCAACATCAAAAATGACATTTTTTCCTGCGTTGAGCAGGTTATCAACTTCCGATTTTAAAGTGCCGTAATAACTGCCTGAGTAGACTTCCTGCCATTCCAGCAAATCGCTGTCTTCAATGTGTTGCAGGAATTCCTCGCCGGTAATGAAAAAATAGTCCTTTCCGTGAACTTCACCCTTTCGCTGAGCCCTGCTGGTAGCCGATACCGAAAATCCCAGATTCAGACCGGCAGAAAGCAGATGTTTGACCAGGGTGGTTTTGCCCGCACCCGAAGGTGCCGAAACTACAATAAGCCGGCCTTTGTTTTTCTCAACCATACTTACAGGATGTTGGCAAGTTGTTCTTTAATTTTTTCAAGTTCGTCTTTCATTTCAACCACAATCTTCTGTATGATGGCATCACTGGCCTTTGAACCGAGTGTGTTGACTTCGCGGCCAATCTCCTGTGAAACAAAGGAGAGTTTGCGGCCATTGGCTCCATCGTCAGCTTTCAGGGTGTCGAGAAAATAATCGCAATGTTTTTTCAGCCTTACCTTCTCCTCGGTGATGTCAAGTTTCTCGAGGTAATATATGATTTCCTGCTCAAAGCGGTTGGCATCGAAATTATTGTTTTCAATAAAAGATTCAAAACTGTTTCTGAGTTTTTCACGCATCTGAATGTTTCGCTGCTCCTCATAAGGAGTCACCTGATCAAGTCCATCAAGAATCTTCAGTATGCGTTCCGAAAAATCTTTTTCCAGAAGTTCTCCTTCGTGTTTTCTGAACTCATCGAAGAGTTTCAGGGCATCGTTTACCCCCTGCAACAACAGGGACTTATCTTCAGCCGAAAGCTCTTCCCGGGTATTCTTTGTAATCTCAGGCATTTTCATAACAATGGAAAACAAATCCTGGTCAGGTGCCTGTAATTCCGAAGCAAGTGATTGTAATTCAAGGTAATAGGCAATGGCAAGCGGTTTGTTTATGCTGGCAGGTAAATCAGTTCCACTGATCTCAACCGATGCATTGATATCTATTTTGCCACGCTCGGCAATGCGGGTAACCAAACCCCTGATTTCAGGCTCCAGATCGCGCAAAAGTGAGGGTAACCTCAGGTTCATGTCGAGCAGTTTGCTGTTGAGAGAACGGATTTCAAAAGTTACGGTCCGGCCATCGAGCACAATGCTTGATTTACCAAAACCGGTCATGGATTTAAGCATGTCAGATTCTTTTATAATTTCTGACAAAGTTAAGCTTTTAGCTTTAAGCACTTTAAATTCTGTAAATAATATAAGAATATCTGATGTTGCCTGGCTGTTTATGGCATGTATTGCATGGTGTTCAGTCCACAACATTTAATGAATTATTTTCAGGGTATTTGCCCGAAATGATTAATTTTACTACAAGATTCCTGAAGCCAAATGTGACCAAAATATTGATTATGACAAATGCTGTAATAATTGACGACGAAATCAGATCGCGTGAAACAATAACTGAAATGCTGAAATTGTACTGCCCACAGGTTCAGTTGGTTGGTACAGGAGAAAATGTTCAGTCGGGTATAAAAATCATTCGTAATAAACGTCCACAACTCGTTTTTCTTGACATCAGAATGCCCGATGGATCGGGTTTTGATCTTCTCAGAAGAATGGTGCCAGTGAGTTTCAAAATTATTTTTGTAACTGCCTATGAAGAATATGCCATCAAAGCCTTTAAATTCAATGCTATTGATTATTTAACCAAACCCATCGATCCTGATGAACTCCAAATGGCTGTGGAAAAGGCTGAAAAAATAGTGGATTTCGAAAATCTGAACGAACGATTGACTCAGTTACTTGACGATCAAAAGAATCCCGGAAACAATAAAAGCCAGAAAGTTATCCTCAAAACCGCCGAATCCATTGATGTGCTCGATACTGCCAACATCATAAGATGTGAATCAGATGGCAACTATACCGTCTTCTATACAAACGACAATGAAAAAGTCATGGTTTCCAGGACCATCAAAGAGTTTGTGCCTTTTCTTGAAGAGCACAATTTTATCAGGGTGCATCAGTCGCACCTTATTAATATTGACTTTCTGAAACGATTTAAAAAAGATGAGCTTATCTGTATTCTAAAGGACAATACCGAGATACCTGTGTCGTACAGAAAAAGAGCTGCACTCCTCAAAATATTAAAAACCCTGTAGGGCTGTTTTGCATTATTTACTGTATTTAATATACGTTTGATAAATAAATACTAACGAATATACATTTGATCGAAAAAACAATTTTTTATTTAATATTATTGTTGTCCTGTTTTTAAATAGTAAAAATTGTTTCAGTAATATCATTGATCTATGGATCGTAGTTTTCTTTTGGTCAGCCTGATGGGAGTTTATACTCATTGCGCTATGGGTGAACGGGTAAAATCCTGCCATTTGATGTCGTTGTGTCAAAACCTGACCTCAAAGCAATTTTACGATTTTACCAAAGGGCTCAGCGATGCAGATCTTTTAGAATTATATAGAAAGCACAAGAGTTGTATGAATCAAAGGAATAATACTCAGTTAAGTTTTAACAGACAATATTCCTGGTAAGAATTTTATTATTGTTATCATGTATTCAGATCTGCACGTTTTCAGGTCAGGCATATTACGCTCTGGAAATCCTTTTTCAAGAGATGTATTTGTAATCGGCCCTGTTTATATTACCTTCAAAAAGAAGGGTCTGTTCTTGAATTCAGACAAGACAATTTCTATTCCACTGAGCAACATTACAAATGTTAATATCCACAAATCCTTTACAGGTAACAATATTCATATTGAATCAAAGTTTCAACGTTCATTTACAGGGCATGGTTTTTCCGATAAAATGGCCATTGAAATTAAAAAAGCGCTTGAACCGGTACTGAAGAAAACCAGGTAAAAGACTTAAATCTGATAAATAACCTCAATAAGCTTACGACTTCAACCGGGCAGAGAGATCTTGCCTGGTTTTTTGTTTGTGAATGTGCCCAAAATCATCTAAGTTTGTAAGATTATCAACATTTTTACCCTGTAGTTGTGGACCAACCCGATCAGAATAAAACCAGTTTATTCAGCAATCCTTTGCAGTTTCACGAAGCTATGCTTCAGGATATTTCAGAGGCCCGGGAGAGCATATCTTTCGAAATTTATCGTTTCCGTAGCGATCAAGTTGGCGAACGGTATCTTCATGCACTTGCCGCTAAATGCCGCCAGGGAATAAAAGTAAGGGTACTCGTTGACTCATGGGGAACCGGCGTGCCTCCTGCATTTTTCGATCCTTTAGTCATGAATGGTGGAGAGGTGAGATTTTTCAAGAAAATTAAATTTTTTATCGATTTCTTCACCAAGAACCACCGACGCAATCACCGAAAACTACTGATTATTGATAATAAAGTAACCTACATTGGTTCGGCCAACCTTACCGCCTACTCTTTGCAGTGGCGAGAGCTTATGCTTAGGATTGATGGGCCGATCAGCCGTGATTTCAAAAAAACATTCAACGACAGTTATCAGAAATACCGGAAATACATTTTCAATAAATTTACCTATAAGAAAACGATCACTCACGGAAGCTATGAAATTGTGCAGGATCTGCCTTCCATTTACCGGCAACTGATTAAAAACCGTTATGAACATATTATAGCGAAAGCCCGTCATTCAATTTTCATAGAAACACCTTACTTTCTTCCCGGCTATAAACTTCGAAAGCTGATGATGCTGGCCGCAAAGAGAGGAGTAGATGTGAATGTTATAATGCCGCTGCATTCAGATGTGAGGCTGGTTGATCTCCTCAGGGCGAAGTATATGGATTTTTATTACAGAAATAAGGTAAAGATTTATTTTTTTACTCCCGGAAATCTTCATTCAAAGTGCATGCTGGTCGATGATGAAATATTTGCAATAGGTTCATCGAATTTCGATTACCGCAGCTTCAGGTATCAGTATGAGATTATGCTTTTCGGGCGAAACAGAAACCTCATCGCCCAGCTTCAGTCCCACCTCAGCGAAACCCTTTCAATGAGCATTCCGTTCAATTATGATCAGTGGAAAACCCGCCCGCTTTTTGAAAAAATCATAGGTCAATTGCTCATCCCGTTCAGGCATCTTTTTTAGCCAAAGCGCAAAAATTATTAAGTTCAGGCAATTACTTCTGATGCCCAAAAATTACCCTGTCAATTTTTTGGGCAAAAAAAAAGTGCCGTAGATATTCTCATACGGCACTTGAGGTTATGTTGGGATGAATTACGAGATTGCAATCTCTTTTTTAATCCTGGCTTCTTTCTGCAGGGGAATCCTTACATTCAGAATTCCATTGTTGAAATCGGCAGTAATGTTATCGGCATCTACAGTTTTCGGCAATACAAAACTTCTGTTAACCCCGTTTATTCCAAACTCTCTGCGCAGAAATTTGTCATCATTAATTTCATGCTGTTTCTGCTCAGCAGCTATGGTCAGTCTCTGCTGCTCAAGGGTAATGCTGAAATCTTCTTTGCTGTAGCCCGGAACTGCAAGTTCAATAACGAAGGCATTTTCATGTTCGTAAATGTTTGAAGGTGTAGTGTTTGAGCGTGAATTGCGCAGTGGACTGTTGAAAAAGTTTTCCATTACATTTCCGGTTACCGGCTGATTGTATAAACGAATCATTGTCATTTTTAGGTCCTCCTTATTTTTTTAGTTTTTTTTATTTTTTGTTTGGTTCGATTACTTCAAGTTCCGTTCCATTGCAAAATATCAAAGAAAAATATGACATAACGTCTGCATTAACCAGATTAACATGTCAATATGTCACTATTTAACCTTTTTATGACCTGATGAATGAACCTAAGCTCATGCGCTTTATCAATTATATTTATCATTCAGCAATAAAAAGTTGATGTTTATTGTTAATTTCGTGAAATATTGATACAGCAGTATGCCCAGCCAGCAAAGAAGAATTTTACAAATATTTGCTTTTCGCAGGATAATCATTCCTGTGATTCTTGGGTTTGCGGTAATCATTTACATGATTCTCAATGATCTTACCCGGAGTGATATGGCTTCCATCAACTGGAGGTGGTATTCAGTGCTTTATTTTTTCCTCGCTTTTATGATGATGGTTGTCAGAGATGTGGCTTATATGTACAGAATACGGCTACTGACCGGAAATACATTGAGCTGGCGCAAGTCGTTTGAAGTCATTATGTTGTGGGAGTTTGCCTCCAGTGTTACACCTTCGGTTGTCGGAGGTTCAGCCATAGCAATTTTTATACTGACCAAAGAAAAGCTGGGAATCGGGCGATCTACGGCCATTGTAGTAATTACAGCCATGCTCGATGAATTGTTCTACATTGTTATGGTTCCCCTCATTTTTCTCATAGCCGGATATAGCCGTGCTTCGGTGGCCGGGCCCGAAATTATTTTAGCCGGAAGCAGGTTTAGTACCATGGGTGTTTTTTTTATAGGCTATGCAGTCATTTTATTTCTCATCCTCCTCATTGCTTACGGTATTTTTATCAATCCGGGAGGCTTAAAATGGTTGCTGGTAAAGATTACCTCATTAAAACCCCTGCTCAAATTCCGCGAAGGAGCTACCGTTACCGGCGATCAGGTAATTGTTACTTCTGCTGAGCTCAGAGGTAAATCCGTTGGTTTTTGGGCAAAAGCTTTTGGGTCAACCATTTTTTCGTGGACAGCCCGGTTTTGGGTGGTCAATTTTTTGATCATGGCTTTTATTGGTCCGGTTAATCTTTCGGATAATATGCTGATTCTCGCACGGCAACTGATGATGTGGGTCATTATGCTGATTAGTCCAACACCCGGTGGAAGCGGCATTGCAGAGTATTTCTTTCCGATTTTTCTTCGTGAGTTTATTGCCGGAACTTCGGGTGACCTTACTACACTTGTGGCACTTGCCTGGAGAACAGTGAGTTACTATCCCTATTTGATTATCGGAGCCATTGTACTGCCTCTGTGGTTAAGGCGCATTTATCTTGGACGCAAGCTGATAAGTTTCAGCAAGACAAAGAAAAACCCTTCAAAAAAATCCGAAGGGTCCGACTGATTGTTTATGATTTAATCCCGGATTTATCCGCAGTGGAAATACTGCTCAACCAGGCTCATAATCTTTTCATTTTTGCTCTTAACTTCTTCTCTGAGATGTTCATCGTTGTAATTTCTGAGCTTTTTGGCGATTCCTTCGATTACCCCCTTTGAAAAAACTCCGTATTGCAGATAGATATCGGCTTGCTGCTCAAGCATCTTTGCTGATTCCCAGCATGATACAGGCAGTTTGTTCAATTGTGAAAGCCTCTCCTTGTGCTTTTCATCAAAAATATTGACATCCACATAGGTTTTTTCAGCAACTTCAAGGGCATTCGGCATTTCAAGGCCATGCCGTGCTGCAACGGTAAGTCCGGCAAGCAGCAAATAAATATCAGCTGAACCATCGGGACAGCGGAATTCCACGGTTTGAAGCTGAGTGAGGTCTTCACCATTTGGCTTTTCGATGGGATTGGCATGGTAAACCATTGAATTTCCTTTGGTCCAGCCTAACGGAACCCTGACCAGCACACTGCGGTTGCGGTCGCCCCAGCATATGTTGGTGGGCGCTTCCTGATGAGGCACCAGCCTGAAATAGGAAGTCGGATTGGTGTTTCCAAAAGCCGTAAGCGATGGAGCCAGGTCGAGATAGCCTGCAATTGCCCTTTTGGCAACCTTACTCAGTACCCCACCTTCGACCATCATATTTTTACCATCCTTAACCAGTTTGGTGTGAATGTGCATTCCGCTCCCGGCTTTGCCGACAGTAATTTTTGGAGAAAATGTTACCGTTACGCCATATTGATAAGCCAGCGACCTTAAAATCCACTTGGCAATGATAAGCTGATCGGCAGCATCTTCAAGGTTGGTGGGCATAAACTCAATCTCATTCTGTTCATACAATTTACCGTCGAGTGAGAAGTTACCGACTTCAGAATGACCATATTTGATAAGGCATCCGGCTTTTGCCATGGCAGTCATGGCTTCGGTACGCAAAGCTTCGTTTTTGGCAAATGGAAACGACTCATGATAGCCTTTCTGATCCACAGCCCTGAAAATGTCTTCATCTTCGCTTATGATATAATACTCTAACTCTCCCATTACATTGAAGGTGAGTCCGGTATGTTCTTTCAGAACCAGGTGGGCTTTGTGCAGGATGTATTCCGGTGAACTTTCAAGGGGTTGGCCGTCCTTGTTGTAATAGGAGCAGAGAATATCCAGAGCGGGAACTTCCGAAAACGGATTCACAAAAGCAGTGCGGTAACGGGGAATTACATACAGATCGCTGGAGCCGGCTTCAATAAATGGAAAAAGGCTTGAACCATCCACCCGTTCACCGGTTGTAAGTATACTGTTCAGGTGGTCGCGAGAGTTGATAACGAAATTTAATG
Source organism: Lentimicrobium sp. (assembly GCA_019429275.1). Taxonomy (GTDB): domain Bacteria; phylum Bacteroidota; class Bacteroidia; order Bacteroidales; family Lentimicrobiaceae; genus Lentimicrobium. The sequence goes on along the minus strand of JAHYJC010000018.1, from coordinate 38,931 downwards.
TTTTTAGTCTTCCGTCGCCACCGGTGTATCTGAAATTTATCAGTTCAATGTTGTGGGATTCAACGTATTTAACAAGATCGGCCTTTGTGAATTCGGCTGCTGGTTTGTTCAGATATTGAACCAGAGGGTTGGGATTTAATTCAGTGAAACTTGACATGATATTATAGAATTTTTATGAATGTTGCTTTTCAGGTTGGAATAGTGGTTTGTTTTTCAGGGATATGTTTTGTTTTAATAGTGCTCAAAATTAGAAAGTTTTTTCAACCCGGTCACATTAATTTAATCAGTTTCAACTTAAAATTGTTTTCATCATACATCATATTATGAACTCGTAAATATCTAATTTTGCGGATATATTCTTACCTGTAAATGAATTCCAGCGAGCTTCTATTCTTTTCTGTTTTTGTGACATTAATTACCGGGGTGCTTTTGCTTGATCTGGGCGTTTTTGACCGCCGAAATCATATCATCCCTTTCAGGGAAGCCTTGTTCTGGACGCTGCTGTGGATTGGACTTTCACTGGGATTTTACGCACTTCTGCTGACTCATGGAGAGTGGATTCATCTGGGCGCAAAGGGGACAGTAGCCGATATTCAAATGCTGGTTCAAAAATACAGTCATCCCGTTAAAATAGATGGCCTGAATTATGAAGCAGCGCTCAGGGTTTACAAAAATAACCTGGCACTAGAATATCTGACCGGTTACCTGATAGAAAAGGCTTTATCGGTTGACAATATTTTTGTCATGGTTATGATTTTTTATGCCTTTGGCGTGGAATCCAGATATTATCGAAGGGTTTTGTTCTGGGGCATTCTGGCAGCCATTGTACTGCGTTTTATTTTTATTTTCACAGCGTCGGCCGTCATCCAGCAATTCGCCTGGGTTCTCTATATTTTCGGAGCCTTACTGATATTTACAGGAATTAAGATGTTCATTACCAGAAATCAGAAGGAAAAAATCGACACCACAAATCATCCGGTGGTAAAATTTGCTTCCAGGTATCTTCCTGTCTATCCGATTTTTGTAAGGCACCATTTTTTCATCCACAAACACAATAAGCTCTACATCACTCCGCTTTTTATTGTATTGATGGTGATTGAATTCTCCGATCTGATTTTTGCCGTTGACTCCATACCGGCCATTTTTGCCGTAACAAAAGACCCCTACATTGTCTTTTTTTCCAATGTATTCGCCATTCTTGGCCTCAGGGCCTTGTTTTTTATGGTGGTAAATATCATCGATATTTTCAGGTATCTCAAAACCGGATTGTCGGTATTATTGATATTTATCGGAGTAAAAATGCTGGTACATCACTGGCTGAAAGACATAGGATTTACCACCGCTCATTCACTATACGTCATACTTGCCATTCTTGGAGTCAGCATTGCTGCTTCCCTGTTGTTTCCTGAAAAGAAGAAAAAGGATTTGCAGGTATAGTGGCCGGAAGTACTCATTGAAAAGCCGGTTAAAATTGGTTTTGTCAACCACTCAGGGGAACCTGCCCCCGGCTTGAATATGTGAGTGTGCTCCATTAAGATCCCTGAGTTTTTGTTGATTTAATTCAGGTCGGTATTTTCTTTACCCTTGCACTGGCTTGTTCAGAAAGAATAAGTTTGATTAAAGTACTGTTTTTTAAACCATAATTCAAATGCCGGATCAACAAATTCAAATGCACTGTCTATATCATGAATGAGATCTGAATTTACAAGAATAGCCTTGTTTTTACTGACATTCCGAGGCGTTCCGAGTGCATATTTTTGCATTACGGCAGCGCTGGTAAATTGAGTTTCGCCTTTTACAACCGCTTTTAATAAATAAAGTTGTGTTTGGCTTATGTTTTCAGTTTCCTTTTGATATAAGGGAGTATTGGCATTGATCAACTCTTTCAATGCACTGTTTATTTCGATATAAGTTGCTTTAAATTCCGTTAAATTCCAAACATAGTGCGAGAGCTGCTGAACATACCAGGAATGATTTTTCATTAATAACGGGATTTCTAAAGCAGTTTTTTCATCAATTTGTTTTCCCGTTTTAACAAACCCGCTACGTATGAAATCTACCCACTCTTTTGTTTCTATTTTTTGAAGCAACATGATGTCGCCGAAGCGATAAAATGGCTTGGCGGGATTGTTGAAGATATTCGTCATCATATGGCACTTGCTTCCATACAGACAATAGGTAACTGATTTGTGACGCTGCCAGGCCGCCCTTAGCTTCTTTTCAAACACGGGGTAATCATTAAAAGATGCAAGGTTTTGAAATTCATCCAGACAAACAATAAATCTTATTCCTTTCGATCTGGCAATGGTTTCCGGCAAATTCAACACTTCGTCACTGTTTTTCTTCAATTCATCCCAGGAGAAACTCAACATAAAATCGGTATACGGGTCCGACCCGATACTTAATTTTGGTATTAACCTATTGAAAAAATCCCGGCCACTACTCATCCAATCCTCCCACTTCGAAGAAGAGGCTTTAATGATTTCCCTGGCAAACGACTCCAGAAATTCCTCTTCTGATCCAACAGAAAAAAGATCTATAATTGCGGTTCTGGTGTTTTTTTCGGTTTCATTTATATCGGTTATAACCCTTTCGACTAACGAGGATTTTCCCCACCTGCGTGGAGATATAATGGTGGTATTGATTCCGTTGAGTAAATTGCTTCGCAGTTTTGCTGTTTCAGACCTCCTGTCAGTAAAGCAATGCCCACTGACTGTAGTTCCATAATTGAACGGCGAATCTTTCATTTCATTTGATCTTATTTTATACCAAATGGTATTATACATAAAGGTATAAAAAATTAGTGATCTTAGGATTTGAATTTTAATTCTTCATTTAAAGCCATTGCAATTCTCTTTCACAACATTTTCAATGCAGGATTTACAATCATTCAGCTTCTTAAATTACCATAAATTGCCGGCCAGTGCGAGCCACTCTGGGAATCCCGGCCCAGGACATGTTTCGTCGCGAGAGAGATGACAAGACTGCTCTTCCGGTGTGAGGCAGAATGGAACAAACAACTTTTAACAAAGAAAAAACCAGGTGGAATCCCTGGTTTTATGAGCCACTCAGGGGACTCGAACCCCCGACCCGTCTCGTCATGTTTAGAATGACAAGACTGCTCTTCCAATGTGAGGCAGAATGTAACAAACAACTATTAACAAAGAAAAAACCAGTTGTAATAACTGGCTTAAAGAGCCACTCAGGGGACTCGAACCCCCGACCCGTCTCGTCATGTTTAGAATGACAAGACTGCTCTTCCGGTGTGAGGCAGAATGGAAACAAACAACTTTTAACAAAGAAAAAACCAGTTGTAATACCTGGCTTAAAGAGCCACTCAGGGGACTCGCACCCCCGACCCGTCTCGTCATTATCAGAATGACAAGACTGCTCTTCCGGATGAACAGGTTGAATTTACAGGAACACAATCAAAATCAAAAAGCCGGTTATAATACCGGCCTTTATGAGCCACTCAGGGGACACGAACCCCCGACCCGTCTCGTCATTTTTAGAATGACAAGACTGCTCTTCCGGATGAACGGGTTGAATTTACAGGAACACAATCAAAATTAAAAAGCCGGTTATAATACCGGCCTTTATGAGCCACTCAGGGGACTCGAACCCCCGACCCGTCTCGTCATGTTTAGAATGACAAGACTGCTCTTCCGGTGTGAGGCAGAATGGGAAAAACAACTATTAACAAAGAAAAAGCCGGTTATAATACCGGCCTTTATGAGCCACTCAGGGGGCTCGAACCCCCGACCCGTCTCGTCATGTTTAGAATGACAAGACTGCTCTTCCGGTGTGAGGCAGAATGGAAACAAATAACTTTTAACAAAGAAAAAGCCGGTTATATTACCGGCCTTTATGAGCCACTCAGGGGGCTCGAACCCCCGACCCGTCTCGTCATCTTGTCAAAATCCTGTGGACCTTGACAAGACGACGAGACTGCTCTACCAGGGTGAGGCAACACAAGAAATACAATCTGTAAAAAAGAAAAAACCAGGTGGAATCCCTGGTTTTATGAGCCACTCAGGGGACTCGAACCCCCGACCCGTCTCGTCGTCTTGTCAAATCCCAATTTGACGAGATGACAAGACTGCTCTTCCGGATGAACAGGTTGAATTTACAGGAACACAATCAAAATCAAAAAGCCGGTTATATTACCGGCCTTTATGAGCCACTCAGGGGACTCGAACCCCCGACCCGTCTCGTCATGTTTAGAATGACAAGACTGCTCTTCCAATGTGAGGCAGAATGGAAACAAACAACTTTTAACAAAGAAAAAACCAGTTGTAATACCTGGCTTAAAGAGCCACTCAGGGGGCTCGAACCCCCGACCCGATTCGTCATGTTTAGAATGACAAGACTGCTCTTCCGGTGTGAGGCAGAATGGGAAAAACAACTATTAACAAAGAAAAAACCAGTTGTAATACCTGGCTTAAAGAGCCACTCAGGGGACTCGCACCCCCGACCCGTCTCGTCATGTTTAGAATGACAAGACTGCTCTTCCGGTGTGAGGCAGAATGGAACAAACAACTATTAACAAAGAAAAAACAGGTTATAATACCGGCCTTTATGAGCCACTCAGGGGACTCGAACCCCCGACCCGCGCATTACGAATGCGCTGCTCTACCAACTGAGCTAAAGTGGCAACAAAGCCTGCCTGATGTTTACGGGCAGGCTCTGCTAAACTAGTCGGGATGACAGGATTCGAACCTGCGGCCTCTTCGTCCCGAACGAAGCGCGCTACCAGGCTGCGCTACATCCCGATTTGTCTCCCCGACAGGGCTCGAACCTGTGACCCAATGATTAAGAGTCATTTGCTCTACCAACTGAGCTACGGAGAGAATTTTTGTTCAGGGTTGCAAATTTACAATGTTTTTTATTCAGATATCAGATTGATCGTTGTTTTTTTGTTGACTGCTGTTTATATCATGGCGAAGTGGGCTATATTAAGTTAGAAACACCGAATTGTTTACCTTTGCATAAAGTGCTATTTGAAATGGATGTGAATGAAATAACTGATTCTGAGAATTTTGATTCTGCTTTAAGGGTTCAGGAAGGGGTTGAGCAGCCCTCTTCACTTAATGAAAGAGCTCTGGAAAGTTTCAGGAAAAGCAAAAAACACCTGCTCAGTGCTGCGGAATACCTGGATGGAATCCGCAACTTCAACCGGTCTCTTTTCAGTCAGGCCATTACCCTTGTCGAGAGTTCTTTACCCGAGCACCAGATTATTGCTCAGGAATTAATTGCTTTGTGTCTGCCTTATTCCGGCAATTCCATACGTTTGGGAATCACCGGAGTTCCCGGTGCTGGTAAAAGTACCTTTATTGAAGCACTGGGCAATCACCTGACTTCAGCAGGCCATAGGTTGGCTGTTCTGGCCATTGATCCAAGCAGTTCGCGGACAAAAGGTAGCATATTGGGCGACAAAACCCGCATGGAGGGGCTTTCGGTTCATCCCAACGCATTCATCAGGCCTTCACCATCGGCTGGATCACTGGGTGGGGTAGCCCGCAAAACCCGTGAGATTATTATTTTATGTGAAGCTGCAGGTTTTGATACCATTTTTGTGGAAACCGTTGGAGTGGGACAATCAGAGATAGCTGTTCATTCTATGGTAGATTTCTTTTTGCTGCTTATGATTTCAGGCGCAGGAGATGAGTTACAGGGCATCAAGCGTGGCATTATGGAAATGGCCGATGCCATTGCCATCAATAAAGCCGATGGCGATAACAAGACCAGAGCACAGATAGCCTGTACTCAGGTAAAAAATGCGCTTCATTTGTTTCCATTGCCTGATTCAGGTTGGTCGCCACCAGCTCTTACCTGCTCCTCGCTCACCGGCGATGGAATTTCATTGATTTGGGACACCATAGGTGAATACATCAATTTTTCAAAGAAAAATGGCTATTTTGAAAAGAAAAGATTGCATCAGAACCAGCAAATAATGTTTGATACCATCGACTCACACCTGCATGATCTTTTTTACCGGCATGCAGAAATTAAACCTTTACTTCATCAGGCCGAAGCAGAGATAAAGTCCGGAATTTCTACCCCTTATCAGGCTGCTGGCAAGCTAATTCTTAATTATCTTCAAATTATCAAAAAGAAGTAAGTCAAATACCTGAAGATAAGGATTTTGAAAAGCCTGACCTATTTCGCTTTAACACAGAGCCATGAGATGTACTTTATTTCTATATTTGCCGGGATTTAAACACCAATCTTCAACACTTTTGTTCAAACCTTTGTCCGGAAAATGAAAAATATACTGAAACTATTTCTTTTTTTCATTTTGCTCTCATCCGGCGCATTTGCACAGAAAAACGTCCGCGATTCTTCTATAGTTGCCAATCTCATTTATGCTACATACTCCTATGAATTTCCCGGAAAGGATATGGCCTCCCGCTTTGGAGGATTTTCTCAGGTTGGCCCGGGTTATTTGTACAAAACCAGGTCGAACTGGATTTTTGGCGTTGAAAGTAATTTTGGTTTTGGAAATAATCTTAAAAAACAGGACGAAATATTAAAAGGGATAACCACTTCTGATGGAAATATTATAGATATGAGCGGGATCTATGCTGATTATCATTTCTACATGAGAAGTTTTTCGGCCATGTCGCGCGTGGGAAAAATTTTCCCGGTATTTGGCCCCAACAGGAATTCAGGAATTTTGCTTTCAGCAGGATTCGGCTACCTTCAGCACAAAATTTATATTGAACACCGCAGCAAGTCTGCCCCTCAGATTACAGGTGATTACGTAAAAGGTTACGATGAATTGAAGCATGGATTTGCAACCAATGTTTTTCTGGGTTATCTTTATCTCGGAAATTCACGAAAAGTAAATTTCTTTGCAGGAATTGATGTGAACCTTGGTTTCACCGAACATGTGCGGCCTTATAATTTTGCCGAAATGAAATTCAATTCCGGGTCATTTACTGACACATATACCGGATTAAAAATCGGATGGATTGTTCCGGTTTATAAGAGGGCTCCGAGTGATTTTTACTACTATTAACACGCTTGTTTTTTTTGATTTAATGTCAATAATCTTTTTGCAACATGAGGTTTCTCTATAGTACCGGTGTGGTTTTTTATTATTTTATCCTGAGAATAGCGGCTCTTTTCAGTATAAAAGCAAGGGACTGGCACTATGGACGTAAAGATTTGTTTGTCAAGCTTGAAGAAGTATTTGCAGCCCATCATTCCGGTAAACATCCTGCCCCTGTTGCCTGGTTTCACTGTGCATCACTTGGAGAGTTTGAGCAAGGCAAACCTGTTATAGAGGCCTATCGGCAGGAATTTCCCGGACATCTGATACTGCTCACATTTTTCTCTCCTTCGGGTTACAATCACAGGAGTCAATACAATTTTGTGGACCATGTTTTTTACCTTCCCATCGATAGCATGTATAATGCCCGCAAATTTGTAGGTATTGTCAAACCCACGGTAGCCATCTTTGTGAAATATGAATTTTGGTTCAACTACCTGGATCAGCTATTCAAACATCAAGTACCGGTATTTACTATTTCAGCGATATTCAGACCCGATCAGCACTTTTTCAGATGGTATGGGGGTTGGTTCAGAACCCATCTGCGAAAAATTCAGATGATTTTTGTTCAGGATGAAGAATCAGCCGAATTACTTAACCTTGTGGATGTGAGAAATGTTACAGTTTCGGGCGATACCCGTTTCGACAGGGTGGTTACTTCCAGGGCTTTTCAGCAGCCATTCCCTCTGATTGAAAGGTTTGCAGCCGGTAAGCATGTGCTTGTAGCTGGTAGCACCTGGCCTCAGGATGAAGACCTTATTCTTGATTTTTACCGGACAACTGCAGGGAAAGTTAACCTTATTATTGCTCCCCATGAGATAAGTGATGCCCGAGTTGAAGGGTTGCTTGTTAAATATGGTAATAATGCGATCCGCTATAGTCAGGCTCCCGGGACAGATCTGACAAAAAAGGAGGTTCTGATTATCGACTCCATTGGCATGCTTTCGCAACTATACAGGTATGCCAGCATTGCCTATATAGGTGGAGGTTTTGGAGTAGGTATTCACAATACTCTTGAGGCTGCAGCATCTGGAATTCCTGTTTTTTTCGGACCAAATTACCAGCGTTTCCGCGAAGCCCGCGAAATGGTTGCCATTGAAGCAGCCTTTCCGGTGAATACTCCTGCTGATTTTACCAATAAAGCAAGTGAATTGTTGATGAAGCAGGAGCTTCATGATGCGATTTCGGCAAAAGCAGCTGAGTATGTCAGCCAAAGAACCGGTGCAACCCAAAGGGTTATGGAAATACTGGCACCAGCGATAAGGGCTGCAGAAAAGAATCAGTAATATAAATTATGTTATCCGGGAGTTAAATTCATTGCTAAAAAACCCCTCCCCTTGGCCTTTAAATTTTCTGGGTCGCAATTATCTTATTTTTCGAGGTAGAATCCTGCCCGATTCAACAGGTGGTCAAGATTTGCTACACCCCAGACTACAATAGCTGTAAGCGTTGCTGCATGTTCCTGGTACTCTGCAATACTTTTATCGAAGGTGTCTCTCTCGGTATGCCAAATTTCACGATAGCTGAAGTTATACCCTTTCACATCCTCAAGTCCGAAACTGAGTGTTGGAACACCTTCAACCGCAAACGGACCACTATCGGTTCCCCAGGGTTTCAGGGGTTTGGCACGGGCTTCGCGTTTTTTTACAAGGAAGGGAAAGTCGGTATTAACAGATTCAACAGGTTTACAGATGGCCTGCATATCTTCCCACATTGCATCAGAAACGCTGATACTTGTTGGGGCCAGCGGGCCGGAATCGCGGTTAAACATGTTTGAAATACGTGGAAGTTTATCTTTGTTCCGTTCAATCCAGCTTTGCGAACCCAAAAGTCCGAACTCTTCACCAGCCCAAAGGCAAACCAAAATGGTACGCTTTGGTTTTCCGCCTGCCTGCATAATCAGCCTGGCGGCTTCCATCGAAGGAGTGGCGCCTGATCCATTATCAATCCCTCCGGTAGCGACATCGTAAGCATCAAGGTGGCCGCCCACAATCACATATTCATCGGGGAATTCGCTCCCACGGATGACGCCAATGACATTATGAAATTTAACAGGTCCGGGCTTAAAGTGATTCCGAATATCAAACTCAAGGATTACCTGCCTGCGCTCTTTGACCATTTGTCCGATAACTGTAAATTGGTGCTCATCAAGTTTGATATCCGGTGTCGAAGGCAGGTTTTCGAAACTCAGGTAGTTGATGTTTTTCCGGTCATACAGGGCAGCCAGAGGTACAGGAGCCGATTGAATGATGCCGAGAATTCCTGCTTCTCTCATCTCACGAAAGAAGAGTGCGGGTTCATCGCCCGGTTTGTATTCCGGTTTTTCAGCATTGCTGCCACTATTGTTTCTTCGGTCAGAAGCCGCAGCTTCATTTGCGCTGATGATGCTGTCGCGTCTGCGGTCTGCCTTCTCAGAGAAGTCAATCGGAAAACCATTGCTTTCTCCGGTGATTAATATCCAGGCTCCTTTCAAAGTGCCTTTCATTCTTTCGAATTCCTGCCGGGTTTTTGGCTCAGCCAGGACATGCCCCCTTTGTACGCCCTTTGTTCCTGAAGTGTATGAAGGAGTCACAAAGTGCAGTTGCATTGACTTTTCGCCCATCATACGTCCAAACCACGGACCGCGGTTAAACCCAACCGGAACACTTCCGGCTTCATCCATCTCAACTTCCATTCCCCATTCCCTGAATTTTGATGCTGCCCAATCCGCTGCATTTTCATAGGCATCGGAACCAACAAGTCTTCCGCCAAATCGGTTACTCAGTATATCAAGATGCTGCATCGTTTGATTATTGGTTTGGCCTTCTTTGATAATTTGGAGTACAACTGAATCGGATTGAGCCAGAATCCATTGAGATGAAGTTGTCAGGCCAATAAAGACCACCAAAAGGTAACGTAGAATTTTCATTGTGTAAAATTGGAGATAAGTATTATATAATAAACTTTACAAAAACAGGGTTATTCTTTCACTAAAATCCTTTCGTTAATATCGGGATCGTCAATCCTGAATTTTACAATGGCAAGTTCCGGCCCGTCGTGTGCAGCAGAAAAGGAGGAGGTTCTCCCGAATTGCTGTTTCCACTGTCCGGTAATCCTTGCCGATTCATGAATGTGGCCATGCAGGGTTATCCAGGGTTTCTTTTCTTCAATAAACCGCTGTACAGCAATACTTCCGACATGAACATCCAAAGGTACATGATCTACATATTTTCCCTCAAGGGCTGCCCGGTCGAGCAGCGATTGATAGGGTGGGGTATGAAACAGGAAAATGGCCTTCTTCATATCATCGTTGCCTGCCAGAGTTTCAAGGTCTTTTTGTATGGTATCATATTCTGGATCGTAATCAGGTTCTGCTGTGCGAAATCCTTCAGCAGGGTTTGTACAGCCCGGATCAACAAAGCGCGAAACATCATATTTTTCCCAGTCTTTCAGTAAAAATGGCGTTGGGGGAACATAAGGGTAGCCATAAATCATATATGGCCCGAATTTGAATTTGCTTCTGTTTAGATATTTCCACAGTTCAATCTTCTCACCTTCCAGAAATGCCGGTTCTTCAATGCGGTGATCGTCGTTGCCCATGATGACAAATATTTCCGGATAGTTACAGCCCAGCTGGCGGCGCACATTTTTAAATCCGGGAATAACGTAATCGCTCATAAAATCCGGGATCTCTTTATTGTTGAGCCTCACTGAACGGTGAACATGTGGCAGGAGATCTCCTCCCAAAAAAACAAATGAGGGCTTATTGCGGATAATCTCCCTGAAGAGCATTTCATAACGGGAAACGTTTCCGTGCAGGTCTGAAACAAAATAGGAGGTAGTCATGAGCGGAGATAGCTGGGTTGGTTCAGTAATCAAACTTTTTGAGAAGGCGCGCCGAATCGGTCACTGCGCCAATCATAACAGCAAAACTCGTAGCCTCTTCAATATCCTTATCGGTGATCAGATGCAGGTCGATTAAACCTTCAGTCTGGTACCCGGTTTTTTGGAAATTTTCCTCAGCCAGGCACAAACTCCAGCCCTCAATCCATGCTTTGAGGCAGTTGAGTTGTTGTACATCGCTTTTGTGATGAATAAGAAGATCTATATCGCTGGCAGGGCCCGCATTTGCATTTTTTGCACTTCCAATAAGATAAATTGCTTTAACTCCCAGTCTGCGGAAATCTATCAACTCACTGATACGCTCGGCCATTCTTAACCGCCATTTCCAGTGTTGATCAGAGTCGGGTTTGAGCACGCTTTCACCGTTTCCGTTTCCGTTATTGTTGCCACTCTCTTTACCCGTCTGAATTAAGATCACTGTATTTTTCAGCCTTTGCTGAAAGAAATAATTCCCAATCCGGTTGGCTGTGGTATTGAGTAGTTTCTGCTCCTCGGGGAAGAACTGGTTTCCTGAGGAGTCATCAATAAGTTGTGTATAAACCACCTGAATCTTACCACAAATGTTATTGTCAACTTCAATATCGGCCGATAACATCCAGGGTGTTTCTCTGAAATCGTCACTTTTCCATTCTGAGCCTTCAAACGCTATTTTTGTTTCACAGATGGTTGTATACCGGAAACCCATTGGAAGAAAGCTGATAAGGTCAGGGAACAACGCTGCCGGTTTCAGATTATCGTTCGTCAATAAACTGTTCAGCCGGTAAAGCGTGTTAAGCTCCTTTTCGCGCTCTTTAAGCCTTTGAAGTACAATTGGGTTGATCATTGATATTTACAGAACATGGGTACATAAATAAAAGCGACAATATGAACTGCTAAAATAGCAAAATCTTATCTTTGCGCTAAATTAATGATAAACAAAACTTAAAAATGTCGGAAACTGACAATAAACCGGTAATAGGAATTACCCATGGTGACATAAACAGCATTAGTTACGAAATCATAATTAAAGCGCTCTTTGATAGCCGGATATTCGATTTGCTGACCCCAGTGGTTTATGGTTCTTCTAAAATTGCTTCGTATCACCGTAAGATGATCAATATGAGTGATTTTACTTTTAATCTCATCAAAAAGGCTGATCTGGCTAACCCTAAGCGCGCAAATATCATAAATATTAATGATCAGGAAGTAAAAATAGAACTTGGCAAGTCCACTACGATGGCGGGAGAATTGGCTTTACAATCGCTTGAAGCTGCAACCGAAGATCTTAAAAAAGGCCTGATTGATGTTTTGGTTACTGCGCCAATCAATAAACAAAATATTCAATCGAAAAATTTTCATTTTCCCGGCCATACCGAATACCTGGCCAATAAATTTGGCGCAAAGGATTACCTGATGCTTATGGTAAGCCAAAACATCAGAATTGGTATAGTAACCGGACATATTCCCCTGCGTGAAGTTCACGGCCAGCTTTCCGAAGAACTTCTGTTGCATAAAATGAAAATACTTAATCAGTCACTTTTGCAGGATTTCGGAATCAGAAAACCCAGAATAGCAATTCTTGGCCTGAATCCACATGCCAGCGATAACGGTTTGCTGGGCGAAGAAGAAGCAAAAATCATTAAACCAGCCATCGAAAAGGCATTTGCCGGTGGGATTTTGGCTTTCGGTCCTTTCCCTGCCGATGGATTCTTCGGATCTTCTGAATTTACAAAATTCGACGGAATTCTGGCCATGTACCACGATCAGGGAATGCTTCCTTTTAAAACGCTGGCATTCGACTCGGGGGTGAATTTCACTGCCGGGTTACCTTATGTCAGGACTTCGCCAGCACATGGAACTGCTTATGATATTGCAGGGAAAAATATCGCATCTTCAGAGTCCTTCAGGGCAGCCATGTACCTGGCTTCTGATATTTACTTCAACAGGAAGAGATATGCCATGATGTTGACTAATCCATTGGAAATGAGAAAACAGGAAACCGAACGCTAATATTTTCAATATGTCGGATAAAGGTTATCTCTTCGGGGAAATTGCTGCATTAACACGCGGAAGCCTGTCAGGGAACTTTACCGATGACTGTATTGAAGAAATACTTACCGACAGCCGCAAACTTTCAACACCCCAGCATACTATATTTTTTGCACTGGTAAGTGCGCGAAACGATGGACATAATTTTATTGCTGATCTTTTTGAACGTGGTGTAAGGTACTTTTTGGTTTCATCCATGCCTGCGCAAAAATTTGAGGGTGCAGGTTTTATTCAGGTTGATGACACACTTAAAGCACTTCAGGATATTGCCGCATACCACCGCTCGGCATTTGATTTGCCTGTGATCGGAATTACCGGCAGCAATGGCAAAACGATTGTAAAAGAATGGTTGTGGCAGCTCCTTTCACCCGAAAAAACCATTGTCAGAAGTCCCCGGAGTTACAATTCGCAGATCGGTGTTCCATTGTCGGTATGGCAAATCAGAAACATTCACAACCTTGCAATATTCGAAGCAGGCATTTCTCAGCCAGGCGAAATGAGCAAACTTGCCCGTGTCATTAAACCCGAAATTGGCATTCTGACCAACATCGGACATGCCCACGATCAGTTTTTTAATTCGCATCAGCAAAAACTGGAAGAAAAATTATTGCTGTTTCAGGAAGTTGGCGCCCTTATTTATTGCAGTGATGATCAGATGGTTGACTCAATGATTTCTGGTATCGGAAACCGGGAAACCAAACTATTTGATTGGGGCTACCGCGAAGGAAATAAATTGCAGATAACCGAAGTAAAAACATTCACCGGAAGAACATTGATTACAGCCATTTTTGAAGGCCGTAACATCGCGATTGAGATTCCGTTTACCGATGCAGCATCAGTTGAAAATTCCATTCATTGCTGGTGTGTGATGTTGTTGCTGGGCTATGGTCATGCAGTTACGGTGGAGCGCATGCAGCTACTTCATTCTGTCGAGATGCGACTGCAAATGAATGCCGGAATCAACAGTTGCTCGATAATTAACGATGCCTATAGTTTTGACCCCGATTCTTTGCAGATCGCACTGGATTTTATGATGCAACAGAATCAGCACGATGCAAAATGTTTGATCCTTAGCGATATGCGCCAGGGTGAATTAAATGAGCAACTGCTTTACCACAAGATTGCCGGCATGGTGAATGCAAAAAACATCAGCCGAATGATAGGCATTGGAGAAACGATTTCAAAGTATAACGATCTGTTTCATGCAAAAGCAGTCTTTTACAAGGATACAGATAGTTTTCTGCGTCAGTTTAAAAGTGCTGATTTCAGCAACGAAAGCATTTTAATAAAAGGAGCGCGCGATTTCGGCTTTGAAAGGATCACCAGTCTGCTGATGCAGAAATCACATGAAACCATTCTCGAGGTTAATCTGGACGCATTGGTACACAATCTGAATTTTTACCGTTCCCGGCTCAAACCGGGAACCCGTTTAATGGCGATGGTTAAGGCTTTTTCATACGGAAGTGGAAGTTTTGAGATTGCAAATACCCTGCAGTTTCATCGCGCCGATTACCTTGCGGTGGCATATGCCGATGAAGGAGTGGAGTTGCGTAAAGCAGGCATCAGTCTGCCCATTATGGTGATGAACCCTGAAGAAAGTGGAATGGGAGCCATTCTTACACATGCTTTGGAGCCGGAAATCTACAATTTCAGAACGCTTCAGATGTTGATTTCAGCAATCAAAAGATTTAAAGTAAGCGCTGAGTCTGTTAAAATCCACCTGAAGTTCGATACCGGAATGCACAGGCTCGGTTTTGCTGCTGATAAACTTTCTGAACTAATAGCAACCCTGCAAAGTCATCCTGAAATAAAGGTTGAATCAGCATTTTCTCATCTGGTTGGCAGCGATAGCAAAGATTTTGACGTTTATACGCAACAACAGATTTCTGAATTTGTCAGGATTACCCAAGAACTCAGAGAAGCGTTGGGCTATAATTTTATGAGGCATATCCTCAACTCCGCAGGAATTCTCCGTTTCCCTGAAGCACAGTTTGAAATGGTCAGGCTGGGAATTTCTCTTTATGGAATTTGTTCTGATGAAAAAGAGCAATCTCAACTTGAAACAGTTACCAGTCTGAAAACAAGTATTTCGCAGATAACGCATGTCAGCAAAAACGAATCGGTGGGCTACAACCGTTCATGGACAGCAAAACGTGACAGTGTTATTGCCACCATACCAATCGGCTATGCCGATGGACTCAACCGGAGGCTGGGCAACGGAACCGGGCATTTTCTGGTAAATGGAAATATTATTCCCGTGGCCGGTAATGTGTGTATGGACATGACCATGATCGACATCACCGGAATTGATGCAAAAGAAGGCGATGAGGTATTGGTTTTCGGCCGTGAATTGCCAATCGCCAGACTTGCAAAAGAAATGGATACCATTCCCTATGAAATACTTACAGGCATTTCGGCAAGGGTAAAAAGAGCATATTTTAAAGAGTAGAAAACCCGAAGATTAACCAATTAAAAAAACAGAATGGCAAAACTATCTATCATCATTCCAGCTTACAACGAAGCACCAACCATTCACCTTATCCTGAATAAGGTAATAGCTACTGAATTGCTTTTCGGCATCGAGAAGGAAATTGTTGTGGTAAATGATTGCTCAACCGATGCAACTGCCGAGGTGATGCAACGTTTTGCTGATGAAAATCCGGGTGTAAAAATTCTGACTTATAATCAGCCTGTTAATCAGGGAAAAGGAGCTGCCATTCATAAGGGAATTGAGCTTGCAACAGGCGATTACATAATCATTCAGGATGCTGATCTTGAATATGACCCCATCGATTACAACCTGCTGCTCAAGCCCATGTTTGAAGGGGTTGCTGATGTGGTTTACGGCTCACGGTTTATGGGCATGGGTCCGCACCGGATACTGTTCTTCTGGCATTCAATTGGTAATCAGTTCCTTACTTTTATGTCCAATATGTTTACCAACCTGAACCTCACCGACATGGAAACCTGTTATAAGATGTTCAGGGCTGATATCATCAAAAAGGTTGTACTTACTGAAAAGCGCTTCGGTTTTGAACCGGAAGTTACTTCGCGGATTTCACGGATTAAGGCCGTAAGAATCTATGAAGTCGGAATTTCATACTATGGCCGCACCTATGATGAAGGCAAAAAGATTGGTGCCAAAGACGGTTTTCGTGCCATTTACTGTATCCTGAAGTTTGGTATTTTTGACCGGAGGATTTTTAAGAAAAACTGATTATTTTGTTTAGAAGATGTTTCGGAAACGACGATTATCGGCTTACATGGTTTTACTGCTTGCAATTTCGCTGGTGGTTTTTCGAAGCATTTCACTTCCTACACGTGCATTGAGCTGGGATGTATTCGGGTATTATCTCTACCTGCCTGCAACTTTTATTTATGATGATCCCGGACTTGAAAACGCGGAATGGCTGGATGAAATTATGGAGAAATACCAGCCTTCAGCAACGCTCTATCAGCTGGTTAGTGGCGTCGATGGCAAAAAGGTTATCAAATACACCTCAGGCCTGGCTCTGCTCTATTCGCCGTTTTTTTTTATTGCCCATTGTCTTGCGCCCGCTTTGGGTTATCCGGCTGATGGATTTTCATTACCCTATCAGCTGATTCTCAGTCTTGGAGGGATATTGTGGGCAATTTTTGGACTGATAATTCTCCGCAAGCTCCTTTTGCGGCTTTTCGATGATCGCACCACGGCCATTACCATACTGCTTATTGGTTTCGGAACCAATTATTTTCAACTGACCGCATTTGATGGTACACTGCTTTCTCATAATTTCCTTTTTTCGCTATACGCCTTTTTGCTATACACTACCATCCACTGGAACGAAAGGCCAACCCTGAACCGGGCTTTTCAGATGGGACTGACCTGCGGACTTATTACTTTGATCAGACCTTCTGAAATTGTTTGTCTGCTTATTCCGCTTTTCTGGAATGCAGGCTCATGGCGGCAGTTTATTTTCAGGTTTAAAGTGATGAAAACCAATATTAATCATGTGATTTCATTTCTTGTGCCTGCCATTATCGTTGGATCAATTCAATTCATTTATTGGAAAACCACCACCGGAAACTGGATTTTTTATTCTTATGACAACCCGGGTGAAGGGTTCAGGTTTTTCCCTCCATATATTTTTGAATTTCTTTTCAGTTACCGCAAAGGCTGGTTTGTTTACACTCCAGTAATGTTGTTTGCACTTGCAGGTTTTTATCATCTTTACAAAAGAAGCAAAGCCTGGAATTTTGCGATACTTGCCTATGTGTTGCTCGATTTGTGGATTGTATCCTCATGGAGCTGCTGGTGGTATGCCGGTGGAAGTTTCAGCGCAAGAGCGATGGTGCCGACTTATGTTTTGCTGGCACTTCCGCTTGCCAGTCTGGTTGAGGTTGTGTTTTTGCACCGCCTCCGTTGGCTCGCAGCTTTTTTCGGGTTGGCACTGATTGTATTAAATCTTTTTCAGACCTGGCAGTTTGAAACCGGCATCATTGATAAAGAGCGGATGACAAAAGATTACTATTGGGCTGTTTTCGGAAAAACAAACATCGACAAGGAAAAACTTGATGAGCTGCTGCTGGTTGAAAGAAGCACAGAAAGCCGGGATACCTTTAAACATAAGGATCGATATGAAAAACGCTCATTATTCGGGCCGTCCCCGGTTTCGTCCGACACAACAGGAGCTTTAAAGCTGAATGGGTTGAATCCATATGCCCCGGGACCTGACATTGCTTACAGTAATCTCACCTCTTTTGATCATGCCTGGATTTATACTTCAGTTGAAGTTTTTATTCCTGAGTCTTATCAGGGGAAATTACCCATGCTTGTTGCTGCTTTTCATCATATAGGGAAAGCTTATAAGTATCGTGCTGAAACTGTGATGGCCGACAGCCTGATGCCCGGGCAATGGAACACCATTAGTTTTTATTACCTCACCCCTGAAGTAAGAACGCTACTTGACAATCTTAAGGTATATGTCTGGCACCGTGAACCCTGGCCGGTTTATGTCAGGAATCTGAGTGTGGATATTTATGAGGTAAAATAAACCGAGAGGGTGGCATTTAGTGCCTCATGTTTCTCAGGATCAGTGAATAAACTTAATTTTATTCATTGCATACACCACCATTTTCAGCAGCAGCCAGCCATGCTTAAACCTTGAAATATTAGTTTCTCCATATTTCCGGGCCCGGTATCTGATAGGAACTTCAATCAGTTTCAGGTTCAGTTTTGAAGATCCGAAGATCAGATCAAAATCTCCGAACGGATCAAAATCGCCGAAGTAGCTTCGGTTTGCCGCCAGTTTTCGGTAATTTTCGGCTGAAAGTACCTTTGTTCCGCAAAGGGTATCCTTAATTCGTTGCCCCAGCAGCCATGAAAACATTACCGAAAAGAACTTATTACCCATCATATTCAGTGTGCGCATGGCCTCATCTTCCATTGGGTAAACCAGACGGGTTCCGTTGATGTATTCGCCCTTCCCGGTGGCTATGGCATCGTAAAACTTAGGCAAATCTTCGGGTGGAACGGTAAGGTCGGCATCGAGTATCATCAGAATATCTCCGGAAGCATGATCAAAACCTTTGCGCACTGCATCGCCTTTGCCTTTTCTGTCCTGAACCATCCATTTAACATCGCGCTTATTTTTGTAAGCTTCGCAAACTCTTTTTATTTCATCCAGGGTGTCATCGGTGGAATTGCCTTCCACAAAAATAATTTCGGTATGCTTACCCATTTCGGGAACGCGCAACACTGCATCTTCAATGTTCCCCTTCTCATTACGTGCCGGAATAATCACACTTACACTCAGTGGTTTGCCGGCTTTGGTTCTGTCTTCAGGTCGACGGGCAATGATAAATCCGGTAAGGCATAAAGTATTTACCAGTGGCAGGTGTGCAAGGTATTTGTTGAATATCCAGGAGAAGAGCGGAATATAAAATGGCATAAGAAACCTCCTCCCGGTTTTAACTACATCATATCCTTCAAGTTGAAGCAAATTGATCAGGTCGCCACGGTTCAGCCAGTTAAGCCGTTGGTGCGGCATTTTAAGTCCGGCTTTCTGCACCAGCCACAAAAGAGGCTCCCATAAAAAGCTGTGATAGGATATAATAATCCGGGTGTTGGGATGAATCACCTTTCGCATAGCACCGAAGACCTTCTGAATATCTTCAAGATAGCCGAGCGTGTCAGAAATAATAACATAATCAAAGGTTTCAGTCAGATCCAAAGCTTCTGCATCTATGGTCTGGAAATTAAGGTGCGGATAATTTTTTTTCGCATTCAGAATCATTGTTGGCGAAATATCAATGCCAACACCATGTCCAGGCTTTACAGCATTCAATAAAAACCCCGTTCCACAGCCAATTTCAAGTACCCGGGAACCATCGGGAATACAAAAGCGGAAAAATCGGACCAGGTTTTTATAGTAATAGGCACTCCTCCGGATGTATCTATCCCGTTTTAAGGCTATTTTTTCAATCGATGCAATTACCTTGGCTTTATTATCAGAGAGATTGGTCATTTATCAAAAATTCTTGGTTGTTTGGAAATTACTTCCAATCTGAAATTGTCGAAATACGCTTTTTTGTTGCCGTTATTGTATGCGTAGAACTTTATAGGAAGCCCTTCAAGGGATTTTGTTATTTTTAAATTAAGTACGATTCGTTTCCAATCATCTTTCTCAAATACACCACTGGGCGAAGCAGTCATGTATAGCAGCGATGAATTATCGGCTGAGGCAACAAGTTTCAATGCAGAGGAAGTCCCTTGTACCATGACAGAAACAGTGATTGAATCACCTTCCTGAAATGCTTGTTGTGCGACAGAAAAAGCATAGGGCCATTCAGGGGTGGTTATTGCTGAAGTTTTTCCTGCAAAGGCTTTTTCATCAGTCAGTATACCGATATGCTGCATACCAGTTTCCTGTAAGGGCAAATTTAAGTCTCCGGAAATCGCTTCTGCTGATGAAAATACCAAGTATTGTGAAGTTTCTGGTAGAGCCATAATCACCTGACGATCATTACCATAAATTTTCTGAAAAGCAATTGAATCTCTCACAGTAAAAAACTCTGTGATTTCTTTATCAGTTAAGACTTGTCCCGAATAAAATACTCTTCCATTGTACTTTTTTGTTAAATCTGAAATTGAAAATGGTTCTCCACCCCAATGATAGATTCTACCGCTATACCTTTCATATACATAATAATCAGGGTAAATTGTTTGTAAATCATTAACATATCTCCTGATGCTATAAGCATTTCCAAAATACAATCCTGATATAGGAGAAGATCCGGGGTCGGAAAAGATGACAGCCCGGGGTTCTGTATCTGAAATGACTGCCTGCCAGTGGTTTTCCCAGAAAGCATTTTTTTCTGTTGAGTAAATTTTTAACTTTCGAGTGTTACCGTAAATCACAACAAAGAAAACCATAAGTAAAGTCAGAATTCCCTGCGTTATATACCTGAAGCGCAAGTTTCTGATAAACGAAGTGATCACATGTAAAATGATTACTGCATTTATGCCAGCCACACATTCATAAGGTAAAAGGTAAGATTCCTTTGGCTGTTTGGCAACCAGTAAAAACCCGGCTACCTGGGCAAGGGTAACTGCAATCAATACTTTATGGTAAGGTTCAAGTCTGGTACTTTGAGATATGCGTTTTTTAATCACTGAAATAATTATAATTACAATGCTGAGGCCAACGATAACAGATAATATCGGACTGACTATAAATAAGTTAACTAAGTCGTCGAAATACCGGCTTGTGTCAACGATCTCCATTTCACCTGAACCATATTGACCGGAATGAACAAATAACCGGTATATCCAGTAAATCATATTGGGATAAAGTTTGGCTACAGGCAGGGTGAATACTACGAAGGCCAAAACGCTTGTCAAAATATACCTGATTTTTGACTTTAGACCGTTAATAATAACCAGTGGAATGATCATAAGCGGTATAAACAAAATTTTGGATGCGATCCCAAATCCACTGATTATCCCGAACAGCAGGATATATCTGTTATCAGTTTTGCCCCCGGATCTAATATACCAAAGAATAGCTGTTGCAGAAAGTGCAAAAGCGGCAACCATTTGCATCAATTCCTGTGTAATTCTTGTAAATCCGTTAAACAAAACGAATCCTGAGATAAAAGGCGTAGCCTGGAACAGTAAGGCAAACCAGAAATTTCCGGTTCTAATAAGCAGCAATGAAGACAGAATCCACAAAGCTACAGATCCGATAACAGCAGTTGAATTATTCAATATCCTGATGTAATGTTCAGGCTCTGAAAGTACTGCTTTGGTCAGGGTCTCATCACGTTTATCGATAAGCCAGCTGGCCCTGAGAATCAAACCACCTGTAACCTGCATTGTTGTTCCGGGATGATCGATATGGCCGGCAAGTTTTAACCTTGCCATATTCAATGAATTGAACAAATAGGCATACTCAGGATCGTATCCGCCACCATACCAGGATTTATCTCGGTCTTTGATCGTATCGAGAGATCCAAAAAAAAGAATTAAAGGAATAAAAGTCAGCAGCAAAATGCCAAAGATCTTGTTAAAGGGCTTTGCGGAAAAGGGCATAGCTGTAACTGATTGTTCTGGTTTGTTATTCCTGGATAACTAAAAGATTATTCTTTTAGTATGTTTTCTATGGCTGAAAATTCATCGTTGGTGAATGAAGTATTTTTCAAAGTATCCAGATTCTCATCCAGCTGTTCCATACTGCTGGCACCAACCAGAACCGAAGTAATCCGGCTGTCGCGAAGAACCCAGGCCAGGGCCATCTGCGATAATTTTTGACCACGGTTTGCCGCAATGTCATTCAGTTTACGGGCTTTTTCTACCAATTCCGGCGTAATCTGACTTTGTTGAAGAAATCCGGTATCCTTAGCCGCTCTTGATCCTGGTGGAATTCCATCAAGGTATTTGTCGGTGAGCATCCCTTGTGCAAGAGGTGAATAGGCAATACAGCCCATTCCTTCTTCTTCAAGCACATTGAGCAAACCGCCTTCAACCCAGCGATCAAACATCGAATACCTGGGCTGGTGAATGAGGCAGCGGATGCCCATACTTTTGAGTATTTCTACCGCTTCACGCGTTTGTGTGGCAGAGTAGTTCGACAGACCTACATAAAGTGCTTTGCCTTGTCGTACAATCTGCTCCAGCGCACCCATGGTTTCCTCCAGGGGAGTGTCGTTATCAGGACGATGTGAGTAGAAAATATCCACATAATCAAGTCCCATGCGTTTCAGGCTTTGGTCAAGGCTGGCAATCAGGTATTTTTTTGACCCGAATTCACCATAAGGTCCCGGCCACATATAATATCCGGCTTTGGTTGAAATGATGAGTTCATCGCGGTAGCGGCCCAGGTCAGTTCGCAATACCTGTCCAAAGGTTTCCTCGGCAGATCCCGGGGGAGGCCCGTAATTATTGGCCAGGTCGAAATGGGTAATTCCACGTTCAAAAGCATCAAGCAACATGCTGCGGCTCACCTGAAGTATGTCAACCCCGCCAAAGTTGTGCCACAGGCCAAGCGAAATGGCAGGCAACTTCAATCCACTTTTTCCGCAGCGGTTATAGCGCATTTCGTTGTATCGTTCAGGATGGGCTGTAAATGACATGATGTTTGATTTATGGAGAAAATTTAAGTTGATTTATTCGTGCTTATGGGCATGAAATTTTCACTATAAAAATACAATAAAAATTATGACGAGAATCATAACCCCTAATTAATACCAGGTCAGATGGGGCTAATCTGCAGTTCGCTTTTTCTTTAGCATCTCCATAAATGTCTGGTAATCTTTCTTTATCAAAGAAATGCTTACCGGTTTTATAAGCCAGCAAATGAGGCCTGCAATGCCACCCCAGAGGAAAAAGGCAGTGAATTGCAACAACGAAAAAACGATAGCAACTTCCGGAGAGAGGCTGTAAAATCCGAGCAGGAAAACCAGACTGGCTTCACGGGTGCCAAACCCGGCAATAGAAATCGGAATCAGGGTAGCAAGGCTCATCAGGCTGAGAATGAATCCGATATCAGTTACCTGTAGTTCAACTCCTATGGATCTGAAAATCCATTGGTTGGCTATGTAGAAGAGCAGATATGCCAGCAAGGTCAATGACCAGGGTAAAATCATTGCGCTGCCGAAAAGCCCGCCCCAGGTGTCTTTAACCAGGCTCAGTAATGATAAAGGTTTTGGGTTTTTGATAAATTTTTTCAGGATGATGTTTACGATAAACCACATAACTAGCATTGCAATACCTGCCAAAATAAGGTAAACAATTCCATGAAATTCGCCGAGAACTTTGTAAAAATAGAGCATACCTGTTGCCCCAAACCAGAACAGGATGGCAAAATCAAAAATACGGTCAGCAACTATGGTTTTGAATGAGGTGTAAAAATTCACACCGGTATCTTCCCTTACATAATAAAGGCGGGCAATTTCGCCCAGTCGCCCCGGAGTAATCAGCCCAATGGTAAACGAAGCCAGGTAAGCATGAAAACTACTCAGCAAAGGATACGAACAGCCCTCCTGTTTTAGCAGAAGGTTCCAGCGTATGCTTTTCATCCCAAGCACCAGAATAACACCGGTAAGTGAAAGCAGAAACCATGCTGGCTTTATTCCCTCAATAACTTTTCGGAAAGTTTCTCTGTCCCAGTCTATGCGACTGATCAACAGCCATAATATCAATGCTGAGCCAACTATTTTCAGAAGATTGGTGATCAGGCTTTTTTTCATTGACTTAGGTTTTCGCGCTTGATGGAAAAGGTTGCCTTTTTCCAGATGTTTCTTGTTTTCTCGAATACCCTGCCGATGGTTGATGGAGGAATCTGTTCAACGGTCCATTGAGCAATGCGGGTTCCAAGAACCACGAATAATGCATTAATGACAAACTCCATAAGATACCGGCTGATGGGGAATCCGCTGACTGTATAGCCATAATCGGGATTGCTTTTTCCTATCCATTTGCGAAATTTCATCCGGATAAAAGTGCCCCTTTTTTTAAGGTCATAACCATGAGAATGCATGGTTATGGCTTCGTCGGCTGTAATGGGGGAGAGGCTGATCAATCCTTTTGATTCCATTTCATTCAGTATTCTGGCTCCTTCCGGGGTGCGGCTTAGCACCATCGAAAAACCTTTTCCCCGCTCTTCGTAAACCGGAGCCCAGGCATCGCCACCTGAAATATCGGTAAACTCATTGCTAAGGTCGGTGCATAGTAAGCTGTTTTTAAGAATATGAAACGGAATCAGGTAGTTGGCGTGAAACTTCGGAAGCTCAACACTTCTGCCATCAGTCATTTCAATGCGCATATTTCCAGGCCATTCACCATATCGGAACCACAGTTTGCTGATGTTCTGATAGTCCCTGATTTTATATGATCTCAGAAAACTTCTGACCGACGAAAACTGCAGTGTATTCCCGTAAAACGGGCCAAAAATGTATTTGATGTTTTCAACAGCTTTGTCGCCGGCTTTCTGAAGTTTGCGGATGCTCTGCACCTGTCCGGGCAATCCCACATAAGCCAAACGACCTTTGAATGCGGAAATTTCCGGAAGTATTTCATTTACTGATGTAATGATGTATTTGCTCTGCGCTGCTTCAATAATTTCTTCTTCAGATGTTGCGATAAATGATTCGGCCAGCCAGGGTTTTTTCTTTGACATTCCTGTAACAACAGCACCTTCTATCTGCTTGCTTTTCAAAAGATAAATCAAAATGGCTGAAATCATACCGCCGCTGGCACCGGCTCTTCTGATTTTTTCATCGTTGGAATGTGCTATAAAAATTCCGTGAAATGGTCCGGTATAAGTATGAAAACCAGGAGTATCTGCATAGAATTGCTTTCGGTATTCCGGAAAGTCAAAATTCTTTCCTGCACAGGCATTCAAAAGTCTGGCTGATTCTTTTTCGTTGGGTTCTTCAATTACCAACGGGCGGAATTTTCCTTCGCGATCGGTAAAAACAATTTTTCCGTCAGATAAACCCACACAACTGCCGCAACGGTTGCACAGGTCGGACCGCATGATGCGTTTCAGTTCATCAATACTTTTCACAGACATAAAACTGGCGAATTCCAAGTTCGGCGATAAATGTGCCCTGCATTTTTTCTATCAGTCTTTCAGCAGCCATTTTCAGGTTTCGCGGACCAACGGGAAGCAAAACTGTTCCTTTGTGCAGAAGCAATTTCCAGCCGGTATGCTCGAACATAGCTTTTACTTCGCGTGAATGCAGAAAACGATGAGGGCCTTCTCCATGTCCGCCAAATATTGCGGTATATATCCGGTAGGCTGGTTCGCTGGTGGCTGGTGGGCAGCTCAGCACCATTCTTGCATCTGGGGTAGAAACACGGTGTAATTCTCTCAGGAACTGAATCGGTTCTGATACATGTTCTAAAGTTTCGAGGCTGATGATACGATTAAATTCTCCATCATAAAATGGCAGAACGCTGTAATTGGCAAGTTTTACCTGCTGGATATTTGGCCTTAGTTTTTCAGCGACCTGCATCAGTCCTGCTGAAATTTCAGCATTCACAACAACAGCTTTCGGGTTTGCAAGTTTAACATAATCATCGGCTTCGGCATCACGGGAAGTGATGTTCAGAACTCTTGCATCGTCAGGCAGTCGAAGGTGTTGAATGGTTTCCCTGAACCGCTGATCATGTGTTTCTTTTACTTTGTTGTTTTCCTGCACGTAAATGTGAGCGACATTGTCCCAGTGGGCTTCTACATCATTATCGCTCCACGAATTGCTGAAATTTATATTGTTATTCATTATTTTTTCCGGTTAAGGAGAGAAATCTGATCAGCCAGCAAGCCAAAGAAAAACATTGAAATTCCAAGTGTTATCAGCACAATGCCTGAATTTGAAAATCTTCCGAAAAACAGATAACCATTTACTCCCCACGCAATTCCGGCAAGGGTAAAAAAGACGCTGGCAGGAAAGAAAACTTTGAGTGGATTGAAAAGCATGATAATGCGAAACAACAGCAAAAATGTTTTCGATCCGTCGCGTACAAACTTCACACTGCTGGCCCGGCCAACCCTTTCCACCACCTGAATGGGGAAGGTGCCGATGTTATATCCTTCTTTCAGATAGGCCAGCGTGGAGGTTGTGGAAAATGAAAAACCATTGGGCATGAGGTGCAGAATATTGTAAATCTGCTCTCTGTGAAATCCGCGTAAACCTGAGTTATAATCGGGCAATTTCTGCCCAACCAGCATTTCTCCGGTTTTCCGGATTAGCCATTTACCACTTTTTCTGCTTTTAACCTGAAAGGAGGTTGCAGAACGCTCACCGATTACCATATCATATTCATCAAGCATTTCTACGATGGTGTCGATATAGGCGGGGTCGTGCTGACCGTCGGAATCAAGGGTGATTACCAGTGGTGTGGTTGCACGGCGCACACCGGTTTTAAGAGATGCACCATAACCTTTATTTACTGAATGTCTGATTACTATAGCAGGATATTTCCCGGCCACTGAAGCGGTCTGGTCAGTTGAACCATCGTCAACTACGATAAATTCATATTTGTCAAACAGATTCAGCTTACTGATTGCCTCGAACAGGCCGGCAATTCCCTCTGCTTCATTGTAAGCAGGAATTACGATTGAAGCTACTTTTTGGTCTTTTTCCATTAATTCAGGAATGATTCAGAATAAATTTGCAGAAGAACGATATTGTGAACCGTCAAAGTTAACGAAAATACCCTGAATGGTCAGTTTATATGAAATAAGGGAATCAGATTTCATGCTATTATCCCCTCAAATTTATGCTCCCTGCTTTTTAAAACTTTATATGCCCGGCAATTGCCTGTGCGGTAGCTTTGAATTCTTCGGGTGAGAATTTTAGTTTGGTTTTGCTGAAATCAATATCATAAATTGTGTTAATAGGGATGAGGTGAATGTGGGCATGGGCGACTTCAAGCCCAATGACTGTAACGCCAACCTTTTTACAGGGAACTACAGCCTTAATTCCTTTGGCCACTTTTTTTGCAAAGACAAAAAGTTCAGTATATAAAGGATCTTCAATATCAAAAATGTAATCAACCTCTTTTTTAGGGATTACCAGGGTGTGGCCTTCAGCAAGGGGATTAATGTCGAGAAATGCCAGAAAATTTTCATTCTCAGCAACTTTGTATGCGGGAATTTCTCCGTTGATGATTTTTAAGAAGATGCTTGCCATGTGATTGGATTTTTTATCGTGAAATCTCAATAATTTCAAAATTCATTTTACCGGCAGGAACCTGTATTTCTACGATGTCGCCTTCAGTTTTTCCCAGAAGTCCTTTGGCAATAGGTGAATTTACCGAAATTTTTCCCTCTTTCAGGTTGGCCTCATTTTCAGGAACCAGGGTGTAGGTCATGGTGGCATTATTCTTTGTGTTTTTTATTTTAACAGTTGTAAGAATAAGGACTTTTGTACTATCCAGCTTCGTTTCATCTATAATTTTTGCATTACGGATGATTTCCTGAAGTTTTGATATTTTGAGTTCAAGCATGCCCTGGGCATCTTTTGCAGCATCATATTCTGCATTTTCCGAAAGGTCTCCCTTATCCCGTGCTTCTGCAATTTGCTGCGAAATCAAAGGTCTTTCAACTGAAATCAAATGATCTAGCTCTGATTTTAATTTGTTCAATCCTTTTAATGTGTAATACATGGCAGTATTTTTCTGAAGTTATTCATAAGGCATAATAAGAAGAAAAGACCCTTTTTCAAGGGTCCTTTCAGATTGTTCAGTCAGGGAGGCTTTTTGTTGCGCTACACCCTGACCTTAAAGATTAATTCGGGCTCCTATGCTGTGTGTCCCGTTAAACGGGTCAGTTGCTCTGTAGGAATAATCAATGGCAATTGATGAACCTTTTTCCTTATCAAGCGGAACAGCGACAGTAAAACCGGCACTGGGTCCTGTAAATGCGGTTGTACGTTCAGTTTTTGAAGTAATTCCTTCTTCGTAAACATAGCCACCACGAAGCATCAGATAAGATTTGAGCTCATATTCTGCACCAAAAACATATTGATCTTTGTTGAAAGAGTTTGAGATAAAATTGCCGGCAAGGGTTAATCTGTGCATTTCTGAGATATAGAAATCGTACGATGCTCCTAAAGCTAGCTGAGTAGGCAGTTCAAAATCTGCAGACCTCTGTTCCAGGGTAAAGTAGCTTTCCTGGCCGGGAAGCAGACTACGGATAGAAAGACCGTCGCCGCTGAATTTCATGGTTGCACCCACATTGCGGAGCGTAATTCCGAAACGGACATTTTCACGTGGTCCGGTAACGTATTGAATACCGGCATCAATTGCAAGGCCCTGGGCACTTACGTCTGAAATAACTTCGGAGATAATTTTAATATTAATACCCCCGTATATGCTGCTCGAAAAGGCTTTGGCATAAGAGAGGTTGATGTTCATGTAACTGGGTGAGAAATTACCAATTCCACCTTCGGGTAATTCTTCTGTGGTAATGGGAATGTCGCCAAAGCTCATCGACATAATTCCCAGTCCTATAACTCCCGATTCTCCTACTTTTTGAGTGAGACCGAATGCATTGATACCGATTTCACTTCCCTTAAGCCATTGGGTATTCGAAAATATTAATTCTGTTCCCTTGGTGTGGGCAGTACCTGCAACATTCACAAAAAGACCTTCAAGCCCTTTCACGCTTGCAACATTGGCTCCTCCCCATCCTGAACTTCTGGCCCAGGGGTTTATGAGCAGTTCTGATGCACCAGCCTGACCCGACCTGTCTTTGTTACCAGCAAATACCTGAGCAATTGGCGAGAGCAGTGCTCCTGTCAGCAAAATGGCAGCGAAGTATTTAGAGATCTTGTTCATAATCAGTATTTTGAATGATTTATTTATTATCAGGTTCTTACTTCTTTTTTCTTAGAAAGCATTAAGGTCAACAGGGCGAAGTGTTCCGAACCATTTGACAATTTTCTCTCCAATCCCATCTGCCTTCACATGTATCAGATAAACTCCGCCTGCAATAGGTATTCCGGCATAGTTCTTCAAATCCCAATCGATGGATGTACCGGCTTCATCTTTTGTGAACTGCCTGATAAGAGTACCATTGGTAGTGTAAATGGTGACAGTACAATTCCTTGGCAAGTTTGCAATTTTTACCCGGTTATCGAGCTGGTTGGTTTCGTAAGATGAATAAGCATAGTAAGGATTGGGTACTACCGTAATGAGATCGAGTTCAGTTTTTGCTTTACTGATATTATCGTAGGTAGTGGCAACATTCTCAGTACTGAATCTGTACATCGGGAAGTTTCGGTTGTCAGCGTGTGCAGATAGATAAACACTATCAATATCGGTAGCGCTGTAGTATCTGCGGTATGGTTTGGCAATACGGATTCTCACTTTGGCTGTATTGGAAAGCCATTCCTGACCCTGAACGGCCAGTGGAATACTCACCCACATAGCATTTGAATAAACCAATGCCCTCTTGATTTGAATTACCTGATTGAGCCCGGTTGGAAGAAGAGGAATATTTTCTCTCAGGAATTTTCCGGCATCATAAGCAGGATTGTTTCCAACTACTGTGATTGATCCTCCAATGAGTGCATTTTTATTGCTTGAGTGGCCAAACACATATACATAGTGCATTCCACCCAGAACAATTTCACTTCCATTGAAGCGATTAGAAGTCGGATTGAAAATCATATCCCTACCGTTTTCTCCAACAAGCCATGAATTCTCGCCATATGCCATGTTCAAACGCTCTCCGGTTTCAATGTTTATTGCATATCCCGGGAACCATCCCATTCCGGTTTCCGCAATATAATTGGGGTCTTCAGGATTGTTGCTGGTACCACTTCCTTTGGGAGCAGGATTTCCGTCTTTGTCAACGGATTGCCCAGCCCTGATTCCAAATCTTTCAACTTCTCCTTCAGCGAGCAATTTTTCGGGGCACATTTCAATGACAGGGCACCGTGTCCAAAGATTCTTATCAGAAGTGTAAACTATATCAACACTGGCCAGATCAGCAAAACTTATATAATTCTTACCACCAAATTCATTTGTATAAATCGGGCCATAGGGGCTTTGAGAACTTGAAGCTGCCATCAATGCCGGAGCCCAGGTGCCGTTGATCACTTTTTCATAGTTTGAGTTTGGATCAAAAGCCTGTGAAGGCATGTTCCAGTCATTATTTGATGGAGTGGTTGCATCGGATACAACACCTGATCGAATCCAGTCAAAAGGACCAGATCCATCAATATCCTGTAATCCCTGTAGCCAGATTTTTGAGCTGTCGGCAAATGTAAAAGTTGATTCAATCAAACCATTATTTTCTGAAATTATACCCCAGATTGGGTCATTGTCGGCGTTGGTGCCAATCCTGAATGGTCCCGGATCTAGTATCTGGCCTACGGTAATAGAAATTCCAAGCTCAGGGAATAATTGTTCACTCATGAATGAAATCAAGGTATCTGACCGGTAAATCCTGTTCGAATTACCGTCTATTAGCGTCCAGTGAGCTCTAAAACTCTGTGTACTGTCAACACCTGTTTTGATGAAATATGGCCTCAATGAATCGAAAGCCAGCACAAATTCGCTGTTTTTTACATTCAGCGGATCTATTACTTTAACGTCAATCGGTCCGCGACCTGCTTTATAAACAGCTTCATAAGCTATTGGATAATCAGGACTTCCGTAAGTATTCAAAGAGTCAGCCGGCCTCTTGGCAAGAATTTCGGCTATAGTTGCATCGGTAAGGTCAATCAGGTTTCCACCGTTGCCCTGTCCTTTTATTCTGGTAATTTCAACGCCACTTCCATAGGCGCCTTTGGCCATAACTGTTCCCACAGGAATATGAGGTATACCGGTATAAACCTTAATGTTCTTACGGCCGGCAAGGTAGGTTCTTTTCTGTCCGGTTAATCCGGCAATGCCCTCCTCCTGAGCTCCCGGATCCGCGGTATAACGCATATACTCATTGTAACCATAAGAAAGCGCAAGGAAGTAATATTGTTTATGGTTTACCAGGCTTTGTCCTGAAAAAGCATCTTCAGTTAGCCTGAAAGTATGCGAAATACCCAGGTCTGCTCCATTTACTTCTTCAATAGGAACGTTTGCATTCAGCGATTGGTCGAAATTATGGTTAACCAGTTGTTTAACTCCGTTTTTAATATCGCACTGATAAACCAACCGGGCAAGTTTCTGGTCACGAATGTCTGCAACAGAAACCGAAGCATCTTTCAACTGGAAAACCTGGTAACCTTCGAAGCGATAATAGGGGTCTAAATCGAAACCGGTGCTGTTGGCTACTGCCATGATGGCAGGGTCGAGTTCCTTATAGGTTTCATTGAAGTTATTTCCTGCATCGTTTGTTTTACGATTGGTAATGTAGAAAATGAACTCTTCATCGAGTTCCCTGATGGTCAGGTCGGGCGCATTCGGACCACTTACAACAGCGAAACAGTTATCGAAAAGTAACTGAGCTTTATCATCAACTACCTGTAAAAGTTTTACTGAAGCCCATGGGCCACCTGAAGCAGCACGCGCCCAGGGAATACCAACAGTGATGTAGTTGACTGCACCAGGTTCCAGGGTAAACGGACCTGCTGATTGCATAAAACGCCTGTCGCCTTCTTTGTTCTGGGCAACTTCTTCTGTCCAGTATTTTGGTCCTGCAGGAGGAAGACCGCCTGTACCCCAGTCGCAAACATCGGTATCGCCGGGGAACATGAAGTCACAGGTAGGACCGTAAGCACCGGTAGATGTGTGCCCATTGCCTCCATAAAGCATTTTTGTATTGTCAAGCCATATTCCTTTCAGGTAGTTATAATATTGAGGTGCAAATCTCGGGTCCTGCATGTAAGGTCCGGGAGCATCGGCATTGTTATGGTAAACAAAACGACGCATTCCGAAACGTTCATCGTCAACAATACCATTTCCAAAGTTCACCCCATTGATGGCTTCTGAACGAACAATGAAGTTTCCCGCCTGGGGGTCGTTGGGATCACCGTATTCCATTTGCAGCGAAGACCCGCTGAGGCCGACTATACTGCAGTCTCCGTTAAATGAAGGGCCAGATTTACCATCTCCCTTGAATGAAGGGTTGTCACTTCCGTCTGGATCCATATAAGGTCCCTGGAAGAAGTCGACGCCAATAGCTGGTGGCTGATCGCCATAAGCCCAGAATTGACCATCGCCGTCTTTTGGCCTACCATTATATGAGTAACCGAGTCCACGGTCAACATCGCAGCCTACGTAATCATCAGTTGCATATCCCAGGTCGGTATCAACCCACTGGCTGAAATAGGTGCCGGTAAGGCGGAATGTTGAACGGTTGATGATCTCATAACTATAAAATGTCATGTTGTTGACTTCATCGTTGGTCGAGAATCCGAATGCCTGAGCACGAATCTCGAGGCCGATAGGGGTGCCTTGAGTTTCTGTATGAATGTTACCTTTATCGTTAAACACCCACCAAAGCGTGGCATCTCCTTTAATAACCTGGTCGGAGAGAAGTCCGCCCTGAACAATGCCTTCTTCACCTTCTTTGGTTTGGGTGGTAGAATGACACAATTCATTTGAGATATCATAATAAGGATAGTCTCCATCTTCAGGGTCATAATTTCCGTCGCCACTTCTGTCGAAGAAGGGAGCCAGATAGTAACTCTGTTTTTTCGAAATATCACCGTGAGCAGGCCAGTCAAGGATTGAATTCGGAATCTGATAGCCAGGGTATGCAGCCTTATTATCCCACCATGCAAGATATTCGTCAATCTCAAAACGGGTAATGGGGAAATGCTTATCATATGCTGCACAGGTTTCTTCGCTTACTGCGGCGGTTCCATCGATTGTTAACGGACCCGGCCAGAAGTCATTACCGGTGCCAGGGCTTCCGATATTCGGGCCCTGACGGAAACGCAATGCTGCAAGTTTCAGCTGATCATTTACGTCAATACCTCCGATCCAAAGTGCTGCAGAAAACATTGAAGTCTTACGAGATCCTTTCGGAACCTCGTATTGGGCAACTTCAAAATCCCACCACATGTCACCACCGGTATTAATTCGGGTTCTGACGTTATTGATTTCGAGATATTTAAAACCGGACCCGGGCAGACAACCGGCAGCGGTAGCCTTCAGCTCGGGGCCGCCAGATTTATTGGTCGAGCCCTTATAGTAATCTGCATATCCGGGCATGGCCAGAACGAAACAAAGCAGCGTTGCTAAAGTAACACGGGCAATATTTTTCATATTATGATATTTTATAGTAATTGTCGTTTCTTTTTTTTTCAGTTTTCTCAATCAGCATGAATGGATCAGAAGTTGAATATGATGCCCAAACGAATCTGACGTGGCGAACTGTAGTTGAACGGGCTGTTGACCCTGATGCTGTATAGATCACGAAATGCCTGAGGATCAAGTTGAGTATTGATCAGGTTCTGATATTCGGCTGCTGCCAGATAGCCGTCATCATCGGGATTGCCGGTGGCAGCATAAACACCCATAATGTTCTGTGAATCCAGAATATTAAGTACCTGCAAATAAACATTCAGGTATGACTGGCGATTTCCTTCGCCCCAACTGATGTTGATATCTTTATCAACACGTCCGTCAATCCTGAATTGCCATGGCAAACGTGAACCGCTAACTGAGCCTTTGATGATTCCAGACTGTCCGATAGGAACAATTTTGCTAGATTTTGTGTAGGGAGTTCCCGAACCACCGAAGATGGTAAAGTTAACCCCTGTGTTTTTCAGGATTTGTGAGGTTTTGACAACTTGAGATCCACTGGCGTCGGTTTTTGTACGACGGATAACTGGTCCGCTATATTCTTTGTCCTCGCCAAAACGATAGTCGAGCATTAGGTTAAGTGCATGGCGCCTGTCGAAGCTTAATGGGAACAGTGTTCTCAGGTTAGGTTGTCCGGTCTGTATCAGTCCTTTTGCAAATTCAGGATCTGAACCGGTTCCATTGGCAAACTGTAGTGTATAACTTGCCCTTACCCTTGCATTTGAAGTACGACGGAGGTCATAAGTTACGGTTAACCCTTTTACAGTTGAGAAGTCGATATTGTTGTATGAGTAGTAAGTCTTTGGATATGCAGATGTATAACGAAATGACTGAATCTGATCTCTGATTTCCCGGTAGTAGGCCGAAAGTGTTAGAGAAGAACTGTTGGTTAATCTCTGCTGGAAACCAAGTTCATAGTCAATGGTTTTTTCGGGTTTCAGATTCGGATTATTGATGGTAGGGCTACCAAGTACCGGCAAAAAGTAATAATCCAGAGGGTTCATTCGAAGCGCATAGGTAGGTCGCTGGGTAAGTACATCGTAATGGGCAAAGAACAGAGCTTCATCAGAAATCGGGAATGAGAAGGAAATACGAGGCATAACTGAAACCTGAGGCTCATAATCGCTGAATGCCTTCGATGAAACAGTAATATTGTTTCTGTCCTGCAGATAGGGAGTTACACCGTTTCCTGCATCCAGCACTATCGATGGGTCTGTAACAACAAGCCCTTCAGCATTATACCAGGTGTCGTTATTGCGATAACCCATGATGGCTGTAGGCTGGCGAACATTATCAACATAAACCACATAGTCATTGCCCATATTTTGTGGGTGAGGTCCTAAATCATTTACTTCAACCACTGAAAGCGCAGGGTAGATGGTATAAGGATCGGTGAGTACCATTTGGTTTGCGTCAAAACGGTCAACCCTGACACCGATATTGAAAATAAGGTCATCGAAAGCGAATTTATCCTGAATGTATCCGGCAATATAAACCGGAGAGAACGGCGCTATTTCACGGGTAAAGTTACCATTCTCGTCACGCTTGTTGAAGAAATCATCCAGACTTGGGCTGTCGCTTGATTTGGTGCGTTTTCCTGTATAGGTATAACCGCTGTAACTGGCAAGATTTTCACCATTATTGAACAGTTCATCTGCCGAGAACATGTCAATGGAGAGTGCCTGGTTCAGGTTGGCCGTTTTCATATTCCCATTGGCGTCATAATAATTGACTGTCAATGTGTTGATGTCATATGAATCAATGTCAATCCAATCGGTTCCATCAATCGGAAGACCCAGTTTGGTGCGCAGATTCTTATCGAAAACACGTTGTGACTGGCTGTCATACAATCGATCATAATAAATGGTATCCATAAAAACGCCATCAAGGTAAACCATTCTTGGATTTACGACATCAAGCTGTTCAATGTGTGAGTTTGTCAATCCGCGCATCAGGCTCCAGAAACCGGTAGGAGCATAAGAATAAAAACGGTCGGTTCTTTGCTCATAAATTGCGCCGAATTGCAATGCATGGTTTCCTATATCTGCTGAAGCATTAAAGTTAATGGCATATTGTTCATTGTCAACTTTCTGAAAACCGGCCTGGTTTCCACCGGGGCTTCCCCATAATCCATAAACAGACGGGGCACCCATTCCATTGAGCAATCCTCCGCCCGAAATGATGTTATTCAGGTTGCTGTGATAAAATGATTCAGGGTAAAGTTCATAATACTGCCTGGTGTAATTTGAGGTGATTGGATTTGCACTACCCTGTGTAAATCTGACAAGAGTATCGCGGAAACCATTATGTATGAATGCAGTTTTTTGTGAAATGGTATCATACCCGAATTCATAGGATCTGATTTTATGAGTTTCGTATTTTCCCAGATATCCATAATTGAAAAAATCTTCCTTGTGGGTAGGATCCTGGACAGTCCGATCGAATTTGGTAAAATCTCCCTGAATGGTGTAGAAAATGTTTTTGATAATAGATTTGCTTTCTTTGTCACCGGGAAAACGCTGGGTGAATCGGCCAAAAACCCTCCAGGTATTGTCTTTTACCTGTGCGTTTTTGTCGTAGTTGAACATTGACTGTCCAAAATTAAAATTGCGACCGTCGCTGTAGTTAACACTTCCGCCAAGTGATAAATTGATATTTGGCCCGGTTTTGATGTCAAATTTTCCGGAAAGATTTACGTCAAAATTATTGGTATTCAGCGTTGTTTTTGAAAATTCAAGGTTTTCTTTGCCGATAAAATTGGTATTATAATAGGTTCCAAACCCAGTTCCGGATAGCCTCAGTGGATTTAATTCTATTTCCCTGAGCACATCATCTTTTACTTTATATACACCAGTAGCGGTAGGTCGGCTATCCTGATTGTAAATAACCTCTCCGGCAATAAAGTATCCCAGTAAAGAGGAGGTTCTGTCTTTATTCCAGATCAGGGGCCCTTGCATGTTAAGGCCTAACCTGTTGTAGCCGTATGCATCCAGGTACTGCGAAGTTTGCAATTCGAGTCCGGCACCGAATTCACGGCTTGGGCCTTTGGTAGTAACATTGATGATGCCTCCGGTTGCATCGCCGTACTGAGCCGGAACCCCCGAAAGTATAACCGAAACCTGCTCAATGGCTGACTCAGGAAGAGATGAAGAACCGCGAACCCTGATACCATCGATGTACATAACAGTACCTTCGGAACGCTGTCCGCGCACACTTCCGCGCTCGCCATCGGCTGAGAACACACCTCCCACAGTGGTTGCGATGGCATTGGCTGAGCGGTTAGGCATTTTGGCAATTTCTTCGGATGTAACCGTAGCGCCAACCGATGTTTTATCTTTATCAATAAGAGGTACTTTATAGTCAACTACTTCGAATACTTCAATATCAATCATGGTTGATTCCATGATGATATTTTCAAAAGTAATCTGGTCAGATTTAATAATAACACCTCTAACCAAAACCGGTTTAAAACCGACAAAGGTTGCCTTGATGTCATAACGGCCGGGCGATATCGGTTTGATTGTGTATTTTCCATCGAAGTCCGAAGTTGTGCCGCCAGCCTGTGTTCCTCCAAGTTCCACGATAATATTGACAAAAGGAATGGGTTCCTTTGTGGTTTTATCGATCACTTTACCTGAGAGAGATCCCGACTGAGAAAATACCGACAAGGTCGCTGTCAGCACTAACCCAATTGTTAGCAGTAGATTTCTGATCATACCATTGAAATTTTATGTTTGATATTCGTTGTGTGTTGCAAGTGCCGATTAAAGCGGGTAAAGGTAATAATAAAATAAAATACGCTACAAAAATTTTAGAACTTGAATGAACAATTTTCTAAAACCCTTAAATGTAGCGGGGATTGAGAATTTCAGAATAGATAACTGCTTTTCTGAGGTCAAATTCCTCGCTCAATTCATCAATGAGTGGGGCGATGTTGTGAGTCGATTCGGCCATCTCTCTTTTGTCATAGTAGGCCATGTCGGCTCTTGAAGCATATTGCTTGTCAAAATAAGACGAAGAAACCTCGTCCGTAATTGTTTCAAGTGATTGATTTTCTGATTTATATGGTTCAGCCTCCGGTATCTCAAATGAGTATGGCTTTTCATCTTTGTATTCATCAAATACTTCAGTATCAGGCTCTGGCAACTCCGGCTCAGGATCAAGAAACTTATCAAAAATGGAACGTGGTTTTACTGTTTCCGGGCCTGGAAATGGCTGGTTCCTGCGTTGTTCTTCGAGCAGCCGCTTTTTCTGCTGTTTCTGTTTGTTGTTGTATAACGAGTATACAACCCACAATATACCGATTATAATATATAGATAGTCGTCCATAGTTTATCCCATAGTTAAATTCAACGGTAAAAATAAATAAAAAAGATTCAGTTTACGGTTAAAAAAAAATTCAAGCCCGAATATTTTGAAATTTAAACCAATTATGAATAATTACCGGTAAACTCTGAAATATTCTCCAGCTAAATTAAGTAATTTATGGCTTTGGATAAGTTTAAATATTTATCGATGTTTATAAGGTTTACTTAATTAATAAATGGCAAATATTTAAATTTAAGATACTTACCTAATTCAAAAGCACTTTTATATATGATTTTATCTGAATGATTATCTGTAAGTGCCAATAATATTACTTTTGCAGATGCGTTAATTAATGATCTGAATCTAATTTTCAATGAATTCTGCTTTCAATTATTTAAACTGGAGTTTGCTTTTAGGATTGCTCCTTTTGGCCTTTTCATGTGGCAAGGAAACTGATAAAACAGAAATACCTTATGTTTATGTTAACTTCGTAATTTATCCAAATACCCTACATTTTATTCCAGAGGGAGGATACGTTTATTCAAGCGGTGGTTACAAGGGATTGATCATTTATCGCCCATTGAGCGATCAGTTTCTTGCTTTTGAGCGGGCTTGTTCTTTTGACCCGCTTGATGATGATGCCGTTGTTGAAGTAGAGCCCAATGGAATGATTGCAATAGATTCACTTTGTGGTTCAAGGTTTCTGCTGACTGATGGTTCGCCCATTAAAGGCCCTGCCTCTGTTGGACTAAAACAATACCGCACCCGTTATGACGGTTATTCGCTTCAGGTAATGAATTAGATTTATTGCTGTTTATCAGATGGCGGAGGTCGGAATAAGGAAGAAGGAGGCCGGAAGTAAGAGGTCGGAAGTCGGAAGTAAGAGGTCGGATGCCGGAAGTAAGAGTTCGGAGGTCGGAAGTCGGATGTCTAAACCCTCAGCCTCAACCTCAACCTGAGCCTTAACCTCAACCTCAACCTCAACCTCAGCCTCAACCTCAACCTCAACCTCAACATCAACCTGAGCCTCAACCTCAACCTCAACCTCAACCTCAACCTCAACCTCAACCTCAGCCTTAACCTCAACCTCAACCTTAACCTCAACCTGAGCCTTAACCTCAACCTGAGCCTTAACCTCAACCTCAACCTCAACCTCAGCCTCAATCCTAACCTGAGTTAAATAAGAGATCCGCTTTAAGATCCGAAAGTAAAAAAAGAAGACCTAACAAGTTGGGAAAAGAAAACTTGTCAGGTCAATCCATTACACAATGCCAGACATTAGACATTAGATGTTATATAGCACAACATAATTGACACTTTTGTCATATCCTTAAAGAGAGGGCTTTTTTCAAGCCCCACCCCCTTAAGGGGGTCCTAAGGGTCAATTTCGTAGCACAAGTTCATTGACATTTTGGAA
>JAHYJC010000059.1 GCA_019429275.1 Lentimicrobium sp. | reverse complement strand
CATTTGGGTGTCGCCTGGAAATATCGGTAATAATAGTTGTCCCATGACAGCTAAGATAAGTATTATTACTTTACGCGTATCATTGTATTATATATTGATAATCAGTTATAGGTATTGGAAGTCTGAAGTTAATAAATCAAACTACGTATGTCAAGTCTATCCTAAGGAAATAAAATAAGGGCTAAGTCGTTTAAATATTATCATTATGAATTTTTACTTCACTATTGATTTTCTCGGCGAATATAACTCCTTCGACAAACTTAAGTTTGTGCCGCTGGAATCGATGGAGAAGGGTATGCAGGTGATACTGAAGATTGTGGAGATGAACGGTTAGAAGGATTTGACTCGGGGACAAGGAGACGGGGTGACAAGGGGAGTTTGATCTGGCAGTCCATTCTAACCGAAATCCAAAATCCAAAATCCGAAATCTGCACTCCGAAATCCGAAATTAAATGAAACACTTCACCATCCCCATCTTTGTTCCTGAACTGGCCTGCCCCAACCGCTGCGTTTTCTGCAATCAGCACAGCATTTCGGGTTGTCAAAAACAGCCGGAGCCGGACGAGGTGCGTGAAATTATATTGCAGCACCTGAAAACCATACCTGAAAATAACTCACATATTGAAATTGGTTTCTTTGGCGGAAGCTTTACCGGGATTGAACAGGAGTTGCAGGAAAGATACCTGGCGGTGGCGAATGAGTTTTTGGTACTCGATTCCGGATGGTCTCGGCTCCGCTCGACCATCGGTAACCAGGAATCCATTCTCAAGCAGTCAGAAGAAACTGAAACCCTGTTTTTGAGTGGAGCCGAAACCACCATTCCAGGCGAATCCAATTCCGGATGGTCTCGACTCCGCTCGACCACCGGCAACCATAAATTCAGTGCAAGTCCTTCAGAAGAAACCGAAACCCGGTGGTCGAGCGGAGCCGATATTCGGTGGTCGAGCGGAGCCGATATTCGGTGGTCGAGCGGAGCCGATATTCGGTGGTCGAGCGGAGCCGAGACCACCCATGCACAGAAACGCATCCACGGCATTCGCCTCAGCACCCGTCCCGATTATATCAATCCTGAGGCTCTGGATCGGCTCAAACGCTATGGAGTTACCACCATCGAACTGGGTGCACAATCACTTAACGATGAGGTACTTCAGTTTTCCGGTCGAGGGCATTCGGTTGTGGATGTCGAAAAAGCTTCCGAACTGATACTTTCTTCAGGATTTAAGCTCGGCCTGCAGATGATGACCGGACTTCCTGGCGACACTCCAGACATTTCCCTGCAAACCGCCCGCCGTATTGTGCATTTGGGCGCCACCTGCACCCGCATTTACCCAACCCTGGTCATCAGGGGAACCGAACTGGAGCAACGC
The DNA here is from genome assembly GCA_019429275.1 of Lentimicrobium sp. GTDB lineage: Bacteria > Bacteroidota > Bacteroidia > Bacteroidales > Lentimicrobiaceae > Lentimicrobium. The sequence continues at coordinate 14,676 of JAHYJC010000059.1, read as the reverse complement.
TGGCGAAGAGGAGAGTATAAGCCGCAAAGCCTTGATGAAGCCATAGAATTGACCGCCCGGCTACTGGAGATTTTTAAAAACGGAGGAGTTGAAGTCATCCGGGTAGGTTTGCATCCTTCCGAAGGCCTGCTCGATGGCAGCGAACTGTTGGCAGGACCTTTTCATCCATCTCTCAGGGAGCTGGTCGAAACCTATAGATGGAAACAGAAACTGATCCCGCTGCTTCAGCAACATCCGGCCGGAACCAGCATAAAAATTCCGGTAACTGCTGAAGAATTACGTTTTGCCATTGGATTTAATTCTTCGAACCGAAAAATACTTGAAGAATATTTCAGCAAAGTAGAATTTATTCCGGAATTATCACCTGACCAAAACCGCCCACTGATCATCACCGACAAAAAACTTCCTTTGCCGGCGAAAAACACGCTCAAGACTTATGGTGAACTTGTGCTGCTGCAGACAAAAAATCTCGTTTACAAATCCATTAACGGACATCCCGATATTTTTATGTGTCAGGGAAGGGATACTGTGGTTGTTTCGCCAGATCTGCCTCCGGAAATTCTGGCATCGATTAAAGCGAAAAAGGCAAAAGTCACTTCCGGAAAAACCAATCCCGGCCGGGTTTATCCTGATTCTGCCAGATACAATGCGGTGGTGACAAATGAATTTATCATTCACAACCTGAAAATAACCGACCCGGCAATTTTTGAGGCTTTCTCCGACCGGAAACACCTTCATGTAAATCAGGGATATACTCGGTGCAATCTACTGGCTCTCGACGAAAATCATTTCATTACTTCCGACAGGGGAATAGAAAAGGTACTAAGCAATGAAGGCAGGTCGGTTTTGTATGTTGATCCGGCTTCGGTAAGGCTAAGGGGACAAAAACACGGGTTTTTCCCCGGCTGCTGCGGGTTAACGGATAATGAGCTTATGATTGCCGGAAGTTTAGCACAACATCCTGGAGGAGATAAAATTAAAACATTTATCAATGAGGCTGGTTTTAACATCAGGGAATTATACAATGGGCCGCTGATCGATGTCGGAGGAATTTTCTTTTTCTGATATTTAATTTCTTAATTTTTTCAATCAAAATATTGAATTGCCACCACAAATCGATTTTGTTTAAATTTGCAGGCTCATTCTCAAAAGGATGAACTTTTTCAGAAAGAATATTTAATTTCCCGATGCTTTTAAAAAGTTAAGCACAGATTTTGTATCGGGAACAAAAAATTAATCCTGATTGTTCAGTTAATCAAATTAACGGATAAAATCTTAAAGAAACTTAAACAGTAAAAATTCAAACATGAAAAAATTAGGCCTGATTATTTCCATTTGTCTTCTGGTTGTGACAACCTCTTTTGCCCAGGTTCAAAAATCTGCATCGTCACCTGAAAAACAGACAAAAATCCTTATTGAAACCGAATTCGGCAATATGACGGCCGTTTTGTATAACGAAACGCCTCAGCACCGCGACAATTTTGTGAAACTGGTAAAACAGGGCTGGTACAATGGGTCGATTTTTCACAGGGTTATCAAAAACTTTATGATTCAGGGTGGCGGACATGAAGCCAATATAAATGACCCGGGATATAAAGTTCCTGCCGAGTTTGTCTCGAAATATTTCCATAAAAAAGGTGCACTTGCTGCAGCCCGCATGGGTGATCAGGTAAATCCGCAAAGGGCTTCTTCGGGCTCACAATTTTATATTGTTCAGGGACAGGTGCTTAACGATCAGCAATTGAATACGTTTGAGGCTCAGAAGAAAAAAACATTCAGTCCCGAAAGACGTGCCGCTTATAAAACCATTGGTGGCACTCCCCATCTTGACGATGAATATACCGTTTTCGGCGAAGTGATTTCGGGCCTTGAGGTGATAGATAAAATTGCGGCCGTTCAGACCGGACCTGGCGACAGGCCGGTGAAGGATGTTCCAATGAAAATCACCTTGATCAAATAAATATCCACAATCCGGATTATTGCCTTTCAACATTTGTGTCTTTGTGCCATCGTGGCAAACTTAATTTCTGAATGAAAGAAAAAATCAATCAATACCTGGCTGAAATTGAAATGTTTACAGCCAAATCAAAAGAGGAGCTGGAACAGTTCCGCATTAAATATTCCGGAAAAAAGGGAATATTGAACGATCTGTTTGCTGATTTTAAAAATGTGGCTGCCGAAGAACGGCGTGAGATGGGTGTGCTGCTCAACGACCTGAAAGGCAAAATGCAGCAAAAACTTGAAGCCCTGCGCGAAAGTTTTGAAGGAGAAGAATCGGCTTCTGCACCAGCTCAGGACCTTACCCTGCCGGTAAATTTCCGCGATGCAGGATCACGCCATCCGCTGATGATTATCCGTAACCGCATGATTGAGATTTTCTCTCGCATTGGCTTTACCGTTGCCGAAGGCCCTGAAATTGAAGACGACTGGCACAACTTCTCAGCCCTTAATTTTGCGCCAGAGCATCCTGCCCGCGATATGCAGGACACTTTTTTCATTGAAAAAGATCCGGATATTATCCTGCGTACTCACACATCGAGTGTTCAGGTGAGGGTAATGGAGAAAACGCAGCCTCCCATCCGAATGATTTTCCCCGGAAGGGTTTACCGCAACGAGGCCATTTCGGCGCGTGCACACTGCTTTTTCCATCAGGTGGAAGGCCTTTATGTAGATAAAAATGTAAGCTTTGCCGACCTGCGTCAGACCATGCTCTATTTTGCCAAAGAGATGTTCAGCGCCGACACACGCATACGGCTAAGGCCATCGTATTTCCCGTTTACCGAACCTTCTGCCGAAATGGATATCTCATGCAACCTATGCGGTGGCAAGGGCTGTGGATTCTGCAAATACACCGGCTGGGTTGAAATTCTCGGCTGCGGTATGGTGAACCCGAATGTGCTGAAAAACTGTGGCATTGATCCTGAGGTTTATTCCGGATTTGCTTTTGGGATGGGCATCGAGCGAATTACCAACCTGGTTTTTAATGTAAAAGACCTGCGCATGTTTTCCGAAAATGATGTGCGCTTTCTTCAGCAGTTTGAATCGGCCTGGCAGTAAAAAAATAACTTACCGCGAATTACGCAGATTTCCGCGGATTTTTTGAATTTAATACATGATGCTTCCGCGCGTCTCCTGACGCGTGGACTAACACTGAACTTAATTTTTACAATCATTTTTTCATAGCCTCTGTGTGACGCTTTCGTGCCTCACCTGACGTGTGAAGCCGCAGCTCCTTCAGCGCAAACAGAAAATAATCATCCCGGTAATAGGAAAATGCGCTCAGGTTGCGATATTTGCACTTTATATCAGCAGCTTATTCGAAAGGCTGTTTAACTGATTTTTAATCCGGCGCATGGCAGGCAAACGAATACCAGATCTCGATTTTTTACGCGGAATCGCAATTATAGGCGTACTTTTTCGGCATTCGGCCTGGGACAATAATTTTGCCCGCGCCGGTTGGGCAGGGGTTGACTTGTTTTTTGTGCTGAGTGGTTTTCTCGTATCCGGATTGCTTTTCCATGAGTTCAAGAAATCAGGGAAAGTCAGAATCGGACGTTTTCTGATACGTCGCGCATTTAAAATCTATCCCACCTTTTATATTTTTCTGATTGCTGCATTTACTTTTTACCCATGGGTAAACGGACACCCTTTCCCGGTCAGCAATATGCTTTCTGAAATTCTTTTTATTCAAACCTATCTGCAGGGGTGTTTTATTCACACCTGGTCGCTGGCCATTGAAGAGCACTTTTACCTGCTGCTTTCGCTTTCTGTTTTTATTGTACTATCCGTCAATTCTTTGGAAAACAGAAGATTGATGATCTCTATGCTGGTTTCATCCATCATTCTCGTTATTGCAATGCGGTTGCAATACATTTATGCACACCGTAACGATCTCTATCTTGCAATATTCTACACACACCTGCGCATGGACGGACTGCTGCTGGGGGTTTTGCTTTCCTACCTTATCCACTTTAAGGAGGGTTTTACACAATACATCAACAGGCACAAAACCGTTTTTCTGCTTGCTGGCATTGTATTGATAAGTCCGCTGTTTTATGTTAAAGCAGGAAGCATTTTTTTCAACACCATTGGTTTCAATATTGTCCATCTGGGATTTGCAGCACTGGTGGCTTATGCGGCTCAGGGCAATCTGGTAGGAAGATTCACGAGGTTCCTGCCTGCCGGTTACCTTATCCGGATTATTGCATACGTAGGTGTTTACTCCTACTCCATTTATGTGTGGCACCTGTTGCTGAGCGATTTTATTGAAAAGGTATTGCACCTGAAAACCGGCGGTGTGCTTTATCTGGGTGTTACCATTTCGGTTGGAATTCTGCTTTCCATGGCCATTGAGCAGGTATTTCTGAAAATACGCGACAGGAATTTTGCCTGATAGCCATGATCCTGAACCAGTATTGGTTATTTTTCCGGTTTCAGCACCTGATATTTTCCGTGCCGGAGTTTGAAGTAACTGGAATTCAGATAGGATAATGGTTCCGGGCCCAGTCGCCAGAAAAGGTAATTTGTACTGTCGAGTTGCTCATTTACCCTGTTAAAGTAATAATCTTCTGTTGTACAGATGGTTATTGTTTTTTCAGGCCCGGATTCGGATGAAAAAAGCATGCTTTCTATGGGATATGACCAATTTGGCCCGGGAATACCCGCTTTTTCTGATTGTGTTTCATCTGCAATAAAGTATTGTCCTTCCTGCTGCCGGGCAGTTGCAATCAGTTCCCGCAAATTACTGGTTCTCTGTGCATATCCACGGCCTGTTTTGACGATAAGCCCCAGGCGAAAAGCAGCAAAGAGAATGAAAAAGGTGATAAACAGCGGGCGTAACCTGATCAAACGGCCATGGAAATCTGACGAAATGAGCGGCAGAAATGCAACCACCGACAAAGGGAACCATACCTGCTCATTGTAGCGGCTTGGGACGTACTGGTCAGTATTGAGCGAGGATAATACAAAAACAAAAGCCAGGAATAATATGTAAATTGTGAATATCTTAAATTTTCTGATAAGCAGTATAATTGCACTGATACTGGCAATAAAGATCAAAAGGGCAGTATAATGGGTCATCATAAATTTTAGGTTCGCTGAAAGCCATCGCAGATTATAAGCGCCATTGATCCACGAAGAAATTATTGATGCGACCTTACCCGATTCATATTCTGAAGCCCTGAAAAATTTCAGCATGATAAATCCGGCCATCATGGCAAAAATCATAAAATACAGATTCCATCGTAGTTTACGAGTGCTTATATAGTTAAAAATCAAAACCATTACCAGTAAAACCATGCCAATCGGATGGCTGCTGAGGATAAAAAATGCGGAAAAAAGCAACAGCATGGTATTTTTTTTTGTCGTGGGAGCATTCAGCACAACGGCAAATAAAACCAGAAGCGAACCGGCATAGTAAAGCTCAAACATGGGCACAAAAAACCCTTCGGAAATGCCGGCAATCTGAAGCAGGATCAAAATTGCCCCAGCATTCAGGTTTTGATAGCGGATGGCGGTGATGTAAAAAACCAGGGAATGAAAAATCACATGGTTCAGGGAGTAAAGCAACAGGATGAATGTCAATGGCAATCCTGCAAGGGTTCCGGCCCAGGGCAATAATTGTGAAAGCACAAGTATATAACGCTGATGTTCAACCCATGGCCAGCCTTGATTGATCATCCGCATGAGGTAATAACCTGAATCGGCAATCAACCGTTCGCGGAAGAAAATAACAGCCAGGGTTGTAATAATAGCGAAGAGCAGAAATTGCAAAATCAGAAACCAATAGCGGGAACGTACAGGCATTGAAGGCATATTTGATTATTCAAACCTACGCGAAATCAGCAAGAATTCAAAAGTTTTAAAACTGATCAGCAGGAGAAAAATTGCAATATTTTGATTTACCAGATAAAAGGGATCAATTTGTAGGTACTACGCGAATACTCCCGGTAGGGGATAAATGCCTGCATCAGATATTCTTCCTCAATGTGCAGTTTAACAATCAAAACAATGGTCAGGATTATTGCAAAAGCCAGCCTGATATAGCTGAAATGTCCGATTGCCATAGGCCAGATAGTGAGCATAATGGCTGTGTACATCGGATGGCGAAGCAGCCGGTAAGGCCCATGTGCAACCATGTGCCCATCTGGCTTAACGTGCGGAGAAATGTTAAAGTTCCCTATCCTGATGGTATAAATGGAATACAGTCCCAACGCCAATCCAGTGAGGATAAAACCAATTACCCACAATTTCAGACTTGTAAGCGGACTGGTAAACACGATAAGACCGATCAGCAAAAACTGTAAAAAAACAAGTATCCAGGCCAGGTAAGATTTGCGTTTTCCCATACGGGAGGTATTGAACATATCGTTGGATTTTGTTTACTATGTATAAAGGGGAAAAATATTCAACCATGAACATATAACAAAGAAGTTGCCAATTTTATTGCCGTGGAAAACATTTTCCCTAAACCGGTCAGTTGAAAAATATTTTAATGCCGACTGTCCTGAGCAAAAGAAAAAACGGGATGTTACTGTCATCCCGTTTTTCATACCAACCTTAAAAATCTAAGTTCTTTTAACTATTAATGCTCTTGCCTTCAGGCGAACCATGTAAAACAGATGGTACATGGAGGGAACTACCACCAGGGTAAGAAAAGTAGCAAACGCCAGACCAAAGATTACTGTCCAGGAAAGCGGTCCCCAAAAAAGGGCGTTGTCACCACCGAAATAAATATCGGGGTCAAACCTGGAGAAAAGGCCTGCAAAATCGATGTTTAATCCGATAGCCAGCGGAATGAGTCCGAGAATTGTGGTTACAGCAGTAAGTAATACCGGGCGAAGGCGGGTTCTGCCAGCTTCTATCACACATTCGATGGATTCTTTCAAAGGCAGATCATCATTCAGCTCAATGTCCATTTCGGTTTTCTTATTGGCTTTCAGTAAACCGATATAGTCAATCAGTACAATCGCATTATTCACCACCACTCCGGCAAGCGAAACAATACCGACTCCGGTCATGATCACAACAAAGTTCATTCCGAAGGTAGCCAGTCCTCCAAAAACACCAATGGTACTTAATAGCACGCTGATCAGAATAATAAATGGTTTTACCACTGAATTGAACTGTCCCACAAGGATCAGAAGAATGACTGCAACAGCGATCATCAGTGCCCTGATTAGGAATGCCATGGATTCTGCCTGTTCTGCCTGTTCTCCTGTGAAGCTGTAATTGTATCCTTCCGGGAAGTCCATGTCGGCAAGGATGGGTTTAAGCTGGTTGTTAATTTCAGTAGGATTAAAGCCCTCAATAACATTCGAATAGATGGTAATTACCCTGTTTCTGTCTTTGCGCAATACTGAGCCATAGCTAGAACTGAGCGAAACTCCGGCAACTGCTGAAACAGGCACCTGGATAATTTTTCCGGAGGCCTGATCGCGGAATGTAATCATCTGGTTCAGGATGGAAGCTACATTGTACCGGTACTCATCCTTCATCCTGAGTTGTATGGGATAATCATCCTCTCCCAATTTGTATTTTGAGACTTCGCTTCCAAAAACGGTTGTACGTATGGTCGAAGCAATCTGTCCGGTGGAAAGTCCGAAGCGGCGTGCCTTCTCGCGATCGATCGTCACATTCATTTCGGGCTGGCCCAGATCAAGATCAATCTGCAGGCCTTCAATGCCAGGAATACGGGATGCATTCATTTTATTGATTGCTTCATCGCTTATATCAAGCAACTTATTGAAATCTTTTCCGGAAATTTCAATGTTGATGGCTTTTCCAACCGGTGGGCCTTCATTTTGTTTTTCAATGGTCATGGTTACTCCGGGATAAACTCCCAGCAGGCTGTCCGATAGGCGCTTCATCAGCTCGTCGGTATGTATGCCGGCCCTATCCTTATAATCAAAAAAAGTTACAGTGATCAGTCCCCTGTTAGGACCACCTCCTCTGCCCGAAAAGCCTTCATTTTGACCAGTTGCACCACTGCCAACATTGGTAAGTACTGACTTGATGATTTTTTTCTCAGGAGCCAGAATTCTGTCAACATCATTTTCGATGACGGCCATTAAGGAATCGGTAAAATCAATATCGGTACCCAGGGGTAACTCAGCGAGTATATTGATGTATTTTGGTTCGCCCGAAGGAAAGAATTCAACTTTAGGATTGCTTCCGAAATAAAAGCCTATGGTAAGAAACATCAGCAAAAAACTGCCTGTAAAAACCCAAAGAGAATTTTTCCTTTTCAAGGCAAAGGCCAGGGTTTTGGCATACAAATTCTCAATCCATACGAGCAATACGGTTTGAAACCAGCGCGCCAACCGGTTAAGAAACAGTAGATTGGAAATGCCAATAATGGCGAACAACATCAGCAGGTTTGCAGGTGCATTCAGTCCCGCAATGTAAAGCGGAATGGCAACGCCGGTCATGGCACCAGCCACAATCAAGGTCCGGCGAACTTCTGGCCTGTCGTTAATGTCTTCTTTTTTGTAGAAAACCATGGCTACCACGGGGATGATAACCAAAGCCGAGAAAAGCGAAGCAGTGAGAGTAATAACAAGTGTAAGTGGCAAATACTTCATAAACTCGCCAATAATGGAATCCCAGAAAATTAGCGGAAGGAAAGCAGCCAGGGTGGTTGCTGTTGATGTTATGATGGGTATGGCAATTTCGCCAACAGCCCTGCGGGCAGCTTCAAAAGGCTTTAATCCTATTTCATCCGCAAACCGGTGGAAATTCTCTACTACAACAATGGCATTGTCAACCAGCATACCCAGGGCAAGAATCAGTGAAAAGAGCACCATCATATTGATGCGGAAGTCCATCAGGCCCATAACCATGAATGAAATAAACATGGAAAGTGGAATGGATAGCGCAACAAAGAGCGAATTTCGGGTTCCGAGAAAGAAAAACAGAATACCAATCACGAAAATAATTCCCATGATCATACTGTTCTCGAGGTTGCTTAACTGACTGCGGATTTCCTCCGACTGATCGTTGGTAATGGTAATGACCAGATCCTGTGGAATTGCTTTTGAATCCCTGGCCTCGTCGAGCAGTTCAAAAACTTTTTTTGTTGCATTCAGCAGGTTCTGTCCACCTTTTTTAACTACCTGCAGCGATACTACCGGTTGTTTATTGAGGCGGGCATAGCTGTCGGGGTCTTCAAAACCAAAACTGACATCAGCCACATCGCGCAGATACACAATGTTGCCATCTTCATGCTTGATGATGATTCCGGCAATTTCCTCCACTGAGGTAAATTCCCCCGAAATCCTGACCGCCCTTCGATCGCGGCCTATTCTGATTTCTCCACCCGACATGGAAACATTCTCATTCTTAATTGCGCTCTCTATGTCACCGAAACTTAATTTAACAGCATCGAGCTTATGCTGATCTACCTGTATTTTTATCTCATTTTCAGTCACACCTTTTATCTCAACCTTCGAAACCTCCTGAAAACTTTCTATTTCATCTTCAAGGTATTCAGCATAGCTTTTCAATTCATTGATGCTGTAATCTCCCGACAGGTTGATGTTGATAATGGGGAACTCGGTAAAGTCGATGTCAGTGACCATTGGATCTTCAAGTAAATCCGACGGAAGGTCGCTTTTTGCCTTGTCAACGGCATCCTTTACATCCTGAAGTGCAGTCTTTATATCTACATCCGTATTGAATTCGACAAAAATATTTGATACATCCTGGCTTGAGGTGGACAACAACTCCTTGATTCCGTTAACCGACTCTATCTCTTTCTCGAGTTGGCGTGTTACCAGGTTTTCGATGTCAATGGGCGGATTGCCGGGATAAATGGTCTGAACCATCACCGTAGGAATTACGATGTCAGGGAAAAGTTCCTTTGGTAAAGAGGTATAGGAATAGATACCGAAGAACATCAGGATAGCCATCAGTAAAAATACCGTGTTCTTATTCCTGAGTGCCCAGGTGGTTGGACCGAAATTTCTGGGTTTATTAATTTGTTCTGACATAGCTGTATTATTTGGCAGTTTTTACTGAGTCGACGGAAAGATACACTCCGTCATTTACCCGGTTAAATCCATCAAGGATGATTTTGTCGCCCACACTTAAACCCGAAAGCACTTCGGTACGTCCCTGGAAGCTTCTTCCCTCCTGAATGTAAACTTTTTGCGCTATAAAATCGGGGCTGTTACCCATAGCGATATATAAATATTTGCCCTTAAGATCTTCTTTGATCAGGCGGGAGGGGATTATTAAAGCCTGCTCGTTCCGGTAATCGTTAATAAGTAATGAAGCCATCATGTTGGGCTTTATGGTTCCATCGGGATTGGGAAACTTCACCTGCACTTCAAATGTCCTGTTGCCAGGATTTATGTTACTTCCAATCCTGTCCACCTTTAGTTTTCTAATATAATCAGGGTAAGAGGGGAATTTAAGCACGATTTCATCACCCTTATTGATGTAAGGAAGAAGTGATTCGGAAACACTTGCTTTTACAAAGAGTTCATCAAGGTTAATCACATGTATCATGGTCATGCCCGGCATGGCCAGTTCGCCGTTTTTTTGAGCTACCCGCTCAACAACTCCTGAAACCGGAGATGTGACTCTCGCCATATCAAGCTGTGCATTCAGGGTTGCTAACCGGTTTTCAAGGCTTTCCTTATTGTTTTTTGATTCAAGATATTGCATTTCAGAACCTATTTTCTGATCCCACAGCCTTTGCTGGCGCTGGAAGAGATCGGTAGCCAGACTCAAAGAAGTCTTAATTTCCTCAATTGACTTCTGCGTAACCTGGGTGTTGAGCTGCGCCAAAACCTGTCCTTTTTGAATCCTGTCACCTTCCCTGACATATATGGCAGTTATTTGTCCGCTGATTTCCGGGCTGATCAGGGCTTCACGAACTGCCTCAACATTCCCACTGGCTTCAACAAAATGTTCAAACAATTCAGGAGTAATTTCACCGAGCACTACAGCTACCCTGTTGGTGCTCTCATTGCCACTTTCGAGGCCGGTCAGTTGCTTCTCAAGCTCTTTAATCTTAATATCTATTTCTTTCGATTGCCTGTGATAACTATCAAGTTGTTTTCGAATTGCTTCAGGGCTATCATCGGAGCTGCATGCAGATATCACAAGCATGCCGGTTGTGACTATAAGAAGAAGTAGCTGTTTCATTTGAGCTTTTATTTTGAAGATATTGGTTTTCATTTATTTGCAGGAGTTAATTATTTATTCAGGGATTTCAAGCAGGCTTTCCAGGCTAACACTTTTGTTAAGTACATTCAGGCTGGCATTAATATATTGTGATTGTGAATTAAGGTATTGATTGTGAGCGTTCATCAGATCGAGGCTACCCGACAGGCCTTCCTGGAATTTGATGCCGATACGCCGGTATATTTTTTCAGAAAGTTCCCGGTTCTTTCGGGTAGTGCCATAAGTGAGCAGCGCATTTTGCAATTCGTTTCGGGTATTTTCATGCTGTATTTTCAGACTGCTTCTTACCTGTTCTTCGGCAATAAGTGTTTTCTCAACCCTGGTTCTTGCCTGATTTACCTTGGCCAACCTTTCCCCACTACTGAAAATGGGGATATTCATATTGATTCCCCAGACCGAACTTGAATACCATTTTCCCTTTGGATCAAAGAAATCCCAACTTGCCCGTTGTGCCTGAGTCTGGTAATTGAGAAATGCTGAAAGTGAAGGCAGTGAAAGACTTTTTTGCTGCCTCAGATCAAGATAAGCCAGCTCCTGTTGTTTTTTCAGAATGCGGAAATCGATGTTTTCTCCCGGATTAAATGACTTTTCCAGCAGCACCGCTGATGATGTTCCATATATCAGTTCATCCAAATTCTCAGTCAGAATAACTTCAGTGGAAATGGGCAGACCCAGATGATATTTCAGAAAACTGCGGGCTACTGTAAGTTGGTTTGTACTATTGGCTCTGCTGACTTCAAGTTCGGCAACCATCAGTTGCAGTTGATCAGTGTCCGTTTCTTCTGTCAGGCCATTTTCAAATATGATCCTTGTTTCTTCGGCCAGTTTTGCTGTGATGGCCAGGGTTGAATCAATTATCCTTATTCCTTCTTCTGTGGCAAGTACCAGAAAATAGGCCTCTGAAACAGTTTTCTTTATATCTACCACACTTTTTTTGCGTTCTTCGTCACTCTTTGCCAGAAAGGTGCGTGCCGCCTGCAAACCCACCAGATATGAACCACTGAAAATCAATTGATTTACATTCAGTCCGGCAATCCCACTATATTTTGTTCCAAACTGCACCTCTATGTCCTCACCAGGCTGCCCGAAAAAATCACCGGGTACCAATTGTACCGGAAGACCAATATTGTCGTTGTAAACCACATTTGCATTTACCTGAGGGAGGCCGGTTGCCGTAAGTTCCCTGATTTGTTGCCGGGCGGTTTCAACATCGGTAACAGACTGCCTTACCGAAAAGGCATTTTCTGAAGCCAGTTCACGGGCCTGTTCGAGGCTCAGACTCACTGTTTGTTGAGAAAAAGCTAATTTGCATGAAAACAAAATGAGGCTGGTAATCAGGAGAATATTATATGTTTTTGTTATCTTTTTCATTTTTCAGGCTTACGTTTTGTTAAAGTCGTTACTGTTTCATTTCACTTTTTTTCTTTTCGAAGTATGCCAAACCTTGATCATTGGCAATTCCCCGAATATGATTGTCGAACATTACCTGAAATACTTTTTCCTGTGAAAAGTTAACAAATGATAAAAATTCAGGATTGTGAACGTTCATCAGTTTCTGGATGTAAAGATTAGAAACAAGTTCGGTGTCGAGGTCACTGCGATATAAACCTTCTTTTATTCCCTGCTCCAGATTTTCCCTGATTTTCAGGACAGTATTTTCACGCTTTGCCTTTAAAAATGAATTATACAACAATGGATAATATTTCTTGAGATCAAAAACAATCAAAGTATTCATCCCTAGAATTTCCTCACTGATTTTTGAACTTACATGAAACAAAAAATCAATGGCATTCATGCCTTCAGGCACATCCACTTTGCAGGTAGTGCTGGATTCAATTTGGTGTGAAAGTAGTTTCTCGATCAGGTCGGCTTTGTTGTCAACATATTGATAAAGCGTCTTTTTCGACATCCCCAACTCTTTCGAAATATCGTCCATCGATATGCTGCGAACACCATATTTCCGGAATAGCATTCCGGAAGTATTGATAATCGGGAGCAATTTTTTATCCATGGCGATTAACCTCTTAATTTTAAAGGAAACAACGAAGTCGATAAACGTTTCCATGTGTAATTTGTTCAATATTTTCTATTTATTCTTAAACAAAATTATTTCTGAAAGAAATCTTGCCATTGAAAATCTGAAGGTTAGGTAAAAAAATGAATGGTGTCTGGAATACAAAAACACCATTGAAATCCGGCACAAAAAAATGCCGGACTGAATGGCCCGGCATTTTAATAATGTGCTGTATTCCCTTCTATTTCAATTCGAAACTGGTTTGGCCAATTTCAAAATCATCGGTATAAACCGAAACAATGTATCCTCCTTCGGGAAGGTTTTCTTTGCTTGACCTGTTGACCCAGTAAGAACAAACATCCATGGAAAGATTCTGATAATTCACGGTTTCTTTCATAGTATATTGCAGTATTTCTCCCTTATAATTGAAGGAGTAATCATCGCCCTTACCATAAGTAAGTATAAGTTTGTCGGGCCGCGAAATCCTGATATAGATATTTTTTGCTCCGGCCGATAAAAGCGGATTTTCACCAAGTGTATAGCAGACCTTAATTTTCTCGGCCCTTCTGGCTTTGTCGGTAACCTGCTCCTTAGCACCACTTCCTCTGACACCGGCAGCGGTAATTTTATATGCCCTGAGGACAGCTGCCATATTCACCTTTTCTGAAAGTGCTTCTTTATCCTTCTCTAGCGTACTGGTTTTTTGCTGCTCTCTTTGGTAGCTCGACCGAATTTGCTCATTTTCCACTTTAAGTTCCTGATTCACAGTATAAAGAGAATCTATCTGTTTGAGGTATCCCTGTGAAATGGTTCTTAGTCGATCGAGTTTCTTTTTAACTTTATAAAATTCGTATTGGGTATCAAGTAATTTCCTGATTTCAATGGCATTGGCCTGTATTACGCTGTCTTTTGCCGCAAGTGAATCGGAGAATGTACCATATTCAATCTTAATGCTGTTGTGTTCGGCAATCAAAGAGTCAAGCTCACGCTGTTGTTCTACGCGTTGCATCTCTTTTTCTTCGAGCAAACCTCCCAGCCGGGAACGGGTTGAAAGATAGAGCCATGCCAGCAAAGCCAATGCCGCAATCAGAATCACAATCAAGATCCATGATTTGTTCCGGACGTTTCTGCCTGAATTTATGTTATCGGGTTTTTCCATATATGTATTTTTTTGACTCGTTTTGCCCCTTGCAAATTATCTTTGGGTATTATGCTGATTCATAACGCATAATTCTTTGCAAAATTATAGAATTTTGGCTGAATCCTTTTATTTATTTTTCCTGAAGAATACTAAAAAAAGGGATTGCTATTTAGGGCCTGCTGAAAAACTCAATAAAAACATAGGCCTTTTTACGTTACGGTGCTCCGCACCTTAAAATCCTAGTAGTCTATAATTTACTACCAACCTTGCGCCACTCTGTGGCTATCCCAGCTAAAACAGAAGTGGAATTCGCAGTCCAGGTGCAAGGTTT
>JAHYJC010000058.1 GCA_019429275.1 Lentimicrobium sp. | reverse complement strand
CTTTTCTGGTATTGTAAAATGTAATATTACGCTCCTCTGGAGCTTACTTTTTGGTTTAACCATATTTTACTGCAAATATTACGCAGCTCTGCTGCTGAAAAATTGCCACAGAATAGCAAAATATTTGCAGTCAGTAGGTTATCAGAATTGAAAATGAGCTACAGAGTAGCGTGATATTATAATCTCCAGATGTTCGGAAATTAACCGGACAACAGTGTTTTTTTTTGTAAAGTTTGGAAAAATATTTAAATAAAACCAATATTTATTAGGTAATTCTTTATTAAATCAGAATATCTTTGCAAAGTTTTCATGCAAAATTTTCATTAGTTATTATTTATAGAAGGCAATCAAATTGGATTTAAGCTTTTGAGGCATATGATAAAGAAATTTATTCTTTCGTTTGCAAACCGGTTTATGTCGCGTTGGGTTATTCTGGCCAAGGATATGATATTACTGGGACTTGCACTTATTTCTGCCTATTTGCTCAGGTTTAATTTTATTTTATCAGATCCACTCGTCGAAAAGATGTGGTTTCACCTATGGGTAACTCTGATTCTTGCTTTAATAAGTTTTCTGATTTTTAAACCTTATGCCGGAATCATCCGACACACCAGTTTTGAGGATGTACTCAGGCTGGGGAAAAGCATGCTGTTGCTGGGTGTGTCGATGTTAATACTTAACAGAATTGTCATTCTTTCAGGTGTAGCAGAGAATCTGGCAATGCCTTATTCTATCCTCATAATCTTTTTATTATCAGGAACCTTCATACTTTTATTTACCCGGATGCTCATCAAATTGGTCTTTTCTACTTTTTCTGTATCCAATGTGAAAAAGAGCCATATTCTTATTTATGGTGCGGGCCAGGCAGGTCAGACTGCGTTAAGAGTTATAAGCTCAGATAAAGAATCAGCGCTGAAAGTAATAGGATTTCTTGACCATAATGAGTTCCTCAAGGGCAAGATTTTGTCGGGTATTCCTGTTTATTCTCCTGAAGAAATTGATCAGTCGTTTATTGATAAGAATAAGGTTATCAATGTGGTTTTTTCGGTACAGAATATACCTAACAAAACAAAACAAAGCCTTATTGAAGACCTGATTTCACGCATTGCCGTTGAAGTTAAGGAAATACCTCCTGCTTCGAGCTGGATAAATGGCGAGCTCACACTCAGGCAACTCGAAAAGGTAAAGATAGAGGATCTGCTTCAGCGTGATCCGATACAACTTGAAATGAAGCAGGTGCTGGATGAATTTAACGGGAAAACCATTCTTGTTACCGGGGCAGCCGGAAGTATAGGAAGTGAAATTTCGCGACAATTGTGCCGGGTGCATCCGAAAAGAATCATTTTTCTCGATCAGGCCGAAACACCCCTTTATGATCTTCAGCAGGAACTTATGAAGTTGCATCCTGAGATGTCATCGCGCTTTGTTTTTGTTATCTCAGACATCAGCATTCCCGAACTTGTTGATAATGTTTTCAGACAATACCGCCCCCAAATGGTTTATCATGCGGCTGCCTACAAGCATGTTCCGCTCATGGAGAGTAATCCTTTCGAAGCTGTAAGGGTAAATATTTTCGGAACCAGGATTGTTGCCAATGCCGCTTCAAAATATGAAGCCCTGAAATTTGTGATGATTTCTACCGACAAGGCAGTTAACCCTTCTAGTGTTATGGGGGCATCAAAAAGGGCAGCTGAAATTTACATTCAGAGTCTAATCCTTTCACCCCGAAACCAGACTGCATTTATTACAACCCGCTTTGGCAATGTACTTGGATCCAATGGATCGGTGATACCGTTGTTCGAAAAACAAATTCAGGCCGGTGGCCCGGTTACGGTAACACATCCAGATATTATAAGGTATTTTATGACCATTCCCGAAGCATGTCAACTTGTTCTGGATGCAAGCGTTATGGGCAAAGGAGGCGAAATTTTCCTTTTTGACATGGGCAAACCGGTCAAAATTCATGACCTTGCCATCCAGATGATTCGTTTGTCGGGACGAAGACCCGGAAAGGATATTCATATTGAATTTACCGGCCTGCGTCCGGGAGAAAAACTCTTTGAAGAGTTACTCTTTAATAATGAGAATCAGATTCCTACACACCATCCAAAAATTACCATTGCGCAGGTTCATAATTATCCTCCTGATGAGGTTAAATCAATGTTTCTTGATTTGCAGGATTCATTCCGTACGTTCGACCAGATGGAAGTCATAGCTCAGCTGAAGAGAATAGTTCCGGAATTCAAATCACAAAATTCTGAATATCAGCAGCTGGACCATATATCCTAAAAGTAAAACCTAATTAGTTGCCTTTCGAGTGGTTGTGGCTCAATAAAAAGATTTCTGATCTGTTGCCGCGCGGAAGTGCTTTGATAATGGTGTCCGGATGAAGTCTGATCCCTTTTCTGTCAAAGGTATCCAACAGCGTTTGAACTGCAATTTCAGGGGTATTATTTTCGGCACTTAAATGGCCGAGCAGAATATGTGTAAGGCTATTGTGATAATTATCGGCCAGAAATTCGGCTGTATGCGAATTGCACATATGTCCCATTGATCCATGCACTCGATGTTTCAGTTGATCAGGATAACGGCCGTTGAGGAGCATTTGTTCATCATAATTCGATTCAATTACCATGGCATCTGATTGCTTCAGGTAATGTGCGGCATGGTCTCCGATAAATCCAAGGTCGGTGGCAATGGTAAGGTTCCGCCCCGATGCCCTGAAGTGGAAACCAACCGCCTCATGTGCATCATGCGAAACCGGGAAAGCCTCAATATTCAAATTTCCAATCTGCAAAGTTTCGAAGGTTTTCAGAGGGCGGTACATCTTTGGATCGGCATCAAATGTCATGCGGTTTCGCAGAATGCCTTTCCAGGTTCCTTCGGTGCAATGGACCGGAATTTTATACTTTTTGGTAAGCAGGGTGAGTGAACTGATGTGGTCGATGTGGTTGTGGGTGATGAAAATGCCTTTAATGGCTCCAATGCCGACCCCGATATCTTCAAGTGTTTTCCTTATTCTGCGCGTGCTGATGCCACAATCCACCAGCACTCCTTCGCTGCTGCTTCCAACATAATAGCAGTTTCCACTACTGCCGCTGGCCAGGCTGCAAAGTTGAAGATCAATTGGGAAGAGTAAAGGGGGCATGGTTTAATTTTTAATTTTTAATTTTACCCGCCGTAGGAGGGTTCCAATTTTACCCGCCGTAGGAGGGTTCCAACCTGCCAGCCGGCAGGCTGGTTTCCAATTTCGGATTTCTGACATCCGACATCCGAAATCCGAAATCCGACATCCGAAATCCGACATCCGGCATCCGACATCCGGCATCCGAAATCCGGCATCCGAAATCCGGCATCCGAAATCCGAAATCCGAAATCCGAAATCCGAAATCCGAAATCCGACATCCGAAATCCGAAATCCGAAATCCGAAATCCGAAATCCGAAATCCGAAATCCGAAATCCGAAATCCGAAATCTTACATCCGGCAAAGATAGCATAATCCTGCGAGGTATAAAGTCAGGAATCCGCAACAATCTTATCCCGGTCTTCAATTTATCATTGACGGGATTTTTTTTCTTCCTAAGTTTGCAGCAACAAATTGTACCCTTTAACTAATATGGCAGTTGCCCGTAAAATCTTAAGAAAAATTTTCAGGATCATACGTTTTGCCGTATTTTTCTTTTTTATCACTACCATTTTTGTAACCATAATTTACAGGTTTATTCGTCCGCCGATAACACCTTTGCAGCTTATACGTGTGGCTGAGCAGATGTCGGATGGTGAAAAAATCAGCATGAAGCGAAAATGGGTGAAGTTGGAAAATATCTCACCCCAAATGCTCAGAGCTGTGATTGCCTCGGAGGACAACAACTTTCAAAAACATCACGGTATTGACGTTGAAGCCGTAAAAAAAGCCCGGGAACTCAACAAAAAGCGCAAACGCAAGCTCGGCGCAAGTACCATATCTCAGCAAACGGCAAAAAACGTATTCCTCTGGCCCGACCGAACCTGGCTGCGCAAGGGGCTGGAAGTCTATTTTACCGGGCTGATTGAAATTTTCTGGGGCAAACGCAGGATCATGGAAGTATACCTGAATGTGATTGAAATGGGCGACGGCATCTATGGTGTTGAAATGGCCGCACAAAAATTCTTTCACAAATCAGCCAAAAACCTCAGTCAGCATGAAGCTGCACTTATTGCCGCGGTGCTGCCGAATCCCCGCCGCTGGAGTCCGGCAAACCCGAGTTCTTACATAATGAGGCGGCAGCAGCATATCATCAAGGTGATGGGGCAAATAGGCAAGGTGGAGTTTTAGTGCATTTTTACTGTTGTTGATTTTTCATTTAGCACGGATTACTCCATTAACCTTCCGGTTTCTTCATTTTCATACTGCAAAGATAAACCTAGCTATTTTTGTTTAAATTCAGGATTAAAGACCAGCAGTTTCAGAATCAGAATTTTTTTTTTGTACCTTTGCACCCTCTTTTTGAGCAGGGATAAACTGCAAAGAATCAGACCGGAATATCAATTATTAAAATCAGATAAAACCTAATTAAAATGGGAAAAGAAAAGACCAGAAAATCGGTTTATACATTCGGCAATAAGAAAGCTGAAGGTGATGCCAGTATGAAGAATCTACTGGGTGGCAAAGGTGCCAACCTGGCCGAAATGAACCTGATAGGGGTTCCGGTTCCTCCGGGATTCACCATTACCACCGAAGTGTGTACCGACTACAATAACATTGGCAGTGAAAAAACCATTGTCATGATCAAAACAGAAGTTGAAGCGGCTGTTAAGTATGTCGAAAAAATTATGGGTTCAGGATTTGGTGATAAAAAGAATCCGCTTTTACTATCGGTTCGTTCAGGTTCACGCGCTTCGATGCCCGGAATGATGGACACTGTTTTAAACCTTGGACTTAATGATGAAGCCGTCGAAAGCATTGCTAAAAAATCAGGCAATGAGCGTTTTGCCTGGGATTCATACCGCCGTTTTGTTCAGATGTTTGGTGATGTAGTGCTTGGAATGAAACCCGCCTCAAAAGAAGATATTGATCCTTTCGAAGAAATCATGGAACACATGAAGGAAGAGAAAGGTATTGAACTTGATACCGAATTTACCGTTGCTGATCTTAAGGAACTGGTAAAACGCTTTAAAAAAGCGGTTAAGAAAGTTACCGGACATGATTTCCCGGCTGATCCATGGGAACAGCTTTGGCGCTCAATTACCGCAGTTTTTGATAGCTGGATGAATGAACGCGCTGTTTACTATCGTAAACTCAACGGAATTCCCGAAGAATGGGGAACTGCTGTGAACGTTCAGGCAATGGTGTTTGGTAACATGGGACTTAATTCAGGAACCGGTGTTGCTTTTACCCGCGATGCCGGAACCGGAGAAGACATTTTCAATGGAGAATACCTGATTAACGCTCAGGGTGAAGATGTGGTTGCCGGTATTCGTACGCCACAGCAAATCACCACAGAAGGTTCAAAACGTTGGGCAAAACTGGCCAATGTTACCGAAAAGGAGCGTGCTGCAAAGTATCCTTCACTCGAAGAAGCAATGCCTGCCATTTATGAAGAACTTATGAGTATTCAGCAGAAACTTGAAGATCACTACCGCGATATGCAGGATCTTGAGTTTACAATTCAGGATGGTAAACTGTGGATGCTTCAGACCCGGACCGGAAAACGCACCGGTGCTGCCATGGTGAAAATTGCCATGGATATGCTCAAACAGAGAATCCTTAGCGAAAAAGAAGCTATCCTCCGCTGCGAACCCGCAAAACTCGACGAACTTTTACACCCTGTTTTCGATACAGCCGCCCTGAAAAACGCAAAGGTGCTGGCCAAAGGTCTCCCTGCCTCGCCAGGTGCTGCCACCGGACAAATTGTATTTTTTGCCGACGAGGCAGAAAAATGGGTTGAGAAAGGCAAAAAGGTTATTCTGGTTCGCATTGAAACCTCTCCCGAAGACCTGAAAGGCATGAACCTGGCCGAAGGTATTCTTACAGCTCGTGGAGGTATGACTTCTCACGCTGCTGTTGTTGCACGCGGAATGGGTAAATGCTGTATTTCAGGAGCCGGAAGCATGAAGATTGACTATAAAAACCGCTTGCTTGTCATAGATGGTGTTACCCATAAAGAAGGCGACTGGATTTCTCTTAACGGAAGTACCGGTGAAGTTTATGATGGTAAAATTGTTACCATGGATGCGGCATTGAGCGGAGATTTTGCCAGGCTGATGAAACTGGCCGACAAATATTCACGCATGCTTGTCCGCACCAATGCCGATACTCCTCACGACTCAGTGGTTGCCCGTAATTTTGGCGCTCAGGGTATTGGCCTCTGCCGCACCGAGCACATGTTCTTCGAAGGCGATCGCATCAAAGCCATGCGCGAGATGATTCTTGCCGACGACGAAGCTGGCCGCCGCAAAGGTCTCGAAAAACTTCTCCCGATTCAGCGTTCTGATTTCGAGGGAATTTTTGAAGCAATGCAAGATCTTCCAGTTACTGTTCGTTTGCTCGATCCTCCTTTGCATGAATTTGTTCCTCACGAAGAGGCTAATCAGCGCGAAATGGCCAAAGAGCTTGGCATTTCTGTTGAAGCTGTGAAGCAGAAAGTTCAAGATCTGGCAGAGTTTAATCCTATGCTGGGCCATCGTGGATGCCGTCTTGGAAATACCTATCCTGAAATTTCGGAAATGCAGGCACGCGCCATCATCGAAGCTGCGCTCAATCTGAAGAAAAAAGGAATCAAAGCCATACCCGAAATCATGATTCCCCTCACCGGAACTCTTGAAGAGATGAAGATGCAGGAAAAAATCGTCCGCGATACCATTAAACAGGTGTTTGAAGAACGCAAAGATAAAATCGACTTCCTCGTTGGTACCATGATTGAGATTCCACGTGCAGCCCTGATTGCTGACCGCATTGCTGAATCGGCTGAATTCTTCTCATTCGGAACCAACGACCTTACCCAGATGACTTTTGGTTACTCACGCGATGACGCCGGAAAATTCCTTCCGGTTTATCTCGACAAAGGCATCCTGAAACATGATCCTTTCCAGGTTCTTGATCAGGAAGGTGTTGGCCAGTTAGTACGCATGGGTGTTGATCGTGGCCGTATTACCCGTCCAAACCTTAAAGTAGGTATCTGTGGAGAGCATGGTGGAGAGCCTTCATCGGTTGAGTTTTGCCACACTGTTGGCATGAACTATGTAAGCTGTTCGCCTTACCGTGTTCCTATTGCCCGATTGGCTGCTGCTCAGGCTGCTATCAAGGAAGAAGCCGCTCTTAAATCAACGGCCAAAGCCAAAAAAGCAAAAAAAAATGATGGTAAAAACAAGAAATCTTCAAAGAAGAAGTAATCTGTTTTTTGCCTACTGTTAATGAGAAATGGCTGCCTACAGGTAGCCTTTTCTCATTAATGATTCTTCTTCATTCTCATAAAATAAATGAATCAGTAGTTGGACTATACCTAAAAACATTTACCGGATTTCTGTTTGGCACCTCAGGTTTTACAAGTAATGTAACTTATCATAATAAACAACGAAATCAAAAAAATCAATATGATCCTGGTTTTTACAATAAATTATTACATTTGCAATCGTTTGAAATGCGCCTTCTGAAGCAATCCATCATATTAGATACTTAATTACAATCAATCAAAATTTAAAATCTACCCAATGACCAATCAGGCAGATAATGCAGTTGACTCCCGCAGAAATGACATCGACTTATCACAGTACGGTATATCTGACGTTGAAAAAATTTATTATAACCCTTCATTCGAAGAGTTATTTAACCATGAGATGAATCCTGATCTTCAGGGATATGAGCGTGGTGTGCTCACCAAAACCGGTGCAGTTTCGGTTGATACCGGAATTTTTACCGGTCGTTCGCCCAAAGACAAATACATCGTTCATGATGCTGTCAGCGAAAATACCGTTTGGTGGAGCACCATTGGAAAAAACGACAACAGACCTATAACACCTGAAGTCTGGTCGCACCTGAAAGGGCTCGTAACAAAGCAATTGTCGGGCAAAAAACTTTTTGTGGTGGATGCTTTTGCCGGAGCCAATGCTGATACACGCCTCAGCGTTCGTTTCATTATGGAAGTTGCCTGGCAGGCTCATTTTGTAAAGAATATGTTTGTTCGCCCAACCGATGAGGAGCTGGCAAATTTCAAGCCCGACTTTGTACTTATCAATGGCGCCAAAACCACCAATCCTGACTGGAAGGAGCAGGGACTGAACTCGGAGAACTTTGTGGCATTCAACCTGACTGAACGCATGCAGGTTATTGGAGGTACATGGTACGGTGGCGAAATGAAAAAAGGCATTTTTTCGATGATGAACTATTACCTTCCCTTGAAAGGCATTGCTTCCATGCATTGTTCGGCCAATATGGGCAAGGATGGAGATGTAGCCATTTTCTTCGGACTTTCAGGCACCGGAAAAACCACCCTTTCGGCCGATCCCAAACGTGCGCTGATCGGCGACGATGAACATGGATGGGATGATGATGGAGTTTTTAACTTCGAAGGGGGTTGCTATGCCAAATGTATAAATCTGAGTGCCGAGAACGAGCCCGATATTTATAACGCCATTCGTCGCGATGCTTTGCTCGAAAACCTGGTTGTGCTTCCCGATGGCACCATCGATTTTGCCGATGCATCCAAAACTGAAAATACAAGAGTTTCCTATCCTATTTTCCACATCGAAAACATTGTTAAACCTGTTTCAAAAGGCGGACATGCCACTAAGGTAATTTTCCTTACTGCCGATGCTTTCGGTGTTTTGCCTCCGGTTTCAAAACTTACTGCCGATCAGACCAAATATCACTTCCTTTCAGGATTTACCGCCAAACTTGCCGGAACGGAACGAGGAGTTACTTCTCCACAGCCTACTTTCTCTGCTTGCTTCGGCAATGCATTCCTTACCCTGCATCCTACCCAGTATGGTGTTGAGTTGGTTAAGCGTATGGAAAAAGCTGGAGCAAAAGCCTATCTGGTAAACACCGGATGGAACGGAACAGGTAAACGCATTTCTATCAAGGATACCCGCGCAATAATCGATGCCATCCTCGATGGTTCAATCGATCATGCTCCTACCAAAATGATTCCTTATTTTAACCTTGAAGTACCCACCGAACTTCATGGCGTTAATCCGGCTGTGCTTGACCCAAGAGATACTTATCCTTCGGCAGCTGTCTGGGACGAAAAAGCCAAAGATCTGGCAAAAAGGTTCATTGATAATTTTGTCAAATACACTGACAATGATGAAGGTAAGCACCTGGTTGCTGCCGGACCACAACTTTAACAAAAACAGGGCTTTAGCCCCGTTTTTATGTTATGATTAATGCATATAGTAGTTCTGAGTATTGCCGGATTACTGTTTTTTAGCATTTTCCAAGAGTTAATTTACTTTTACGTTCTGAAATTCCATCAATAGCCATGAACTGCCGTTCACTATGTGCTGCATGCTGCATATATCCATCCATAAGTTCTTACATTCCCGGAATGCCCGATGGCAAACCGGCCATGATTCCATGCATTCAGCTCGATGATGATCTGAATTGCAAACTATTCGGGAAGCCCGAAAGGCCTGCAGTTTGTGTCGGATTTAAACCTGAACCGGAATTTTGTGGTAAAACAAGCAGGGAAGCCGAAGAAATATTCCTCGCTCTGCTTGATGTAAGATCCTGCAGGAATTAAAGGCTGAAAACGGCACCCAATCCGAGCCTGAGATTTCCTGTTTTTGTCGTATTAAATACTTTGCACTCCTCAGTATTTTCGTCAATATTGGCAGCAGAAAATTCTATTATTATCAGAAAGGCTGCTTTTAACCCTGATAATCGTTCGAGATTAATAATGCCTTGTTCAGTATAGTTGAAAGGATTTCACCGGAGAAATTTGAAATTGCTACGTTCCAAACAACTCAAACTGACCTGAATCGTCTTCATACTGATAAATATCACCTGTTGGAATTAAGTAATGCCATCCCAATATTTTGATTTGGCTGTCATCAACCCTCTCTTTGATATAAGGATAAGTCATGAGCTGGTTGAGTTGGTCCACTACATTCATCTGTTCAGTGAGCCATTCCCGTGCCGCATGATCGGTACCTGAAATCATTTTCATAACCCTTTCTTTAGCAGGCAATGCCAACTCCAGCCATCGGCGGGTATGTGGAATTTTTTCAAGTTCATAGCTGTCCTGATACAAGGCTGCACAGCCTCCACAATTGGAGTGACCACAAACAATGATGGTTTTGACATTCAATATCTGCACTGCATACTCTATGGCTGCGGTTGTCGACAGAAACTCTACAGAATCACGGTAAGGAGGCACTATGTTGGCAATATTGCGCACAATAAACAGCTCCCCCGGCGCCGACTGGGTAATGAGTGAGGGTACTACCCTGGAATCAGAGCAGCCGATAAAAAGGGTGTGTGGGTTTTGGCGCCGGCCCAGATTTTCAAAATGTTTCCTTTTATCTTCGAAATCAGTAAGTCTGAACTTTTTGACACTGTGGCTATAATCCATACTTGCTATTGGTATTGGGGATGAATTCGTTTTGGAAAGTTGGGTGCAGTTTTTTTCTGAAATTTACGAAGTTTTTAAATTCGGTGTCGACTTTTGTTACCTTTACAGTTACAAAAAATCTTAATTATGGTAGCAATAGTTTTTGGTGTTGTTTTGCTGATTGTGGCTTTTGTTTTGGCCAAGGCCGAAACTCCTTTAAAACCCTATCTTGGGTTTGTCAAAATTGCCGGAGTCCTGCTCTTGCTTGCAGGTGTTATTTTTTCAGCTATTTATCAGATTGAACCCGGTCAGGTTGGCGTGCAGAAACTTTTCGGAAAAGTAAGCAACAAGACACTTGAGAGTGGGCTGAACATCATAAACCCACTTGTTGAAGTGGTCACTTTTGATATCCGCACACAAAATTATACCATGTCAGGCATAAATGATGAAGGTGACAAATCCAGCGATGATGCCATCCGTGTTCTTTCGGCCGATGGATTGGAGGTGGTGATTGATCTGACCGTTCTTTATAAAGTAGCATCATCTGAAGCTCCCCGGATTCTGAAGGAAATAGGAACAGATTATAAAAATACCATTGTGAGGCCGCTTTGCCGCACAAAAATCAGGGACAATGCAGTGTATTATGATGCTGTGGCGCTTTATTCAACAAAGAGAGATGAGTTTCAGGACAGAATTTTTGAATCCATTGAAACAGATTTTAAAGCCCGCGGACTAGAGCTGGAGCAACTGCTGGTCAGAAATATTACCCTGCCTGAATCGGTAAAGACAACCATTGAATCAAAAATCAATGCTGAACAGGAAGCTCAGAAGATGATTTTTGTATTACAAAAGGAAAGACAGGAAGCCGAACGAAAAAGGGTAGAAGCACAGGGTATTGCCGATTATCAGACCATTTTAAGTACCGGGCTCAGCGACAAGCAGTTGCAGTATGAAATGATTAAAGCAATAGCAACTTCGCCCAATGCCAAACTTATTTTTATGGATGCCAAAAAACCTGCTTCGATTATTGTTGATGGCAAGTGATTTTTTTCATTTTCTGCACCACTAAAGTTTTTTTTTTAACTGCTTGCAGTATTAAAATAAATAGCTATATTTGCACTCTCAATTACGAAAAAGTTCTTCTGAATAATGGATCGGTAGTTCAGTTGGTTAGAATACGTGCCTGTCACGCACGGGGTCGCGGGTTCGAGCCCCGTCCGGTCCGCTTAAGCCTCACAAATAGTGAGGCTTTTTTAAATTATGTACTATACCTACATCATTTATTCTTCCAGACTTGATTTGTATTATAAGGGGATTACAGGTGATCCAGGGCACCGGCTGTGGGAACACAACAGCAACCTGAGCCGGTATACGAGTGATAAAGGGCCCTGGGAGCTGGTATATTTGAAAGAATATGAGAACAAGCATGATGCACTGGTGGAAGAGAAAAGATTGAAGAAACTTAACCGCCGATCTGTTGAACTGCTGTGCAGGGAATTCAGGAAAACAGACCAAAGAAACGAAAGTTAGAATACGTACCTGTCATCTCGTCATCCTTTCAAATTCCCCCGGAATTTGACAAGACGACGAGACAGGTTCGAGCCCCGTCTCTCGTCAAACAGGCCGTTTGACGAGACAAAAGCTCCTCACAAAGGAGCTTTTTTTAATTATGTACTATACCTACATCAT
Source organism: Lentimicrobium sp. (assembly GCA_019429275.1). GTDB lineage: Bacteria > Bacteroidota > Bacteroidia > Bacteroidales > Lentimicrobiaceae > Lentimicrobium. The sequence goes on along the minus strand of JAHYJC010000058.1, from coordinate 4,070 downwards.
TTATTCTTCCAGACTTAATTTGTATTATAAGGGGATTACAGGTAATCCATGGCACCGGCTTTGGGAACACAACAGCAACCTGAGCCATTATACATGTGATAAAGGGCCCTGGAAGCTGGTATATTTGAAAGAATATGAGAACAAGCATGATGCACTGGTGGAAGAGAAAAGATTGAAGAAACTTAACCGCCGGTCGTTGGATCTGCTGTGTCGCGTATACCAAAATATAAATCAAGAGAAAAGATCATAGAATTCACTGCCGGGTTCGAGCCTTGTCCGCCTGACCTCCTCACAAAAGAGTTTTATTTGTTATGTCTTATAAAAAAAACATTCAAACAAATTACTGATTCCTTTTTTGTATTTTTATTTAAGTTTTTCAACCAAATTATTTTCACTTATCTGACTTAACTATAGTTTCGAACAGGAATTGAAGCATTCTTTTTGAATAGAAACCAAAAAATAATCACCTCCCGATGAAGGCCAGGCAAATTATAAGCTTTCTTATCACGCCACTGATCATTCTGGCAATCCTGCTGTTTGTTGATTTTGTACCTGAAAAGCCCCAGGTTACCTACACTTTTTGTGTGGCATTGCTCATGGCTGTGTGGTGGATTACCGAAGCTGTTCCCCTGGCTGTGACCTCGCTTCTGCCTGTGGCGTTGTTCCCTTTATTTGGCATAATGAATGGCAAGGAGGTTTCATCGGCCTATTTCAATGATGTAATCTTTTTGTTTATGGGTGGCTTTATGGTTGCCCTTGCCATGGAGCGCTGGAACCTTCACAGGCGTATCGCACTTAAGATACTTTGTGTTACAGGCGTTGGGCCTGCCCGGATTTTGCTTGGGTTTATGATTGCGTCCTTTTTTCTCTCCATGTGGATCTCAAACACTGCTACCGTAATGATGATGTTGCCTATTGCTATGTCTGTCATCAAACAACTCGATGAGTACATGAAAGACGCCGGCACCTCCAGATTCAGTGTAGGATTGCTGCTCGGCATCGCTTACAGTGCTTCGACCGGAGGTATGGCAACCCTTGTCGGAACACCGCCCAATTTATCGTTCAGCAGAATTTTTCATATTTATTTTCCTCTGGCACCCGAAATCTCTTTTTCAAACTGGCTGATTTTTGCATTACCGATTTCTCTGATCATCTTCGGTATTACCTGGGCTTATCTTTTCTTAATCTTCAGGCCTCGAAAATTTGAATGGATTGCCATCGACAGAAACACTTTTACCCTCCAACTAAAGGCTATGGGGAAGCCCGGTTTTGAAGAAAAAAGTGTGTTCATCATCTTTGTGTTGCTGGCCATTTTGTGGCTTTCACGGGCTGACCTTAACTTCGGATCTTTGGTAATACCCGGATGGTCAAATCTGTTTCCCGAACGAACATTTATCAATGATGGCACAGTTGCCATATTTATGGCGGTGGTGCTTTTTCTGATTCCTTCAAAAAGTGAAAAAAGCAAAACCCTGCTCGACTGGGCAACAGCATCGAAGTTGCCCTGGCATATTTTACTCTTGTTCGGCGGTGGTTTTGCATTGGCAACCGGATTTAAAGAATCAGGACTCTCCCTGTGGTTTGGCGAAAATCTTGCCGGACTGGCCTCTTTCCATCCCATGCTGATCATTCTTTTTATTTGTCTGGTAATGACTTTTTTAACCGAGTTAACGTCCAATACGGCCACCACCGAAATGATCCTTCCCATCCTGGCCGGTGTTGCCATCAGCACCGAAATGAATCCGCTTTTACTTATGATTCCTGCTACTATGTCGGCTTCCATGGCCTTTATGCTTCCGGTAGCCACGCCTCCCAATGCAATAATTTTCGGAACGTCGCGCATCAGCGTTGCACAAATGGCAAGAACCGGCTTGTTGCTGAATCTGTTGGGTGCTGTTGTAATTATGCTGATGATGCATTACTGGGGCGATGTTGTTTTCGGCATCAGTACAACTTCGCCTCCCGATTGGCTGTTTATGAAATAAATCCGGATAAATTCACACTGCTTTTTTATTGGTGATGTTGTGGCCTGATGATTAAACAAAGCCGCCAAACATACCGAAGGGCAAAGATAAACGGATTGTCATAGCCTTCAATTATGCCTTGAAATCCCTGTCGGGAATCAGTAGCCATTCCCTGAAGTAATTAGGGTCTGCTGAAAAACTCGATGAAAACAGCTGCCGTTTTACGTTACGGTGCTCTGCACCTTAAATTCGTCGTAGTCTATGATTTACTGCCAACGTTTCGACACTCTGTGGCTAAATCTGCTTATAAAGAAGTAGAATGCCAAACCAAGTGCAAGTTTTTTTGATGTTATTGCCATATTTCCATGCACCTAAAACTTTATTTCACCTTGTAATTATCTTATTTTTAAGTATATATACGTTCCTCCGCAAGCACTAATTATAAGTTTACTCTGACTTCATCTGTTTTCAGACCTGACAAAAGGTGTTTTTGAAAATTATCTGAATAAAAAAAGCCTCCCCGAAGGAAGGCTTTTTCTCTAATTAACAACGTTTAGTTTAATGTATCCGCAGGATTTTTTCAAACCTGGCGGTAGTAGAAGTGCGGATTACGCAGATAAGCATAGCCTGACTCTGGGTATCCGTTACTTTATAGGTAACTGTACGACTTTCGCCTGAAAGCATATCGCCTTCGAACAAAGTGGTAACCAGTCGGCCCTGGAGATCGTAAATCTCAGCAGTAACCCTTGTGTCTTCAGTAACCCTGAATGAAATCTCGGTTACATCAACAAATGGATTTGGAGCAATGCTAAGATCGATCCGACCTTTGGATGACACGGCTGCTTTATCAGGACCACAGTCTATTTCTTCATTATAGAATGGTCCTGTTTCAGTTCCTATGCCAGGAATATCGCATACCACTGCGTGGGCAATTACATAGACAGGTCCCTGAACATCTGTAAAAGTTACAGTGTATTCAGCTAACTTGTCAAGGCTGCCTGCATTGTGAGTATACTGTCCGGGAGCTACGGTTGGTTTTCCGTTAATCACAGGGAACATTTCACAACCCACATAAATGTGTACTTCGTCCAGTGAATAACCAGCATCCATGAGGTAGGTAACAACCATATTGCCACCATTGTAGCTGATGGTTGCTGTGCCTATCTGTCCCCATCCATTTTCGGGATTGCAATGAGCAGCACCGGCATACAGCGGCAGAACATAGTCTTCTTCTGATTCTTCAATCAGATTTGACCAGCCCCAGCGGTTGAAACCATTGTCGAGGAAGCAGTCACCCAGCGAATTGCCATTTTCGTCTTCAAGACGGCCAAAGGCAGTTTCGCAAGTGTAGATACACTCTGGAATAACAAATTCACAGGTGACTTCATCGTTGCTGCATTCATCCCAAACCATGTAGGTGAATGAAACTATGCCACCGTAATAGAGGTTAGCATAATCTCTCCAGTCGAGAGCCTCAAGTGCATCACTGTTGTCTTCAGCATTGCAGCCGCCGGTATAGGTAAAGCCGGTTTTCCAGGCAGCAAATAACTGGTCGATGTAATCATCGGTTAACTCAGAACACATTTGAGCTTCAACATAATAAGTGTTGCATGAAGCTACGATAGGAGGAGCCACAATCCAGTTATATGTAACGGTTGCACTTGAAGTATTACCGCAAAGATCGGTAGCACTGTAAGTGAAGATCTGAGTTTTGTAGCAGTCATCGCCGGTGATTTCACCAGGAGTACAAACTACATCTACATCACCATCACAGTTATCCAGAGCAACAAGGTCGTTAACACAAGTTGGAGGAGTCGGGTTGCAGCCTAAGTCACCGCCAGCAGGTAATGTTGGCAGAACAGGAGCTGTAAGATCAACTTTCCAGTTATATGTAACGGTTGCACTTGAAGTATTACCGCAAAGATCGGTAGCACTGTAAGTGAAGATCTGAGTTTTGTAGCAGTCATCACCGGTAATTGCACCAGGAGTACAAACTACATCTACATCACCATCACAGTTATCCAGAGCAACAAGGTCGTTAACACAAGTTGGAGGAGTCGGGTTGCAGCCTAAGTCACCGCCAGCAGGTAATGTTGGCAGAACAGG
>JAHYJC010000017.1 GCA_019429275.1 Lentimicrobium sp. | reverse complement strand
AGGAATGTTCTTGAATAATTCCAAACAGTCGCCTTTCAAGATTTTATTCGTGTATTTGTCTATCATTTTTTGAATGTTTCGATTAATAATTGTTCAAATCTTTTCATTTCGTCAGTATGAAAAGTAAATACATCTTCATAGGCAATAACCATTCTTTTCAGGTCGCCCTTACGAACATACCAACCAATACCGTCAACAAAACCAATAAATTTTGCTTTTGGATAGTGTTCTTTTATTAGAGTATCAATTGAAATCTCCGTTTTAGATTTATCCCCTTGCCCAGACGATGTTGTAGCAAGGAATGAACTTTCCGCAATTATTATGGGGTTCTTCTTGTTTGGAATTATAAAATCCATTGTTCGCTTGTTATCAGGAGCATTAGTGATAAGCTCGCTTAAATCACCAATTTCAAATGTAATACCCAACCTGTTTAATATTTCGACAACAACAGTTTCTGGATTGTTTCCTTTCATTCCAGAATAACTGCCTTTTTCCTTATAGCGAATGAGAGTGTCAATTAGTTCAGGTATTTCGAACTTTAACTTGGAAATGCTTAACTTTCTTAACTCAAAGAGTGGGATTGTATTCGCCAAAAACGGTATTGATGCTCCTTCAAAGAAAATATTAACAAGACCTTTCCTGAAATATTCATTTTTCTGTATATGCCTTAATATTGTGCTGTCAGACCATTCTTGAATATTATCTGGACTTGTTTCATTGTACCATTTTTCTTTATAAACGAGTTTGTTTAGTTCAGGATCGTCAACTATCCGAATTATTGTTGTTAATCGCTTTAAGTATTCATTTGAAAAACCTGTTAAGGCCAATAATACTCTTAGTCCATTCTCCTTATCAGTTAATAACCATTCAAAGATTTCTTTCTTTAAACCTTCTGTTTCAACCTTGTTTTTTACGATTAAAAGAGTTTCTTTTAGTGAATTGATATATCCTTCGTAATTTTCTTCAAACTTTGAGTTGAAGAAATAAAATGTATTTTTCTGGATTACAGTTAAAAATTTATCGTCAACGCTTTTGGCCATATTATTGTTTTTCAAAAATTAGTATATATTCTTCTTTCATTGTGTTTCTCATTCCTTTGATGGGTTTTAAAATGCTTTTTACTAACGGCATATCATACTTCTTTGCTGAATTAATTACCGTTTCTTCCAGTCTGATTCCACCAGTCTGATTAGTATTTGAGCCGATTATTAAAACAAAGTTTTTCCCTTTTTTCAAAACCTTAGAAACTTGCAAACAAAAAGAATCCATGTCAGCAAAATAGTTTTCGAGTTTTTGAGTTTTGGTTTTTCCTTTAAGTCCAATTAGTCTGTTTTTTAATTCGGTTGTGTCATAACCTAAAAATTCTAATTGGTCTTTGTCATTCTCAACGTAATCAATTGCAAATGAATATGGTGGAGATGTTATTACACAATCAACGGAATTGATGTCGAGCTTAATGTTCAAAGCATCCGAATCTGATATAACATCCAGGCTGCCGATTTTATTCTGGTCAAAATACTGATTAGATAAAAACGATTTTACGGTTTCAATATATCTTGGTAAAACTTTATCAAATAATTGTTCGTGATTTGATTTTACAACTCTTTTTGAGTAACCCAAAGCGTCTAAGAATGCCAAGAATGCAAGATTGTATATTTTGATTTTATTATTATCGTCAATTTTAGTTATTCTATTCAAAACATTTCCTTGCTTGAAAAAATCAAACAATTTCTTATTTTCAATTTTTGTTTGTTCTAATAATTTCGAGTCAATAGTTAATGCTTGATATTTTGTTTTAATCATGAATTGACAAAATGGACTAACATCAATTGCTTTGGAATTAATTCCCATTAAAGCTGCTTCGACATTTGTTGTACCACTTCCAGCCATTGGGTCTAGAATCATTTCACCTTTTTGTATGTTTAAAATGTTTATTAAACCTTTTATTAATTGTGGATGAAATTTTCCACGATAAGGGAATAAGCCGTGGGTAGCGTATCCTGTAGAAAATTGGCCTTCTTCAAAATATGCCTGTGTTGCTGATGACCTGTCAGCATGAATTTTTTCTGAATTGTTTGAATATAATAAGTAGTGATTTGAGAATTTATTGTCAACTGCCTTTATATAAGCTGTTCTTTCTAAAAGTTGTTCGCCTGATAAACTTTTGTACTCTAGATGGGCTAATTCTAATTCAAATAACTCATTAACGCTTGGAAAAAGTTCAACCTTGTTTCCAAATGCTTCATTTATAATAGATTCTGTGTTAAAAATATCGTTCATAATCTTGCAAAAATACTGAAAAAAATCGAGGATTCATTAATATTTACTCTGTCTTTGGTGCGAAGGCAAAATGAAGGCTCTTTTGGCTGCGAAGCGGTCGCCTGTGTGTTAGGGCAGCCAAAAGTGCCTGAAAGTGTGTCGGCAATTTTCATTTTTCTTCTTTGTCTTTATGCAGCAAAATTTTTATTGTCATTGTGTCGTTGTTTTTTTCTTCGGCTTGCTTGTAACTCTGTTATAACCCGGAAAAATTCAAGGTAAGCCCTACGATTTTGGCTGGCTAACCCAAGTTTCTGCCATGGTTATCCATTGGTAAATTTAAGAGATAAATTTAAAATAAATCATCAAGGGGGAATTAAATTCCATTTTACTCAAAAACAGCAGTTCTGGTCATTCATATATCAGGCTCTTGCATCTCCGGGTGAGATTTGCAGATATCCCCGAAATAGCCTGCGATTTTCTCATTCCACCGTCACCACCGGCCAGGGTTTTGCGTTTTCCCAGGCACCACGGGTAAAGTCGGGGATGTCTACACTGGTGCTGCGGTTGCTGACCGATTGCTCACTCAGCGGCACTATGCACGACCAGGCTGCCGCATCATATATATCCTGATCAAGTGGCAGACCATTTCGCAGGCAATAAATCAGGCGGTAATCCATGATGAAATCCATTCCTCCATGCCCACCTACTTTTTTGGCTTTTTCGCCAATCTGATTTACCAGGGGGTGCTCATACTGCATCATAAGTTTATCATATTCCTCAGGTTTTAAAAACTGATGTGCGTTGGGTTCAAGAGCGATGGCAGGTTTAGGCCATTTACGGGCCATGCCTTTGGTGCCGCTGATGAGGTGAAGGCGATCATAAGGCCTTGGGCTTGTGGTGTCGTGCTGAACCATCAGGGTGCGGCCGTTTACCGTATGGATGAGGGTGGTATTCATATCGCCAAGCTTGTATTGACCTTGTGCTTCGGGAGAGTCAGGGCCGAATTTTTCGGCAGCATAAAGGCTCATCCCAGCCTGTTTGGTCGACATGGAAGTAAGGTAGTCGAAACGATCGCCGCGATTGATGCCCATAATTTGTGCAATAGGGCCCAGTCCATGAGTGGGATAAAGATTGCCGTTGTGTTTTTTGCTGTATTCGAGCCGCCAGAAATTGTAATAACCACCCTCTTTTTGTTTAAGGAATTTTAATTCTCTCAGGTCGTGAATGTAAGCGCCTTCGGCATGTAGTATGTCGCCGAATACTCCTTTCCTTGCCATATTGAGGGTTGCAAGTTCAAAAAAATCGTAGCAACAGTTTTCGAGCATCATGCAATGGCGTTGCGTAGCTTCAGCGGTATCAACCAGTTGCCAGCACTCCTCCATGGTCATGGCCGCAGGCACTTCCAGGGCTGCATGTTTTCCATGTTTCATGGCATGCACTGCAATTGGGGTGTGGAGGTACCAGGGGGTACAATTGTAAACAAGGTCAATATCATCGCGCTCACACACTTTCATCCAGTCGGTTTCACCCAGATATTCTGCAGCAGGCTTATGTCCTGCTTTGGTAATTTTATTGTTGGCCTCCTTAACAAATTCAGGCACCAGGTCGCACAGGGCATTGATTTTTACGCCTTCAATCTGCAGCAGCCGTCTCACGGCATCTTCACCTCGCATTCCCAGTCCAATTACGGCTATACGAACCGTTTGAAGCGGTTCGCAGGCCAGGCCCATTACAGATTTATTGCCGGTTGGGATTATTAAAGGATACCGGTTTGATTCTCCGGCAAATAATTTGCCAGTGGTTCCAAGCCCGAGTGCGGCGGTACCGAGTGCAGCGAGTTTCAAAAAATCCCTGCGGCTGTTGTTTTCTTTTTTCATAAAATATCAGCTTATGAGCATTGTGTTTTAACTCTGTGAGTCAGTTGAGAAAAATATTTTTAAAAGTATTGTCAATCAGGCAAAAAAAAACATCCGAAGGCTTAACTTTTCGGATGTCTAAATTATAGAATAATTGAGATAATTTCTAATTGCCGGATTTCAGTTTTTTAAAAGCCTCTGTCATTTTTGGCAGCACAACCTGCAAATCGCCGATAACGCCATAATCTGCTGCGGTAAAAATCGGAGCTTCAGGATCTTTATTTACAGCTACAATTACTTTTGAGGAGCTAATGCCTGCCAGGTGCTGAATGGCGCCGGAAATACCGAGGGCAAAATACAGGTTGGGAGCAACCACTTTTCCTGTTTGTCCCACATGTTCGTGGTGTGGCCGCCAACCTTCATCTGAAACCGGCCTTGAACATGCAGTGGCAGCGCCCAGCACTTCGGCCAGTTCTTCCAGTGGTTTCCAGTTTTCGGGACTCCGCATTCCGCGTCCGCCCGAAACCACTACATCGGCTTCAGAAAGGAGGACTTTTCCACTCTGTACTTCAGTTGAAAGCACGCGGGTTGCCGGGTAGATGGATACTGCCGGTAAATCTTCAACAATTACATTTGAAGGTTTTTCAACCATCCCGGCTGTGTTTTGTGAGAGGGTAATCACTTTGATGGCAGATGATATTTCAATTTGCACCAGTGATTTCCCGGAAAATGATTTTTTGTTGACCACAAAGGGCGAAACCAAAACCGGCAGTCCATTTACGGCGCTGACCATGCCCGCTTTCAACCGGATGGCAACTCTTGGTGCAATGGCTTTTCCGGTTAAATTGTGTGCCATTACCACGACTTTGGCACTCGTTTGTGCTGCAAGCCCTGAAATAATGGATGCAAAAGATTTGTCATCAAGACTCATGTCTGCCGCCAAACGGTGCACATGGGAAGCACCATATTTTCCAAGACTTTTCAACTCATCATCGGCCACATTGCCAATGGAAAGTATGTTGAGGCCAACACCAAGGAGTTCAGCCAAACGGCTTCCATATGAAACGAGTTCATAGGTGCTTTTCTTGAATTTTCCGTTCCGGTTTTCAATATAGACCAGTACTGACATTTTTTCTGTTTTTGTGGTGATTAAATAACCCTGGCTTCAGTATGAAGCAGGCGCGCAAGTTCATCAAGGTTTTCAGCGTCGATGATTTTGCAGGCAGACTTCTGAGGTGGAGCCGCGAAGGTCAGAATATGACTTTGGGCTGCAGCTTCAACTGCCGGCACAACTTTCAATTGTTTTGTGCGGGCTGTCATAATACCGCGCATCGAAGGTATGCGGGGGTTTAGGGCAATACCTTTCTGCACAATGAGCACAGACGGGGTTCCGGTTTCCATGAGCTGTTTGCCGCCATCAATTTCGCGGGTAACTTTAACACTTTCATTTTCGATATTAACCGAACTTACGGCTGAAACCGAAGGCCAGTCTAGAAGTTCTGCAAGCATACCGCCAACAGCAGCACCGTTAAAATCGCTGGATTCTATCCCGCAAAGGATAAGGTCGAACGACTCATCTTTTATAGCATTGGTCAGCTGAGATGCAGTATAAAAGGAATCAACTCCTGAAGCATCTACACGAATGGCATCATCGGCTCCGCAGGCTAACGCTTTACGCAGGGTAGGTTCGGCATCGGCCTTGCCCACGGTAATGGCCGTTATTTTTTGGATCAAGGCCGGGTTGGCTTCTTTCAGTTCAATGGCGCGGGTAAGTGCCAGTTCGTCCCAGGGATTTATGATCCACTGAACGCCTGAATAATCCACCTCTTTTTGATCAGTCGTATATTTGATGCGGGTGGTGGTGTCGGGAACATTGCTTATACAAACGAGGATGTTCATTTATTCAACAATTTGAAAATTCAACAATTTGAAAATTATGGAGTCAGAGATCAGAGGGAGGAAGTCAGAGCAATCCGAAATCCGAAATCCACAATCCGAAATCTAAAATTCATTAAGGATTTGTCGTGAAATCACGATTTTCTGTATTTCAGAAGTGCCTTCATATATCTGGGTCAGTTTGGCTTCGCGCATCAGTCGTTCAACATGGTACTCTTTTACATAACCGTAACCGCCATGAATCTGCACGGCTTCAGTGGTAACCTCCATGGCAATTTCTGCTGCATAATACTTTGCCATCGCACTGGCATAACCATAAGGTTTGCCCTGGTCCTTCAGCCAGGCTGCTTTAAGGCACAAGTTTCGGGCATTTTCGATTTTTACAGCCATATCGGCAAGTTTAAAAGCAACCGACTGGTGGTTGGCAATTTCGGTGCCAAAGGCCTTGCGTTCTTTCGAGTACTTCACAGCCCTTTCAAAAGCTCCTGAAGCAATTCCCAATGCCTGTGCGGCAATACCTATGCGTCCGCCATCAAGGGTTTTCATGGCGAATTTGAATCCAAAACCATCCTCTCCAATACGGTTTTCTTTGGGCACTTTCACATTGTTGAACATCACCGAGTGAGTGTCGGAACTGCGCATCCCCATTTTGTCTTCGTGCGGGCCAACGGTGATACCGGGTGAGTGGCGATCAACGATCAGCACGTTAATTCCTTTGTGTTTCTTTTCGGGATGGGTTTGTGCTATCACCAGATAAGTGCCAGCAGTGTTTCCGTTTGTAATCCAGTTCTTAGTGCCATTGAGCAGATAATGGTCGCCCATATCTTCAGCAGTAGTGCGTTGCGAAGTTGCATCCGAGCCGGCTTCGGGTTCTGAAAGCAGGAAAGCACCTATTTTTTCGCCACGGGCCAGAGGTTTCAGGAATTTCTCTTTTTGTTCCTCAGTCCCAAAATTCTCAATTCCGTAACAAACCAGGGAGTTGTTCACCGACATGATTACACTTACCGATGAATCAACTTTTGAAATCTCTTCCATAGCCAGAACATACGAAATGGTGTCCATTCCACCGCCGTCGTATTTCGGATCAACCAGCATCCCCATAAAGCCCAGTTCCGACAAGGCTTTTACATGTTTGGCAGGATAAATGGAGTTTGTGTCGCGTTCAATTACATCTTCAATCAGATCGCGTTGCGCATAATCGCGTGCAGCCTGTTGAATCATCAATTGCTCTTCGGTAAACTCGAAATTCATAATAATTAATTTTTATAAATGAAGAAAAAAATGAACGGAATTGACCGGTAAACAACAAAACCAATGCATGTATTCAAATATACAGGGTTTTATCATCAAGGTTATATATTACAATAATCGTAGAATGTCTTCAGATTTTTAAAAGATCTACTAACAGATTCAGCTGCTAAAATAACACATTCAGATTTATAAATGTATTAAAGGCACTTTTTTTATAATTGAATTGCGAAGATTACACAAATCAACTCAAACCGGATGCCTCATATTTATTAAACCGGAAGTCAAAATTACCGCATCAAATCACCGTTTTCTTTGTAACCGCTGACTGATTGAAATCAGCAGCAACAAGACCAGGCCCAGAACTGATCCACGGGCAATATAATCGCCGTATTTCACATAAAAGGTAATTTTATCATTGGCATTGATGGTTTGACTGATTACGGCGGTTTTCCAGTATGGCGTAGGTTGCATTACATCGCCGCGCTGGTTTATAAAGCATGAAATTCCGGTATTTGCCGATCGGGCTATGCTACGACGGGTTTCGATAGCGCGTACCGACGAAAACTGCATGTGCTGCCGGTGTCCGGGTGTATTTCCCCACCAGCCGTCGTTGGTAATAACAAATATCATGTTGGCGCCGTTGCGCACAAAACCGGCCACAAATTCACCATAAACCGATTCATAACATATTATCGGGGCAATTTTCAGCGTGTCGTTGATGGTATAAGGGATGCGCTCAGCATCGGTACCAAGCTGGCCAACAGTGCCTCCGAGATCAATGGCAAAATCGCCAAGAGGTTTCAATAGCCAGGGGAATGGCATAAGTTCAACACCGGGTGTTAATTTTGATTTATGGGTTCTCTGAAGATCAGGAGAATTGCGGAAAAGGAAAGCCGTATTGTAGGCATCATAATATCCTTCTTCATATTTGAATTGCCTTGCCGTGGACGGAACAACCTCGTCCGGCCCGTAGGAACGATAAGTTGAATAGCCGGTTACAATTCCTACGTTTGGAAATGTGGTGAGCAATCCCCTGCGAAACATATTGATGGTGGGATGATCGTCAAGGTCATTTTCCCATATCATCATGCCCGACGACCAGTTTGGCTGCACCATTGACTCGGGAAAAACAATAAAATCGGTCAGGCTGTCGGCTTTGGTCATGGCCAGTTTGGTGGCATGTTCAATTACCAGATCGGCAGGAATTTCGTATTGCTCATCGTAGGGATCAATGTTTGGCTGAACCACTACAACATTAACCGGAGCTTGATTTTCGCTAAAGGTGTAGTACATAACCAGGGAAACACCTGCAGGAATCAACATAACTGCGGCAACTGGCAAAAGAGCTTTGATATGTAAACTTTTGGTATTTCCTGACAATCTTTGGCTGATCAATTTAAAGATCATAATATTGACGATCATAATCCACAACGAGCCACCGAAGATTCCGGTAAACTCGTACCATTGTATCCACCAGGGCCATGCCGAGAACCCATTTCCCAGGCTAAGCCAGGGCCAGTTCAGATCCCAGTGATGATGAAGAAATTCGAAAGAGATCCATGCGAAGATCAATCCAAGGTAACCCCGGTCGGGATTTTTTATGTTCCGGCGCATGTAATGGAAAAGCCAGAAGGTAAGTGACATAAATACAGAATTGATAAGCACGGCCATCACAACACCAAAGAGGGTTGAATTATATATCCACCAGGTAGTGAGCGTATTCCAGATTACAAAAGCAGGAATTACCCTGAAAAAAATACCAAAAGAGTGGTTCTTGGTGCGGTTAAGAATGAACTGCTCCTCAATCAACAGCAATGGCACAAAGGCGACAAACAATAACAAAGGGAACCCGTTGGCCGGCCAGGCCAGGGATAGGAGGAGGCCTGAAATTACAGGCATAAAAATCAAAAAAGATTTACGCATCGTATTAACTTACCGGTACAAAGTTAAAGATTTGAAGTTTAACAGGGATTGATAATTATGGAATCTGAAGAATGAAAACAAAAAATTAAATTTCAGGCATCCCTTGAAATGAATATTATCATCATAAATTCAATTATTTTTGAGTTTTTGATATAATCATTCTAAATAAATGGGAGATCACTAATTTTATAGTAACTTATGAACCGAATTTATAATTTTGCAATCTGATATTTCTTTGCAAGTATCGCATTATCAACATATTTTAAGAACCAACCCAAAAATTAAACCGGAGGAAAGATGGCAATTACCAAATTGGAGCAGATGTTTGACGTACTGAAGTCAAAATCAAAAAAGAGGCTTGTCGCAGCGTATGCAAATGATTCACATACCATTGAGGCGGTAAGTGAGGCTGTTGATAAGGGAATTATTGACGGAATACTGGTAGGAGACGAAGAAACCATACGCAAAGTATGTGCCCAGCTGGGGGTTAATGCAGGTAAATTTAAAATTGTTCATGAGCCCAACGAAGCAAAAGCCGCAGTGATAGCTGTAAAACTGATCAATTCCGGCGAAGGCGATTTGCTGATGAAAGGTTTGGTAAGTACCGACAAATACATGAAAGCCATCCTGAACAAGGAAACGGGTTTAATGGATCCGGGAGCTGTTTTGAGCCATGTAACTGTGATTGAAAATCCGATTTACCACAAGTTGCTGATAGTTGGCGATGTTGCCATTATTCCGTTGCCCGAATTCAAACAAAAAATAGCCATTCTAAACTACCTGGTCAATACAGCAAAAGCTCTTGGAATTGAAAAACCAAAAGTGGCTGTGGTTACCGCTTCCGAACAGGTTCTGGCAGGCATGCCATCATGTGTTGATGCAGCCTTACTTTCAAAAATGGCCGACCGCGGACAAATTACCGGTGCTTATGTTGATGGACCTCTTGCTTTGGATGCAGCCATTGATAAGGAATCGGCTGAAATTAAAAAACTTTCAGGCCCGGTTGCCGGAGATGCCGACTGTTTGCTTTTCCCAAATATTGAAGCCGGAAATGTATTTTACAAGGCCAATACCAAACTTGCCGGAGCAGAACTGGGCGCATTTGTTGCCGGAGCAAGGGTTCCTTGTGTACTTTCTTCGAGGGGAGACAGTGCCCAGACAAAGCTTTACAGCATTGCTCTGGCTGCATTGATTGCGAAGTAATCCATAAAAAAATCAATTACCATGGAAGAGTTCCGAATACTGGCGATAAATCCGGGTTCAACATCTACAAAAATTGCTGTTTTCAGCGAAGCCAACCCGATTTTTGTCAGGACAATTACCCACTCAACTGAAGAACTTTCGAAATTTGACAAGATTACAGATCAGTACACATTTCGTAAAGCTATAATTTATAAACAGCTCGAGGAAGCCGGAATTGAAATGGATACCATCAGAGCTGTAGTCGGACGTGGAGGTCTTACCAAGCCCATTCCTTCGGGTGTTTACGAAGTGAATGAAACCATGAAATACGACATGGTTAACAGCCCCATGGGAGAGCATGCAAGTAATCTTGGCGGTTTTATTGCCGATGATATAGCAAAAAGCCTTCCCAATGCCCGGGCCTTTATCACTGATCCTGTTGTGGTTGACGAACTTGAGCCCCTTGCCAGGGTTTCAGGCCATCCTGAATTTCAGCGTAAATCAATATTCCATGCATTGAACCAAAAGGCAACTGCGAGGCAACACGCAAAATCCATTATGCGTAAATATGAAGACCTCAATCTGATTGTGGTTCATCTAGGTGGAGGCATAAGCGTGGGAGCCCACCGTAAAGGTTTGGTGGTGGATGTGAATCAGGCGCTCGATGGAGAGGGCCCATTCTCTCCCGAACGCAGCGGAACCCTGCCGGCTGCCGATCTGGTTCGCGCCTGTTTCAGCGGAAAATTTACCCAGAAGGAATTGCTTCAGATGATCAAGGGAAAGGGGGGCATGACTGCTTTTTTGGGCACAAACAGTGCTTATGATGTTGAACAGCGCGCAATAGCCGGCGATGAATATGCAAAATTTATTTTCGAAGCCATGGCTTTTCAGGTGGCAAAAGCCATTGGCGCAATGAGTACCGTGCTTAAAGGTGAGGTGGACGGAATACTGATTACCGGAGGAATTGCTCACGGAAAATGGTTTGTAAACATGATTATTGAGCGGGTTTATAAAATCGGGCCGGTACATGTTTACCCGGGTGAGGATGAAATGAGGGCACTGGCAATCAACGGACTGATGGTATTAAAAGGCGAGGTAGAAGTAAAAGTATATTAAAAAACTGCTGAATTAAATTTGAACAGGCTGTGCTTTGGGATGGCCTGTTTTGTTATAATTGTGATGGAAAATCTTAAACCAGGTTCTCTTATTTTTTATTATTTTTCTGTTGCTGATTAAAATGTCTCCGCGTCTCTTTATGAAAAAGAAGACCTAACAAGTCGGTAGAAGACTTGTTAGGTCACTTTACTACCCATGTCTCCCATTTTCCTTGTCCCCATGTCCCTTTTCCTGACTTGTCCACTTTAGTGCGACAAATTTAAGATTTTATCACTGTAAACGATTGATTTACAGCGTCGATTTTTTTTCTTATTAAGGGGTGGACAAGTCAGGATGTCTCCGCGTCTCTTTATGAAAAAGAAGACCTAACAAGTCGGTAGAAGACTTGTTAGGTCACTTTACTACCCATGTCTCCCATTTTCCTTGTCCCCATGTCCCTTTTTGCTTCTTCGGTCTCGACTCCGCTCGACCTCCGTTCCGTCCCCCGTCCCCTTTTTCCGTCCCTCGTCCCTCTTTTTTATTCTCTGCGATATAAAATCTCATCTCAAAGCTGATTACATTTGCACCCTATGTACGCAATCATTGATGTAGAAACCACCGGAGGGAGCTTTGCAAACGAAAGGCTGACAGAAATAGCTGTTTATTTACATGATGGAAACTGTATAGTTGATGAGTTCAGCACCCTGTTGAATCCTGAACAGCCCATTCCTTATATGATTACCCGTATCACCGGCATCAATGATGAAATGGTGGCCAATGCCCCCAGATTTTACGAAGTAGCAAAAAAAATTGTTGAAATGACCGAAGGCGCCACCTTTGTGGGACACAATGCTTCGTTCGACTATAATTTTATAAAACAGGAATTTAAACGCCTTGGTTACAACTACCGCCGGCCTACGCTATGCACGGTTAAAATGAGCAGGAGAATACTTCCCGGAATGCAATCCTACAGCCTCGGCAGGCTTTGCCAGGATTTGGGAATAAATCTTGAAAACCGCCACAGGGCAGCCGGTGATGCCCTTGCAACCACAAGGCTTCTCGAATTGCTTCTGAAAACAGACCGACAGGCCATAGAGAAGCAATCCGGAAGTTCTGTTCCGGAAATGTTAAGGGAAGTTCCTGAAGAAACCGGGGTATATTATATGCACGATGAATCGGGTAAGATTATTTATATCGGAAAAAGCACCAATATGTTTGGCCGTTTGCTGCAACATTTCCGCAACAGCGAAACCCATAAAGCTGTTGAAATGCGCAACAGAACCACTTCGGTAAGCTATGAGCACACAGGTAGCGAACTTCTCGCTTTATTGCTTGAATCGGATGAAATAAAAAAACACAAACCCATTTTTAACAGGGCGCAGCGGCGGTCAATCTTTAGTTATGGATTGTTTGAGTTTACCGATGAAAACGGGTACAGAAATCTGTTTATTGGACACCAACTTAATGGAAAGCAGGCTGTTACATCATTTACCTCAATGGATCATGCCCGAAATTACCTGTATGGTGTTGTTGAAAAATTTGAACTTTGCCAGAAACTCTGCGGCCTTTATGATACAAAGGGAGCCTGTTTTCAATTCGGTATAAAACAATGCAGGGGAGCCTGTGTCGGACTGGAGAATCCTGAACTTTACAATCGCAGGGCCGACGCTGCCATCAGATTATCGGGCTTCATGCACCCTGATTTTTTTATTATTGATAAAGGCCGGAGCAACGGGGAAGCCGGCGTTGTAAAAGTTGCCGCCGGACTTTATTGTGGCATTGGATATATCGATACCTGCGAAAGTATCAATCAGGAAACACTGAACAACTGCATTAAATCATACGACGATAACAGGGATACCAGGCAGATCATTCAGACTTATCTCAAGAAAAATCCCAGAACTAAAATTATAAAGGTAAAATCCCAGGAAATTAACCACCTGGATTAAAATAAAAGGACATCAGTAAAGTTACTTCGTTAATAACTTTTTGCATTCGCGAAAGAAGAAACGCATTATCAAAGGAAGTAATTATTCAGCATGAACTCATCAGAGAAAAATTTATTTAAAATTCTGAATCCTATACTAATTCTGATTTTGGTATCGTGTGGCACCGTGAAAATTGAAAAACCGGTCGAAACCTATCTGCCCGGGACGATACGGCCCAAATCATCGGTTATTGGTTTTACCGCCGAGGCAAGGCTCAGCGATATACAGAAAGAACTGAATCGTCAATTTTCAGGTCTTGTTTACGACAATAACAGCCTGAACAACAACGGTGGCAACAACATTATGGTAAAAGCATGGAAAGAAGGTGATATCGCTCTGACCATGAAGGACAATGTGATTATTTACCGGGTCCCGCTCAGGTTATGGATTAAGGCCGGATTTAAAACCACTCAGCTCGGAATTACCCTTTCTGATTATCGCGAAGTTAATGGAGCACTGGCGCTCATGTTTCGAACAAGTGTGACACTCAATCCCGACTGGAGATTAAGCACCAAAACAGAAACTACAGGTTATGAATGGATTACAGAGCCCGTGGTAAAAATAGCTGGCATTAATGTGCCTATGAAGTTTGTTGCCGACCTTATTCTGCAAAAGAATCTCAAAACCATAAGCAGCAGCATTGATGAAAGTATAAAGGAATATCTTGATCTGAAACCTTATGCATTGCAGGCCTGGAAATCGCTAAACCAGCCAATAATGCTTGATGATGAATACAAAGTATGGCTTAGTATAGAAACGTCCGAATTTTTCTCATCTCACATTACGGCAGCAAATGGCTTCATCCGCATTCAAAGTGGCGCCAGATCGGTGATTGAAACTTCTGTAGGCCCGAAACCCTCTGTAAATGAACCCGGTCCTCTTCCCGGGCTTCAGGTGAGCAACTCAGTAAAGGAAGGCATTGTGGTAAACGCATCACTCGATATTCCTTTCGAAGAAATCAATGAACAGGCTTCTACATACTTAGTTGGCATGGATTTCAGTCAGGGCAAACGAAAAGTTAAAGTTGAGGAAGTAAAAATTTATGGCAGTAAAGGTAAACTGGTGGCAGAAACCAGACTGTCGGGCAGCTTCAAAGGAACCATTTATTTCAGCGGTATCCCTGCTTTTAATGCCACGGATTCCACCCTTTTTCTGAAGGATTTTGATTATGATATTTCCACCCGGAATTTACTAGTTAAATCTGCTGCATGGCTTTATCAGGGCGGGTTCAGGAATATGATGGTCAAAGAAATGGTTTGGCCGATGGCTTCCGACATAAAAATGATATACGGTGAAATTAACAATACTTTGAAAGCCTATCCACTTGCCGACGGAGTTGTGCTTAAAGGCCAGGTGAACCGGCTTACGATGGATGAAATTCTGATCACGCCCACAGGTGTAAAACCCTTTATCAGCAGCGAAGGCCGGATTAATTTGGTCTTCTCAATGAAAAACTAAAAGAAACCCCGGCCATTACGACCAGGGGTTCTGAAGCATTAACCAAAAAAGCAGAATATATACCGGTTCTATGAGATGACCTTCTCCTGTCCGGCCCTGAGTTAAACGAGTATTTTAATTCACACGTATCACTTTTCCTGATCCCGAAATGCGGCTGTCAACAGAAGGGAAACCGCGGTAATAAACGCTGCCGCTACCGCTGATACGTGATTTCAGAAATTCTTCAACACTCACTTCGGTTTTGCCGGAACCACTGATGTTTATGTCTGCGGTTTCGCTCAGCAAGCCAAAAGCGTAAATGTCTCCCGATCCCGAAACAGTAAATTCTTCGGTAATGGTTGTTCCTTCAAACCACATTTTACCGCTTCCCGAAATTGATGCCCTCACTGTATTTGCAACCACAGCCACATCAACATTGCCTGAGCCTGAAACACTTATATCAAATACATCGGTAACAACCGGCGTTTCAGAATAGAGGTTCACTGATCCCGATAAGCGGATGGTATTAAACATAGCAGATGATATATATATTTTTATGGTTTCATGACGACCCAGGCCCACTCCGTTTTCAAGCTTGATTTTAAGCTCACTTCCGCTAACATAAGTCTCAATCACATCAAGAACATTGGACTGGGCTTCTATGGTCACATCCTTTTCAAGACTTTGATAAATGTATACATCAGCAGGAACTGATACCGAAATGTCCCGGTGAATCGAAACATCACGTGTTTCGCTTTAGGTTGGGCCGGTTCCCCGGATATTGTTCCATCCATCACCTTCGCAGGATGAAAGGAGTAAAACAATAGCCATCAGAGGCAGCAAGAAGCGTAGAGTTTTGAGAGATTTCATGGTGATTGTTTTTGATGATGACTGGATTTTTTGCTTAAGAAAATTTCGAGCCAGAAATTAACTTTTTAACGATGCAAAATTGCAACGCAGAACAGTACTTCACAAATGAAACCCGATGAAATGCGAAAAAGCCTGTTTGAAAGGTGAGAAATAGCAGGTGAGCCTGCAAGAGGATGTTAAATATTCAGCAAATAAGCTCAGCTGGATAAAACAGAAAAAACATGTTTTAAAATTTGGTTAAAAATTACTCTTTCACAACTTTGCTTCCTGCCCATTTACTGCCATCCCACACTCTTAAAAGGTAGAGACCCGATGAGAGATTCTGAACAGGAATCTGTGTACTAAATGAAACGGGAGTAGTATGGTAAATGAGCCGACCTTCAATATTATAAAGTTCGATTTTACTGTTTTCAAACCGCCCATTTTCAGGCATCTCGACATATATGAGATTTTTTGCAGGGTTGGGGTAAACCAATGTTCCTATCGGTGCAGGCATTGTGTTTGATGAAACTATATATGGGCAATCACCTTTTGTACAATAAAAAATTAGGCTTACCTCGAAAATATACCTTGATTTAAAAGGTGTAAACATAAGCTCAAATAAACCATGCGAGGAACCAATACCTTCATAAAGTTCTCCTTGAGGAGAGTATGCTCCTTGCGCCTCAAAAAACCTTGTGCTAATACCAAAGAACACTCCCACTCCAACTTCCCCGATAATAACATCTCCAATACCACTAGTAATACAAAGTTGGTTGGCTGTATCGCCTGTTGAAAGTGAAAAATCATAAAACAGCACATCTTCACCCGCAGGGCATTCTTCCTGTGACTCTAAAAGTATGGCATAAACCCTTTTAGCAGCGATATCATCGCGCAATAGAGCAAAAAGTGTATAGGGAGAAACGGCATAGTATGGCGGGTAATGGTTGTCAGTTTCCAGATCGCGCTTATAGATTTTTTTATACAAGGTTTCATCAACCAGAGTATCACCAAGTGCGTAATATTCCCAAAAATCATCACCAATCCATGGTGTTTGAATATCATCCTTTTGAACAATCCACTGCGCGCTATCAACTGCCATTGGGCGGTAATCCTGTGCAGTAATAAATTTACATGGCAAAAGAACCATTGCCAGCGTTATGGAAAGTAGAAATTTTTTCATTTTGCTTGTTTTAAACTGTTATAATTTCAATGTATTGTATCTCAGAAATGAAAGAATAAATCTATGGAGGCACATCCTTCACCGGCAAATTGCCATAAAGAGCAATATAGCATATATGGTGTGGATGTGCAAATAAATGTATTATACCCCCCCCGCTAAATA
Organism: Lentimicrobium sp.; assembly: GCA_019429275.1. Classification (GTDB taxonomy): domain Bacteria; phylum Bacteroidota; class Bacteroidia; order Bacteroidales; family Lentimicrobiaceae; genus Lentimicrobium. The sequence continues at coordinate 63,447 of JAHYJC010000017.1, read as the reverse complement.
CCTAATATTCAGGTGTTTATGTGATTTGTATAAGTATTTTTGGAGCAAGGTCATAGTAATAAATAAATATCAATTTTTAATCGCCTTAAATTTACGATAAATGATCCGAATAATCAAAGCCAATTTTTTTCTAAAATACTCAAGTTAACAAATATCATCTGAAAATGTCAGACCCACTGAAATTAGGCATTTTCGGTTCGGTAGGCTCATCGCCCCGCTCTGCTATATCGTTTTGATAAAAAAAGCCGACCCTTTAAAGACCGGCTTTTATAATCAAGAATGAAGTTATCCTAATTCACAAACTGATCAGCATAATATCGTGCCGTAAGTTTTTCTCCGGTTGCATTTTCAATCATGTCGTTCCAGTACATACGTGCACCGGGTTTAAATACCTTATTGGTCAGGTACTGTCCGGCTTCCTTGTTTCCATAGAAACTCTGGTAGCGGAAATCGTCGGACTTAACAATATTTGCGGTGATGTAATGGTTGAGTTGCGATGCCAGCAGTTCTCCCAGCAGGTAATTGTGATAATAACACGGGAAAGTGGCTACATGAATTTTCGTTGCCCAGTCGGGTTCATTGCGGCCTACGGGGCGACGGATCATCTGATACCTTTCCACCAGATCCCACCAAACCGCGTTCAGATCCTGCTCAGGGTTTTCGTACATGGCTTTTTCGAAGCGATACATTACCTGCGCCCAACGGCTGAATGTCAGCTGCTCAAGGCGAAGCACGCGGTATGTATCTTCCGCAATTTTTGCCTTTTCGGCTTCGTCAATAAGTCCGAGATCCATCATCCATTGCGGGTTTGAAGCCATGCGACCAAAGATCATTGCAATTGATTCAGTGGTAAAGGTATGGGCTGGATTTCTTAAGCTGAAAGGCAAATCCCTGTCGATATACTTATCATAAACCCCATGGCCAAATTCATGCATCATGGTGTTCATCCAGTTGTAATTGGGCTTTATGTTGCAAAGGATGCGCACATCTCCGGCATTATCAATATCAATACAATATGCATGTTGGTTCTTCCCGGGTTTTTCATACAAATCACTGGCAGCAAGCATGTCGTTTATTTCGAGGCCAATACTGGTATAATAATCTGCTGTCAGTTTTTCAATGTTCTGACCGCTATAATATTTATCGAGGTCAACACTGTAAATGGCGGGTGCTTCCTGAAAGAAACGGTTCTGGTAATGCCATGGCATCAGCTCTTCCTTGCTGATATTGAGCCTGTTGGCCAGATAGGTATCAATCTCCCCCTTTAAACCGGCAAAAGCATCGCGGGTAAGCAGATCGAGTTCATCGAAAAGTTTGCTGATTTCATCGGGATTCTGTTCGCTGAGCTCAAGGCTCATTGCATGAAAGTTTTTAAATCCCAGACTGCCGGCAATTTCATTGCGCAGTTTTACAAGCTCAATTACATCATTGGCAACAACAGGACCAATTTTCTTGTGGCCCTCCCATGCTGCACGTAGTTCATCGCTGTTCACTGAATTCTTCAGAACTTCTTCTACCTCATTGTCGCTGAGCTTATTGCCATTAACTTCTGCACGGAAATTCGAATACTTTTTTTCTACTTCAACTTCCATATTGATTCGTTTGGCCAAAAGTACCGTGTCAATCTGATTGCTCAGATAGCCTGTGTAAAGTACTTCGAGTTGTCGTTTGAGCAAAGTATCTGTGACCGCACCGGAGTCTTTTATTTTTTTGAGCAGTTCAAAATCTTCCTTGTTTGTGAATATGCTGCTTACCTGAAACTGCAGTTGTTCTGATTTTGAATAATCCTCATCTTTTCCTGAAATTGAGGCATTCCAGTAAGCTAGAGCAGCTTCTTTCTGAAGGGGTTCAACTTTCGCCTCCCATTCTGAGATAAACGTTTTGAGTTCCTGTTCCATTTTTTCGGTTTTGTTGCTGCATCCGGTGCCCATCACAATGGCAATGGATAATAGCAGCAGAAAATTAATGTGCTTTTTCATATTGTTGGATTAAAAGTGATTGGTTTCTCTTGCAAAAATTTAAATATTGGAGGATGATTATTTCCTGCGATTAATCCATTGTCCAAGTGGCGCCGTCTTTTGTATCTTTTAACGCGATGCCTGATTTTGCCAGTTCGTCCCTGATTTTATCGGCAGTGGCAAAGTCTTTGGCTGTTTTGGCATTTTTTCTGAGATCAAGAATCAGTCCCATCAGGTTTTCAACGGTTTCATTGCCGGCTGAAGCGGCTTCCTCGTGTTTCAGGCCGAGAATATCGCCCATAAATGTATTGAAGGTTTCGCGCAGCGATTGAAGATCGGCCGCCGAAAGACTTTCTTTTCCATCATTAACTGAATTGATAATCCTTACCGCCTCAAACAGACTGGCAATCACCATGGGGCTGTTAAAATCATCGTTCATGGCTTCGTAGCAGCTGTTGCGGACTGATGCAACTTCAGCTGTCGATTTTTCGGAAGCCTTAAGTTTATCAAGGGTCAACCATGCATTCATAAGTCTGATTAGTCCCTTTTCAGCGCCCTGCAAGGCTTCGTTCGAGAAATCGAGTGTGCTGCGATACTGCGCCTGAAGAATAAAAAACCGGATGGTCATCGGGCTGTAAGCCTGTGCAAGCGATTTATGATCTCCGCTGAAAAATTCGTTGAGCGTGATAAAATTACCCAAAGATTTTCCCATTTTTTGTCCGTTGATGGTGATCATATTGTTGTGCATCCAGTATTTCACTGGTTCGGTGTGATTGGCAGCTACACTTTGCGCAATTTCAGACTCATGATGAGGGAAAAGCAGGTCCATGCCACCGCCGTGAATATCGAAAGTTTCACCAAGATAACGTGCACTCATTGCAGAACACTCAAGATGCCAACCTGGGAAACCATCGCTCCAGCGTGAAGGCCACCGCATAATGTGCTCAGGTTGGGCTTTTTTCCACAAAGCAAAATCAAAAGGATTGCGTTTTTCATCCTGCCCCTCCAGATCTCGGGTGTTGGTCATCAGATCTTCAAGCACACGACCCGAAAGTTTACCATAATGGTATTGTTTGTTGTATTTTTCAACATCAAAATAAACAGATCCATTGCTTTCATAAGCCATGCCTGATTCGAAAATGCTGTCGATCATGCTCATTTGCTCAATGATGTGGCCCGATGCCCGTGGCTCAATGCTGGGACTGAGCACATTTAACTGCACCATATTTTTATGGTAGCGCTCGGTAAAATATTGAACCACTTCCATGGGTTCGAGCTGCTCGATGCGTGCTTTTTTTGCAATTTTATCTTCGCCGGCATCGGCATCATTTTCAAGATGCCCGACATCGGTAATATTCCGTACATAGCGCACTTTGTAGCCCAGGTGCTTCAGGTAACGGAAAACAAGATCAAAAGTAATGGCCGGGCGAGCATGACCCAGGTGGCCATCGCCGTAAACAGTAGGCCCGCATACATACATTCCTACATGGGGAGCATTGATGGGCTCAAACAATTCCTTTTTCCGGCTGAGGGTATTGTATAGATATAACTTGTTTTCCATGAAATAATTTTTGTCAGGCAAAATTATTAAAATATGATGAATCGGGTTATTTAAATGACTGAAGTTGAATTTTCCGGCTTCAATCCTGATGCACGAGTCCGGTAAACCCACAGCAGAATTGCACCCGAAACCAGCAACGAAAGCAGCAGGGCGGTCCATGATCCAAAATTCTCAAAATCTTCAAGTCCTGTATTGATGAACTTATTTTCATATAACCAGGAAACCACAACAATGGTTGAGTTATTGACAAAATGAGCCATTATTGGAACCCAGACCGATCCTGACCAGACTAAAAGGTAGCCCAACAATATTCCCAGCACAAAGCGCGGTACAAAACCAAAAAACTGAAGATGAAAAGCGCTGAAAATAAGTGCAGAGATAATTACCGGCCAGTGAACGCTCTTAAACATTTTGCGCAGAATGCCAATCAGGGCTGACCTGAAAAGCAGCTCCTCGCCAAGGGCAGGTAGAATGCCTATCATCAGGAGATTTACAAAAAGATCCTGTGGCTTTGAAGCATTTAGAAACTGTTCAGTAAGTCGGGTGGCGGTCTCTTCAGAATTTCGCATCCAATTTTCAATGGCTTTGAAGCTGGCGGGGAGAGATAATCCTTCGTTCCACTGAACAAGGAAATTGATAACAGGCGCAACTGCAATGATTATTGCAATTGCAGCAATTACATGCAGAAATCCGGGTTTTTTAAGGTTCAGAAACACATTAGCACTTTTAGTTACCAGTGCGCCAAAAAGCAAAGGAGGCAGAACAAAAATTCCAATCTGATTGATGATTTGAAAAGTGCGGATAAAATCAAGATTTTTTCCATCTGTCGAGGTAGCCATGGATAATATTTCAGACCCCCAAAGAATATACGAGACGCCTATGGCTAAAATTATTGAAAATATGGCTCCGACCAGCACCAGTAGAATAAGCAAAAGCAATTGTCCGGCAGGTGAAATTCCGGAGAAAACCGGTGGCAGTCTCATTCCTGATTTTTATTTTGTTAATTTGTGTGAAATTACAATAAAATCGCAAACACAAAAGAAAAGCATGAAAATTGGCGACGTTGAGCTTGGCTATTGCCCGCTGTTTCTGGCTCCGATGGAGGATATAACCGATCCCCCATTCCGGCGGATATGCAGGCAGTTGGGGGCCGATGCCGTGGTTACGGAATTTATATCTTCCGAAGGGCTTATTAGAGACATTGCAGGCAGCTTAAAAAAAATGAATTTTTCTGAGGATGAGAGGCCTGTGGGCATACAGATTTTTGGAAATAATGTTGAAGCGATGGTTAATGCAGCAAAAGTTGCTGAACAAGCCGGCCCCGATTTTATTGACCTTAATTTTGGTTGTCCGGTTCGTAAAATTGTGAACAAGGGTGGCGGAGCAGCATTGCTGCAGGATCTTCCGTTAATGCTCAAAATCTCAGAATCGGTTGTAAATGCCGTTTCGTTGCCGGTTACGGCAAAGACCAGGCTGGGTTGGGACGAAAGCTCAAAACCCATTGTTCAGCTTGCACTGTGGCTTCAGGATGCTGGCATACAGGCCCTTACCATCCATGGCCGCACCCGCGCCCAGATGTACAGCGGACAAGCCAATTGGTCGCTGATTGGGGAAGTGAAAAGGCAATCGGGAATACAAATTCCCATCATTGGTAATGGCGATATAGTTGATGGACCTTCGGCAAGGGCAATGCTTGAACAAACCTACGTCGATGGCATTATGCTAGGCCGGGCAGCGATTGGTAATCCTTGGATATTTAATAACATAAGAAAATATTTGGATGGCCGGACAGAGCCCTCTGACCCGGGAATTGAAGAGAAGCTGAAGATTTGTCGCCTTCATCTCAGCGAATCGGTTTTATGGAAAGGCGAAAGAACTGCGGTGCTCGAAATGAGGAAGCATTATTCCCGTTATTTTAAAGCACTGCCCGATTTTAAACCCTTCAGGATGAAACTGATGCTTGCTTCCGGACAACATGAAATAGAAGAAATATTGGATCAGATAAGGAAAACCTACACAGGTAACCACGAAGGCCATTGAATTGATGATACCCCCATAGCCATTCCTACGAATTTATCTTGTACACTGCAGAGGTAAGCCCAAATTGATTTTTTTGTAATTTAGACATCAAATACTCCAGACAATATGGCCTCGGAACCTTTTAGAATTTTTATTGCTGAAGATGATATCGTATTTGCGAAAATAGTTTCACATCATCTCACACTAAATCCTGATTATGAGGTAGAAATCTTTCCTGATGGTAAAAGTCTGATCAAAAACCTGTATAAAAATCCGGCCCTCATATCACTCGATTACAATCTGCCCGATATGAACGGGCTTGAAGCTTTGAAACAAATCAGAGAATTTAATTCCGATACCACAGTAATAATTGTTTCCGGACATCAGGATGTGGCAACAGCCATTGAATTGTTGAAGAAAGGAGCCTATGATTATATTCTGAAAGATCAGGATACCAAGGAACGAATGTGGAACATTGCCAAAAACATTCGTGAAAATGTGCAACTTAAGCAGAAAATAGCCTCTCTGGAAGCAGAAATCGGACGTAAATACGAAGTCAACACGCTGATTAAAGGAAACAGTCAGGCCATTCATCAGGTTTTTACGCTCATTGGTAAGGCTGCAAGAACCAACATCACTGTTTCCATTTATGGCGAAACCGGAACCGGCAAAGAACTGGTCGCCAAATCAATTCATCATGCCTCGTCGAGACGCAAAAAACCGTTTGTGCCGGTAAATGTAACAGCCATACCCGGAGAACTCATCGAAAGCGAGATGTTCGGACACGAAAAGGGTTCGTTTACCGGAGCTAACAACAGGCGGATAGGGCGTTTTGAAGAAGCCAATCACGGAACAATTTTCCTTGATGAAATTGGCGATATGGATTTGAACATGCAGTCTAAATTGCTCAGGGTGCTTCAGGAAGAAGAACTGGCAAGAGTTGGTGGTAATGAAACCATTAAACTGGATGTCAGGGTAATAGTGGCGACTCACAAAAACCTGCAGGAGCTCGTGCGCAAAGGTGAGTTTCGTGAAGACCTGTACTACAGGTTGCTTGGGCTTCCCATTCATTTACCCCCACTACGAGAACGGGGAAGCGATATTGCCATACTTGCAAGATTCTTTGTGGATGAATTTTGTCAGAAAAACAAAATGGGCAAACTTTCAATTTCACCAAAAGCAATCGAAAAAATTCAAAAATATTCATTTCCTGGGAATGTGAGAGAGCTCAAAGCCATAATGGAACTTTCGGCGGTAATGACAAATACTGATGTAATCGAAGAAAATGACATTACCTTCAGTACTGCTGGTTTTACAAAAGACTTTCTTTTTGAAGAAAATACATTGGAAGAGTATAACCTAAAGATAATTAATTACTTTCTGAAAAAATACAACAATAGGGTGCGTCTTGTAGCCGACAAGCTCAAAATTGGCAAAACCACAATTTATCGCTTGATGAATTCCGGCAAACTCTGATGCACGAAATTGATGTGAGCAATTATCAGGCACTGCCCTCTAATAGTGTCCATTTCCAGGAATGATCTGATTAAAAAGTTATTGACTTATAAAGTTTTAAAAACAAGCCATATTTTGTTTTTATAACTTATTTTTGCAACGGGACAATTTTTTCACTTCAGGGAAGAAAATTTTAATTTCAGTTATCAGGCAGATTATCAGGCTTTTACTGTGGATATTCAGATAAAGCCGACAAGTTTGTAAAATTGTTTTCTGACACAAAACATCGGTCAATGAATATTTCAAAACTTTTAAGCAGCTTATTTTTTGTTCTTTTTATTCACTCTTCATTTCCGCTATTTAGCCAAAATACCGAACCATTTTCCGACACCACCCAATCGGTTTTTGAGTTTGTAACGGATGATTTTATTGCGGCATCGCTCGACAGCCTGGCTAATCTGAAGTATTTCGAAGGATTTGAATGTGCAACCGCCGAAGAAATTAAAAATATATTTGGCTTTGAGCCGGGCTATGTGCCGGTTTACGCTGATTCTGTTTATTACAACCGCTTAAAAAAGTTACGGGTCGGATCTTCTATAGAATTTACCTATAATCAATATGTAAGAGATTATATTGAAATGTACGCCATAAAAAAACGCGGGCATATGCAACGGGTTATGGGACTGGCTCAGATATATTTTCCGATGTTTGAGGAACACCTCGACCGGTTTGACATGCCTTTGGAACTGAAATATCTGGCCATTGTTGAATCGGCACTGAATCCAATGGCTAAGTCGAGGGTAGGAGCCACTGGTTTATGGCAGTTTATGTATGGAACCGGGAAAGCCTATAACCTTAATGTAACTTCTCTTGTAGATGATAGGCGCGATCCGCTTAAATCAACCATTGCAGCCTGTGAGCATATGCGCGATCTTTACAAAATCTACGATGACTGGTTTCTTGTTTTGGCAGCATACAATTCTGGTGCCGGTAATGTAAATAAAGCAATCCGCCGATCGGGTGGAAAAAGAGATTTCTGGCAAATCAGGCCGTTTTTGCCCCTCGAAACCCGGGGTTATGTACCTGCTTTTATTGCTGTAAATTATGTAATGTCATATGCAGCAGAGCACAACCTAAGACCTATTCAACCGCTTTATCATCATTATGAAATAGATACAGTTTTAGTAAAAGATGTTTTGTCGTTTAACCAGATATCAACCATGCTGAATATTCCGGATGAAGAACTGGCATTCCTCAATCCGACTTTTAAGGCGGGAATCATACCTGCAACAAATGAAAGTCCTTATGCGCTTAGGTTACAGAAAAAAAGTATTCCCGATTTCGTGAACAACGAGGCTCAATTGTATGCGCTCAGGGCCAAATCGGAAAAGGAAAAGGAAGAAATTCTTGCTTTGACTAAAACAGTAAGCCAGGCCGAATATCATAAAGTTAAGAAGGGAGAGAATCTGGGATTAATTGCCAATAAGTACAAGTGCTCAGTAAATGATCTTAAAAGATGGAATCATCTCAAGAAAACCAATATTCAGATAGGGCAGCGGTTGATTGTAAGACCTGAGCAGGTATTTGAGGTACCCATGGCAAAGAAAACAAACCCAAAGCCAGTTGTTGAACAAAACAATGCCATGGCCACTGCAAAACCTGAAAAATTAAAACCTGAAATCCTGGCTTCAATTCCGGAAAGTAATCTGCCCATGGAAAATCCGACAGATACTTCAGCACAAAAAACCGAAAAGGTTTTGGTCAAAATTGAAAATGTGTATCACAAAGTAAGACCAGGAGAATCTCTCGGGCTTCTTGCAGATAAATATAATACAAGCATTTCGAAACTAAGGGTATGGAATAACATTAGTGGAAGCAACATCAGATCGGGCGCCAATCTGATTGTTGGCAAGAGAGAAGTAGAGGTCAGGCAACCGGTTTTGGCCGAAGCCAGTCCTTTGTCGACCCCGGCAAGGAAAAATGATTTTGTTTATTATACGATTCAACAGGGAGATACTTTATGGAAAATTGCACAAAAGCATCAGGGAGTGAGTGTTGAAGATATCAAAAAACTGAACAATATTTCAGATTCGCACAAAATCAGGCCTGGTCAAAGAATTAAAGTACAGCCGGTTTCGTAATTCAGTAACCATTTCCGTGATTTTATCACAACAAAGCCCGTTTTGTACCGTTATAAGTCTGATAATCAATAATATGATATCGCCAAGGTTTTTCACATACTTAAACAGATAAAGACAATGGTAAGAATTGCAAAAAAAACCATTTTGCCACTTCTGGTATTTTTTTCTTTCGTTTTGCTGATTTCTTGCGATCAGGAAAAGAAACCAACAAAATCATCATCAACCGGAACACCTTCTGAAATCATTGTGGTTTCTGAAAACAATCTTTGGAAAAGTTCGGCCGGAGATTCGGTACGTGCATTATTTGCCGGCCCTGTGCCCGGATTGCCTCAACCTGAGCCCTTTTATAAACTTATACAGGTTAAGGAAGATGAATTTGGCAGGTTGCTGAAACTACACCGCAACGTTTTTATTATCACCATTGACAGCTCAAGGCAAACTCCGCTGGCCGAACTGCGTCGTGATATATGGGCAACCCCTCAACGGGTTGTAAAAATATCGGCTGCAACTGTTGAAGGAATCAAAGAATCTTTTGAATCTAGAAAGGAAGAAATACTTAACCTCTACGATAATGCTGAAATTGAGCGTCTGCAAAAATTATACGGCAAATCAAGAAATAAGCAATCAGTAGAAAGAGTCGGGAAAAAGTTTGGGATAAGTCTTGATGTGCCGGCCGACTATTATCTGGCAAGTGAAAAGGATAACTTTATCTGGATTCGCCGTGAAACCAATCTTGAAAGCCAGGGAATTCTCATTTATTCTTACCCCTATACCGATACAGCAGCATTTAAATCTGAAAGAATCAAATCGATCAGAAATCAGTTTACCCAACTATACGTCCCCGGACCAAGTGATAGTTCATACATGATTGTGGCTGATGAGTTTGTGCAACCCATACATCGTACAATTAATTTAAAAAACCAAAATGCCACCGAAATCCGAGGATTGTGGGAGGTAAAAAAAGACTTTATGGGAGGACCATTCGTAAGCTATACTTTTGTTGATGAACGCAAAAACATGGTAATTACGCTGGATGGATATGTATATGCTCCGGGAATACCAAAACTGGCTTTGTTGAAACAGGTTCAATCTATATTGCTATCATTTAACTATATTGATAATCAATAATATATAAGTGCAATGTAATTTTTTAAAAAAAGTTGCATTGCGCTTTCTTTTTGTTGTATATTTGACTGTTTGGTTAAATCAAATGGTTAAATATTTATGAAAAACATTTTGGCTACGGAAGAATTAAATACAGAGGAACTCATACTTAGAGCCGCAAAAAAAATTTTTACACATAAAGGCTTTGAAGGTGCCAGGATGAAGGATATCGCTGATGAAGCGGGAATAAACAAGGCTTTGTTACACTACTATTTCAGAAGCAAAGACAAGCTTTTTGAGTCCATTTTCGATGGCGTGCTGAAATCTTTTTTACCACAGGCTATTTTAATCCTCAGTTCTGAATTACCTCTTTTCCAAAAGATAGATCGAATTTCTGAATATTACATTCAAAGCCTATCGAAACAGCCCGATATTCCGATATTTGTACTTCACGAATTGAGTGTAAATCCTTATCGCCTGATTGAAAATATCAAAGAGCATGGCATGGATTTACATTTATTCAGTCAGCAATTGCAATCCGAAATAGATGAAGGTAAAATAAGGCCGATAAAAACAGCGCATTTTATCACGAACCTGTTTGCTCTTTGTGTTTTCCCTTTTATTGGCAGACCTTTAATTATGGGAATGATGAATCTTAATGATACAGAATTCAACAGTTATGTTCTTGAGCGCAGGCAAATTGTAACAGAAACCATGATCAGGTCACTAAAAGTTTGACAATGAAAACAAAGATTCTTTTGATTACTTTATTTTTATTTGTTCATGTTGCGATTTTGGCACAAAACCCGCTGGTTATATCGCTTGATTCTTGTCGAAAACTGGCTGTAGAACATAATCCACAAGCAATGCAAAGTGAACTATACAGGGCTTTGCAACAAAATCAGACTGAAATTTCGCAACGCGGATATTTGCCTCAGGTCAATCTGAACGGACAGGCATCCTGGCAGTCAGAGGTTACAAAAGTACCTATAAACATCCCCAACCTTGACATCCCAACAATTTCGCGCGATCAATACAGGGTGAATCTGGACTTCAATCAGTTGATTTGGGATGGAGGAGCAATTAAATCGCAGCAACAGCTTGATATATCATTTCTGGAAATTAACCTGCAGGAGATTGAAATCGGGAATCTGAGGATTTCGGAGGCAGTTAATCAAACCTATTTTTCCATTTTACTTTATGAAGAAAATGAGAAACTGCTTCAATTGGCAATGGACGAAATTCATTCAAGGCTGGCAAAAATAAGGGCAGGTGTGGCAAACGGGATTATTCTACCTACAAATGCAGATATGCTTGATGTTGAACTGATCAGGCTTGAGCAAATGCTTACCGATGTTAGGTATAATAAAAATGCTGCGATATACAGATTAACGGAACTGACGGGGCTGGAGGCAAATACTTCAATTGAATTTGTGCAGCCCGCTTTTGACGATGTTCCTCTCTGGCAAAACTGGCAAAGGCCCGAATATAAGCTTTTTGCCCTGCAACAAAATAAACTTGAAAAGCAGCGACAAATGGTTGGTTTAAAAATTATGCCCAGGCTTTCGGCATTCAGCAATGTAGGATATGGAAAACCCGGACTGAATATGTTGTCAAACAATTTTGATCCGTTTTTTATCATGGGCATAAGGTTCAATTGGAATGTCTGGGATTGGAATATCACAGAAAAAAACAGGGAAAATATTGACATTCAAAAGCAGATAACCCACACCCGCCAGCAAGCCTGGGAAATGAATCAGCGCATTTTATTGAATAACTACAAACAGGAAATACTGAAGATTGAAAGTCAACTTGCAGCCGACTACCGGATAGTTGACCTGCAACAGTCGATTACTGCTTCGGCCGGAGCCCAGCTTGAGTCGGGAATCATTACTTCGTCGGAATACCTGACAGAGCAAAATGCTTACACAAGGGCCAAACTCAACCTGGGAGTGAATAAAATCATGCTTCAGCGCGCCAAGCTAAACTATCTGACAGTTATTGGTTTAACAAATTAAATCTGCAAACAATCATGAAAGCACGGATACAAATTTTGATTCTATTCATTCTGGCAACGGGTATAGTTTCATGTAAAAAAAACAAACCGGCCGATGCGTATGGCAACTTTGAGGCCATTTTAACCACTGTTTCAGCACAGTCAGCCGGACAGATTTTATGGTTTAAAGCTGAAGAGGGCTCCATACTTAAAAAGGGCGATACAATTGGAGTTATTGACACAGCGCACCTTTATCTGAAAAAGCTACAGTTGATAGCCCAGCGATCGGCGGCGGCCTCAAAGAGTGGAAATCTCAGCGCACAGGCATCGGTGTTTGAACAACAAAAAAGGAACCTTGAAAAAGACAGAAAAAGAATTGAAAATCTATTGGAAGAGCAGGCCGCAACGCCTAAACAGATGGATGATGTGATTGGAGCCATGGCTGTAATTGACAGGCAAAAATCCGCAGTACAATCTCAACAGGTAAGTCTGACAGACGAATTAAAGGCGATAGATGCCCAAATTGCACAGGTCGTACAATCCATCAGTAAGTGTTATATTATAAATCCAATTGAAGGTACAGTACTATCGAGGTTGGCAGAACCGGGAGAAGTAACGGTCTTCGGGAAACCGTTATATAAAATCTCAGACCTTTCGGTTATGGAGCTCAGGGTTTTCATCAGCGGCAATATGTTGTCATCAATAAAAACGGGCCAGAAGGCTGATATCTTTATTGATGGTCAGGATGAAATGTTTAAATTCTCAGGAAAGGTAACCTGGATATCACCAACTGCAGAGTTTACTCCAAAAATAATTCAGACCCGGGATGAACGGGTAAACCTGGTTTATGCGGTTAAGCTAAAAGTCCCTAATGACGGAAGCCTTAAAATAGCAATGCCGGCCGAAGTCCTTTTTGAAAATTGATTATCTTCGGCAAATATTCACAAATCAACATCTGAACACATGAAAAACTTGCTTTTAATTACTGGACTCATTCTGGCCATTACCATGCCGGCAACACTCAAAGCGCAATCGAAAGCCGACCGTGCCGTTGGTTTTTATCTTACCTACGACGATGAGACAGGTAAGGAAAAATCTCAGATAAAGATTTATAAGGCCTCAAATGGCAAATACTTTGGAGAGATTGTATGGCTGAAAGATCCAAAAGAAAGCAACGGAAAGGATAAACTTGACAATAAAAATCCTGATGATAAGCTAAAAACCCGCAAAATTATGGGATTGCAGATTTTGAAGGACTTTACCTATGATGCTTCATCAGATGAATGGATCGGTGGAACTATCTATAACCCAAGCAGCGGAAAGACATACAACAGCTATATGAAACTCGAAGGCAATAAGATGCAGGTAAGGGGTTACATTGGCAAATCGTGGATGGGCCTGGGCAAAACTGCTACCTGGACCAGGGAAGAGAACCAACGAAAATAATCATGTCTGAAATTTCAGTTTTCGGAGAGGGGCTAAAAAAAAACTACGGAAATACTGAAGCCTTGAGGGGTGTCAGTTTTTCAGTAAATAAAGGAGAAATATTTGGTTTTATTGGTCCTGACGGATCCGGCAAAACCACCCTCTTCCGGATTCTGACCACTTTATTGCTGCCCAATTCCGGTCACGCTGCGATAGACGGATTAGACATAGTAAAAGACTACCGCCAGCTGAGGGAAATTCTGGGTTATATGCCCGGAAAGTTTTCACTTTATCATGACCTTACCGTTGAAGAAAACCTGAAATTCTTTGCAGGTATTTTTAAAGCCGACATAAACCAGAATTATCACCTGATAAGTGATATTTACGATCAGATTGCGCCATTCTCAAAACGAAGGGCCGGAAAGCTTTCGGGAGGAATGAAGCAGAAGCTCGCATTGTCGTGCGCTCTCATACATCAGCCAAGGGTTCTTATACTGGATGAGCCCACAACCGGTGTTGATGCTGTTTCAAGGCGTGAATTCTGGGAAATGCTTATCAGGCTGAAAAAACTGGAAATAACGATTCTGGTTGCCACACCTTACATGGATGAAGCTATCCTTTGCGACAGGGTTGCTTTAATGCAGGAAGGAAAAATAATGACAACAGACACGCCTGAGCGAATCATAGAATCATACCCCCTGAGGTTGTTTAAAATCAAATCAGACCGGCCCCTTCAACTTCTTAAGTCCGTCAGGCAGATGCAGGGAGTAAAAAACGCTGAAATGTTTGGTGAGTATATTCATGCAAGCACAAACAATGAAATTATTGGCATAGACGAAATAAGCGGCTTCCTTTCAAAAAATCTGAATTTTAGTTTTAAAATCGAAGAAGCCAGACCGGGAATCGAGGATTGTTTTATTTATTTTATGCAAAAGAATAAGTAATCCTGTGAACAGGGTAAGGAAATAAACACCAGGCCATGATCAATGAAAACAGCAAAAATTACGTCATTGAAGTTGAAGGGCTGGTCAAAAAATTTGGAAGTTTTGTTGCCAATGATAATCTTAGCTTTTTTGTTGAGAAGGGTGAGATTTTTGGTTTTCTGGGGGCAAATGGAGCCGGCAAAACCACGACCATCAAAATATTGTGTGGACTTCTGCAGCCTACATCCGGAAAAATAAGAGTCGCAGGATGTGATGTTTATACCCAAACCGAAGCCATTAAGCGTCAGATAGGATACATGAGCCAGCGATTTTCGCTTTATGAAGACCTGACCATCAATGAGAATTTTCGGTTTTATGGTGGAATTTATGGAATGAATAAGGCCGCAATTCGTGAAAAGGCCGAAATGATGCTGGAGCAACTTCAACTGTCGGATTTTAAGAATTCTTTAATATCAACCCTTCCACTGGGCATTAAGCAAAAATTGTCATTTTCGATAGCGATTATGCACTCACCGCAGATTGTATTTCTTGATGAACCAACCGGAGGAGTTGACCCGATTACCCGCCGGCAATTCTGGGAAATGATTTATGAAACAGCCGCTTCGGGAATTACTGTTTTTGCGACTACCCACTATATGGATGAAGCTGAATACTGTGACCGGATTTCAATAATGGTCGATGGCAGGATTGAAGCAATGGATACACCTCAGAATCTGAAAAATCAATACCAGGCAATTGATATGAATGAAGTATTTCTGAAACTGGCCCGTAAAGCAATGTAGCAACTAACCTATGAAGCGATTTGTCATAAAGGAATTTCTGCATATTTTCCGCGATGTAAGGTCAATGATCATACTTTTTGGAATGCCCTTGATACAGGTACTTCTTTTTGGGTATGCCATCACCAATGAAATAAAAGATGCCAGGATTTCCGTGATAGATCACTCAATGGATTATGCTTCACAAGCTGTAACCAAAAGATTATATGCATCGGGATATTTTCTTGAGGGAGAACACATCGGCTCAACGCAACAGATAGAAGAGAGTTTCAGAAAAGGTGAAAATAAAATGGTAGTTGTTATAGGTCAGGATTTCGCGCGAAAACTTGAGTCAGGCAACCATCCGGCCATACATTTGATTGCCGATGCATCTGACCCAAATACAGCAAACCTTCTGGTTAGTTATGCTTCGGGCATCATTACTGCTTATAGCCGAGAGATTTTTCTTCCGGAAAACATACCTGTAATTGTTCCTGAGTCAAGAATGCTCTATAATCCTGATTTGCGTGGAGTTTACATGTTTGTTCCCGGCATTATCACAATACTGCTGATGTTGGTTTCGGCCATGATGACCTCCATAGCCATTGCCCGCGAAAAGGAGCTGGGAACCATGGAAGTTCTGCTGGTTTCGCCTCTTAAACCCCTACACATTGTTGCAGGGAAAGTGTTACCTTACGTTTTGCTTTCATTCATAAACGCAACTGCCATTCTGTTATTGAGTTATTTTGTTTTTGGTGTCCCTGTTCACGGTAACCTGTTGCTGCTGTTGGGCGAAAGCCTTCTGTTTATTTTATTGGCACTATCGCTGGGAATTTTTATTTCCACAGTAAGCAACAATCAACAAACAGCGTTGATGCTTTCGATGTTTGCACTTATGCTGCCAACCATTCTGCTTTCGGGTTTTGTTTTTCCGATAGAAAATATGCCCGATATTTTGCAATGGATTAGTCTGGCTATGCCGCCCAGATGGTTCATCACCATTATCAAATCAATTATGATCAAAGGGTCAGGCATTGAATTCATCTGGAAAGAAACCCTTATTCTTGTGGTAATGACAATGATTTTTATCCTTGCAAGTGTGAAAAAATTTAAAATCAGGTTGGAGTAATTCTACAAAATGAGGACAATTTTCTACATAGTGCAGAAGGAATTTCTTCAGATTTTCAGAAACAAGATGATGCTTCCCATCATATTTGTGATTCCTGTGGTGCAATTGCTGGTACTTTCATATGCGGTAACATTTGAGATTAAGGTAATAAAACTAACCATCACCGATAATGACAATTCGGTCACTTCACGAAAATTGCTGAGTCATTTCAAAGCCTCTTCGGTTTATCAGATAGTTGAAAGCGGGAATGGCTCAAATGCAGGCATGAACATGCTTCAAAAGGGAAATGCACATCAGATGCTTGTCATTCTGCCTGGTTTTGAAAAGGCACTTATGTTGGGGCAACCGGCTAAAATTCAGATTGTTATAGATGCTGTTAATGGCAGCGCGGCTGCCCTGATGAATGTTTATACCGTATCAATTATCAACGATTTTAACAAGGAAATTTTAACAGAATTTAATCCAGATGCCGGACTTCCGGTTAATCTTACGTGGTCGTTCTGGTTTAATCCTGAACTTGATTATAAAACATTGATGGTGCCGGGAATTTTGGTTTTGTTGGTTACCATAATAGGTATGTTTCTGTCAGGGATGAATATTGTAAGAGAAAAAGAATTGGGAACCATTGAGCAGATTAATGTAACACCCATTAAAAAACACCAGTTTATTGCAGGAAAGCTTCTGCCCTTCTGGATAATTGCACTTTTTGAACTTGCTTTTGGACTATTGTTAGCCCGTTTGGTGTTTGATATTCCAATTCTGGGTAATATATTCCTCATATTTCTGGTTGCTTCTGTTTATTTGTTGGTTATAATGGGACTGGGAGTATTTGTTTCCACTATAACGCATACCCAGCAGCAATCCATGTTTTTATCGTGGTTTATCCTGGTTATTTTTATTCTCATGAGCGGACTTTTCACTCCTGTCGAAAGTATGCCATTGTGGGCACGCAACCTGAATTTCATAAACCCGATAGCATATTTTATCTCTATTATCAGAATGATTATGCTTAAAGGCTCTGAAATTCAGAACATTATTGAATCTTTACTTATTCTGACTGTTTACGGTGTACTTATTTTAAGTCTCTCAGTCTGGCGATACAAAAAAACAAACTAAAATTATGACTACCTTTCAAATTATTTTTATCAGACTGGTATATTTTGTTGATTATCAGTGCTATTATATCTGAATTTTTCTCACCAAATGATATACGCAATTCGATTGGCATGAAATTTGATTAATGGGGTATCCTTAGAATTTTTAAGGCAGGAACTAAAGATGTTAGATTTTTAATCTGTAAATTTTAGCAGATTGGAAAGATTCATCGATTATTCACTTAATTACATCAAATGTTTTATCGTTTCATTAAAAGATTTAATGTCTCAATACTATTCCTTTTATTCATTATAGCACCAGGGACTTTCAGAGTTTCTAATCAGATTAATTATCCCGGAGTTGATGAAAGGGGAGGAATCCTTTCAGATATACAAAAAAGAGGCAAACTCATTGCCATAACTGATGACAATCCATTCAATTACTTTACATATAAAGGCGAAGATAAAGGATATCAGTATGAAATGTTAAAAAGCTTTGCCTCACATCTTGGCGTTGAACTTGAACTTATCATTGAACCAAATCCACACAAAGCCTTTCAATATTTAAGGCAAAGTCATGTTGATATAGTGGCCATGGAATTACCCGCTTCGGCCGGAATCCGCAAAGGGATTGCCTTTACCGATCCGCTGTTTGAGTCTGCCCAGGTTCTGGTTCAGAGAAAACCTAATAACTGGAGAAGGATGCCTGATATGAAATCAGTAGATAAATTGTTAGTTCGTAATCTTGCTGATTTAAATGACAAGGTAATTTCACTTCCAACTCAAAAACAAAAGCAGTTTTATCTGTCCGATATACAGCATGCAACATCTAACAGGTTGGATATCAATTCTTTTGATGAAGCAAATATTACCGATCTTATCCAGGCGGTTGAGAATAATGATGTGGACTATACCATTGCTTTCAGGCATACAGCCGAAGCAATGGCGCAAATTTATCCTAACCTCGATATCAATACTCCGGTTAGCCCTGAAATGGGAATTTCATGGACGGTTCATAAAAGTGCCGGAAATTTGATGCAGGAAATTAACCAGTGGATTGGCGGACATAAGGATGGAAAAGAATTTTCTGCTGTCTATTCCAGGTATTACAAAAATCCACGTTTGGCCAGGCTTGCGCTCGGCCATGCCGTGAGGGCTCAGAACATTTCGGAATATGACGAAATCATAAGGCAGTCTGCCATGCAATACAACTGGGACTGGCGGTTAATAGCTGCACTCATTTATAAAGAATCAAAATTTCAACCCGATGTGGTTTCACACAGGGGGGCTTTTGGACTGATGCAACTTATGCCAAAAACAGCCAATCATTACGGTGCTGATGTCAATTCAACACCTGCTGAGCAAATTGCTGCCGGGCTTAAGTTAATTCAGTATCTTGACAAACATTTCAGTAAATCGGTAAGTGATCCTGAGGAAAGAATTAAATTTGTTCTTGCCGCTTATAATATTGGTTTTGCCCATATTATTGATGCTCAAAAGCTAGCAGAAAAATACGGTAAAGATCCTGCTATATGGTATGATAATGTCGAATTTTATATGCTTGCAAAATCAAAACCCGAATTCTATAATGATCCTGTAGTAAAATATGGTCGCGTTAAAGGAATTGAGACAAAACAATTTGTAAGAGATGTGCTTGAAAAGTACGATCATTACAGAACCCTTGCATCAAGATAATCATTTTTCACAACATATCTTACCAAAGCCCTGTCACCACGAAAAGACGGGGCTTTGTTATAATTTCTTGTCAGGTTTTTTTGCTTTGGCAATATCTTCCTCAATCAATTGGCAGGTGCGCGCAATGGTTTCTTCGATGGGAGTATATTCAAAATTCAGAGAACTCTTTAATTTTTTGGATGAGTAATAATAATTTCCCCTGGAGGTTCGGGCTGTTTCTTTTGTAATGAGAGGCCTTGATCCCGTTAATTTTGCCCTGAGCCATTCAAACCGCCAAACGATTTCCAAGGCAGGGAGAGGTACGGGAAATTTAGGTTCAGGTTTTCCAAAACCCCGGGCTATCATTGAAAAAATATCCCTGTAGCTGAAATCTCCAGCTGTAACTACAAATCGTTCATTCTGAATTTTACTTTCCATTAAACCGGTCATAGCCCTTACAACATCTTCAACCCCGACAAAACCATTTATTCCCACGCCATAAAACAGCGAATTGCGATGAATGGTTGTAAACATGCGGGTGCTGCTTTTGTCGGGATGGCCATAACCCAGAATAATAGAAGGATTAACAATCACTGCATTTAAACCTTCTGCCGTACCACGCCAAACCTCTCTTTCGGCGCGGAATTTACTCAGAGAATATACAGAATTATATTGGGAAGGATTAAACTGCGCTTTTTCATCAATAACATCACTGAACTCTGTTCTTCCCAGGGCAGCAGTAGAACTTACATGGCAAAGCTTTTCAATACCGGCCTGTAAAGCCACATCAACAACATTTGCGGTTCCTTCAACATTGATTTTCAGCAATAATTCCCTGTCGCCGGGATCGAAAGAGACAATGGCAGCACAATGATATACCTTACGTACACCTTTCATTGCTTCTCTAAGCACCAGAATGTCTAAAACATCGCCGTTTATCCATTCAATTCTGCCGAGTAAATCATCAGCATTTTCGCCCAGGCTTTCGAATATACGCCGGGTCCGGAGTTTACTGTTTTCATTGTACAGTAAAGCCCTCACAGGTTCGTTTGATTTAAGCAGGCTGTGCAACAGGTATGAACCTACAAGTCCGGTTGCGCCGGTTACCAGTATCATATCGCAAAGCTAAAAAAATTATTGAAATATACTCTCTTGTGGATCATCTGGAAATTAAATAAAATGATTACTCAACCTGATTTAAAATTGACCAAATTGATCATTCCCTGACAAACGGGACAAATCTGACCGGAAGAAGATTCTTCCTGATAAGCTTTCCTTTTTCTTTCTTTACCATCACAAGTGTTTGAACGCTTCCTGGTTTTCCCAGGGGAATGATAAGGAGGCCGTTTTCATTCAGTTGGTCAATCAGGGGAGGCGGAATTTCTTCAGCAGCAGCAGTCACCACAATCCCATCAAAAGGGCCATGCTCTGGCCAGCCTGCAAAACCATCGCCAATCCTGACTTCAACATTGGTATAGCCCAGTTTTTTAAATAAGGCCGCCGCCTGTTTTCCAAGGGGCTCAACGATTTCCACAGAGAAAACACTATCGACAATTTCTGCCAGTACAGCCGCCTGATAGCCTGAGCCTGTGCCAATTTCAAGCACTTTCATTCCTTTTTTTGGTTCAATTGACTGGGTCATGTAAGCGACCATATAAGGCTGCGAAATGGTTTGTTCATGCCCAATCGGGAGGGGCATATCGCGGTAAGCGTGCGGCCTGAGATCTTCAGGAACAAAAAGGTGGCGTGGTACGGTTCGCATGGCATCCAGAGTCGCACTATGTGTGATGCCCTGGTCCATTATCTGATGTTTAACCATATTTTCCCTGGCTGTTTTAAATTTATCCTGGGCATAAAGAGGTGTCATAACCTGACAAATTGTGAAAAAGAAAAGAAAGCAATGAAAAAACAACTTCAAATTGCCGATCTTATGATATCTGCTTGATTTCATGGACTAAAGGTATAAAAAACCGGTCAATTCTCCAAATAAGGAGTGTTTCATTTACAACAAAAAACGTGGTCTTTAATAAAATTGTTAAGTACACTTCAATCAAATCTAACCATTGACCGGTTCTTTATAGAAGTTGGATTTAAATATAATTTGAGACTTTTGAAAATGAATTTCAACAATAAATTGTTAAAATTGCAGTTTAATTTATCTCTGTACCAGAGTATTCAAATCAAATCCGAAAAATGAAAAAGTCTTTATTCGTTTTTATATATTTTTTATTATTTTTTTTAATGCCTGTGAATCCTTCTTTTGCGCAGGAAATTGGTATCGGGCAATGGCGCGATCATCTGCCTTACCGCAAAGTAATTTCAATTGCAGAAGGGGAAAACAAGGTTTATGCTGCAACACCTTACAGTTTGTTTTACTACGACAAAACCGACAATAGCCTTAATCGTTTGAACAAAGTCAATGGATTAAGCGATGTTGGCATAAGTCAGATTGCCTACCTGCCCGAGCTAAAAACACTTGTTATTGCCTATACAAATACAAATATTGACCTGATTAAAAATGGAGAAATAATAAATCTTTCAGACATAAAGCGAAAACCAATGTTGGGTAACAAAACCATCAACAGGATTTCCTTCATTGGTAACCGTGCTTACCTGGCCTGTGGATTTGGAATTGTTGTTTTGGATATTGAAAAGGAAGAATTCCCGGAACCTATTTATTATATTGGCGAGCAGGGGGCTGCAATCAATGTGAATGATATCACTTATAACGAATCGGATTCAATCATTTTTGCAGCCACCGATGCAGGTATTTATCATGCCCCTTTCTTCAATTCAAACCTGGCCAATTTTGCAGAATGGACACGCGAAAACTCAACAGCCTTACCCAATGGGCCTTTTAATCTGATAGCAGATCTCAACAACCGCATCTACATCAATAAAAAAGGGCCTGCCTACTCAACTGATGCCATGTTTGTGAAAATCGACGGAGAATGGCAGCCTTTTGAGCCTACTAATACCTCAAACCGGTTTAGCATGAAGGTGTGTAACAATCTGCTGGTGGTGTGTAACAATTTGACGGTTGACATCTTCAATCCCAATGGTACCCTAAACAACAGGCTTTATACCTACAATCCGGGAAATATTTTCCCTAAGGATGCTTTTATTGACAAGGACAATATGATTTGGATTGGCGACGAGTTTGAAGGATTGACAAAAATTTCGGGGGGATCTGGTACTGAAAAGTTTTTGCCTGATGGACCTGACTTTCCTGATGTTTTTGCCATGGCAGCTGGCGGTAATAGTGTGTGGATTGCTCCGGGTGGAAGAAATTCTTCATTTGGCGCTCTTTACAGGCAGGCAAGGTTTACAGGTTTTGTTGACGGGAAGTGGAAAACCATAGACAGAAAGCAGGATGAATTTCTTAATGATATGCGCGATATACTGAGTGTTACTGTTGATCCTTCATACGCAGGCAGAGTGTACCTGGGAACCTGGGGTTACGGGCTTCTGGAATATGTGAATGGTGAATTCAGCCAGCTTTTTACCTCTGAAAACAGTAGCCTGGAAAGCGCAACTTTTAATGCCGACTGGTTTGGCATTGGCGGAATTGCCTTTGATGCCCAGAATAACATGTGGGTTACCAATTCAAGTGCCCCATCGGTTCTTTCGGTCAAAAAGAGTAATGGAACCTGGAAATCCTTTAACCTTGGATCAATAGCCACCGGCGTGGATATGGGTCGCATAATGGTAGATAAGAATAATCAAAAATGGCTGATGCCACGCGATCATGCCCTCCTTGTATTTAACGATAATGACACAGAAGACACAGCCGATGATAAAGTGAAAAAACTTACTTCGGCCGCAGGAAATGGAAATTTACCCGGTTCATTTATTCAGTGTATGGCCACCGACAGGGATGGGTTGGTTTGGGTAGGATCCAATGAAGGGGTAGCAGTGTTTTATTCTCCCGGAAATATTTTTAGCAACCAGAACTTTGATGCCCAGCAAATTTTAATTGATCAGGACGGTTATGGGCAATATCTTCTGGAAACAGAATCTGTTACAAGCATGGCCATTGACGGATCGAACAGGAAATGGTTTGGTACCGACAGGGCTGGTGTTTTTCTTATGTCGGCCGATGGAACCAAACAAATTCTTCACTTTACCGAGGAAAACAGTCCGCTTCTCAGCAATTCAATTACTGATATTGCAATCAATGATGCAGGGGAAGTCTTTTTCGGGACCTCAAGAGGTGTTATTTCGTACCGGAGTGAATCGGCTCCACCTCAGGTAAACCTTAATGACGTTGTGGTTTTTCCAAATCCTGTAAGGGAAAGTTATAACGGGACAATTGCCATACGGGGTCTGGTTGAAGGGTCAAGTGTTAAAATTACTGATATCAGCGGAAATCTGGTTTTTTCAACTATGGGTGAAGGTGGACTTGCCTTGTGGAACGGAAAGAATTTTGATGGAAACAGAGTTCAAACAGGCGTCTATCTTGTTTATGTTTCAAATTCTGACGGTTCTAAAACCACGGTCACAAAAATTATGTTTATCAATTAAAACAGATAATCTGTACACTTGATTTTCGGAAAGACCCTACTTAGAATCTATACTTTCAGTAAAGAGAGATTGCTTTACCGAAAGTTCATTATTTAATCCGGCATCCAGTTATCTTCAGAAAAAGTATCTTTAATCAGGAAAATGATTGTTGTTTTTTGTTTGATTTCTAACATAATCGGAATCACGTTGTTTATTATATTGGATATTTAAAACAAAACGAGATGGATAATTTACTTGTGAAGACGCTGAATTTCTCCTTTGAATCAGGAGAAAAACAAAAGTCAGAAAAGACAATCAGCAGGCCATTTATTACCATTTCGCGAGAATTTGGATGTCAGGCCAATTTATTATCTGAATATCTGATAGCTGAAATATTAAAACGAGGTCATCACTGGCAAATGATTAACAAGGAAATTATGAATAGTGCTGCCAATGAACTCAAATTAGATCCGGAGAAAATCAGAAGTGTAATTTTGGCAGAAAAACGAAACCTGTTTGATGAAATTTTGGATGCAACATCTGTTAAATATTATAAAAGTGATCGCAAAATAAGGCAAACCATTGCAAATATTGTGACTTCATTTGCCATGAAAGGCAATATAATTATAATAGGAAGGGCAGGATCAGTTATAACTCAGGGCATTCCCAATGCATTGCACATAAGGCTCACTGCGCCCGTTTCATGGCGGCTTGAAAATATTATGTTGCGATATAATCTCAAACGTGAAGAAGCGATGCAGCAATTAACAAAAACAGATCTGAAGAGACATAAACTTCATCGCGATTTTTTAAAAGGCTCAACTGACTTTGACGGGCTTTTTGATATCAGGGTAAATTGCAGTAAAGTTTCTCATGAGGAAATCGTTCAGATTGTAATTTCCCTCTTGGTAAAACGCGGTATGATTTGATGGAATTCTTCAAACGCGTCTATTTTATTGCTGTTACGATTGCGGTTGCACCTAAAAGCAAAGGAATTGCACCAACACTGCTGAATCCGGCTTTTAACAAAACATCTGAAATTTCGGGAATCGAATAATAATGATTGGCCGAATAAGCCAGATAATCATAGGCAGGACGGTTTCCCGAAATCAGTCCACCAATAGGGGCGGTGAAATACTTCTGATAAAAATGATAGGCAGAACGGATAAGTTTATTTTCAGGCTGACTGGTTTCAACAATTACAAAACGCCCGCCGGGTTTTAAAACCCGCAAAACTTCAGCAATGTGTAATGCCGCATCAGGATTTTCAAAAGTCAGATTTCTGAAGCCAAAAGAAATACCGACAGAATCGAAATAATCATTTTCAAAAGGCATATTTCCTGCATCACCCTGAATAAGTTTTACTCTTTCTTTACCGAAAGCCGAAACTTTTTCTGAGGCTCTTTTCAGCATGGTGTGGCTGAAATCAAGTCCGAAAAGTGCAGTGTTTTCTGCTGCCAATCGGGCAATGTGCATCGTCAGGTCTGCTGTTCCGCAGCACAGATCAAGCACCCTTGAGGGTTGGTTTTCAAGGACTATTGCTGCCGTTTTTCTGCGCCATCCTTCATCAAGGTTTAATGTCAGAATTCGGTTGAGTATGTCGTATTTTGGTGGTACTTCAGTAAAAATCTGCTGTGTGGGTCTATAGCCCTTTTCGTCGTGAAACATCATTTTTATTTTTATATCGTGTGCAAAGTTACAAAGTAATGGACACCTGTTATCGTTGCCTCTTAATTGTGATTCTGTGTTTTAG
The DNA here is from genome assembly GCA_019429275.1 of Lentimicrobium sp. Lineage (GTDB taxonomy): Bacteria > Bacteroidota > Bacteroidia > Bacteroidales > Lentimicrobiaceae > Lentimicrobium. Next base: position 37,933 of record JAHYJC010000017.1, on the reverse strand, counting down.
TTAAACCCCTTACGGAAAAACAAACAGTACTTTTTATGACTGCTTGTCACATTTTCATACATTTGCAATAATCCTAAAAAAATTAACTTATGCGTAATCTTATCATTCTCATGGCTATGGCAACCCTGATTGCTACAGGTGGCTGCTCTGAAAAAAAGTCGGCAGTTACCAGCGAAACTCCAAAAGCATTTATTGAACAATCAACAGTGGAAAAAGTTATGAAAGCTCTTTCTGAATCATTTGGGAGTGAGGCTGATTTCCGTATAGAAAGAGGCGTTAAGCAGGTAGCAAACCTTTGGCGCGAAAGCGATGGCAGCGTTGCTGCTTTTGAAAAATTTTGCCAGGAAAAATTTATAGCCGACGAAGCAGCACTTGAAAATCTTTATTCCAAACTTGAAACCAATTTCGAGATTTTCAGCGGTTATTTTCACAAAATGGATGTGTTGCTTAAAGAACCACTGCACATACAAGGCCCTGATATTGAATCGGTTGATATGATGTTTGGCAGTTATAACCCTGCAGCCCATCTTACCGATGATTTTTTTAATAACAAGATTGCATTTTTGACGGCTCTCAATTTTCCGTTTTACTCATTGAAAGAAAAAACTGAGTTAAGCGAAAACTGGAGTCGCAGAGATTGGGCCTATGCGCGTATGGGCGACCGTTTTACCTCCCGTGTACCTGCCGATATAATTCAAAATGCTTCACAGATTTTAACTGCTGCCGACACCTACATTTCGGATTACAATATTTACATGGGACAGTTACTTAACGAAAAAGGAGAAACCCTTTTTCCGGCCGATATGAAGCTGATAACACACTGGGGTTTACGCGATGAGTTGAAATCGAATTATGCAGGTGAAAATGGATTGGAAAAACAACGCCTGATTTATAGCGTGATGAAACGAATCATTGACCAAAGCATTCCACAACAGGTTATCAATAAAAATGAATATTCCTGGAATCCGGTTGAAAACAAAATAATCAAGGATGGTACGGAAACTGATGCCACCCCTGAGCCCGATAAGCGCTACGAAGTGCTTCTTAATAATTTCCATGCCATGAAGGCCATAGATGCTTATAGCCCAAACTTTCCAACATTTATAAGCCGGGCTTTTGAGGGTGGAATGGAAATTTCACAGGAAGATGTAGAGCGCCTTTTCACCGAATTTGTTTCCTCTGCTCAGGTTAAGGAAGTGGCTGCATTTATTTCCGGCAGGCTGGGCAGACCGCTGGAGCCATTTGATATTTGGTACAACGGGTTTAAGTCTAGAGGTGGAATTCCGGAAGAACAACTTTCAGCCATAACTTCAAAAAAATATCCAAATCCAAAGGCGTTTGAAGCCGATCTGACAAATATTCTTGTAAAACTGGGGTGGGAAACATCAAAAGCCGAACAAATTACATCACTCATTTCGGTTGATCCGTCAAGAGGTGCAGGCCATGCCTGGGGAGCCGAAATGCGTAGCGACATTGCCCGACTCAGAACCCGGATAAGCGAAAAGGGAATGGATTATAAAGGATACAATATTGCCATACATGAATTTGGTCATAATGTTGAGCAAACCGTTACCCTTAATGATGTTGACTATTATATGCTGCAGGGCGTTCCCAACACAGCTTTTACCGAGGCAGTTGCTTTTCTTTTCCAGAAAAGAGACCTTGAACTGCTGGGAATACAAAACACAGATATAAACAAAGACCACATGATGGCGCTTGATAACTTTTGGGGAAGCTATGAAATCATGGGCGTTTCTCTTGTTGATATGAGAGTTTGGAAATGGTTGTACGAAAATCCAAAAGCAAGCCCTGCTCAGCTAAAAGAAGCGGTTATTACTGCAGCCAAAGAAGTCTGGAACAGTTATTATGCTCCCGTTTTTGGGGGAACCGATGAACCTATATTGGCAGTTTATTCACACATGATCGACAATCCACTTTACCTTTCAAATTACCCAATGGGGCATCTTATTGAATTTCAGATAGAACAACAGGTAAAAGGGAAGCCACTTGCCGATGAATTTTATCGTATGTACACTCAGGGTCGCCTTGTTCCCCAGGTATGGATGAAGGGTGCCGTTGGACAGGAAATTGCCATTGAGCCTACAATAAACGCTGCAGCAATGGCGCTTGAAGCGTTGAAGTAAACAGTTATTATCTGTATTAAAAGCCTTCTGGTCTATTATACCCGGGAGGCTTTTCTTTTTTAAACCGTTCCTGACTTGTAATTGTGTAGCTAATGTAAACAGGGCTATTTATTAATCTTTTGTAATCTTAATGTTGAACTTTTTCATTCTCCTGATGAGAGAATCGCGCGAAATTCCCAGCATTTTGGCAGCCATAACCTGATTGTATCCACATTCGTTCAACGCGGTGAGAATTAAATTTTGTTCCTGCTCCTCGAGATTCAAAACCACGGCATTACTGGTTTTGATTCCCTTTTTATCGGTAAACTGAAAATCAATCGTACTCAGGGTTTGGGTATTGCAGAATATCATGGCACGCTCAACCATATTTCTGAGTTCGCGAACATTCCCCGGAAAACTATACTCTTTTATGGTTTCAAAAAGTTGTGTGCTGATTTTAGGTATAGGTTTGTTTAATTTTTCCGAAAAATAATTTACAAAATACCTCAGCAAGGGTTCAATATCTTCCGGCCTTTCGCGAAGCGGCGGAATACTTATAGTTAGTGTGTTTAGCCTGTGAAAAAGATCGAGGCGGAATTGCCTGCTTTCTATCAGGTTTTCAACATCGTGATTTGTTGCAGCAATTATCCTGAATTCAACCTGAATTTCGTCGGTTCCTCCTACTCTTTTTATCTTTTTTTCCTCGATGGCGCGCAGTAATTTGGCCTGCAGCGCAAAAGGCATGTCAGCTATTTCATCAAGAAAAAGTGTTCCTCCGTTTGCAACTTCAAAATATCCTTTTTTATCATTGATTGCGCCAGTAAATGAACCTTTGACATGTCCAAAAAATTCGCTTTCGAGCAACGACTCTGAAACAGCGCTACTGTTTACAGCACAAAAAGGATGACTTTTCTGCCCGCTCGAGTAATGTATGATGCGGGCAATAATTTCTTTACCCGTTCCGCTTTCTCCGGTAATCAGCACATTGGTGTTTGGATATTTTGATGCGGTACTGGCAAGCTCAAGCACTTGTCTGATTGGACGGCTTTCCCCAATAAAATTCCGGTCGATCATTCGCTCCAGTTCTGATGAAATCAGAGAATGCTTATCCTGAATCTCACGAAACTGCCGATAAAGTTTAAGGTATTTCTCTGTTCTCTCAATAGAAAGCTGGATGTCGATGTGCCGGAAAGGTTTCCTGAGGTAATCTATGGCTCCGTCGCGCATGGCTTGAATTACCGTATCCATATCTCCGTGTCCGGAAATGATGATCACTTCCATGGAAGGATATAATTTTCGCACCTGTTTGAGTATGTCAAGTCCGCTCATTCCGGGAAGCCTGATGTCTAAAATCATCAGGTCGTAAGGGCGTCTTCTCAGGCTTTCAAATCCTTCGCCCGGCGTATTGGCAGTATATACTTCAAAATCATGAAGTTGCAGAAACTCCTTGAGTTCATCAGAAAAATCTGTTTCGTCGTCAAGTATAAGTACCCTTAATTTTGTTTTGGTCATTCTTTCTGGTAGTATTTATTGGTCGGTTTGCCTGTCATTAATGCGAAATTCAAGAGTAACCGTTGTTCCTTTTCCGGTCTCACTTTTGAAAGAAATCTCACCTTTGTGCTCCTTTACAATACCATACGAAATGGATAATCCCAGTCCGGTTCCCTTTCCCGGCTCTTTGGTTGTAAAAAACGGAGCCGTAATGTGTTCCATGTGTTCAGCTGAAATACCCGAACCATTGTCAGAAACAGTTACCCGAATCAGCCCATCAGTTTTTTGGCTTAAGACCTCAATTTTGGGTGAAAAAGTCTGATTTTCTGATGGCTTCATTTCATCAAATGAATCTTTTGAATTTGACAGCAGATTCAAAATTACCTGTTCCATTTTAAAGGTGTTGCCCGAAATGGTAACTTCCTGGTCGGCCGCCAGCCTTGTTTCAATCAGAATACCATGATTCTTATATTGCTCACTTACGAGAGATATTGCATTGGTAATGCTCTCATTCAGGCTGAATTCGGAATTGATATAATCGTCGTTGCTTCGAGAAAAAGTCCGTACGTGGTCAATGATGGTTCGCATTCGGTGAATGCCTTCAAAAATCTTACGCGACTTTTCTTTAATGTAATTTTCATCGGCCTGCTTGTTTGTAATTGCCTGCATCAGATTATCAATACCAAAAGAAATTGTATTTAAAGGTTGGTTGATTTCATGGGCAATGCCTGTTGCCATTTCTCCTATACCAACCATACGCTCTGTATGGATCAGGTGTTTTTCCATTTCCCGGGTGGCCGTTATATCGGAGCAAAAAATCAGAAATTTTCCATCAGGCAACTGAACACTTTCTGCCTTTACAATTAATGTTGATTTCCCTTTATTTACAAAAAACTCTGCCTGGCTTTTCTTATTTATTAACAGGCCTTCAAAATCGGGATATTGCCCTGTCACATTTTCGGTTTGCAGCAATTCCTTTAGATTGTATTTGAATAATTCATTGGCCTCAATGCCAAAAAGATGGATAGCGGCGTTGTTGATTTCAACGATTTCACCGGTTATTTCCGTAACCAGAATGCAATCGGGCGCATTTTCAATATAGCTACGATATTTTTGTTCGCTTTTTTCAAGTTCTAACCGTGTGTAAGCTCTTTCGAGAGCGTTGCCGCTTATGGTGCCGAAAACTCCAAGCGAACAAACGTCCTGATGCTCAAACAGGTCTATATCATTGCATCCCTTTATCAGAATACAGCCGTATGGCTTATCCGACAAGTTAACCGGTATAGCTATTCCGTTTCCATCAGTATTTGTTTCAAATTTATTTCCGGGACTATACCATTGATTATTTTCTGATGTGGAATAAATTAAAACATTACAGTTGTCTCTGGCTGAAAACAATGCCTTTACGAAAGAATCGGAAGGTTCTGGTAAAGATTTGCTTTTCTGATCTGAAGAGGACATGAGACTGACTGATTTCAGCCCATCAAGGGTAAAAAACAAGGCGTCGGCTGCATTTAATAGTTGTGCCAGATCGCTCAGCATAAACTGAAGTGAACTGTCAATATCAAACTTTCCGGAAAATCTGGCCGAAGCAAGAGATATGATGCGTTCCAGCTGATATCGGAACATCAGCGTATTTTCTGCTTTTTGATACCTGTCAACACTTTCTTTCAACGCCAGGCTGGTTTGCTGTATTTCCCTGTTTTGTTTATGAATGCTAAGAAACATCCTTACCTTGCCTAACAAAACTTCATTCCTGAATGGCTTGGTCAGATAGTCCACGGCTCCTGACTGATAGCCCTTTACAATACTTTGCTGATCGTAAAGAACGGCTGATACAAAGATTATAGGAGTGAGAGAGTTATTTTTCTGGTTTCTTATGCGTTCAGCCAACTCAAAGCCGTTCATTCCTGGCATTGAAACATCAAGGATGATGAGTGCAAGGTCATTCACTTCAGAAATTTCAAGGGCTGCAAAACCGCTGCTTGCCCTGAGGATAACAGCATCCTCCTTTCTGAGAACGGTTTCCAATAGGATCAGGTTAACCTCAATATCGTCAACAATCAGAATTTTAGGTTTCTCCAGGGCAGCCATTTTTTAGATATTGAAACTTACAGCCATTAAAAATACTACAAGTTTTTAAGCTAAATAAATATTAATGATCAGTTCAGTTATTTGTAATCCATGAAAAATTTCAGAATAACAAAAAGCCCGTCAGTTACAACGGGCTTTTTGTTATTTGCAGATATACTAATTTATCACCAGTTTCCTTATGAAACTACCTATTTCTGATTCAATTCTAATCATATAAACACCACTACCAATATTCAGTTGCAGGGTTTCCTTGTGATACAATTGGCTAATTACAACATTTTTGTTATATAGAACTTTTCCCTGGGTGTTAATGATGCTGATGTGGGTTTTTCCTGAAGCAGCACTGTTCATTTCCAGGGTGAAGTTACCATCACTCGGATTGGGAAGAATTGTGATTCCGGCTACGTCAGAAATTTCTTCGATTCCGGTACAGGCTTCAACGGTGACCAGTATCGCATCTGTACCCAGACAGCCAAATTCATCAGTAATATTAAGTGAATACGAAGCAGAACTGATGCCAAGTGCTTGTCCGGACAGTTGTATGCTTTGTGTGGTTTCACCGGTTGACCAGGTATAGGAATTAAACCCGCTTTGTCCTGTGAGCATAAGCACATGTGTAAGGCAAATGGTGGTATCGGCACCCAAATTTATTTCGGGTGAACTTATCAGAACATTAAATTCTGCCTGGGAAGCACATGTGTTCGAAACGTTGGTTTCAACAAGCGTAAGAAGCCCGCTCCCATTTCCTCCCCAGTTAACGGTTACCTCTTGTGAGTTGGCACCGGAAACAATATTTCCGCCGGTGGCAATCCATTCGTAAGTATTTCCTTCAACTGCAGGAGTGGAATAAATGTTTTGTTCGCTGTTAGCGCATACCCTTTCGTTTCCTCCAATGGCCGGTGTTGGTGCTGCTTTGATTTCAACTTCAAATGTGATGGATTGTGAGCAACCAGAAAGATTGGTTTCAGTAAGGGTAATAATACCTGTGCCGGGTGTTTCCCATGTAACAGTGGGTGCAACTGTATTTTGGCCAGCTGTGATACTACCTCCGGTTACATCCCATAGATATTCATTGCCTTCTGAAGCGGCCATATAAGCAACTTCCTGAACAAACTGACAAACTGATTCAGGGCCCTGAATTAAAGGCTCGGGAAGAGCATGTATCAAAAGCTCAATTTGAAATTCAACTGGCTCACAAAATTCGTTTGCTGCGGCGACGGTCAGAACTACATTACCTGATTCAATATCACTGTTTCCAGGGGTATAATTTGGTGTAATGTTAGCAGGATCATCAAAAGTACCATCTCCTGAAGTTGACCAGGTGACAGATGTTTGGTTCTCAATGATGATTCCCACATTGAAACTTTCTCCGGCACAAAGGTTAACTGTATTTTCAGCAGCAATAACAGGGGCCGGCTGAAAAGCAAGATTCATAAAGTCTGTTGAATCACCAATCTGTGGATTCATGGCAGTAAGAGAGAGCACAACAGATCCAAGTGTATAATCTTCTGCAGATGGCGTGTAAATCGGATTAAGGATGGAGGCATCGCTGAAAGTTCCATTTCCATTGGTTTCCCATAACAGAGACGTATAATTGTTGGCTGAGCCGTTCAGTAGAGTTTCAACCCCTTCGCAAATGATCATATCATCGCCTGCCATTGCTGAAGTAACCATCGGAATTACATCTACCCAGCCCTCATAACGGTTGAAATTTGAGTTGGTGATCACAACTTTTATGCGGGTCCCTGCAGGCTGAGCGGGGATAGCAATATCAATGGTTGCGATAAAACCTGTTGTACCGGTTCCAAGAATCTCATCACCAGCAGTGAGTGACACTTTTGAATTGGGTGTTGCTGTTATTGTAAATACAGTTTCTGATTCATAAATTTCGGTATCGTAGATTGCACTAATATTTTGTGGAACCTCTGAACACACCTTCAGGAAAGCATCACCATGATGATGGAAAAGATTGTAGGTTACCTGTTTGTTGTTGGTGTTATAGGGCCAGTTCGACTGCTGCAGGAAATATTTTCCGGCTGCATTGCCGAAGGCAGGCAATATTCCCCTTGGACCGGGAACGGCTCCATATTGTGGCATGAATGCCGGCCACATATTGTCCATCATTCCCCAAACATAAACATCATTTACAAACGAATAAGAAACTTCGGATGCTGCTGTAAGTCCCAGTGCTCCGGCAGGTTGGCCCATAAAAGTATGACGGTGGAATTTTTCGGTAAAACTTTCTGAACTATGATTGTATTTTCCGGTCAGGCAGTTAATTGAAAGAATAAAACTGAGATCTGTATTGGTGAGGCCATTTATGCTTGAGTTTGTATAGGACGGTTCACCCCAGCCGTACTCATAACCATGGTCGCGATGCATCAGCATAAATGAACCGGCATTGAGGGCGTTGTTAATCTGGGATGCATTTCCGCCACTCCAGTTTCCCAATTCTGAAGGTGTTGCCGGAATATAACCCAACCCGGCGGGGCCGAATACTCCCACAACCGTTGATGTATTTGTGGCGGTTGACCAGATGGCACCTGGTGTTCCCTGATAAATCTCGTTAATTCGAACCGGTGTTTTTCCCAATGCGTTTTTCCAGAAACCTCCAACCGTTTCAGAGCAAATCTGAAACCAGCGTTCGGTTTGCCATCCAAGCGCAGTTATAGGATTGGCATAGAATGCCGGATTCACTGGAGGCCTTCTCTCATAATTAAGAAAACGCCCGATCATTGATTCAAGCTGAGCAGCATTCTGGGCTGTGATGCGCGCAAAAACAATATCTGGCATATGATTTCCACTAACATCGGCCAGAATGTTATCTGAAACGCAATAGTTGTTATAAATTGGCGAAATGATGCTGTTGTCGTTTTGAGCCGCTGTTCCATAGTCGCCAAGCAGTAATATGGCTACCGGGGGAATATCCCAGGTATTATAGGCCTGATTTACATAGGCCTCCAGCATTCCTGCATTAACATTTTCTCCGATTTCAGAAAGTTTCACTATTCCTGTATAAATGCCTTCTTCTGTGCGGAACTTTTTAATGGAATCAGCCCATTGCGTGAATATTTCATTGTTTGGGGTAATAATTACATATTCCCAACCTGTGCTTCTGTTGTTGTAATTTACAGCTCTTGAACTATAATCTATTTCAGGCAAAGAGGAATAATTGAAAATCACATCTTCCATGATCACATCCCAGTAAGGGTTGCGGTATTTTTCTTCACCAAACTCACGATTGCCTCCTTCAAAACGAATATTAATTTCAATATCGCGATAAACAATAAGCTCTTTTGTTACCGGATTATACTGATAGGGAGTAATGCCCAACATGGCCACATCGACACCCCGTATTTTTGAAAAATCGCCCAGAAGAACCGTTTGGGCAGGATAAAATTCATTTTTTGAATAAATGGTCTGATTTTTTTCATAATACAACGGACCCTGATCTGTATCAAGCGGAATTCTTGGCGCGGGAGCAATTTCTACATCAGTAAAACGCTCAGTGCGCATATTCACAATTTCTATGACCGGTGTGGCACCCTGCGGAATGGCAATGTACCTTCCAAAACCCGGCAGATCGGGGGCTCCTTCGTCGTTTTGAAGCATTGATTCCGAAAATTCAATTCCCGTCATCTGAATGCCATTGATGTCGCGTTCAGCAAACCGGAATTCCTGAATCGAAAAATTCAAACCGATGCCATCGGCATTCTGACGCTTGAGACTTAACCCATTTTTCCCCCAACTGTCGTGATATTTAAATTCTGATGCGGAAGCGGCCAGAAAAGTAAAAGAGAGTATCATGGCATAAACCATTTTTACCCACAAACTTTTAGAAATGAAATCTGGTAAAGAAGTTCTCATGGACTGCGATTTAGTAAGGGATTTGTGTTAGAACAGGCCATTCAGGTATTTTAATTCGTTGAAAATGAACGCGCCTGCTTATCAGCAAAAGTAAATAAAATCTTTATAAAAGTATGAAATATTGCAAATTCGGATAATTTATAATAATTCTAAATAAAAGAAGGACACCCATCGGGCATCCTTCTTCTATTTCATAACAGAAAAAACTTTTATTTAATAACCAGTCGTATGATATTTATTTCATTGCCTGCGGCCAGTTTTAAGAAGTAAACACCTGCAGCAAGTCCGGGAACCTGAATATTCAATTCATTATCAAAGACGGCCCTGTTTTCGAGTTTGTAAACCTCTTTTTCAGAAACATCTGAAATTGTGATATTCACTGGTTTTTCAGGCAATTTTGCAAACCTGATGGTAAAGTTTCCGTCAGAAGGATTAGGATAAACGCTGAAATTTCTGCTACCGAATTCATCGATTCCTGTACAATCATTGAAAGTAACATTAGAAGTTGCTGAAGAAACACAGCCGTTTTCATCTGTTATCTGAACGGTCCAGGTGTGGGTTCCATTGCCAAATCCGATAGTATCAACACTGATACTTTGAGTTTGATAGTTGCCGGGCGTCCACATAAACTCAACATTTGCATCCGTCAAAGCAGTTAGGGTTACTATATGGTTTGAACAGGCTGAAGTATCAGGCGTAAGAGAAACTGTAGGGAAAGAGTTGACTGTTATCTGGAACGTGCCGGTTGCGGTTCCGGTGCAACCGTTAGCATCGGTTACAGATAGTAAATTGTATTGCTGCGAAACCTCAGGAGTAACTTCAAATATATATGGAGTTTCGGTTGCGGTAATTGTACCGTAACCATCAATTTCAACAATCCAGGGTGCAGCACCAGCAAGATCAATTGAAACCGGAACAGTAGCTCCGATACAAAAAGCAGTATCACCACTCATTGAGGCAGCCGGCAGTGGAAGTATGGTAAGCGAAGTTACGCTGATCGATTCAAAACAGGGTGCAGCAGAAAGTCCGGTGAGTGTGAATTCAACAATACCTGCTTCAACATCTTCGGCCCCGGGTGTATAAACAGGGTTTAAAATTGTGGCATCTGAGAATGTTCCTGTGCCTGTAGTGGTCCAGTTTAGCGAGGTATAGTTTTCTCCACTACCTTCAAGCTGAACATCAATTCCTGCACATATTAAGGCTTCTGCACCAGCATTGACCTGGGCGGGCAAACTAATACTCAGGCTCAAATCATCTGTCATTACCTGATCATCCGGACCTGTGGCGGAGAGGGTGAGAATAACAATTCCTGATTCAAGGTCGGCTATACCGGGAGTATAAAATGTGCTTAACTGGGTGCTATCTTCAAATGTGCCATCACCCGAAGTGGTCCATAATGTAGAAACATAATGGGTTGCCATACCGTTTAAAAGAATTGTTTCTGAACCGCAAATGATTTCATCGGGTCCTGCATAGGAAATTGTTTGAAGCGGTGCCGGGAAAACAATGAAATCGACCCATGCTTTATCCTGACCGCCCACTACCGAAACATCCTTGCTGTAAACCCACCTGAAAAGATGCTCGCCCGGATCAACCGGAAATTTTACCTGTTGCCAGTTAACATCACCTGACCATTGTCCGCGCAGTGCATTGTCAATATAAAAACTGAGGAAGTCATAATTCGCTTCTGAAGAAACTTTGATGTAAAATGAAATGGTGTCGGGGTTCATAACTTCATAGCTGACCTTCATTTCTGAAGTCTGGTTGTTGCCAATGTTGCCTGAGGCTGAACTGTAAAGCCCTTCATACACCGGGTTGGTAGTGATTGTCCAGGGCGATGTGCCTTCAAATTGCCAGGCGAACGAAGTATAATCACCGGTTTCCCAATCTTCCAGAATCAAACCGACAGGGGTATTGTAGGTTTTATTCAGGGTAATAAGCGAAGATGAAACCGTGTAGTTTAAGCTTACAGAATGCCCGATGGGGGTCTGTGGGGCTACTGAAATCTCAAATTCTGCATCAACCGCATTTAAGATTCCCGGGCCAATGTCACCCAGGTCAACAGTCGGATTGCTGATCGTTATAAAAGGGCTGGATGTCGTCAGAATTCCGGTTACTCCGTTAGAAAAATAATTTCCGGGATTTGAAGTAAGAATTGATAGGGTTGCTGTTTCGCCAGGATCCAGTCGTCCGTTTCCGTTACCTGCCGGATCAGAAATCGTTAGATTACCGGCCTGTAGCGATGGGGCATGTGCTTCAATGTTAAAATTGCTGATAAAAGTGCTGTCGGCGGCATCAACAGATGTGAGTGTAAATGTAATTATTTCATCGTCAGGTATATTTGAAGCTACAGAAAGTTCGAAAGCCAATGGAAAAGATTTGACCTCACCCACTTCAAAATCTCCTAAATCTTCAGTTGCATCAGTTATGGTTATAAAAGAAGAACTTGAAGTCAGGGTAGTTATAACAGCTGTAGCCGGCTGATCGCCAATATTTTCCATGGTAATGTCCAGATTCAGGGTTTCGCCAAAATCCAGCAAACCATTGTTGTTGCCATCGGCATCATTGATGGCATGCGACTGATAAATTACCCAGGGTTGGTTGGGTGGTGGACCTGACTGAAAAGCTGAAACATAGGTCATTGCAAATCCTGTGCGGTTATCGGTCCAAACCGGATAAACCCAGCGTCCGTGTGCATGAATACCCAGGTAATCGCCGAAATAGCTGGAAGCAAGCCCTGAAATGGGTTGTGGAGTAAAAGAGACATCACTAACCTTAAGATCTTCCCAGGATTCACCTCCATTGATAGAATTTGAAACATAAACCTCGCATTGATTCGAGGCTACATTTCTGTCATCGTAATAAATTACGCTAAGATTTCCATTGGTAGCATCGCAGGTAATCCACGGGAAATAGTGCTGCTTTCCCAGCCCCGGGGTGTCCTGGTTTACTTTTGCGGGGGCTGACCAGCTTACTCCCTGATCGGTTGATTTGATCATGTATACGTCCATATCATTTCCGGTGTTAATTCCCGGAGTGCCGATATTGGGCCATACAACATATATTGTTCCCCGGTTGGGTCCGTTGCTGATATCAACAGCCATTGAAGGGAAAGCATTTACACGCATGTTTTTACCGGTACCTGAGTTTCGTATTCCTCTGATGTTGCTTATGATGCGTGTTGCAGGTTGCCAGGTAGTGCCACCGTCAAATGATTTTGCCAGACCAATGGCTTTTTCATCGCTTGGCCAGCTATCATATATTGCCCAAATTGCGTAAACCTCTCCTTCGGGACCTGTATGAACATTGACCCCCTGATTGTGGCTTCCTGCATTTACTGCGGAACTTATGTTTACTGCTGAAGACCAGCTAACCCCATCATTGGTTGAGCGTGAAATCTCTATTTCGGTATCGTTGCTGCCTCCGAAATTGGTCCAGGCGTCATAAAGGTTTCCTTCGTGAAGGCTGGTTATACTGTTGTCGATCCATAGGTGGTTTTTATCGAGCAGGGAACTCCAGCCTCCGGGAGAAGGTGCCACAAGCACCGGTGTCCACGAAACGCCCTGATTGTCGGAGTATGAAACGCCCTGACCGCCCGAAGAATGAATGTATCCGACATAATATCGGCCACTCAGACTTATGGCTGTAGTCGGATCGCCGCTGTTGCTTCCGCCGGCTCCCTGAACATGACCATCCCAGGTGGTGCCTGCGTCGGTCGACCAGAAATCGTTGGCTCCGTAAATTCCCGATACCGGATTGGGGGTTGAGTTGTTTGAATTTAATACAGAAGTCGGATTATTTGGATTAACAAAGATTGAGTTTTCGCTCTGTGTTGAATTTACTGTGGTAACCGGAACATCAGGAGAATCATCGGTCATTACACTTCTGCCGGTAAGCTGGCTTCCGGTATATTTTCCATATGGCGCTGCATATTCATGTGCAACAGGAACAAGTCCAAGCGAAGCCATACGCCTCCAGTAAGCCATGTTATCAATGCGTGTGTCAACTTTGTATTTATCCGTTACAGGCGCATCGGGCATGTACAATTGTTTTTTTGGTTTTTGAGCAAAGAGCCCGGTTGTGGCAAAAATAAGTGCCAAAATTACAAGCAGTAGGTTTTTTCTCACGGTTTGTGTTTTTGTCAGGTTATTGGTTTAAAGAATTATTAATTTCAAGGTATTTGTAATTGCTTTGTCAGAATTTATAATGAAGTAAATTCCCGGCTTTATGCCCGATACATCAATCTCAATGGATTGATCAGGGACAATATTACGTATTTCTTTTATTGTTCTGCCCGATATATCTTTCAATATTAAAGATGATCCTGGAGCTGTTTTCCCTGTATGCAGGATTGTTGTTGATCTGGCCGGATTTGGAAAAATAAACATTTTTTCCTCGCCATCAGGTATTTCATTTATTCCAACTTCAATTTCAACCGGTGGAAATACAATATAATCAATCCATGCAGCATCTGACCCAGAAGCAACCGATATATCTTTGGAGTAAACCCATTTAAAAGTATGAAGCCCGGGAGTTACCGCAAAACCAGCCCTCGTCCAGTCAACTTCTCCTGACCATTGCCCTTTAACTGTTTCATCAACATAAAATTTCAGAAAGTCATAATCGGTTTCTGATGAAACTTTCAGATAAAAGGAAATGCTGTCTGTTGCCAATACATCATATGAAACAGATAACTCAGATTTTTGATTGTTTCCAATCGAACCCGAACGGGCAATGTATTCTCCCTCAAAGGGATCAATGTTTGTGATTGACCAGGATGAATTTCCACTATTGACCCATGGGTGATTTAAAAAATTCCCGGATTCAAAATCTTCGATAATCTGACCCGCAACAAATACATAGTTCTGTTGAAGAATGGTTTGCGGAGGGTTATTTACGGTGAGACTAAGCGTGAAAATGAGTGGGGTTCCGATTGGTATTGCCGGTGAAACAGAAATATCAGAGAAATCGAATACAAATTGTGAGTTGGGTGTTACAATATGCGGGCCAGCTGAATTCTGGACGATATTGACATAGGCATTATCGCAGGAAAGTGTTCCCGTAACCGGCAAACTGGCACTTCCACCATTGTTCAGAACAGAAATACTCATATCAATGGTTTCTCCAGGATCGGGAACGCCATTGTTGTTACCGCTTACATCATAAACCTGCGCAGACCCGGCTGCTATTGAAGGAGCGAGCGCAGTGATATTAAATGAAGAAGCCCAGGTTATGCCTTCTGATTCGGCAGTAACAAAGAAATCTATTACCTGGTTATTTGGCACATTCTCGCTGAGCACGAAACCAAAACCAGAAGATGTGAAAGTACTTTCGGCGGCTATGAATGCATAGATTTCATTATCATCTGTAATGGTAATAAACGGACTCTCGCAGGCTATGGTGACCGAAACATTATTTGCATCGCTAAGGCCGATGTTTTGCATTGTAAGACCCAGGCCAATGGTTTCTCCGTAATCCGGCTGTCCGTTGTTGTTCCCTTCGGTGTCAATCAATTCATGGCTGTGATAAACCACATAAGGACTGTTGCCACTGATAAATACGATGGGATAATAAGCCGGAAGGCAGTTATAGCCAGAAATAACCAGTTGGGCCTCACCGGGTAAAGTAATCAAAGGATCTATCGTTACAGTTGCCAGACCATTATTATCTGATATGCCTTTTCCATAAAGGATTCCATCCATAATCAAAGCTGCGGTAAGGCCGATGGTGGGCTGCCCCCCCGATGTAATTGTCACCTCAAACTGCATTGTTCCGGTGGTAAGAGATGCCGGATATTCAGCACTGATTTCAATCGGCTCATCGGTCCATATGGCCATGGCAGGATCGCCCAGCACATTACAGTCATAGAAACACCAGCGTAAAGCTCCTTCTTCCCATTGTCCGGGCGCATTTACCCAGGGAGCCGTTTCAATTTTCGATTCCATATGTGCCCTGCCAATGCGGTTAAGACTATCGGTAAATAATGCATCAGTAAATTCACGGTGCAGATGTGCCGATGGTCCTTCGGTTTGTCCTTCGTTGAACCAGCCATAACGAGAATTTCCGACAAAAGCCGAAGCAAAATTATTAATGGAGACCATTTTTTCGGCAATGCAATCGCTGACATCAAAAGCGCCACAAATGCATCCATGAGTATAGACCACCGGGAAATTGTGCAAAATTCCGTTTACACCTGAAAAATTCGAGTTTGTAATGTCGGAGTTATTTAATTTCATCACATAGGTTTCGTTGGCGTGGCCAACATGGTGAACAAAGTTTCTACCGCTGTTAATGGCCGATAAAAGTGCAGCTTTGTTCCAGGTCTGAATTTCATCATACAATTTCAAAAAATTGTGATCCTCAGGAATTCCTGTTGTAAAGTATCCGTTGTCGTCGTGTGCACCAATCAGCAACTCAAGGTAATCAGAGCCCCAGGTATCGGGACCGTAATACAAATTTTCTCCCGCAAGCAATGGATTGCGCAATTCACCTACTACAGGTTGGTTCTGATATTTTGTGGTTTTATTGAGCATGGCATTTAGTTCGGTAATATTGCTGAACGACATCCGGCCAACTGAAACTTCGGGTAACAGGTCATCTTCTCCAATTTCACCCCACAAACCATTTCCGTTGTTATTCCAGGTTCCGTCAAGTGACGAATAATATAAATCAGAAGGTATATTATTGTCGGTGTAAACACTTGATGACTGAACCGTGCAGTAAAATCCCCGGTAAGGGACATGCTCCACATCGCCGGCTAGTACAACGTGTTCAATGCCAAATTGTTGATATTGGGCAATGATATAGTTTCGGATTTTTTCGGGCAGATCGGTTCCGGTGCTGTTGGCCTGAATAGATTCAATGGATGCAAATTGTGATTTTAACCCACGGGGCAGATAAAGCTGAGCCAACTGATCCAATGGCTCAGAAAAAACCTGAGGCGAAATGATAAGTATCTGGTAATCATTTGTTAACGATCTGGTTATAGGATACAAATCTGTAAAAGAAGGATTCTGAGCAATTCTCTGTACATTTTTCTTAACAATGGGGGAGGCTGTCAGATTATTAAGTGCAGCTCTACCTCTGTCAGTTTCACGGGTTTCAATTTGCACGGTTATTTGGCTGTAATAACTAACCTTGCCTTCAGAAGGAATATAAATAACCGGCGTGATTACAGTTTGTGCAAAAGCAAATCCATTCATATAATGTGTGCTGAGGTTGCCATGCAGTAATAGCGGATACGCCTCTTCAGCGTGATAAATCTCTTCATTTTCGGGAACAAAAAAATCAGCATCAGATGAAACCGGCCTGGAAAATTGGGCAGGCGATAGTTTGTAATATCCCTGAAGCTCGGTCAGATCAATTCCCGTAACGTTAATCCTAACCGCCTCATGCCCGGGAGGAATCAGCAGGTTTACCTTATGATATGGCAAAAGAGGTTCTCCCGGCTTGCCGAAGAGCATGGTATTGCCGAATTCTAAAGTTTGAACTGATCCGTTAATTTTGGTCACCGGTTGATCAAAATAATAACTGAATTCTGTCACCTGGGCAGAAATCCCTTCAGTCAGCAGCAAGATCATCAAAAGAATACTAATTTTTTTCATCGCAGAGAAGTTCAAAAATTATCAGAAACCAATTCTGGTAATTCAATGGTGATTTTGGCAGTTATTTTCAATTTACTTAAGAACAACTGTAATCCTTTAAAATCGGATATGAGCTTAAGACGTTCACCAATTTTTTTAAAAAGTATAATCCTTTTGCCTGATGTATTATTGAATCAGTGAAAAGAAACCTCATCATTCAGCGCGTAAACGTATAAAAAATATCGATTTGACCATGATATATTGGCTTGTTTTTTTTGTTATTTTCTGTTTTGAATGGAATGGTTGCACTATAATGCTCTCATTTTTCTATGGCAAAGTTTATTGTTTGAATTTTATCAGAAGACGTTGTAAGCAGGATTAACCGTGCCATGCGAAGGCCAAAATGCAAGGACACATGAAAATTCCTACCTTTGCAAAAAAAGCTTAACCGATGAATTTTGTTGAAGAATTGACATGGCGGGGTATGGTTCATACCATAATGCCTGGCACCGAAGAACTACTGAATAAAGAAATCATATCGGCCTATGTGGGTATTGATCCTACAGCTGATTCGCTTCATATTGGTCATCTGGTGGGTGTAATGATGTTGAAACACCTGCAGCGCAGTGGTCATAAACCTATTGTTCTGGTTGGCGGAGCCACAGGAATGATTGGGGATCCTTCGGGAAAGTCTGAAGAGCGTAACCTCCTCGACGAAGCAACCCTGCGCCACAATCAGGAATGCCTGAAGATTCAGCTGATGAAACTCCTCGATTTTTCTACCACCGAAGCCAACCGGGCTGAAATGGTGAACAATTACGACTGGATGAAGGGATATAGTTTTCTGGATTTCATCAGAGACATTGGGAAGCACATCACAGTGAATTATATGATGGCCAAGGATTCAGTTAAAAAACGGCTGACCGGCGAAGAGGGCGTGGGTATGTCGTTTACCGAATTCACTTACCAGCTCGTTCAGGGCTACGACTTCCTTCATCTTTATCTGAACAACAACTGCAAACTGCAGATGGGCGGTTCGGATCAGTGGGGCAACATTACTACAGGTACCGAACTGATTCGCCGAAAAACCGGAGGTGAGGCCTTTGCTCTGACCTGCCCCCTGATTACCAAGGCCGATGGAGGGAAGTTCGGGAAAACAGAATCAGGTAATGTGTGGCTTGATCCCAAGAGGACCTCTCCCTACAAATTTTATCAGTTCTGGCTCAATACTTCCGATGCCGATGCCGAAAAATACATACGAATTTTTACGCTTTACGGAAGGCAGGAAATTGAAGCCCTGATAAAAGAACACACTGAAGCGCCCCACCTCCGCACATTACAGAAAGCCCTTGCTAAGGACATTACCATCCGCATTCATTCCAACGAAGATTATCTGGCGGCCATTGAAGCTTCTGAGATCCTTTTTGGCAAAGGTACAGCCGAAGCCCTGCACAAACTTGATGAGGAAACGCTCTTATCTGTTTTTGAAGGGGTTCCTCAATTTGAAATCAAAGCGGATGATTTGGCAGAAAATATTGGAATTGTAGATCTGGTTGCCGATAAAACGGCCATATTTTCTTCGAAAGGTGAAGCAAGGAGAATGCTGAAAGATGGCGGTGTTCAAATAAACAAAACCAAAGTTAATGAAGATTTTTCTGTAAAAGCTTCAGACTTGCTAAGCAATAAATATTTGCTGGTACAAAAAGGTAAGAAAAATTACTACTTGCTGATTGCACGTTAGGTTTTTCAGACCAGATCATCTGTTAGCGCAGAAATCAGCCTTTTGTTGATTTCAATAAAGATTCAATCACTTCAGGATAGTGTTTATATTCAAGCTGATGAACCTTTTCGGCAAGTGTCTCGGGTGCGTCATCGGGCAAAACGGGGCATTTTACCTGACGCAGAATTTTACCACAATCATAAACCTCATCAATCAGATGGATAGTAATTCCCGATTCGGTATCACCGGAATCAATTACTGCCTCGTGCACATTCATACCGTACATACCCCTTCCTCCGTACTTGGGCAGCAGGGCAGGATGAATGTTTACAATGCGTTGCCTGTATGCGCGGATGAGGCTTACCGGAATCAGCCACAGAAATCCGGCCAGTACGATCAGATCTATCTTTCGGGATTGAAGATCGCGCAGCACCGTTTCTCCGCCATAAAATTCCTCACGGTTAAACAGTACAAGCGGAATGTTGAGTCGCGTTGCTCTTTGAACTACAAAGGCACTGGTATTGTTACAATAGATAACTTCTACCCGGGCAAGGTTTCCACCTGAAAAATATTCTGCAATATTTTCAGCATTAGTTCCACTACCTGAGGCAAATACAGCAATTCGTTTCATGGTGTTGGCTTTACATAGCAAAGGTAAGGAGAATTTTGTAGTATCATAAAAAACCGCCCAGTCCAAAATTGTTATTCAGATATTTGCCGATTTTTTGGGTTTGAACACCCGCAATTAAGCTGTGCTTAATCTTTCCAGCGAAAAGTTTCCAGCATGTACAAAATGTCAACTTTGATAAAATCGATGACAGGCAGCAAGGAATCGTTGTTGGGCAGCACATTGAAATACAGGGCACCTCTTACAAAATGCTTTGTGCTGTCGGTTAAAAAAAACTGGTAAGCCGAGGCTGCTTCCGAGCCTTCTATGTCGTATAAAAGTCCGTGAACACCCGCAGCCTGATTATCTACTCTGATTTCTTCTATTGCACTTGCCTTTGGAATATGTTTCATGGCCAGAGAATGAGCATCTTCGGTAAATTGAGAAAGATCATTATCAACTGCTTTATAACTAAAATGGATGCGCCCCTTGAAACGGGGATAATCAATATTTATCCAGTAAGGCTCATTCAGGGCATTGTTATCGGGAATGATCTTTGCATAAACCGGATATTCAAAAGCATAAGGATAGGTTGAATCGAAGGAGCGGTATTCCCTTTCGGGAAGGTCAATTCTGAAATAACCCCTGGGCTTGGGCATTGGAGTATCGCCGCAGCCCGAAAGCAGAAAAACAACTGATATTATTACAACCGGCAGCAACCGCAAATATTTGAAAGATAGGATCATAGTGTTGAAACCTGATACATCAGGTATTATTGTGATTAAAGATAACTTTAACCCGTTTTATGCGCCTTTTGTCAACGGTTTCGGCCTGGAAGGTAAAATTCTCAAATTGAAGGGATTCATTTTTTTCAGGAATTTTTCCGGCAAGTTCAAGCATTAGTCCGGCAAGGGTATCAGAATCGCCTTTTGCCTCTGCAAAAATGCGGTCTTCAATTCCGAGCACTTTACAGAAATCGTTCAAAAGGGTTTTTCCTTCAAAAATGTAGGTATTTTCATCAATTCTAAGAAAGTGAATATTGTCAGATTCACTGTCAAATTCATCATTAATTTCTCCGACAATTTCTTCGAGAATGTCTTCCATGGTAACCAGGCCGGAGGTTCCGCCGTATTCATCCACAACAATTGCCATGTGTATTTTACGGGACTGGAACTCATGTAAAAGATCGCTGATTCGCTTGTTTTCAGGCACAAAAAAAGCCGGTCGCTGAAGTTCCTGCCAGTTAAAATCGCCTGATTTACTCAAATGGGGCAACAAATCTTTGATGTAAAGGATACCGGTAACACTGTCAAAACTTTCGCGAAAAACGGGTACCCTTGAATATCCGGCATCAATAATGGTTTTAAGTAGATTGTCAAACGGAGTTTTTTCATCTACAGCAGTCACATCAATCCGGGCACTCATAATTTCTCTGACAGCAATATCACCAAACTTAACAATTCCCTTTAATATATTCTTTTCGTCTTCGGGCGTATTTGTGTCCGAAGTAGTAATGTCAAGAGCTTCTGAAAGGTCGTCAATGGTAATTTCATGTCCTCTGCGTTCTATCCTTTTGTCAATCATATTAGTTGATTTAACGAGCAACGAACTAAGAGGTGAAAAAAGGTTCCTCATAAATTGCATGGGTACGGCCATAAATTTAGCTGTTCTCAAAGCATATTGTGTTGCAAAAATTTTCGGCATAATTTCACCAAACAACAAAATGAGGGCGGTAATTACGATTACCTGAATCAGAAATGCCATCAGCGGGGAACTACTGAAATCGAACAGGAGATCAATGATAAAAGACGAAAGCAATATGATGGCTACATTCACAAAATTGTTGGCAATCAGGATGGTGGCAAGTAGTTTTTTCGGACTTTCGAGCAATTGCTGTATAATCCTGCTGCTATTGGTGCTTTCGTTTTTCAGTTCATTGATTTGGGCAGGGCTCAATGAAAAGAAGGCAATTTCAGAGCTGCTTATGGCAGCAGAAACGGCAAGCAATAAAATGATGATTAAAAATCCAGCGATAAGGCCGGGGGTGATTGAACCGGCGAGAACATTTATTAACACTAACAACACCTGTATATGAGGGTCAAGATCGGGGTCTTCCAAAACTGAAAGTATTTGATTAACTGTGCTTTCGTTAAAGCGGTACAAAACTAATAAAAAATTGAAAGTATTTCAGGTAATTTATTTTTCAGCGCTTAGTTATATTCCAAAATCTCAATTTCGCCTTTCATCACACCAATGGCATTCATGGCCAGGGCATCCAGTTCATTTTCATCAGGGTAAACCGAAACGGGGCCTATTTTTGCAATCTTTTCACTTAACTTACCTGTAAAACTGCTGCTGTGGAACATATCTCCCGAAAGAATTATGGCATCAGGCTTACCCTCAAGAACTGTACACATGGCTCCGATTTCCTTGGCCAGGGTGTAAGCCATGGCATACATGATGAATCCTGCTTTTTCGTTGCCTTCGGCAATACGTTGCTCAATGTTGGCGATATTTGTTGTGCCAAGATAAGCGAAAAGGCCGCCTTTTATAGTAATCATGTTCATGATTTCCTGCTGAGAGTATGAGCCGCTGAAACAGAGTTTTACCAGATCTCCTGCTGGCAGTGTTCCGGCCCGCTCCATTGAAAAGGGTCCGTCGCCATCAAAAGCCTGGTTAACATCAATTACCCTTCCGTTTTTGTGCGCTCCTACAGAAATTCCACCACCACCGGCATGTACCACCAGTAACTGGAGGTCTTCATATTTACGGCTGGTTGATTTGGCAAATTTCCGGGCAACCACCTTTTGATTCAGTGCATGAAAAACCGATTTGCGCTCAAACAGAGGGTGCCCCGAGATGCGTGCAACATCATCAAGCTCATCGACCACAACAGGGTCGGCAATCAGCGCTACTGCATTGGTCATGGCTGCAATATCGGCTGCAATGATGCCCCCCAGATTGGTTGCATGCATGCCCATAACTCCTTTCAGCAGATCTTCGCGCATCTTATCGTTGACTTCGTAAACACCCGATTTAACCGGTTTGATCAGGCCGCCTCGAGCCACCACAATTTTCAGTTTGTTGATGTTGATGTCATTTTCGCGCAACTCCTTTAAAATGGCATTTTTGCGCATTTCAATCTGGCCGGGAATAGTTCCGCAGGCAGCAATCTGCTCATCGGTGTACTTTATGGTTTTCAGAAAGCACATGCTGGAGTCTTTGTAAACAGCAATCTTCGAAGAAGTGTTCTTGGGGTTGATAACCAGGATAATTCCAAAAGTCATAACAAAAAGGTTTTGTAATTTAAGGCGTAAAGTTAAAGAAGTTTATACAAAAACAGTCAACATTGGACTTTGTTTCTGGTTCAATTCTCTTTGGTTCGAAAAATAAAAGAACCGCGCCTGTCTGCCTGGGCATTCAGGCAGGCAAGGACGCAAACCAGCCCTGACTGCCGTCAGGCAGGCTGCCGGCTGGCAGGGACGCAAAGATTTGATTATTTATTGTAGAATAGGTAATGCCCCGTTTTCAAAAAGAATAAAATTCAATATTTTATAAATTATTATCAGAAAATGTTATTAAAATCAGTAGAATGATTGTTAAAACCGGCCCAGAAGCGCTATTATCTGCTCAAGGTACTTTGCATCGGTTTCATTAAAGGAGTTGAGCTCCTTGCTGTCGACATCCAGCACGGCGGTGATTCTGCCCTGCGTATCTTTTACAGGAACTACGATTTCGCTTTGTGAGCGTGAGTCGCAGGCAATATGTCCGGGAAACTGATGCACATCGGGCACCACCAGCGTTTTGTTCTGCTCCACGGCAGCCAGGCAAACACCCCTGCCTTCGAGCACCTGACAGGCAGCCGGACCCTGATACGGACCCACAATCAAACGTGTCCCATCTATGCGGTAAAACCCGCACCAGAAGAAATTCTCCATTTTATGATGCAAAACCGCGGCAATGGTCGCCATGGCGGCTGTCTGATCGGGGCTTTTCTGAAGCAATTGCTCTATCTGGGTAAGTAGTCGCTGATAGCGGCTTGCTTTTTTATGGGGTTGCATAAGTGCTTAGTTTTCGGGTAAATGTAAATGGAGGGCAAAGGTAGGGAAAAATATAAGGTAAAGTTTGAGGCTGCCTGACTGAAGTAGGTCGGATAAACCAGGCTGAATAGTTAGCTTAAAAAACCTTAATTAGAACATGAGTTTTTGCCTGAAGCATTTGATGATTCAATTTTTTCCCCGCATTAAATCCCCCCCCCTGAAAAAATTTGATTTTCTTAACCTATCCGCATCAATTTATTTACTTTTACACCCCCAAAATATCTTTGGCGAATGTAGATTTTATCACGTTCTTAAATCCGGAGGGCGACATGATTGAAACCATCACATTAACCGCTCTGAAGTGGCACCATATTACTGACCCTTCCGATGAGGATTTAAAATTCCTGAAAGACAACTTCAGTTTTCACCCCCTCGATATTGAAGACATCAGGAGCAAAACCCATCAGCGGCCCAAAATTGATATTTACGACGATTATTATTTCCTGATTCTGCATTTTCCCTATTTTGACCGCTGGAACCGTTTTCTGAAAGTAAAAGAAGTTAAAATTTTCTGGGGAGCCGATTTTGTGATTACCATCGGCAAATCGCACTGGGTGGTTAAAAATTTGTTTAACAGCGGCAAGGAGTCCGAAGACAATTACCAGATAAGACAAGTAAAAACCAGCGACTCTCTGCTCTATAAAATTCTTGAGCACCTTATGCTCGAATCGCTCTCGCTGCTGAGCAAACTCGGAATAGAAGTGGAACTGATTAATAGAGATCTTTTCAATAAAAAGGCCGAGCGTACCATTGAGCGCATTTCTCTTACCCGAAAGAACATTATTCTGCTGAACACCATTTTTAAACCCCAGTTGCGGCTGTTTCACAAGTTTGAATCGGGTGATATAGCCGGTTTTGCCGAAAATATGGAAGATTACTGGGGCAATATTCTCGACTATTACCAGAAAACCTGGGATATGACCGAGGATTATCAGGAAATTGTGGAAGGATTATCGAAAACCTTTGATTCGCTGCAGACAAACCGCACCAACGAAATCATGAAAGTGCTGACGCTGATTTCATCCATTCTGCTTCCTCTCACCTTCATTGCCAGCCTTTATGGCATGAATGTCGGACTACCATTGCAGAACGACCCCCATTCCTTTTGGCTGGTGATGCTTGCCATGTTGATTCTGGCCGGGTCAATGATCTTCCTCTTCAAACGCAAGAAGTGGATGTAAAGTCTGTTAATTGGGCTTAAGCGGATGTATCAGAAAGGCTTAAACCCGATAATTTCCCTTACTTCGCGAATGGTTTTTGATGCACTTTCGTGGGCCTTGTCTCTGCCAAGTTTTACAACTTTTTGCAGATAATTGTCATCAGAACCGATCTCCTTTATTTTATCGCGGAATGGCTGTGTAAAAGCAATGACATCTTCGGCGAGTTGTTTTTTCATATCGCCATAACGAACGCGGCAATTGTTGTATTCTTCTTCAAAAAATGCAAGCGTTTCGGGTTTTGATAGCGCCTTCATCAGAGCAAATATATTTTCAATCGGTTGCGATTTTGGCTGATTCGGCTGGGTTGGCCCGCTATCGGTAACGGCTCTCATTATCTTTTTCCTGATCACTTCAGCGTCATCGTTCAGGAAGATGGCATTTCCTTCGCCTTCCGATTTGCCCATCTTGGTACTTCCGTCAAGACCGGGGATTTTAACCAGTTCTTCACCAAAATTATAAGCAACCGGCTCAGGAAAATATTCAACATTATAGAGGCGGTTAAATCGGTTTGCAAAGGTCCGTGTCATTTCAAGATGTTGTTCCTGGTCTTTGCCAACCGGCACCTTATGGGCACGGTGAATGATAATATCGGCGGCCATTAGCGTTGGATAGGTAAGTAGGCCGGCATTGATATTGTCAGGCTGTGTGCGGGCTTTGTCCTTGAAAGAGGTAACACGTTCAAGTTCACCCAGATAGGCATTCATATTCAGAAACAGGTAAAGTTCTGCCGTTTCAGGAAGGTCGCTTTGCAGGTATAATGTTGCCTTTTCGGGATTCAGTCCGGCTGCCAGGTAATCAATCAGCACGCTTTTTACGTTTCCATGCAGGTCGGCAGGAGTAGGGTGTGTAGTTAGTGAATGATAATCGGCTATAAAGAAGTAGCAGTTGTTTTCATTCTGCATTTTTATAAAATTACGCAATGCCCCGAAATAATTTCCAAGGTGTAGATTTCCGGTTGGTCTTATACCGCTTACAACTGTATCCATTTAGAAATATTGATTTTTTGGTCAAATAATAAATTCAATCCTGCAAAAATACGCAGAAATGCGGCAGTGTGAGATTATTGATTATTGAAAAGGGTAAGATCAGATTTTGATCTCGTCTTCAACTTTGTTGAAGAATCTGTATTCAAGAAAATGGTAGGATGGCATGGGGCGAAGCCTGATCCATCTCTTATATTTAAAATACCATTTCATTCGAAGTGATGGAAATCCGTTTATCAGGTATGCATTAAGGAATGGATGGAGCAAAATCCTGACAAAGACTTCATTTTGTTCCTGAATCAGATACCGGATATTGTTTTCGATCTGATCTATAATAATAATACTGGGTTTGATTTCGCCGGTTCCTCCGCATGCAGGGCATTTTTCAAGAATCTGAACATTCATTTCAGGCCTTACCCTTTGGCGGGTAACCTGCACCAGCCCGAATTTACTTGGAGGCAAAATGGTGTGCTTGGCATGATCTTTTGCCATCTCCTCTTTCATTACCTGATAGAGTTTTCGGCGGTTTGCACCTTCGTGCATATCAATAAAATCGATTACAATAATACCGCCCATATCCCTCAGTCTCAGTTGCCGGGCTATTTCTGCAGCAGCTTCAAGATTTACCGCAAGTGCATTCATCTCCTGCGATATCTCAGAATTAACCCGGTGACCACTGTTGACATCAATAACATGAAGGGCTTCGGTATGCTCAATAATTAGATAAACCCCACTTTTAATGGTTATGATCTTGCCAAATGAGTTCTTGATTTGTTTATCAATTCCAAAATGCTCAAAAATAGGTACTTTACCCTTAAATAGTTTTACAATATCTATTTTATCAGGAGCAATGGTTCTTATGTAAGTTCGGATTTCTTCAAACAATCCGGGATCGTTAACATGAATGTTATTGAACGATTCATTCAGCAGGTCTCTAAGAATTGCCGATGTGCGGTCAATTTCACTCAATATTTTCTGGGGCGCTTTGGCTCCGGCAAGTTTTGCCAGGCAAGTATCCCATTTTACAATCAGGTTGCGGAGGTCATTGTCAAGATCGACAACTTTTTTGTTTTCGGCTACAGTACGAATGATTACTCCGAAATTTTTTGGCTTTATGCTGGTAATCAACCTTTTCAACCGGTTTCTCTCGTCCGAACTTTTTATTTTCTGTGAAACAGAAACCCGGGTTGAAAATGGGACCAATACAAGGTATCTGCCTGCAAATGAAATTTCGGAGGAAACTCTTGGACCTTTGGTAGAGATCGGTTCTTTGGCTATTTGTACAAGCACTTGCTGATTTGAGGTCAGCACGTTGGTTATTTTGCCTGTCTTTTCAATATCCTGATCAGGCTCAAAATCTGCCATAGATGGCAAGTCAGGCCTTCCGGTCAGGTAGAGTTTCAGGAGTTTATTCAGAGAATTGATTTGGGGGCCAAGGTCGAGGTAATGCAAAAAAGCATCTTTTTCATAACCCACATCGACAAATGCGGCATTGAGCCCCGGCATGATCTTTTTGACCCTTCCAAGGTAAATATCGCCAACAGCAAAGCTACTGTTGGTCTTCTCCTTATTGAGTTCAACGAGATCTTTGTCTTCGAGAAGTGCAATATTAACTTCCGAAGGACCTGCGTCGATAATCAGCTCCTTATTCAAAATTCCTGGATGTATTAAAGTGGCAAAATGCAAAAAGAAGCGGTTGTTGTAAACACCGGATCATAAAAAAAGATAAGGACCCTATCAAAATTCGGGAAGATTCCATCACAAGTGGGCAGAATGCAGATCTGAGACGGAATTTCCCCAAACAAGAAAACCTATTTCTTTTTGTGTCTGTTTTTGCGCAAGCGTTTTTTCCGCTTGTGCGTTGCCATTTTATGTCTTTTTCTTTTTTTTCCGCTTGGCATGATAAATATTTTTAGTAATGAACAACTATTATTTAACCTTGTTCTTAACTTCGTTCACGAAAGTTTTGGCAGGTTTAAAAGCGGGAATATTATGAGCAGGGATAATAATGGTAGTGTTTTTAGAGATATTTCTACCGGTTTTTTCTGCCCTTCTTTTAGTAGTGAAGCTGCCAAATCCCCTGAGGTAAACATTTTCGCCGTTGGCCAGAGAGTTTTTAACTGCGTCCATGAAAGCCTCAACAGTTTGCTGTACAGCAACTTTTTCAACGTTGATCTTACTAGCAATTTCAGCTACAATTTCTGCTTTTGTCATGTTGATTAAAAATTTTAATGATTTGAGAATTAATTTTTTAACGGGCTGCAAATATAAGAGTTTTTAAAAACAAAATGAAAATTCTGAATTTTTTAGTTGGCAATTGCCTCAAATTTAGTTAATTTCAAAATAATAATGAAATTTAATCAAAAAATAACAGACTGGTATCAGGTCTCCAAGCGGGATTTGCCATGGCGAAATACCCGAAATCCTTATTATATATGGATTTCAGAAATAATACTTCAGCAAACAAGGGTAAGTCAGGGTCTGGATTACTATTATCGGTTTACTGAAACATTCCCGGAAGTTGAAACACTTGCCAAAGCCACAGAAAATCAGGTTCTTGCCGTCTGGAAAGGGTTGGGCTACTACAGCAGGGCCCGAAACATGCACCATACAGCCAGAATGGTGGTTGAAAAATACAATGGAATTTTCCCATCATCTTATAACGAACTTATTAAACTTAAAGGAATCGGTGAATACACCGCGGCTGCAATCTCATCCATTTGTGCCGGAGAACCAATACCTGTTGTGGATGGAAATGTGGTAAGGATTTTTTCAAGGATATTTGGATTCAATGCTCCGGTTGGAAGTACACGCATTTTTAAAGATGTAAAACAGAAGTCAACAGAATTTATTAGTGATCAGGATCCAGGAACCTATAATCAGGCTGTGATGGAATTCGGGGCTTTGTTTTGCAAACCCCAAACACCTGAATGCAGTATCTGTATTTTTAAGAAAGATTGTTTTGCCTTCAACCATAACAAAGTTGATTCATTGCCGGTATCAAAACCGGAAATCAAAAAACGCTCACGCTGGTTTAATTACCTTGTAATTCAAACTCCTGATGGACTGCTTATGAAAAAACGCGATGCAGGTGACATCTGGACCGGACTGTGGGAGTTTCCTTTATTTGAAGCCGGAAAGTTGATGGATGATAAAGAAATAATCCGGATGGCTTCAAATGAAAAATTATTGACACCCGATGCAAATATTACAATTTTCAAAAAAGATTACCGGCACATACTCACCCATCAGATCATACATGCAAGGTTTTTTATTGTTGATGTAGAAACCAGAACTATCAAAACAGCCTCCCCTGAATTGAAGATATTCAGCAGGGAGCAGTACCAAAAAACCGGAGTTTCGCGACTGATGGAAAAATTTATCACCGATGCAGATCTTTTTTGAACAGTTTACACAACATTGATATTTGCATTTATTTAAGTTTCGGAGTACATTTGTAAATGAGTTAGGAACTAAAAACAAAAAACTATGGCACGAGGTATCAATAAAGCGATTTTAATAGGTAATCTGGGCAGGGATCCGGAAATTCAGAATTTTGACAAGGGAGTCAAAAAAGCATCATTCTCAATAGCTACCACTGAAACCTACCGCAACCGGGAGGGTCAGGAAATGGAACAAACAGAATGGCATAATATAATTTTATGGCGAGGACTGGCTGAAATAGCCGAAAAATATCTTAGAAAAGGATCTCAGGTTTATATTGAAGGACGCATCCGAAACCGTTCGTATGAAAAAGACGGCCAAAAGCGATATATCACCGAAATAGAATGTGATACTCTTAATCTGTTAGGTAGCCGTCATTCCACCGATACAACACCTCAATCCGAGCAGTCAGTTGGCACTCCATCGGCACCTATTATCCCTACCGAGGAAGACGATCTGCCGTTCTGATGGTTTGTTTATAATGAATAAATATCCTGGCAATTTTACCCTGCCGGTTATTTGAGCATGCTGACTCAAGAGATCGGATGACCGGGCAATGTTAAAAATCAGGATCTTCCGCTCAGCGATTTGGGGATTCTTCCGTTTTTGATGGATTCTGACCTGAGTCTATGCCCAACAATTATTTCTACCATTTTTCCGGTTTCGAGTATGCGGTCGATGTCGAGGTTGGTTTCAATGCCCATTTCGTCCATCATCACCACCATATCTTCGGTGGAAACCAGTCCGGTGATGCCTGCATCTTTATAATAGTAAGCACCGGTCCCCGCCACGGGAACCCCGTCAACAAAGTTGGCCGGCTGTCCGCCAATGCCACCCAGGGTAGATTCGTAGTTGGTCATGCCGGCCTGCAGGGCTGCCAGCACATTGGCCAGTCCCCAGCCGCGGGTAGTGTGAAAGTGTACAATGTGTTTTTCAGGATTGGAAATACTGTCCATAAGCATGGAATAGTAACGGTAAACCCTGTCGGGAGATGCCGAGCCATCATGATCGGCATGCTCTACATCATTTGCCCCGATATCCAGCCAGCGCTTTGTAAATTCAATGGCTTTCTCCATTTTGGTCGGCCCTTCGATGGGGCAACCCCAAATGGTACTTACCGTTCCGTTTACTTTCAGTCCGGCATCATGAGCCAGCGGAATGTATTTTTCTGCCATTTTCCAGTAATCGTCCAGCGAAAGGCCTGAATTTTTGCGGTGATGTGATTCGCTGGTAGAAACCATAAGCAGAATCCTGTCAGGACCCCAACCCTCTTTGCGGGCCTCAATGGCACGCTCTATGGCTTTTTCGCGAATGGTTACCGCGGTTAGGCTGACATCATTGATGAGATGCGCAATGGCTTTGCTTTTGCGGATCTTTTTCATGATTTCATCGGCATCTTTAAATTGTGGCATTCCGGTTGGATTGCCGAAGTTGGTAACTTCAAGATGCTTAATGCCGGATAAAATCAATTGTTCAACCACCCAAAGCTTGGCTTCGGTGGGTATAAATTTCTCTTCGTGCTGAAATCCGTCACGCACAGTTATATCGCCAATGGTTACTTTTTTGGGGTAGTTCATGGTGTAGATAGTGATTATTTGAAATATAATATCGTTTTAATTCAGCAATTTAGGATTTTTTTGTTAATGCTCAACATTAGTAACAGAAACAATAATTTGTTGTTCAACAGAAAGTCAGTAAATCCGACAATAATGTTTGAATTATGTAATATTGAAATCAGCCATATTTCTTATTTTTACTGAATTGTTGAGATCGAACGACTTGTTTCTTGCCAAAATAAAAATCAGATCAATATTAATACCTTTGATTAATTGTTTGTATTTTGTCAGATTTATAGGTTTCCAGGCCACCCCCAAAGGCTGAATTAATTATTGGGACAGGAAAAATTATTGATTGAGCATAATTTCAAAAAATGAAAAATTATTTAGTGTTATTCAAAAAACTATATGATGAAAAATCGCATTTTTACAATTTTATTATCAACGATGTTCATTTTTTTATTGAATGGGAGCAAAGTCTTAAAAGCACAGCAATATTACCATGGAATTTTCTGGATAATGTTTCAGAATGAAAACATTCAAAAAGTAAATAGTACAGAAACAACTAACCAAACAATTAATGCAATTTTTAAAAAATATGGTGTTAAGTCTATCTCTCAGGTATTTCCTGATGCAAAAAAGGCAGAAAACAAGCGAATATATGAAATAGAATTTACTGGAGACGATCTGGCATTTATTGATGAGATACAAAGTAAGGCTTATGATCTGACATTTAAGCCTTATCGCTATTCTGAGCCTATATTGACTTATAATCCTTCTGATGATTTTTGGGATGATGGTACAGATAATATGTGGCATCTTAAGAAAATTATGGCTGATTACGCATGGGATATACAAAGGGGTAACGAAGAAATTATTATTGCTGTTATAGATAAGTACTTTGATCCAACACATCCTGATTTACGGACAGAGTTTATCATGGATTCGAATCCCAAAACCGGCGAAATATACGAACCATGCCTTTCTGCCAATCACCTCAATAGCTATTGGCATGGAACAACCGTTGCCGGATTTGCTTCAGGACAAACCACTGAAGAAAACGTCATTGCGCCTGATTCAGCAAAATATTGCTCAATTGGATTTAATACAAAGATGTTGGGATATTCCACGGCCAGAAAAGCGAGCCCGATTCTTTACTATGCCCAACATGCATCAAGCGTTATGGGGGCAGATGTAATAACCATGTCCATATTTGACAATTGTAAACCTCAGTCCCCGGAAATAGAAGCCTCTATAATTTCTGAGATACTTGATAACGGAACCTCAATTGTGATTGCGGCTGGCAATGGGTTTTGTGCAGGTTGTTATGAAAGTGATATTTATAATGGTATACTTGGTGACTGTGACTACATACCGGCTGATTTTATTGGTTTTTCTCCATTATACCCTTTTTCACCGGATTATGATGAAAGAATTATTGTTGTTTCCAGAACAAATAAAGGAGATAGCTTAACCCGAATGAACTACAATTCTATTACCCAGCAATGGGAAGAAAGCACCTTTTCTTTCTTTCCACATGTTGATGTTTGCGCTCCCGGTTATGATCTTGCAGGTATAAATCCAACAAAACATTATGTTGATTCCTTAAACCCTTGTGTAAATAAAGAGTGGGTATTTTGGGATGGATATGGCGGCACCTCTTTTGCAACACCAATCGTAGCAGGACTTATAGGCCTGGTTAAATCATCAAACCCTTTTTTAACTCCTGCACAAGTTCAGAATATCATCAAAGGAAATGTTGATCCGGTTTCTGATGCAGATGACTATGAATTGCCGGGGGGCATTTCGCAAACCGGCACGGGTAGAATCAATGCATATAAAGCAATCATGGCCGCAGATTCAATTGTTAAAAATTACAACATTTGTAATTCATCTGAGGTTGTTTGGGAAAATACGGTTTATGTTAAAGATTATATAAGGATTTGCTCCGGAAGCACACTACGGGTTAAGTCAGATGTTTTTTTCATGGAAAACGCCGGGGTTGTTGTTGATAGGGGAGGCTTATTAATTGTTGATGGTGGCAGATTAACAGGAAAGATCAGGAGTCGTTGGCAGGGTGTTCTTGCAATGAGCAAATCTACCTTAACACAGAACCCAATAAATCAAAGCAAAGTTGTTTTACAAAATGGGGGTATCATCGAAAACGCGCGTGTTGGTATTGCAACTGTACAGCCATTACCTGATTATGGATCCGGAGAACCCGGAGTTTTAATTGAAGGAAGAGGGGGGGCTATTATTATTGGTAATAACGGTTTTTTTAAAAATAATCTGATAGCGGTTGACTATAAGCCATACAGCTTTTATAACATCAGCAGTTTTAATAAGTGTAGTTTTATAAATGAAATACCCGAAGCTGATGGGATTTATGTTCCCAATTATTTTGTTAAAATGAACAATGTAAATGGAATTCAATTCAAAGGTTGTGATTTTGGCTATTATGGTACAGGCAAAAGTCAGGGATTTGGGATTTACAGTTATAATTCATCATTCATAGTTGATTATTACTGTCAATCAACGGTCTATCCTTGCACAGATTATATTACATCTGAATTTAATAGATTAAAATATGGAATTTATACATTGGGGTCTGCAACAGCACGCACTGCAAGAATTGAAAACTGTGAGTTTCGGAATAATATTTCAGGAATATATGCCAGTGGGATTTTAGGTTTAAGAGTAGCCAACAATGTTTTTATTCCGCAAGATGTAGAGAGCAACAATATTAATAATTCAATACTGGGTGGTTTATATCTTGATGGCTGCACAACATATACTATTGAGGAAAATAGTTTTATTTCTACAACAACACTTGGACAGTCAGGCATTAAAGTAGGAATGGTAATCAATAATTCAGGTTCTGATAACAACTATATAAA
Source organism: Lentimicrobium sp. (assembly GCA_019429275.1). GTDB lineage: Bacteria > Bacteroidota > Bacteroidia > Bacteroidales > Lentimicrobiaceae > Lentimicrobium. Next base: position 4,248 of record JAHYJC010000017.1, on the reverse strand, counting down.
CCGTAACTCCTTCACAGGTCTGGATTACGGCGCCCATGCCCAGAATAAAAACCGGAGTACAAATGGACTTACCGGTCTGCAATTCAGATGTAATGTTTTTTCCAATTGCAAAAGTGATATATCGGTAAAAGCTACAGTTACAAACCAGGGTATCCGCACCAGCCAGGGACAGCCAGGCAATAACCCTACCGACCCAGCAGGTAACCTGTTCAGCAACCTGACTACACCAGGGTATTGGAGTATTAATAATGAAGCCTCCTCAATCAATTATTATAAAAATATAAACCAAATTCCTGGTCCGAATTATCATGACCCTCTGATTACTTACAATGTTACGAAGTACTCAAATAGTTCGCCATTTTCATCAAGTACCTGTCCTTCAAGCGCGGGTGGTGATGAGACCAAGGAACAACTTTCGGCAGTTATAACAGACAATGGTATGGCAGCTGATACAATTAGTGACCAACTTTCCATACTTGTTGATATCGGTGATACGGAAGAGTTGCTGGGAACGGTTTATTATTCAGTACCAGAAGAGGCAGGGCTGCTTTACAATGAATTGTTAAGTGGTTCGCCTTATCTTTCCGATACGGTGGTTCACCAGGCGGTTGAAAGGGAAGAGGTGCTGAACAATGCCATGATCCGTGACGTAATGGTTGCCAATCCGCATACAGCCAAGTCAGAAATTATTTTAACCGGGTTAGACAGTCGTGCGAATCCTATGCCTGATTATATGTACAATGAGATTTTGGCTGTAGCAGATACCGTTTCAGCAAAAGAGCTGTTGGAAGCCAAGTTATCTGCTAAGTTATCAAGCATGGACGCGGCTTTTAAGTCCCTCACTGCCCTATACAATGAAGAAAGTGCGTCTTTTGATACTTTGATTGCCATGACAGAGAGCATTCCAATTCTCCAGGCCAAGTACCTTAAATCACTTTACCTGCTTGAGAAAAATGAATCCGCCCAGGCTTACAACGCAGCAACTTTAATCCCAACCCTTGTTTCAATTGATGGCAGGGAAAGCGAATATCAAGATTTTGTATTGTACCTGCAGCTTATTTTGCAATACAACGATCAGGATAGTATTCCCACAGAGTATTTGGAACCACTTAACTATGGTTCCAACGAACTATTGAAAGCTTTTGCAAGGAATACACTAATAGATAAAGGTATAATAAGTTATCAAGAACCTTATTTATTACCTGATGGCACTAAATCTTCAAGAATTCGCCGCATTGATATTCCTAAAATTCAATTGCAAAGTGGTAAGAGTAGTTTCTTGAAAGTATTTCCTAACCCTGCATCTTACTTTATTACAATTGATTATCAGCTCCCTAACACAGAAGCTGCGGGTATTATTACTATATTTGATCTTAACGGCAAAGTAATCATTTCGAAATTACTTTTAAAGAATACAAATCAATTTATACTCTCTCTTGAAGGTATAGTCTCAGGTACCTATTTAATTAAACTATCTGATAGTAAAGGGTACATTGATTCTATAAAATTCACAATTCAATAATTGAATCCGAGCCATAGCAGGTTTACCTGCTATGGCTCATTATTTTAACTTCCATGAAATCTCTTCTCATTTTCATAATGCTCAATCCTTTTATTTTGATAGGGCAACCTTGGTTAATGTTCTATTCTTTTCCAAATGAATACCATAACCCTGATGGAATTATTACTGATTATGACCAAGCTTATTTACTTAATAATATTGTGGCAGACTTTTATCCAATATATAATGCCCACACAATTCTGCAAAAGATCAATGATAATGGGGAATTATTATATGAAATTCAAATGGGTAATGGGTATACTGAGAATACCAGATTTTTATCAACATCTATTGCTCTAAATAGCAGTTCTATTCTTGCCGGTTCAAATTGGGGGTCAGATTTTAATGAGGATCCAATTATAGTAAGACTTGATTCATGCCGTGAAAAAGAATGGTGTACAAGATTGGCCAATAATCTTTATGAGCCTGATTTCTTCATTGAAGCTACAATTATTGACGATGGTTCTATTGTAGCGCTTAGCATACAAAACGATCCGGAGAACATGAATTCTTTTCATTTGCATAAATTTAATCCTGAAGGTCAACCAGTGTGGAGAAAAGAATTAGCAAGCCCAAATATACACCCTGACATATGGGACCCTGATGTATATAATTTATTGGCTCTTGATGATGGTGGTTTCTTAATAACAGGTACATGCTATTGGCCAAATCCTGAAGGAGGGTCTGCAAAATATATCAGGATGTTTCTTGTTAAGGCAGGTGGTGATGGCACAGAAGAATGGTTTTATGTGCATGGTGTTGATGATTATATATATTCAATGGCTGTCACATCTGTTGTACACAACAATAAAATCTTCACAGGTGGGGCTTGGTATAACCCTCAAAACACATATCCAACACCACAACTATTTGTAAATGATCTCGAAGGAAATCATGTTTTCGACCAACCTGTGATTATTCCTGAAACAAATGGTCGAAGGTCAGAGGGATATTTCCTTCTTACCAACAATATGAATAGCTGTTTTTGGGGATCAGCAAAAATGTATGTACCAGGCAGTTATTCTAATACTCGCCCGGTAATAATCAAAATAGACACTTTAGGCAATGTATTGGATAAGTTTATTACCGAAACCCAACCACCGCTCTACTGGGCAGGCCTGCCTTCACTTACACAAGATGGTAAAATTATAGTTGCCGGTGCCTGTGCCGGCACTAACCCCGATTACGATGATGTGTATGCTATGCGGCTGCTGCCGGAGCTGGAATTCGACAGCATCCCCTGGAGCAACTTTAACTACGATACCCTCTGCCCCGAGCCGATTGTTTCGCATGTAATTCCTTTGGATGACTGCCTGATAGTAGTGAGCAACGAGGATTATATACCGCCGGTTAAACAAACGGAATTGAAAATCACACCGGCGCCGGTACCGGCTAACGCAACGCTCAGGCTCATGTATGACAATACGCTGAGATACAGAAATATTAATGTAAAGTGCTACAACAGTATGGGTAAGGAGGTCAGAACTTTCAGCGTAAACAGCGGAGTAAATGAAACTACACTGGATGTGGCCAACTGGTCACCGGGATTGTATATGGCAGTGGCCTTCTCGGGCAGTCAGGCTGTGGGCAGGTGCAAGTTTATTGTGGAATAAGCATCAATTAGAACGCTATTGGTTTTTATCAGGATTGCGTTCAACAAAACACTTAAATAACTAAAAAATGAAAAGAATATATTCGACTGTTGCCTTCCTTTTGATTGCAATTTGTCTTTATGCACAGCAGTCTGGGAATTTGATGCCCATAAAGGTAGATTTCAGGGAAGGCCTGATTGTTTTTACCATTCCGCCGCCTTACCATACCCAAAACATCCGGCCCATGAGCGTTCCGGGTTTTGTTACCTCCATACGCACCATGGTAATGCAACAGTATTCACCTTCGAAGGATGAAATGCTCAGCGAATTGGAAGCAAGAACCTCAAATATGCCGGTTGGAGCTAATAATGAAACCAGGCTAGCTTTTGCAAAAGATGTGGCTTTGTATATCTACATTTCAAACAACAATACAACAAAACTGCCCGAAAAAGCCCGGCAGGCAATCGAAACATGGAATACCGATTCTTATGCTAATGCCATCTGTACCGGGATTGGTTTGGTTAAGGATTATATTCGGTTCGGAGATCAGATGACGGAAAAAAGCAAAAAAAGGCAGAAATATTAATCGATATTTTTTTAGCCTGAAATTTACCTTTTTCCAGACTGAATAATGCACACTTCCTTCGCTTATAAAAATGTAATGCCACTATCAACTGTTTAATCATTGTTACTATCAAACTGAAGAACTAACCTGATCAAAGAGGTTCGAAAAGATCAAAATGCCGGGAAAACAATTCTATCTGATATTTTTTCTTTTTCTGTCGCTTTCGCTGAATGCGCAGTACAACACCAATGTGCACTCCATTTCGCGGCGCGAAGGTTTGTCAAACGGTGCCGTAAATTCAATTGTGAAGGATGCCGAAGGCTACATTTGGTTTGGCACCTGGAACGGACTCAACCGTTACGATGGCAGCAGCATCGTTACTTATCTGCCGGGCAACACACCAAATGCCATTCACAATCATGTTATTCGTGAAATCTATCCGACCAGGTCGGGCCCCGTGTGGCTGCTCACCAACAAGGGGCTCTCTTTGTATGATAACATACATGACCGGTTTACTTCCTATTTTACAC
>JAHYJC010000016.1 GCA_019429275.1 Lentimicrobium sp. | reverse complement strand
CGTGTTATAGCTACTTTCCGTTTCTCGTATTCGTCCATTTTTTATTTGAACAATACGAAAAAAATATGTCAAAGAACGATTTTTGAAAAAAGTGTCAACGATGTTGTGCTACGAAAAAAAGTGTCAACGATGTTGTGCTATTTATCATTTAATATTTAATAAAATTAACTTATAGTTTCTGAATTATAACTGTATCAATATCTCAATCAGCTCATTTTTAAATAAAAAAAACCCGTAAAATATTAGTTTACAGGTTTTTGTGGAGCTGGCGGGAATCGAACCCGCGTCCAAACAGACAGCTATAGTGCTTTCTACACGCTTAGTTTTCAGTTGGTTTTCGAATGCCAGCAGGGAGAAAACAGCCCGACTATCATCTTATTCCTTTTGGTTTTCGAACAGGCATCAGGACCTTACCTGTCTTATCGCAGCATTTGTGATGCTCTTGCCGGAACGCAGCCACGCAAAGCTTCCCGGGGAGCAGAAAGCGGCTTAATCCTTGATTAAGCGGCTAACGCGTAATTATAATCTGTGCCGTTTATAGGCTTTGCAAGTTGGGATTTACGGGCCACTCTTACAACGCCCGACATGCTTACAATACCACTTCTCTGCTGTCAAAACCAGGCAGCCCCGGTTATTGTCACTTGCAAAGATACAAAAAATGTGCCCGGGTACTCAAACTGTTTGAGTAAATGAGAAAAATGTAGGTAGTTGCGGTTTTAAATCGCACCTAGTTTTTACTTAGCGGTCTTGCATATAAGTCAATATCAGCGGCAGTAATTACTGTGTCGCAAAGAATTGCCAAACGTTCCACTACATTTCTTAATTCACGTATATTCCCTGTCCAGTTTATTTTTTTGAGCGCATCGAGTGCTTCGTCTTCAAAAATGATGAGAGGTTTGCCCTGAATTTCACATATTTCAGCAATGAAATGCTTCGCCAGAATGGGAATGTCCTCTTCCCTCTCATTAAGGGTAGGCACATGAATTAAAATTACACTCAATCGGTGATAAAGATCTTCGCGGAAATTCCGCTTTTCGATTTCTTCAACTATATTCTTGTTGGTAGCCGCAATGACCCTCACATCAACAGGTATATCTTTTTCTCCGCCAACCCTCATGATTTTATTTTCCTGCAAAGCTCTAAGCACTTTTGCCTGGGCAGCAAGGCTCATATCTCCGATTTCATCCAGAAAAATCGTACCCCCATTGGCCTGCTCAAAGTCTCCTTTACGCTGTTTAATCGCTGAAGTAAACGATCCTTTCTCATGGCCAAACAAAACACTTTCAATGAGTTCTCCGGGTATGGCAGCACAGTTTACTTCAACAAACGGACCTTCGGCACGGTTACTTAATTCGTGCAGCCATCGGGCAACCAGTTCTTTGCCGGTGCCGTTATTTCCGGTAATAAGCACTCTTGCATCAGTTGGAGCAACCCGTTCAATCATTGACCTGATTTGATTAATGGGCTCCGATTCTCCTATCATTTCATAGGTTTTACTAACCTTGCGTTTAAGTACCCTGGTCTCTTTTACCAGATTGCTTTTTTCTATTGCATTTCTGATGGTGATGAGTAAACGGTTCAGATCCAGTGGTTTGGCGATGTAATCGTAAGCTCCTCGTTTTATGGCATCAACCGCTGTTTCAATATTTCCATGCCCCGAGATCATAACAACAGGTGTGTCGCTCATGACCAGAAGTTTATCGAGGACTTCAATGCCATCCATCAGAGGCATTTTGATGTCGCAGAGCACAAGGCTGTATTTTTCATTCGCGGCCATTTCAAGCGCTGCCGGACCATCGGGTGCCTCTTCTATCTGATAACCTTCGTATTCAAGTATTTCTCTCAAAGTACTTCTGATACTTTTCTCGTCGTCAATTACCAGGATTTTTGCCATTTTTGGTTTTTTGAAGGATTATGAAATTTCATTACGATAAAACTACAATGAATGCAATGGTTAAGCCTTATAGAAAAGCCACTTCCACAATTCGCCCCAACTAACCTTTTTGCCATACATCAATATTCCGGTTCTGTAAATCTTACCGGCCATCCAAACTGCACCTACGAATGTAATAACAAGCAAGGCCATTGATAGTGCAACTTCCCATGAAGGCACGCCAAATGGTATTCTAACCATCATAACAATAGGAGAGGTGAAGGGTATGATTGAGAACCAAAAGGCTATCGGCCCTTCGGGGTTGTTGATAACAAACTGAGCCACCAAAATTCCAAGAATCAAGGGTATGGTTACCGGCATCATAAACTGCTGAGTGTCGGTTTCATTGTCAACTGCAGCTCCTATGGCTGCAAACATGGCACCATAAAGCAGGTAACCTCCCAGAAAATAAAATAAGAATGAAAAAATCATTACTCCATAATTAATGGATTGGATGGCATCAATCATTCTTTCCATACTTCCCTGATCTTTAGAAATTTCCATTGATTGTATTGCTTCAGCTCCTGCTGGTATTCGTTTTCCCGGACTAAAACTTTCAACTGTTTCCTGCTTTTTGAATTTATCGGGCATCACTTGCTGGAAGACGGTTACAATGGTAAGGGTTAGTAATACCCATAACATGAACTGAGTTAGCCCGACCAGACCAACTCCTATGATTTTTCCCATCATAAGTTGAAATGGTTTCACCGATGATACGATCACCTCCACAATCCGGCTTACCTTTTCTTCAATTACACCGCGCATTACCTGGCTTCCAAAAAGGAAAATAAAAAAGTAGATCAAAATTCCGGCAAAAAGTCCTACCACCATGCTTACCTCTGTGAAACTTTTCTCTTCTTTCCCGGCTTCGCCCATTTTTATGGAAGTAAGGGTAATGTTTGTTTTAATGTTCTTTAGAATTTCATCGCTCACAATATTGCCGGCTGAGATATTTTCCTGGATTCCAGTGTCATTGCCTGGGCTGACTTTTTGAATTTCCTTCATAATTTCAGCGCCAAGCTTCTGGTTTTCAACTTCTTTGCCCATCACATTGCGGATGTATCCTTTCAAATCAATACTCACCTGTTTGTCGCTGAAAATCATTGCAGATGAAGGAACGCTGACTTCGGGTTTTGGAATATAAACCAGTGCATAACCTTTTTCGATGAGAAGATTGGTTTTCGCTGTCTCAAGATCAGTGTAAACATAGTCAAATCTGAATCTCTCCGAATCTTCAAACTTGTTGATAAACCAACCTGTTTCATCTAAAATTTCTACCTGTTTTACTTCGTCAGACATTTGTGAGAGAAATATCGGCACAATAAAAAGTGCGGCCATCAGGATGGGACCAAGTATAGTCATTACAATAAATGATTTTTTCCTGACTCTTGAAAGATATTCGCGCTGTATAACCAGGAGGATTTTGTTCATAGGTGGAAAATATTAGCTGATTTCAGAAAAGTTGCCTGATTCATTAACTGTCTTGATAAAAATATCATTCATGGTCGGAATGATTTCTTTGAAAGCATGAATATTTACTTTTGACATTACAGCATTAAGTAATTCATTTTGTGTAGATTGAGTTGGTAATCCAACAATAATTTGTCGCATTTCCTCATCGCTTGTTTCATTCAGGAGCGAAAAACCTGCCGGAAGCAATGAGCGCGCTTCTCCTGTAAAACCATCAAAATCAATTGCATAAGTATTGGTTTTGTATTTGGTTTTTATGTCTTTTACCCTGCCTTCCAGTATTTTCTTCGATTTATTGATGAGTGCAATGTTATCGCATAGTTCTTCAACAGAAGCCATGTTGTGTGTCGAGAAAATTATGGTAGCGCCGTTTTGCTTAAGATTGAGGATTTCGTCCTTCAGCAGATTAACATTTATCGGATCAAACCCACTGAATGGCTCGTCAAAGATCAGTAGGGTAGGGTCGTGAATGATGGTGACAATAAACTGCACTTTCTGCTGCATTCCTTTCGAAAGTTCCTCGACTTTCCTGTTCCACCATGCCTGAATTTCGAATTTTTCAAACCAGTATTTCAGTTTTTTTAATGCGTCAGTTTTGCTAAGGCCTTTCAGCTGAGCCAGATACAAAGCTTGCTCACCTACTTTCATTTTCTTGTAAAGTCCTCTTTCTTCCGGCAGATAACCTATTTTATCAACATGCTTTTGCGAAAGTTTTTCGTTACCGATAAAAATTTCACCTTCATCAGGCCCTGTAATCTGATTAATGATTCTGATAAGAGTGGTTTTGCCTGCGCCATTCGGGCCAAGCAATCCGAATATGCTTTGTTCAGGCACATCAATGCTCACATTATCAAGTGCTAAGTGGGCATCATACCTTTTGGTAATGTTTCTGGCTTCAAAATAACTCATATGTTAAAAGTTCAGAAGGGAAGATCAAAAAATTAATTAAAAATGGGCGATACTTCACGAAAAAGAAACCGCCCGGATCAGAAGTGTTGCATCAACAAAATTACTGAAAATATTCTCTCATCCTGTCAAAGAAGGATCTGTCTTTTGTCCCCGGGTTGGGTTTGAAGTTTTCAGAGTTCATCAAATGTTCAAGGGTCTCTTTTTCCTGACGGCTGAGGTTACGTGGTGTCCAGACATTTATATTGATTAGCTGATCGCCTCTGCCGTAACCGTTGAGCGATGGAATGCCTTTGCCCTTCAGCCTGAGCACTTTACCACCCTGAGTCCCTGGTTCGATTTTTATTCTTACTTTTCCTTCAATTGTTGGGATTTCTATTGAAGTTCCTAGGGCTGCGTCAGGAAAACTGATATAATGTTCATAAAGAACATTTACTCCTTCTCTTACTAATTCATCATGAGGTATTTCTTCAATCTGAACGATGAGGTCGCCGGGTACACCGCCCCTTGGCGCTGCATTTCCTTTGCCTCCAACCGATAGCTGAATGCCTTCAGAAACACCGGCCGGAATATTTAGGCTGACGACCTCTTCTCCTTTTGATGTTCCACTTCCTCCGCAGGTGGAACATTTATTGGTAATGGATTGCCCTTCGCCATTGCAATACGGACAGGTTGAGCTGGTCTGCATCTGGCCCAGAAAAGTGTTGGTAACACGGGTAATCTGACCGGTTCCATGACAATGCTGGCAGGTCGAAAATGAAGATCCGCCGGCCGCACCTGTTCCACCACAGGTTGAACAGCCGACCAGTTTATTGACTTTAATCTTTTTTTCCGCCCCCTTTGCTATCTCTTCGAGGGTTAGCTTTACTTTTATCCTGAGGTTGGTACCTTTATTTACACGCCGCCGGCCACCGCCACCACCAAAACCACTGAATCCACCACCAAAAGCACCACCGAAAATATCGCCAAACTGGCTGAAAATGTCGTCCATCGACATACCTCCTCCAAAACCTCCACCTGGCATGCCCTTCATTCCTTCATGACCATATTGATCATACCTGGCTCGTTTTTCGGAATTGCTCAGAACTTCAAAAGCCTCAGCTGCTTCTTTAAACTTTTCTTCCGCCTCTTTATCGTTAGGATTTTTATCGGGATGGTATTTCAATGCCATTTGCCGGTAAGCCTTTTTAAGTTCCGCTTCTCCGGCATTTCGTGATACTCCCAGTATTTCGTAATAATCTCTTTTTGCCACTTTGTATGCTTTTGTTTTATTTGTTTCAGATACCAACAACCACTTTGGCGAATCGTATCACTTTGCCATTCAGGATGTATCCCTTTTGGGTTACATCTAAAATTTTATTCTTCAGCGCTTCCGTCGGTGCAGGTATGTTGGCAATGGCCTCGTGAAAATCAGTATCAAAATTCTCTTCCATTGATTTTATCTCAGACAAACCTTTTTGCGAAAGTATTATTTTGAACTTGTTATAAATCAATGAGATGCCTTGTCTTGTCGGATCATCATCGTTTTCAGGTAAGGTCTGGAGCGCACGCTCAAAATCATCGAGAATAGACAATAATCCCGTAATTACCTCCTCCGAAGCTGTTTTGCTCAGGTCAATTTTTTCTTTGATTACTCTTTTCCGATAGTTGTCAAAATCAGAATATAGCCTGAGATATTTGTCATTGAGCTCATTATATTTTTGCTGAAAAACTTCAGCATTTGCTGCATCGGTTTCGGGCGAAGGATTTGCCTGATCTTCCTTTTCAGCTGTTCCGGCAGGTTCATTCAGATCTTTTGTTGTGCTTTTTGGATGCGTATCATTTATGTGATCCTTGCTTTTGTTGTGCTTTGCCATTTTTTGTTTTGGTTTCATTACTATGTCTGTTTCTCCTGACTTTTGCCGCCTATGAACAAATTGCTTGCCAATTGATACTTTAGCGACAAATTGACAGTTAAACCTTTTGGTTCATTAAGATTATGTTAAAGATCAGGAAAGGACATGACATAGACATTTGTTTTCCGGCGCCAAAATGATTTAGGTTCTAAGATGCTGATTTGTAGGATTATAGTCTATGATAGATAAAAAATGAGTAGAAAGAGCATTTTATTCAGAAATAGCTGCTCCCTATTTCTTACAGAAAACTATTGCCTGGAAAAATTCCTAATTATCAATCCTCTGTATTTCTGCGCCCAGTGCCCTTAACCTTTCGTCAATGTTTTGATAACCGCGATCAATCTGTTCGATATTGTCGATCTGGCTTTTCCCTTTTGCCGAAAGTGCGGCAATGAGCAAAGCCACGCCAGCCCTGATATCGGGTGATGACATGGTAATTCCCCTGAGACGCACCTGATGGTTAAGGCCGATTACGGTTGCCCTGTGCGGATCACAAAGTATGATCTGAGCACCCATATCAATCAGTTTATCGACAAAAAACAATCGGCTTTCAAACATCTTCTGATGAATCAGTACGCTTCCTTTGGACTGTGTGGCCACCACAAGTGCAATACTTATCAGATCGGGGGTAAATCCAGGCCAGGGTGCATCGCTTATGGTCATAATTGACCCATCCATAAAAGTTTCAACCTCGTAACTTTCCTGTGCCGGGATAAAAATATCGTCATTCCTTAATTCAAGTTTGATCCCAAGTTTTCTGAACACATCAGGTATGACGCCCAGTTCCTGATATCTGACATTTTTTATGGTTATTTCCGATCCTGTCATAGCTGCCAGCCCGATAAAACTTCCGATTTCGATCATATCGGGCAACAATTCGTGTTCGGTTCCCGAAAGTTTTTTAACTCCTTCAATCATAAGAAGATTTGAACCAACTCCTGTAATTTTTGCTCCCATGCGGTTCAGCATTCTGCAAAGTTGCACAAGATAAGGTTCGCAGGCTGCATTGAATATGGTGGTTGTTCCTTTAGCCATTACAGCAGCCATAATCACATTGGCGGTTCCTGTTACCGATGCTTCATCCAGAAGCATATAGCAGCCCTTCAGTTCTGTTGCATCAATGCTGTAAAACGAATTTGTTCCTTCCGATTCAAATCTGGCACCAAGATTCTGCAGGCCTGTAAAGTGCGTATCAAGTCTTCGGCGGCCGATCTTATCACCGCCCGGATGAGGAATGTAACCCTTGCCATATCTGGCAAGCAGCGGACCAAGAATCATGATGGATCCCCGAAGTCCGGCACCTTTTTTTCTGAATTCAGGAGTTTTCAGATAATCCAGATTCACTTTTTCTGCCTTAAAAGTGAAATTACCGTTGCCCAGAGATTTAATTTCAACCCCCATTTCGCCCAGCAGCTCTATTAGCTTGTTAACATCCCTGATGTCGGGGACATTATGCATGGTTATGGTTTCTGGAGTAAGTAGCGTAGCACAAATAACCTGAAGGGCTTCGTTTTTTGCTCCCTGGGGTATAATTTCTCCATGGAGCTTTTTGCCGCCATTGATGATAAATGAACTCATAACAGAAAGTTTAAAGAATTTTTCCGGTGAATTTAATTTGCCGGAAAGTTAATTCTTTTTACGATTCCTGTTGTCGCGATAGTGACTGTTCTTGTCGTTTTTCGGACTAAATTTTTTCCTGCGGTTGCTTCCAATTGCTGCAGGAGCATTGGAGGGTGCACCCCTGAGCAATTCATTGGTGTGGGCAAGCCTGGTATCATCGCTTAGTTTCAGTTTTCCACTGCTTAACTCTGCAAGGTGTCCGGTAATCAGTTCATCATTAACAGAATCGCGGTTCCAGTTGAGGTATGATTTTTTAAGGTGATTGGCAATATTTTTGACAAGGGCATCTTTTTCAGGACCTTCTTCGAACTCGCAGGCTTTATGAATGATATTCTCAATATTCTTGCCATAAGGCCTGAACCTAATGTTTGTTTGTGGATAAGCTATTTGCTCAGGCTTCTTATCAATAATATCCTGAGATGGTGGAGGATAAGGTCCGTCAACATCCAGTTTAAATCCAGAAATAATGTGAAGATGATCCCATAGCTTTTGTTTGTAATCTGTTGTATCCCGATTTTCAGGGTGAAGCTGAGCCATTACTCCAATAAGGACTTTGGCCAAATTTGTTCTTTTCTCTCGGTCTTCAATGCTTACAACAAAAGCCGCCATTTGCTGAACGTTGCGTCCATACTCAGGAATAATGAGTTTTTCACGGGTGCTGTTATAGTCCATATATTTTTTTATTTAATATAAATGATATTCTATGAAGTTCTTTAGTATGGAAGAATCAATATGCAGCAATAAGTGGAAGGTCAGCCATTTGATGTATCTGCATCTGATCAGTAAAATGAAAATAAACCCTGATTGGAACTATGCGATTTATTTACGGCTGCAAATATACAAAAATTCATTCTACCAACCTTAGTTTTGCAAATTTTAAAAGCAATTGTTTCTGACCTACACCATTAAAAAAAACTATAGCTTTAGTGTTTGGCCCGTTTCCCTCAACGGAAATTACTTTTCCTCTTCCAAAACGTTCATGCTCTACAAATATTCCCGGTTGTATCAGTTCAGGAGGAGAGGCCGGACCTTTATCAGCCGAACTGCTTTCCGGAGTTCCGTTGGGCACCTTTTTGATAAACATGGTCCTTTTTTGTAACAAAGGTTTACCTGGAAAATTATTCTGAGCCACCTTTCGGGTGGTTTTTTCAATACACGATTCGTCAATATCTTCAAGAAATCGGCTGGGTTCATTCATGGTCATATTTCCCCAGCGATAACGGGTTTCGGCATATGAAAGCGTAACTTCCTTCTGAGCCCTGGTAATAGCCACATAAAAAAGCCGCCTCTCTTCTTCTATTTCAGTCCGTGAATTTAAAGCAAGAACCGAGGGGAAAAGATTTTCCTCAAGCCCGGCCACAAATACAAAAGGAAACTCCAGCCCTTTGGCAGCGTGAATTGTCATAAGAACAACTTTATTGTTGTCGTCATCATCACTGTCGGCATCTGTCAATAGTGAAACTTCCTGCAAAAAAAGGTCGAGCGTTCGCGTGAGGCTTTCTGCGGTCAATTCTCCTGTTTCCTCATTTGGGAAAAGGGTTTGTTCCTTTTCCGAGAAATCTTTTAGGGCATTCAGCAATTCTTCTGTATTTTCAAGCCTCATGTGGCCATCTTCACTGTCATCCGCTGATAACTCTTTCAAAAGACCTGACTTTCGTGCTATTTTCATGCCCAGTTCATAAGCATTTATCTGGTTTACCTGCTGCTGAAATCCTGAAATCATATTTACGAAATCAGCAATTCTGGTGAGTGTGCCATAATTTAGTCCCTGAACATAACGAGAACAGTCTGCTGCAATTTCAAAAAGACTCATTTTGTGTTGCATTGCAGCTGATTCCAACTTATCAAGCGTGGTTTTACCTATGCCACGTGCCGGATAATTGATGATGCGGTTAAAGGCCTCATCATCTTTTGGGTTTACTACAAGCCTGAAATAGGCAATCAGGTCTTTAATCTCCTTTCTTTTGTAAAATGAGAGCCCGCCATATATCCTGTAAGGAATATTCAGCCGGCGCAATGACTCCTCAAGTGCCCGTGATTGTGCATTGGTGCGGTATAAAATTGCAAAATCATTGTTTTGCAGATGAAGGTTCATCTTTTTTTCAAAAATCGAATCAGCAATTTTTGAACCCTCTTCAACATCAGAGGAAGCCTTAATAATTTTTATCGGATTGCCTTCATCATTTTCGGTCCAGACTATTTTTTTGATCTGATCCTTATTTCTGTCAATTACACTGTTTGCAGCATTAACAATTACTCGTGTTGACCTGTAGTTCTGCTCAAGTTTGTAGGTTCTGGCATCTTTATAGTCCTGCTTAAAATTCAATATGTTTCTGATGTTGGCTCCCCTGAATGCATAAATGCTTTGGGCATCATCACCCACAACACAAATGTTCTCGTAACGGGCAGCCAGTTTTTTAATGATCAGATACTGTGCATGATTGGTGTCCTGATATTCATCGACAAGGATATACCTGAACTTCTCCTGGTATTTGTAAAGTACTTCGGGAAAATCGCGCAGCAATAAATTTGTGTTAAAGAGCAGGTCATCAAAATCCATAGCTGCAGCCCTGAAACAGCGTGCTTTATATTGAAGAAAGATTTCAGCAAGCTGAATCCGGTTGCTTATCCTGTCCTGTTCTCTGATATCAGCATTCTGGCTGTATTCTTCAGCCGAAACCAGATTTGCTTTTGATGCTGAAATCCGCGCCAGCACAGCGCCCGGAATATAAAGTTTTGGATCCAGGTTGAGATCTTTAAGAATGTTTTTAATTAAATTTTTCGAATCATCCGTGTCGTAAATGGTAAAACTTGAAGGATAACCCAGCAAATGCCCTTCTATTCTTAAAATTCTGGCAAATATCGAATGGAAAGTTCCCATCCAGACATTCCGGGCTTCATTTCCAATGAGCGAGGTAATCCGTGATTTCATTTCACGGGCAGCCTTGTTGGTAAATGTTAGTGCCAGCACGTTAAACGGATCAACCCCATTTTGAAGCATCCAGGCTATGCGATAGGTCAAAACCCTGGTCTTGCCAGATCCGGCTCCGGCAATAACCATAACAGGGCCATCACTGTTTATCACGGCCTGTTGCTGCGCTTCATTCAATTCATTTAACAAATCAGCCACCTTAAAATTATTTGAGGCAAAATTATACATTCTTTATGAGTTCCTTACGTTAATAAACACAAGGATTTTTTTTTTCTTTATAAGCCTGAATATATGCGCTTTACGTATATTTATTATGATTGTGTGAAATTTGGAAAAATAATGGTCATAAATTAAAATCCGAGGTATTACTTTTTTTAAAATTTGGGATATATTAGAAACCATATATATTAAAACTTAGTTGCATGTTTAACTATTCCAGACAGAGAGAAAGCATAGGCCTGGTGATTGAGCAGATCATTGATAAGCA
Organism: Lentimicrobium sp.; assembly: GCA_019429275.1. Lineage (GTDB taxonomy): Bacteria > Bacteroidota > Bacteroidia > Bacteroidales > Lentimicrobiaceae > Lentimicrobium. The sequence continues at coordinate 70,790 of JAHYJC010000016.1, read as the reverse complement.
AATCCGCCGAAATGACCCGCCTGAAACTGCAATTACTTATGAAAGGCTTGTAAGCGATTCATTTACTGATATCGAAGCCAGGCGTTTAATATCAATGGCGGTGCAGGTTGAAATATTCCGATTAATAAATTTTGGTGAAGCCTTTAATCAGCAACGCTATCTTGAAAATCTGCAAGGACTTCCTGATTTACCCGATGCTGAAATGTAGATGATACTGGGAGAATTTCTCCTTTTTTGGTGAATAAATTGTTAGACCGGGGTGTGGTTAGCCCCGGTTTTTTTTATCCTCCGGTTTTCAATTTTGCCGTCCTTTTTCCTGAGTTTGCCGATTTTCATTAACTATGATGATTCCTTGGGATTTACATTTGCCTGAAATAATTTAACCACATTAAAACCTGCAAAATGGAAAATTTAACCGATCAAAAGCAGACCATTTCCCAAAATCAACATCCACAGCGCGGAAGATCCATGGTTATTGGCCTTCTGATTGTTGCCTTCGGATTGCTTTACATGCTCCATAACCTTGATGTGTTAGACCACAAGACCTGGCGAGCTATTTTTTCATGGCCTATGCTTTTGGTGGCCATCGGAATTGTCAATCTGGCCGACAGAAAAACCACCTGGGGTCTGATCCTCCTGGCTGTAGGAGGAGCATTTCTGATCGATCGCTTTTATGACCTGCCATTTAACTTGTTCACTTTTTTCTGGCCGGCCGTCTTAATAATTATAGGTGTTGGCCTAATCATGTCGAATAGCAGCAATAAAGTGTTTACTGCGTTTCACCGCATTAGGAACCGGTCGTCAGTCTCTGATACTGATCAGATAGAAGATGTCGCCGTATTTGGCGGAAGTGAAAGATATTTTCATTCCCTGAATTTTAAAGGAGGTGAAATGATTGCCATTTTCGGCGGCTCAAAGATTGATCTCACTCAATGCAAACTTGCTCCGGGTGAAAATAAGCTGGAAATGATTGCTATATTTGGAGGCACTACCCTTATCGTGCCAAACGACTGGAATATTATCATAAAAGTGGTGCCGGTTTTTGGAGGTTTTACTGATAAAAGGTATAATCTGAATGTTGACCATACCAAAACCCTGATTATTGATGGTGTTGCTATATTTGGCGGAGGTGAACTTAAAAGCTACTAGTTTAAAACGAATATGATTTTTTCCAGACTTAATTTTCGCAACCTTTTGCCTTTCTATGCTGTCGCCTGGATTTTATTCGCTGCAATAAATTTTATTGTCATTAATTCACAGAATGGGGTTGTTTTTAGGGTGGCTCTTGCTGAATCTATCATTTTCAACCTGATACTTGCCTTGTTGGGGATTGGTTTGTGGTTTTTGGTTAAATATTCTGATTTCGAAAAACTTACAGCTAAAGAATTGATGTTGCGTCATATCAGCCTTAGTGCCATTACCTTATTTATCTGGTTTGGATCATCTTATTATTTGATGGGTTTGATTTCTGGGCATAATGCTGCATACATGGATCGTTTGAATCAAACGATTTATATCAGGATATTTGCCGGACTGCTGACCTATATTATAATGGTAACAGTTTTTTACCTGCTCATCAATTACCGCAATCTTTCTGAAAGAAAACTTCGTGAGGAATCGCTTCAGAATTTGCTTCACGAAAGTGAACTGAACTCTTTAAGGGCTCAAATTAAACCACATTTTCTTTTTAATGCACTTAACTCCATTAGTTCTCTCACAGTTACAAATCCATCTAAAGCCCAGGAGATGGTTATCAATCTTTCGGAGTTTATGCGATATTCATTGAGTTTTTCAGATGAGGGATTCAGTACACTAAATAAAGAACTCAATCATGTAAGGTTATACCTTGAAATTGAAAAGGTAAGGTTTGGTGAAAGGTTAAAGGTTGAAGAAAGAATCGGGGAGGGAGTTGGTGAATGGCCTGTGCCTCCGATGATTCTTCAGCCTCTGGTCGAAAATTCAGTGAAACACGGGATTTACAATACTCCGGGAAATTCGATGATTAAACTCGAAGCAAACCTTAATGGTAATCGATTACAAGTCAGCATCTCAAATAATTATGACAAACAAAATGCCTCAAAAAAGGGGACGGGTACAGGATTGTCGAATGTTATTAAAAGGTGTTTTATGATTTACGGAATTAGTGATCTGGTAGTGGTAAATAAAAATGAACAGATATTTGAAGTTAAACTCAGCATACCCCCCTATGGAAAAGCTCAAGGTATTAATAATTGATGATGAGCCACCGGCTCGTGAACTGGTAAAGCATTATCTGGGTGAATATCAATATATTGAAATAGCAGGAGAATGTGAAAATGGTTTTGATGCCCTGAAAGCCATTCAGGAAACAAAACCAAACCTGATTTTTCTGGATATTCAGATGCCGAAAATTACCGGATTTGAGCTTCTGGAGCTATTGGCCGATCCGCCGCAGATAATTTTCACCACTGCTTATGATGAGTTTGCCATTAAAGCATTCGAGCTGAACGCAGTTGATTATTTGTTAAAGCCATTTTCTGCCGACAGATTTCGAATGGCATTGGAGCGGGCAAGGACCCGGCTGGCCGAAATGAATTCAGATTTACAAAGTCCTGTGAAAAATCTGACTGATCAACTTGAAAAATCCGAAACAGAAATAAACCGTATTGTTGCCCGTCTCGGTTCCCGGATTGTGGTTATTCCTGTGGATACAATTCATTATATTGAAGCTCAGGATGATTATGTTATGATATATTCTGAACAGGGGAGGCATTTAAAGGAAAAAACCATGAAATTTTACGAAACTCATCTGCCCTCAAAAGACTTTATCAGGATTCATCGCAGCCATATTGTAAATGTGAGTCAGATTGCATCGGTTGATCTTTATGGAAAAGATACACACCTGGTTGTGCTTAAATGCGGAGCAAGGCTTAAAGCAAGTGCCGAAGGGTATAAAAGGATACGCGAAATGCTATAGTAACTATAATAGTTTTTAGGAATTTTCGGAACATGCTTATTATTAGCTGATTTATTTTTCGTAAAAAATATTTATTGAAATGTTGTATCGATGAAATAAATTCATACTTTTGCAGCCGCATTAGAAAGAAAACAACCGAATATTTTTCCTTTCAAAATGCAAATTTTCTGAGATTTTTTAATCCGGGAAACCTGATAAAGTAAGACAACATAGGTTTCAATTAATGCCAATTGCCTTAGAAGCAATTTTTTAGATCACGGCATTGTTTAGTCTTCAGGCCTTTAGGGCTGAATTTGTCTCCACTTACCAATTTCCCCATTAGATCTTCAGTATAAGAATCCCGGCAACAGGATTATTCCATTATCCGCACGTTCAGTAATGAAAGGAGTCGGTTAAATCAGGTAAATAATTTTTGTGCAGCCTATTGTAAATATAAAATAAAGGTGTACTTTTGCAGTCCCAAAAAAATGGGGTAGCCGAGTAACAACAAATTAAATTAAAAGTACTGATATGCCTACAATTTCGCAATTGGTTCGTAAAGGACGTAACAAGTTAACCGAAAAGAGCAAATCACCTGCTCTGGATTCTTGCCCGCAGCGAAGGGGTGTTTGTGTAAGGGTTTATACAACTACGCCTAAAAAACCAAATTCAGCCATGCGTAAAGTAGCCAGAGTAAGGCTCACAAATGGCAAAGAGGTGAATGCTTATATTCCTGGTGAAGGTCATAATCTTCAGGAGCACTCAATCGTTATGATTCGTGGTGGAAGGGTAAAAGACCTTCCTGGTGTAAGGTATCACATCATTCGTGGTGCACTCGATACTTCAGGAGTTGACGGTAGAAATCAGCGCAGGTCAAAATATGGTACAAAACGTCCTAAAGGCGGTAAACTTAATGCTCCTGCCAAGGGTAAAAAATAATTTCCGCAACAGGTAAAAGTCAAAGTAAAAAGCAATGAGGAAATCAAAACCAAAAAAGAGAATCATACTTCCTGACCCGAAGTTTAATGATGTACTCGTGACTAAATTCGTCAATAACCTGATGTACACCGGGAAGAAAAACCTGGCTTTTCAGATTTTTTACGATGCCATAGCAGCTGTTTCTGAAAAGACCGGTGAAGATGGACTTGAAGTTTGGAAAAAAGGACTGAACAATGTAACTCCTAATGTAGAGGTTCGTAGCCGTCGTATTGGTGGTGCTACATTTCAGATACCATCTGAAATTCGACCCAGCCGCAAGAGTTCTATAGGAATGAAGAATCTTATTCTTTTTGCACGCAAACGTCATGAAAAAACCATGAGCGCAAAACTTGCCGGAGAAATAATGGCTGCATATAAAGAAGAAGGCGCTGCTTTTAAAAAGAAAGAAGATACACACCGTATGGCTGATGCCAACAAGGCATTCTCTCATTTCAGGTTCTAAATTTTAATCAAAAAATAATAAAACCAGAATACAAAATCTGATGTACGGCAAACTGGCACATACACGCAACATCGGCATCATGGCGCACATCGACGCGGGCAAAACCACTACGACTGAGCGGATTTTGTATTATACCGGCAACAGTTATAAACTTGGCGAAGTGCATGAAGGTACAGCCACCATGGACTGGATGATCCAGGAACAGGAAAGAGGCATTACCATTACTTCAGCAGCAACCACAGTTTTTTGGGACTGCCGTGGAGAAAATTATAAGATCAATATAATAGATACTCCGGGTCACGTTGATTTTACTGTTGAGGTTGAGCGTTCGCTCAGGGTCCTCGATGGTGCTGTGGCTTTGTTTTGTGCAGTAGGAGGAGTTGAACCTCAAAGTGAGACCGTTTGGAGACAAGCTGATAAGTATAATGTTCCACGCATCAGTTTCATTAACAAAATGGATCGGTCGGGAGCAGATTTCTTTGGTGTTCTTAGCCAGATGAAAGAAAAACTTGGTGCAAATCCAATACCACTTCAGATTCCGATTGGAGAAGAAGATACTTTTACCGGAGTTGTTGACCTGGTTACAAACAGAGCAATTGTTTGGAACAATGATTCACTGGGCGCTGTTTTTACCGAACAGGATGTTCCTGCTGAACTCATTGATGTTGTTAATGAATACCGCCTTAAACTCATTGAAGGTGTAGCTGAAGAAGATGAATCGCTTTTTGAAAAATTCTTAGCCGACCATGATTCAATTACTCCTGATGAAATGAGGAGTATTATCCGTAAAGCTACAATTGAACAAAGAATTACTCCGGTATTGTGTGGAGCATCCTTCAAAAACAAAGGTGTTCAACCCTTACTTGATGCTATAGTTTCATATCTGCCAAATCCGGCAGAAATTGAATCAATCAATGGAATCAACCCAAATTCTGAAAAACCAGAAGTCAGGCATCCCGATCCCAGTGAACCTTTTTCAGCTCTGGCATTTAAAATAGCAACCGATCCTTTCGTTGGTAAACTGGCTTTTGTTAAAGTTTATTCCGGAATTTTGGCTTCGGGCAGTTATATTTTAAATTCTGTTACAGGCAAAAAAGAACGTATTTCTCGTATTTTCCAAATGCATGCCAACAAACAGATTCCTCTTCAGCAGATTGAAGCTGGTGATATAGCTGCAGTTATTGGTTTTAAAGAAGTGAGAACAGGCGATACACTTTGCGATGAAAAGCATCCCATTGTCCTTGAAACTATCGTTTTCCCGGAACCGGTGATTAGTGTTGCAGTTGAGCCCAAGACCCAGGACGATGTTGATAAACTTGATCAGGCTTTAATCAAGCTTGCCGAAGAAGATCCCACATTTACTGTTAGGGTTGACAATGAAACCGGCCAGACTGTTATCAGTGGCATGGGTGAGTTACATTTGGATATTATAGCCGACAGACTGAAACGGGAATTTAAAATAGAAATCAGTAAAGGTAATCCACAGGTGGCTTACAAAGAAGCATTTGCCAGCACAATTCAGCATCGCGAAGTTTATAAGAAACAAACTGGTGGACGTGGCAGATTTGCTGATATTTTGTTTGAAATGAGTCCTGCTGAAGATGGATTTAAGGGATTACAGTTTATAAATGAAATTAAGGGTGGAAACATCCCCAAAGAATATATACCGGCTATTGAAAAGGGTTTCCGCATTGCCTTGCAAAACGGGGTTCTTGCCGGATTTTCGCTAGAAAGCCTGAAGATCAAATTGCTTGACGGGTCATACCACAACGTGGATTCCGATTCCCTGGCATTTGAAATATGTGCCAAGGTTGCTTTCAGAGAAGCGGCAAGTTTAGGCCGAAATGTTCTGCTTGAGCCGATTATGAAACTTGAAGTGAATTGTCCGGATGAGTATGTTGGTGACATATCCAGCGACCTTAATAAGCGCCGGGCAAATGTTGAAGGAATCGAATCGCGCAACCAATACCAGGTAGTAAAAGCACATGTGCCACTGGCTGAAATGTTTGGATATGTTACCTCGTTGCGTACCATAACATCAGGAAGAGGTAATTCAAGTCTTGAGTTCTCTCATTACGCTGAATTACCGGCATCTTTGACAGATGAGGTGATTTACAAATTGAAAGGTTATCTTGTAAAATGAATCAGGAATTTAAATAAAAAAACCCAAATAAAGTGAGCCAAAGGATCAGAATTAAACTGAAATCGTACGATCACAATCTGGTTGATAAATCTGCAGAAAAGATCGTTAAAACCGTGAAATCTACCGGAGCAATTGTTAACGGGCCTATACCCTTGCCAACCAATAAGAAAATTTTCACTGTGTTGAGGTCAACCTTTGTGAACAAGAAATCAAGAGAGCAGTTTGAGTTAAGTTCATACAAACGCCTTCTGGATATTTACAGTACCACCAGCAAAACAATTGATGCACTCATGAAACTTGAGTTGCCAAGTGGTGTTGAGGTTGAAATCAAAGTCTAACTCGAAAACCGATACAGACGTTTTTTAAACTCAAGAAAAAAGAATCAACAAATTAACATGATACTGCAATGTCAGGAATTATAGGAAAAAAAATCGGGATGACCAGCATATTCGATGCCAATGGCAAGAATATACCGTGTACGGTAATTCAGGCCGGCCCTTGCTTCGTCACCCAGATCAGAACTAAAGAAATTGATGGTTATGATGCTATTCAACTTGCGTTTGATGACAAGAAGGAGAAGCATACCACCAAAGCAGAGTTAGGACACTTTGCTAAAGCCGGGATTTCGCCAAAACGCAAATTGGTTGAGTTTACCCGTTTTGAAGCGGATCACCGTAAACAGTTTGGAGACGAAGTTGGTATTGATGTTTTTACAGAGGGAGAATATGTAGATGTGGTAGGAACAACCAAAGGAAAAGGTTTTCAGGGTGTTGTGCGCCGTCATGGATTCAGTGGTGTAGGGGGAGCAACCCACGGACAGCATAACAGGTTAAGAGCTCCGGGTTCGGTAGGCGCATCATCATGGCCATCCAGGGTTTTCAAAGGCATGCGCATGGCCGGACAAATGGGAAATAGACGGGTTAAAACCATCAACCTTCAGATTGTCAAAATCGTAAAAGAAAAAAATCTTTTGGTTGTTAAAGGTTCAGTTCCCGGATCAAACGGATCATATATAATTATTGAAAGATGGAACTAGAAATTTATAACATCAAAGGGGAGAAAACCAACAGAACGATATCCCTGAATGACTCGGTTTTTGGAGTTGATCCAAATGACCACGCTATTTACCTTGATACCAAACAGTATCTCGCGAATCAGCGCCAGGGCACTCACAGTTCAAAAGAGAAATCAACATTATCAGGAAGTACCCGGAAGTTGAAAAATCAAAAAGGTACTGGTGGAGCCCGCGCGGGAAGTATAAAATCGCCATTGCTGCGTGGTGGAGCAAGGGTTTTTGGCCCTCAGCCCCGCGATTATGCATTCAAATTGAATAAAAAACTTAAACAACTGGCACGTTTATCAGCTTTGAGTTATAAAGCACGTGAAAACAGCATTGTGGTTATTGAGGATTTTGATTTTGAAAAACCTAAAACCAAACTTTTTGTTGAAATGCTGGGTAATTTGCAACTTTCAGAAAAAAAGACACTTATGGTATTTGGAGAAACCAATAATTACGTATATTTGTCCTCCCGAAATCTGAAACGCGCAAAGGTCATAAGAGCTTGTGATTTAAATACATACGAAATTCTTAAGGCCAATAAATTGATCATTCTCGAGAGTTCAGTTACCGAAATTGAGAAAACTTTTGCGAATTAATAATCACGCTTAAAGCGCTGAGATTAAGAACCATTAACAAAAAAAAAGATGGGTATCATAATAAAACCGGTAGTTACGGAAAAGATGACAGCCTTAGGCGAGAAGCTTCAACGCTATGGGTTTATCGTTCAGAAAGACGCCAACAAGCTTCAGATTAAAAAGGCTGTTGAAGACATCTATGGTGTTGAAGTTGCCGAAGTGAACACTTTGAATTATGCTGGAAAGAACAAATCAAGGTTTACCAAAACCGGGATGGTTAAAGGAAGGGCAAATTCATACAAAAAAGCTATAATTACTTTAGCTAAAGGTGAAACAATAGATTTTTATAGCAATATTTAAAGATAATGGCTTTAAAAAAATTCAAACCGACCACATCAAGTCAGCGCTTCAAAGTTGTAAGCTCGCTGAATGACATAACTGCGAAAGGCCCCGAAAAGAGCTTGCTGCAGCCATTGAAAAGCTCTGGAGGCAGAAATAACTCCGGCAAAATGACTATCAGGTCTATTGGTGGTGGCCACAAGCAGAAATACCGTTTGATTGATTTCAAAAGGGAAAAGGAAAACATTCCTGCCACAGTAAAAACCATTGAATACGATCCTAATCGTACCGCACGGATTGCATTGCTTTTTTATGCCGATGGAGAGAAACGCTATATTGTTGCTCCCAATGGGCTGAAAGTTGGACAGGAAGTTATCAGTGGTAAAGGTGCTCAGCCTGAAATTGGCAACACACTTTATTTAAGTGAGATTCCTTTTGGAACTGTGATTCATAACATTGAACTCAGACCCGGACAAGGTGCCAAGATGGCCCGCAGTGCAGGATCTTCGGCTCAGCTTATGTCACGTGATGGTAAATTCGCCGTCATTAAACTTCCTTCAGGTGAAACCCGCATGATTTTGCAAACCTGCAAAGCTACCATCGGAAATGTTTCTAATATTGAGCATAACCTCGAAGTATCAGGAAAAGCTGGTCGTAGCCGCTGGTTAGGACGCAGACCCCGTACAAGGGCTGTGGTTATGAATCCTGTTGATCACCCTATGGGTGGTGGAGAAGGTCGCGCAAGCGGTGGTCATCCACGTTCACGCAAAGGTTTACCTGCAAAGGGCTTTAAAACCCGCTACCCGAAGAAGGCTTCGAACAAGTACATTATTGAAAAACGGAAGAAATAATTGACCCTTAAACAGCATAAAAAATGAGTCGTTCGCTTAAAAAAGGCCCATATATCGAGTACAAATTGGAAAAAAAAGTACTGGATGCCATTAGCACCAACAAAAAGGTTGTTATTAAAACCTGGTCGCGTGCTTCGATGATATCACCCGACTTTGTTGGTCAGACAATTGCTGTCCACAATGGAAATAAATTTATTCCGGTTTATGTAACTGAAAATATGGTAGGTCACAAACTCGGTGAGTTTGCTCCTACAAGGATTTTCAGGGGTCATGCTGGTAGTAAAGATAAAGGTAAAAAATAAAGAGGGATTTAACAATGGGATCACGAAAACATATTAAAGCTGAGCAGATTAAGGAAAAAAAGAAGAGCATGTCTTTTGCCACGCTCAGAAATTGTCCTACATCTCCCAGGAAAATGCGCCTGATGGCTGATTTGATCAGGGGTATGAAAGTAGAACAGGCACTTCATGTTCTCAAACATTCACCTCAGGATGCCAGTGGCAGAATGCATAAACTGCTTTTGTCGGCACTTGCCAACTGGCAAGCCAAAAACGAAGATGTTCGGATCGAAGATACCAGCTTGTATATTAAAGAGGTAGGTGTTGATGGAGGTCGTCAGCTTAAAAGGATACGTACAGCCCCACAGGGACGTGCACACAGGATTCGCAAACGTTCAAATCATGTAACGTTGCTGATTGACAATAGGATAATTGAAACAAACGAAACTGCACAGCAGGCTTTAACAATCAAATAATTATTTGTTGAATGGGACAAAAGACAAATCCAATAGGTAACAGGTTAGGCATCATCAGAGGTTGGGATTCCAACTGGTATGGTGGTAAAAAATTTGAGCATAAACTTGTTGAAGACGATCAGATTCGTAAATATCTGAATGCTCGTTTATCCAAGGCAGGCGTCTCAAAAATAATAATTGAGCGCACACTCAAACTTGTAACCGTAACCATACATACAGCACGTCCGGGTATCATTATTGGTAAAGGCGGCCAGGAAGTGGACAAGCTCAAGGAAGAATTAAAAAAAGTCACCAAGAAGGAGATTCAAATCAATATTTCTGAGATTAAACGTCCTGAAATGGATGCCGTTATTGTAGCCAATGCAATTGCTCGTCAGATTGAAGGCAGGATTTCCTATCGCCGGGCTATCAAAACTGCGATTGCATCAACAATGAGAATCGGAGCAGAAGGAATTAAGGTTCTTATTTCGGGTCGTCTTGCCGGAGCTGAAATGGCTCGCAGTGAGATGATCAAGGAAGGAAGGACCCCGCTTCATACCCTTCGTGCTGATATCGATTATGCTATTGCTGAAGCCCATACAACTTATGGCCGTATTGGCATTAAAGTTTGGATATGTAAAGGTGAAATTTATGGTAAGGTCGATCTTACTCCTTCATCTGAAAGCGTTCCAGCTGGTAATTTACGCGAAAAATCATTTCCACAGCGTCCTGGAGGTGGAAGGCCTCCAAGGGGTGGCGGAAACCGCAGCCGTGGTAAAAAATAAATATTGAATTAACGAGTAAGAAAACACGCTCAATACACGATAATAATGTTACAGCCAAAGAAAACCAAATACCGGAAAATGCAGAAAGGCAAGATGAAAGGCAACACCAAGCGTGGTGCAGAACTTTCATTTGGTTCATTCGGTATTAAAACCATGGAAGAGGCATGGATAACCGGAAGGCAGATAGAAGCAGCCCGTCAGGCAATCAGCCGTTTCATGAAACGTGAAGGCCAGATCTGGATTCGTATTTTTCCGGATAAGCCAGTTACAAAAAAGCCTGCTGAGGTACGTATGGGTAAAGGAAAAGGTGCTCCTGAATATTTTGTAGCACGTATCAGCCCCGGACGTATTTTGTTTGAAGCAGAAGGAGTAACTGAAGAAATAGCAAAAGAAGCACTTCGCCTGGGAGCTCAGAAACTTCCTGTAGCCACAAAGTTTGTGGTTAGAAGAGATTATGTTGAAGAAACAATATAAAAAGCAATGAAACAAGAAGTCATAAGGGAGCTTTCAACAGCCGAAATCACTGAAAGGCTCGAGGAAGAGCGCAAACAGCTTATCAAGTTAAAGCTTAACCATGCTGTTTCTCCTCTCGAGAATCCCAATAAAATAAAAAGTTACCGCAGAACCATTGCCCGCATGCTCACCGAATTGCACAAACGCAAAGCAGATGTAGCGATTGCGGCTCAGGGTACGGCTACCGTTAACAAAAAATAACAGGAAAAGCAATGGAAATGGAAACCAGGAATCTGAGAAAAGAGAGAATTGGGGTTGTTGTTAGTAACAAAATGATGAAATCAATCATCGTTCAGGTTGAGCGCCGTGAAAAACACCCCAAATACGGAAAATTTGTAAAAAAAACCTCCAAGTTTGCCGCACACGACGAAAATAATGAGTGTACAATTGGTGATACAGTTCGTATATCTGAAACTCGTCCGCTGAGCAAAAATAAATGCTGGAGATTAGTCGAAATCATTGAAAAGGCCAAGTAATTATGATACAACAGGAATCAAGACTTGCAGTAGCCGATAATAGTGGTGCCAAAGAAGTTCTTTGCATTCGCGTACTTGGTGGTACACGCAAAAAATATGCCTCTATAGGCGATAAAATAGTTGTAACTGTTAAAAATGCTCTTCCTTCCGGAAACATAAAAAAGGGTACAGTTGCAAAAGCAGTTGTGGTCAGAACCAAAAAAGAAATTCGTCGTAACGATGGTTCCTATATCCGTTTTGATGATAATGCAGTTGTGTTGCTGAATGCTACCGGTGAAATGTCAGGTACCCGTATTTTCGGCCCTGTTGCCAGGGAGCTGCGTGAAAAGCAATACATGAAAATTGTTTCATTGGCACCCGAGGTGCTTTAAAGTGTCAGGCAGAATATGAACACAAAACTAATTATAAAAAAAGGCGATACCGTTAAGGTTATTACCGGTGACTCAAAGGGGAAACAGGGAAAAGTCCTTGAGGTTGATGTTGATAAACAGAAAGCCATAGTAGAAGGAGTAAACCTGATTTCTAAACATACCAAACCCAATGCTAAAAATGCTCAGGGAGGTATTGAGAAAAAAGAGGCAGGTATTCATGTTTCAAACCTGATGGTTGTAGACAATACCGGCAATCCAACCCGTGTTGGGAGGAAGCTTGATGCCAAAACCAATAAATCAGTCCGTTATTCTAAAAAGTCGGGGGAGGTAATTAAATAATGAACTATACACCACGCCTAAGAGATAAATACAGAGCAGAAGTAATTCCGGCTCTTACTGAAAAGTTTCAGTACAAAACAGTTATGCAGGTTCCACGTTTGCTAAAAATAAGCATCAACCAGGGGCTCGGTACAGCAATAGCTGATAAAAAATTAATCGAAGCAGGTATTAATGAACTTACTGCATTGTCTGGGCAAAAAGCTGTAGCCACCAAATCGAAGAAAGATATTTCCAATTTCAAACTTCGTAAAGGTATGCCGATCGGTGTAAGAGTTACCCTTCGCGGAGACCGCATGTATGAATTTCTTGATCGCCTTGTATCTGTTGCAATTCCACGTATCAGAGACTTCCGCGGAATCAATGAAAAAGGATTTGACGGACGCGGAAATTACACATTGGGTGTAACTGAACAGATCATTTTTCCTGAAATCCTGATTGACAAGATTTCAAAGATTAATGGCATGGACATTACCTTTGTAACGAGCGCACGTAGCGACAATGAGTGCCTGGCACTCTTAAAAGAATTTGGTTTACCATTCAAAAATCAGAAATAACGATATGGCAAAAGAATCAATGAAAGCAAGGGAACGCAAAAGAGAACGCCTTGTTGAAAAATACGCAGCCAAACGCGCTGAGCTAAAAGAAGCCGGAGATTATGTTGGACTGCAAAAACTGCCAAAGAACGCTTCACCGGTGAGACTGCACAATCGTTGCAAATTAACAGGACGTCCCAAAGGCTACATGCGTCAGTTTGGAATTTCGCGTATCAATTTCCGTTTCATGGCACTCAATGGTCTGATTCCGGGAATTAAGAAAGCAAGCTGGTAATAAAATTAATTGAACAAAACGAAATACTTAAGGATAAAATGGTAACAGATCCTATTGCAGATTATCTGACCCGTGTGAGAAATGCCGTGATGGCCAACCACAGGATCGTGGAGATTCCTACTTCGAATATGAAGAAAGAGATTACTAAGATCTTATTTGAAAAGGGTTACATATTGAATTATAAATTCGAGGACGAAAGCATTCCTGGAATAATAAAAATCGCGTTGAAATATCACCCGGTTTCTAAGGTACCGGCTATTTCAAAACTCGATAGAATCAGCAAGCCCGGACTCCGTCGTTATGTCGGCGCCGATGAGCTTCCAAGGGTTTTAAATGGCCTTGGTATTGCTATACTGTCGACCAACAGGGGACTTATGACTGATAAGGAAGCCAGAACCCTTAAAATTGGTGGTGAAGTCTTGTGTTACATTAGCTAATTGAGAGGAGATTTATTATGTCAAGAATTGGAAAATTGCCTATAGAAGTTCCTGCCAACGTAAAAATCGCTGTGTCGGATGACAATATAGTTACTGTAGAGGGTAAATTAGGAAAATTGACCCAACAGGTATCTCCTTTAATTACAATGAAAGTTGAAGGAAATCATTTGTTGGTAGGACGGGTTGATGAAACTCAGGAAGCCAGGTCAAAACATGGTCTATACAGATCATTGATTGCCAATATGGTTAAAGGTGTTTCAGAAGGCTTTACAGTTGTTCAGGAATTGGTTGGTGTGGGTTACAAAGCTTCAGCAACTGATAATTTGCTTGAACTCGCTTTAGGATACTCTCACAGTATTTTGTTTGAAATACCTTCCGAAGTGAGTGTGGTCACAGTTACTGAAAGAGGAAAGAATCCGACCATTACACTGAAGTCTCATGATCGTCAATTGCTTGGACAAGTGGCTGCCAAAATTCGTTCTTTGCGCAAACCTGAGCCATATAAAGGCAAAGGAATCAGGTTTATGGGCGAAGTTGTGAAGAAAAAAGCAGGGAAATCTGCATCTGATAAATAAAAAACAGTAATAAAAACCTTTTCGGAGAACCGAAAAAAATTCTTAAGATAAGAATGGCTATCAAAAACAGAAAAGAGTACAGAAGAAACAGGATTAAACTCAGAGTCAGAAAATTGATTTCCGGCACTGCAGAGCAGCCAAGGTTGACTGTATTCAGAAGCAACAAACAGATATATGCACAGATCATCAATGATCTGGAGGGTAAAACTCTTGTATCTGCGTCATCACGTGTTCCTGAATTTTCGGGAACTCCAATGGCCAAAATTGAGCAGGCAAAAGAAGTTGGTAAATTAATTGCCCAGCGCGCCCTGGAAGCCGGAATCGAGAATGTAGTTTTCGATCGCAATGGTTACCTCTATCATGGTAGAATCAAATCCCTGGCCGAAGCAGCAAGAGAAGGGGGCCTTAAATTTTAACGAATATGGCAAACGCAAATATAAAAAGAGTTAAATCCAGCGAAATTGAATTTAAAGACAGGCTGGTCAGCATTCAAAGGGTTACAAAAGTAACCAAGGGAGGTCGAACCTTTAGTTTTTCTGCCATTGTTGTGGTTGGAAACGAAAATGGTGTAGTGGGCTATGGCTTGGGAAAAGCTAAAGAAGTTACTGCTGCAATTGCCAAGGGTGTTGACGATGCAAAAAAGAATCTGGTTAAAGTTCCTGTTTTAAAAGGCACAATTCCTCATGAGCAGTTGGGTAAATACGGGGGAGCCCTTGTGTTTCTGAAGCCAGCAACAGAAGGTACCGGCGTAATTGCAGGTGGTGCTATGCGTGCAGTTCTTGAAAGCGTTGGCGTAAAGGATGTGCTTGCCAAGTCAAAGGGATCTTCAAATCCACATAGTGTTGTTAAAGCAACAATTGATGCGCTGGTTCATATGCGTGATGCATACACCATAGCTCAACTGCGTGGAATTGACCTGAATAAAGTTTTTAATGGTTAATTCAACTGACAAAAATGAAAAAGTTAAAAGTTACCCAGATAAAAAGTGGCATCAAACAGCCAGAACGTCAGAAGCGTACACTAAAAGCGCTTGGCATCAAAGGGATGAACAGGCCTATTGAAGTGGTTGCGACCCCTCAGATTCAGGGAATGATCGCTAAGCTGAATCATCTTTTGAAAGTTGAAGAAATCTAAACGTACACAACCTTAATTGTAAAGATATTATGGATTTAAGCAATCTTAAGCCTGCAGAGGGTTCTGTTAAGAACAACAAGAGAATTGGTCGCGGACAGGGTTCTGGCCGGGGTGGAACTTCTACCCGTGGTCATAAAGGAGCAAAGTCGCGTTCAGGATATAGTCAGAAGATTGGTTTTGAAGGCGGCCAGATGCCATTGTACAGAAGGGTGCCAAAATATGGTTTCCGCAACATTAACCGTGTTGAATACCGAAGTATCAATATTGATATTATTCAGCAACTTGCTGCAAGTCAGAATTTAGAGGTCATTGATGTTGAACTGCTGATTGCAAGTGGTTACATATCAAAAAATGATAAAGTTAAAATTCTGGGGCGCGGCGAATTGAAGGCTAAAGTTGATGTAAAGGCGCATGCTTTCTCTGCTTCTGCTGCTAAGGCTATTGAATCAAATGGTGGTCAGGCTATTAAACTCTAAATAATAGATGAAACGTTTCATACAAACAATTAGGAACATATATAAGATCGAGGATCTTCGTAAGCGTATAGGATACACAATCGGTATCATATTACTTTACAGGTTAGGTTCTTATGTTGTTCTGCCCGGAGTTGATCCCAATCAGCTTGCCAGTTTACAGAATCAAACCAGCAGCGGTTTGCTTGGCCTGCTTAACATGTTCTCAGGTGGAGCATTTTCAAATGCTTCAATTTTTGCTCTGGGAATTATGCCCTATATTTCGGCATCCATTGTTGTTCAGCTTTTAGGAATGGCAATTCCCTATTTCCAGAAGTTACAAAAGGAAGGTGAAAGTGGAAGGAAAAAAATCAATCAGATTACACGATATCTGACGGTTTTGATTACAGGCTTTCAAGCTCCGGCGTATATTGCCAACCTTATCACTCAACTTCCGGCCGAGGCCATCTCACCTTTCGATCCCTCTATTACTTCACCAACTACTTTTTTCTGGGTTTCTTCTGTAATTATTCTGGTTTCCGGAACATTATTCGTTATGTGGCTTGGCGAAAGAATTACAGATAAAGGTATTGGTAATGGTATTTCGCTGATCATTATGATTGGTATTATTGCCAGGCTTCCTTTTGCGCTCTTTGGCGAACTCGTTTCACGTATGGAACAGAAAGGAGGCGGATTAGTAATCTTTATTGTGGAATTGGTTGTTTTAATAGCTGTTATTCTTATCAGCATCCTGCTGGTGCAGGGGACACGAAGAATACCTGTTCAATACGCCAAACGAATTGTTGGTAATAAACAGTATGGTGGAGTAAGACAATACATTCCTCTTAAAGTCAATGCAGCAGGGGTAATGCCTATCATTTTTGCCCAGGCAATTATGTTTTTACCTCTTACTCTTGCTGGATTTGCTGAATCAGAAACCTTAACCGGATTTGCTGCAGCTTTTACCAATGTAAATGGCTTTTGGTATAATTTTGTTTTTGCTTTGATGATCATTTTATTCACATATTTCTATACTGCTATTACGATTAACCCTAATCAAATGGCAGAGGATATGAAGAAAAATAATGGATTTATTCCAGGGGTTAAACCTGGTAAAAAAACTGCTGAGTTTATCGACCAGATTATGTCGCGTATTACGTTACCTGGTTCAATATTTCTGGCTTTTGTGGCCATTATGCCGGCTCTTGTAGCGTTAATGGGTGTAACAGGTCAGTTTGCCCAGTTTTTTGGTGGTACATCTCTGCTCATCCTGGTTGGAGTAGTGCTTGATACGCTTCAGCAGATTGAAAGCCATTTGTTGATGAGACACTATGATGGTTTGACCAAATCGGGTCGCATCAAAGGTCGTTCATCAATAAATATGGGATAATTTTATTTAAATGATAGATTTTTGAATAATGATCTATTATAAGACTGACGAAGAAATTGAATTAATAAGAAAAAGTTCTTTGCTTGTTGGCAAAACTCTTGCTGAAGTTGCAAGACATATCAAACCTGGTGTTACAACACTTGAATTGGATAAGATTGCTGAGACCTTTATCAGAGATCACAAAGCAGTTCCTGGTTTCAAAGGATACGGTGGTTTTCCCGGAACACTTTGTGTATCGGTAAATGATGTGGTTGTGCATGGCATACCAGGTAAACAGGTGTTAAAAGATGGTGATCTTGTATCTGTAGACTGCGGTGCTATCCTGAACGGATTTTACGGAGATTCGGCTTACTCGTTTGCAGTTGGCCAAGTAAACGAAGAAGTAAAATTATTGATGGAACGTACAAAACAATCTTTATATCTCGGAATTGATTCTGCGAAAGCTGGAAAAAGGATAGGAGATATTGGGTTCGGAATACAAACCTATGTTGAGAGTTTTGGTTATTCTGTGGTTCGTGATTTGGTCGGACATGGTCTGGGACGTAATTTGCATGAAAAACCTGAGGTTCCTAACTATGGAAAACGAGGTGTAGGCACAATGCTGCAACCTGGATTGGTTATATGTATAGAGCCAATGATTAATCTGGGCAGAAAACAGATTAAACAGGATAAAGACGGTTGGACAATCAGAACTTCTGATGGAATGCCATCAGCACATTTTGAGCATGCAATTGCAATAAATGAGGGAAAAACAGACATTCTTTCTTCTTTTGAAGAGATTGAAAAAGTACTTGAATCAATTAAATAAATTTAAATAAATGTCAAAACAAATTTCGATAGAACAGGACGGGACAGTTACCGAATCACTCGGAAATGCAATGTTTCGTGTTGAACTGGAGAATGGACATGTCATCACTGCCCACATTTCGGGTAAAATGAGAATGCATTACATTAAAATTTTGCCAGGCGATAAGGTGAAACTCGAAATGTCGCCTTATGACCTGACAAAAGGAAGAATAATTTTCAGATACAAATAAAAAACCATCTTGTAAAATGAAAGTAAGAGCATCTGTCAAGAAGCGGACACCTGACTGTAAGATCGTCAGACGTAAAGGGAGGTTGTACATTATCAACAAAAAGAACCCTAAGTTCAAACAAAGACAAGGATAACCGATTTTAACAAACAATAAAACAATATATGGCACGTATTGCTGGTATTGACATACCTAAAAACAAAAGAGGTGAGATAGGGTTAACCTATATTTACGGGATTGGGCGGAGTACAGCCCAGAAAATTTTGCAAACAGCCGGAGTGGATCTTAACAAGAAGGTTCAGGATTGGGACGATGATGAGCAAAATGCCATCCGTACGATTATTGGAGACCAGATAAAGGTTGAAGGAGCTTTGCGTTCAGAAGTTCAGACAAACATAAAACGTTTGATGGACATTGGATGCTATCGCGGAGTAAGACACCGCCTGGGTTTGCCTTTAAGAGGTCAGAGTACAAAAAACAATGCCCGCACCCGCAAGGGAAGGAAGAAAACGGTTGCCAACAAAAAGAAAGCAACTAAAGGCTAAAAGCTGAGCTTTCAGCATAGCTATTTAAATAACTAAAGAATTTTGTAGAAAAAAAATTGTTATGGCAAAAACTGCTAAAACATCAAAGAAAAAGGTCGTTAAAGTTGATCCTATAGGACGCGCTTACGTAACCGCATCGTTTAACAATATTATCATTTCACTTGCCAATAACTCAGGTCAGGTAATAAGCTGGGCTTCTGCAGGTAAGATGGGCTTCAGGGGTTCAAAAAAGAACACTCCTTATGCTGCTCAGATGGCTGCAACCGAATGCGCAAAAGTTGCCTTTGATATGGGTTTGCGCAAAGTGAAAGTGTTTGTTAAAGGCCCCGGTTCAGGAAGAGAATCAGCAATCAGAACCATTCACGCATCAGGAATTGAAGTGACCGAAATTATGGATGTTACGCCTCTTCCGCACAATGGTTGCCGCCCTCCCAAAAGACGTAGGGTATAATCCCGGGTGTTTCAATACATGATGATGAAATCTCTGAGACAAAACTGAAAATTAATTGAAAATAAAACAATAAGTAATTATGGCCAGGTACATAGGTCCAAAAACCAAAATTGCACGCAAATTCAAAGATCCGATTTACGGGCCGGATAAGTATTTCGAAAAAAAGAACTACGCTCCCGGTATGCACGGCAACTCGAGGAGGCGTAAAAAACTTTCAGAATACGGCATTCAGCTTCAGGAGAAGCAAAAAGCCAAATATACATACGGTATTCTTGAGAAACAGTTTAAGAATGTTTTTCACAAAGCCAGCCGTAAAAAAGGAATCACGGGTGAAGTACTTCTTCAGTTGATAGAGTCAAGGTTAGACAATGTTGTTTATCGTCTGGGTATTGCACCTTCAAGAAATGGTGCACGTCAGTTGGTTTCTCATCGTCATATTCTTGTAAACGGATCAATAGTCAATGTGCCATCTTATGAGTTAAAAATCGGTGACACCATTTCTGTCAGAGAAAAATCCAAGTCTCTTGAAGTTATTCAGGATGCTCTGGCCTCTAAACGGAATACCTATCCATGGCTTGAATGGGACAGCACACTTATGTCAGGAAAATTTACTACTCTGCCTTCGCGTGAGGATATCCCCGAGAATATCAAAGAACAGCTTATCGTAGAGTTGTACTCTAAATAAGTTTTAAAGATTTATTATTCATAACACAAGAGGAAGAATATATGGCAATATTAGCATTTCAAAAACCTGAAAAGGTTATTATGATCGAAGCTGATGATTCAAAAGGCACATTCGAATTCAGGCCTCTTGAACCAGGATTCGGTATTACGATTGGTAACGCCCTCAGAAGAATTTTGTTGTCTTCTCTTGAAGGCTTTGCTGTAACTTCAGTGAAGATTGAAGGTGTTGACATGGAGTTCTCTTCAATAAAAGGTGTTGTTGAGGATGTTACAGATATCGTTCTTAATCTCAAAAGAGTTAGGTTTAAAAGGCTATTAGATACCGAAACCAGTGAAAAGGTAAGGCTGGTTATTACCGGTCAGGATGTTTTTCTTGCAGGCGATTTCAACAAATATCTTTCTGTGTTTCAAGTTTTGAATCCAGAAATTGAGATTTGTCATATGGAGCCTTCGGTTAAATTAACCATCGAGCTTACTATTGATAAAGGACGTGGATATGTACCAGCAGAAGAAAATAAGCAGCCTAATGCTCCGCTTGGTACTATTGCCATTGACTCTATTCACACTCCAATAAAAAACGTTAAGTACACGATTGAGAATTTCCGCGTTGAACAAAAGACCGACTACGAAAAACTCATTCTTGAAATAGTAACTGACGGATCAATCAATCCTAAGGATGCCCTTAAGGAATCGGCCAGGATTTTGATTCATCATTTCATGTTATTCTCTGACGAAAAGATTACAATCGATACTGAAGAGAAAGCAGTAGCTGAAGAATTTGATGAAACATCATTGCATATCAGGCAGTTGTTAAAAACAAAACTTGTTGATATGGATCTTTCGGTTCGTGCATTGAATTGTTTGAAAGCTGCTGATGTTGAAACATTGGGAGAGCTTGTTTCCTATAACAAGAACGACCTCTTAAAATTCAGGAATTTTGGAAAAAAATCACTTACAGAGCTCGAAGAGCTTGTAAAGTCAAAGAATCTGGAATTCGGAATGAATATTACAAAATATAAACTTGATAAGGATTAACTGAAATGAGACACGGAAAGAAAGTCAATCACCTTGGAAGAACAAGCGCCCATCGCAAAGCTATGCTTTCTAATATGGCTGCGTCGCTTATCCTTCATAAAAGGATTAATACTACCCTGGCCAAAGCCAAAGCGCTTAGGGTATATGTTGAGCCTCTGATTACCCGTTCAAAAGAAGATACAACTCATTCGCGCCGCATGGTTTTTAGTTATCTGCAGAATAAAGAAGCTGTGATTGCTTTATTCCGCGAGGTATCTGTAAAAGTTGCAAATCGCCCGGGAGGTTATACACGAATTCTGAAAACAGGAAATCGTTTGGGCGACAATGCTGAATTGTGTATGGTGGAATTGGTGGACTTCAACGAGAACATGCTGGCAGCAAAAGAAGCTCCGAAAGTTAAAACAACCCGCAGAGGAAAAACTTCAAAAACTAAAACCGGAGCAGTAGCCGGAGAACCTATCGAAGCTAAAGTAGAAACCAAAGCAACAGATGAAGTTACCGAAGAACCCACTACTGAAGATTCAGCTGAAACAAAGGAATAGTTGAAATCTAAATTTTCAGAATGAGGGTAAAGTGGTTCACTTTGTCCTCATTCTTGTTATAGAAAATATCTGATTCCTAATGGAGTGTTTGTAAAATAACAATTAACTAATATTCATCAAAATTTTTTATTATGGGAGCTATAGCTAACATTTTTGCCCGCCAGATACTTGATTCTCGCGGCAATCCAACCATTGAAGTTGATGTATACACTACCAACGGTATCATGGGCCGTGCAGCTGTTCCTTCCGGGGCATCTACCGGCATTCACGAAGCAGTAGAACTTCGCGATGGCGATAAAAATATTTACCTTGGTAAAAGTGTAATGAAAGCTGTTCAGAACGTGAATAAAGTTTTGGCAGAAGAACTCAAAGGGTATTTTGTTTCTGAGCAGAACGAAATTGACCGGAGAATGATCGAAATTGACGGAACACCTAACAAAGGTAACCTTGGCGCCAATGCAATTCTTGGTGTTTCACTTGCCTGTGCAAATGCAGCCGCTCAGGAGTCTAACCAATTTCTTTTCAGGTATATTGGTGGAGTTAATGCCAACACCCTTCCAATTCCTATGATGAATATCATAAATGGAGGCTCACATGCTGATAATGCTATTGATTTTCAGGAATTTATGATTATGCCTGTTGGTGCGCCCAATTTCGCTGAAGCACTTCGAATGGGTGCCGAGGTGTTCCATAATCTTAAAGCTGTTTTGAAAAAGGCAGGCTATTCTACAAACGTTGGCGATGAAGGCGGTTTTGCACCAAACCTTAAATCAAATGAAGAAGCTGTTACAGTAATACTACAGGCAATTGAAAAGGCAGGTTACAAACCAGGTGTTGATGTTTTCATCTCACTCGACCCAGCCTCATCGGAGTATTGGCTGGAAGATGAGAAAGTTTATCATCTGAAGAAATCAACAGGCGATAAGCTCACTCCTTCACAAATGGTGGATTATTGGAAAACCTGGGTTGATAAGTATCCCATTATTTCTATAGAAGACGGAATGGCAGAAGATGATTGGGCTGGTTGGAAATTGATGACCGATGTGATGGGTAATAAAATACAACTTGTTGGAGATGATTTGTTTGTAACCAACACAAATCGTTTGCAAATGGGTATTGATCAGGGAGTAGCAAATTCTATTCTGGTAAAAGTAAATCAGATCGGAACACTTACTGAAACCATTGATGCTGTTAACATGGCATACCGAAGCGGGTACACCGCCGTAATGAGTCACCGCTCGGGAGAAACTGAAGACACCACAATTGCTGACCTTGCAGTAGCATTGAATACCGGTCTTATAAAAACAGGATCGGCCAGCCGCACCGACAGGATTGCAAAATACAATCAATTGCTTCGCATTGAAGAAATACTTGGAACCTCGGCCCGATACCTGGGTAAGGATTTCAAATATGCCAAATAAATTTTCCTGTTTCTCTAAAAATCCCCGATCAATATGATTCCGGGGATTTTTTTTTCAGAACATTATATTTGTTTGTACATTTAAACGGAGAAACTTAAAAATATGAAATTTTCATTTTTACAAACATTTAGCCCAATCCTGTTTCTGTTCCTGATTTCAATTTCTTCAATGGGTCAGACAGGAGTCCAGGCTTTAAACACAGATGGCATACTCACATTTTCCGTTTTAACTATCACCAATAATGCCACTTACTCTCCAAAGAATGTTCTTGCCATTTGGGTAAAAGATGCTCAGGGTAATTTTGTAGTTTCACGAAAAGTTATGGCTGCATCAAGAAAGCAACATCTGGTAAAATGGGTGGCCTCTTCAAATAATAATAGTGTAACCGCAATTACTGGTGCTACTTTGCCAAATCATCAGCTACACAATATAAGTTGGGACTGTCGAAATGATGTCGGGAATCTGATGTCCGACGGGCTTTATGAGATTTGGGTGGAGTTTACAGAGAGAAACTCAGCCAGCGGAGGAGCCGTCGGGCCCTCAACGAAAGTAACATTCACCAAGGGAACCGAAGTTGTTTCTATCAATCCACCGGATGAAGCCTATTTCAGTAATATGAGCCTGAATTATAGTCCTTTGAACGTCGGAGTGGATGAAAATCTGAAGCCCTTATTAAAATTTAATACTTTTCCTAATCCTTTCAACGATAGACTTCATGTTTGTTTTGAGTTGCCAATCAGCAGTTTTATCAATATAAGCGTTTATGATCTGAGCGGAAAACGTATTGCAGAACTGGTAAATGAAAAACTTCCTCAGGGTGTTAATAATTTTATTTGGGAAGGCGATGTTGATGGTGGAAAAAGAATCAACCCGGGGATTTATTTTATCCGGATTGTTTACGGTGAAAAATTATTTATGCATAAAGTTATTTTTGGTGGCTGATTTATAAGTCTCTGAAATGGCCTCCTGAGTTTTTATTCAAAGTCAATCAGGTTTTTCTTATAAACCCTGAAACGCTTTACTATGGGTGCATTTAACCGTTCAATCACTGCCCTCATTTGGGTATTCTCTTCAAGTATGAGATGAGTTTCTATGGTTTTTATTCCGGCTTTTGATGCGGAATCAAGCAAACGCATTCCCATGCTTATCTCCAGTCCAAGTCCCTGGTGTTCGGGTTTAACTGCTCCAAGCATCAGATCAAGCTGGGTTGCGCGTTTGATGGATCTGATAATATGAATCCATCCAAACGGGAATAAATTTCCTTTAGCCTTAATAATCCCTTCTGACATATTTGGCAAGCCTATTACGAAAGCGACCACCTCATTTTTAAGCAACACAACTTTAACATACGTTGGGTCAAGAACCGGCATATACCGCTCAGCAAATTCTTTCATCTCTGCCTTATTCAAGGGGTAAAAACCATAGAGGTGATTGTAGGTTTCATTTACCAGTTCCAGAATGGGAATAACATAAGGCTTCAATTGCTTTTTATTGCTGAATTCAATTATTTGGTAACGGTTGGCTCTAACAACCCTTTGCTGCACCCGCTGATAAATATCGGGCATAGGAATGTTAATATTAAAACAATAGGTAAAGCAGTCAAGCAGTTTTGAATATCCATTCTGTTCAGTCAACTCTATCATGTATGATTGATTACACGATGCACTCAGCAGTGGAATTCCATCGAATCCTTCAATCATAAAGCCCTGAGGGTCTTTGTCGGAGAAACCATAAGGGCCGGCCACCTTATTCATGCCTTTTTCAATTGCCCAGGTTTCAATAAACCCAAGCAACGCTGAGGCCGTTTCGGGTTCATTGAAGCACTCTAGAAAACCAAAACGAGCAGTCTTTTCTTGTTTTAATGTATTGTAGTTGTGATGGATAATGCCCATTATCCGGCCACGGGGAATTCCGTTTGAATAAGCCAGAGCCATCACGGTTTCGCAATGATTAAACGAATTGTTTGACTTTGGGTTAAAAAACTTTTTGTCATCTTCGTAAATGGGAGGGAGCCACCCTGAATGATGCTGGTGAATTTTTGCGGGAAGATGAATAAACTCATTCCGAAGTCTCCTTGAATTTACAATCCTGATTTCGATTCCCATATAAAAAAGATGTAATTTTTGAAAGTTAACCTGATGAATTTCTTCCGTTTCTCAATGCAATACAAAGATGGTTTTATTCTTTCTCAAAAACAAATGAAACTAAATTGTAATTTAGTAGCTTGATTGTTTTGACAATCGGTTGGCTGCAGAAAATCTGCTGCTTTATGCTTAAACACTGATAAATATCGACTTATGAATGAAATTGCATATGTTGGAGAGCATCTGACACCTGCCATTTTGGGGAGGATTTTGATCTACCTTTCGCTAATAGCAGGACTTTTTTCACTGTTTTTCTATTCAAAATTGCTGAAAGTTCAGGCGAAACCAGACTTGAGAAACCGACTTTTGGGCCGGTTTTTCTATTCTTTACAGACTTTTTCCATTGTGGGGGTTGGCCTTCTGCTTTTCTATCTGATTACAAGCCATTATTTTGAATTTGCTTATGTTTATAAACACTCATCTACCCTGATGCCCCACAAGTACATCATCTCTAGTTTCTGGGCAGGGCAAGAGGGCAGCTTTCTTCTCTGGGCTATTTTTATTGCCTTGTTTGGTATAGGTGCAATGCTGACTGCCCGCAAACTTGAAGGCGGTGTAATGAGTGTTGTGGTTGTGGCACAGATTATTCTGATGTCGATGATACTCGGCATTAATTTCTTTGGAATTACTATTGGAAGTGATCCATTCATACTGCTTAGAGAAGTGCCGCAGAATATGGCAATGGATTTTTTTAAGAATCCAAATTATGTGAGTTTAATCAGGGATGGTAATGGATTGAATCCTTTGCTTGAAAATCCTTGGATGGTAATACACCCGCCACTACTGTTTATGGGGTATGCAACTGCAATATTCCCTTACGCATTTGCTGTAGCTTCACTTATACAAGGTGATAAACGCTATTGGCTGAAACCGGTTCTTCCGTGGATCTCAGTTACCATTGGATTGTTGGGTACCGGGCTTCTGATGGGTGGTGCCTGGGCATACCAATCACTTACTTTCGGTGGTTTCTGGGCCTGGGATCCTGTTGAAAATGCTTCACTTATACCTTGGATGGTTCTTTTGGCAGCCCTTCACTATGTGCTTTTATCTTATAAAAGGGATAAATATTATGTGGGTAGTTACATTTTTTCTTTCCTGGGCTTTATAATGGTTGTTTATGCGAGTTACCTGACACGTTCAGGTGTACTTGGAGAAACTTCTGTGCATGCTTTTGGTGATGACGGCCGAAGCTTTCAAATGATTTTCTTTACACTGCTTTCAGTATTAGTTCCTGCAGTCTTACTTTTTAAGAGTCGCAAATGGTTGAAGGCAAATGATTTACCTCCTCTTTTTACACGCGAGTTCATGATGCTGTATGGAGCCATTATTATACTGCTGGCTGCATTCCAAATCATCAGCACTACTTCGGTTCCTGTTGTAAATAAAGTGTTTGGCTCTAGCCTGGCCCCGCCTTCCGATGTAGTAAATTTCTATAATACATGGCAAACTCCTTTTGCAATCATAATTGCTATTATTCTGGGGCTTGGTCAGTATATTACCTATGGTAAAAATGATTCCCGTTCATTCCTGAAAAATATTTTTTATCCGGCTATCCTTGCACTAATTATTGCTGTTGCGGGCTTTATTTATGATACTGATATGAGTGCCATAAATGGTGTTTTCCTGTTCAGTATTGTATTTGCTATTCTCACATCAATAACCTACCTGTTCAGGTTTACAAACGGAAAAACCAATACTGCAGCAGCCATCACCCACGTCGGCTTCGGGATTTTCCTTCTGGGTGTTTTAATAACTTTTTCAAATACTGAAGTTCTTTCAAAAAGCGGGGTTGCCGGAATGCCTGGTGGTGGCGACAATATTATGTTATTTAAAGGGCAGCCAAAACCTTTGGGCACTTATTATGTCAACTATGTGAACTCAAAAACCCAAAGGGATGAAGTTTTTCATCGGGTTGATTTTCTTGAAATGACCACCAACGATGAAATGATCCATAAATTCTCTCTCTACCCAACTGTGAAATATAATTCTATGATGGGTAATGTACACAATCCGGATACGCGGAACATGATCCGGGGTGATGTATATATGTATATTACTTTTGCTGAAGATCCTGCAAAACTTATGCCCGATGGATATGTACTTTCAAATAACCCTGAAATTTCTATGGGAGATACCCTGATGCTGGGTAAAACCAGAGTGATTTTTGATACCCTGCTCGTTTCCGGGTTCAACGAAGAGTCTATTGAACTTGAAATTACTGCCATGTTGAGGGCTACCGATAGTTTTGGACAAGAAAAAAATTATCCGGTTAGCTACAAAGTTTCAGGCGAATATGCCGAGAGCGGTTTCGTGGAAATTGATGGGACCAGGCTTAAGTTCGATGGAGTATCAGCTAATCCTCGTACAATAAAATTGAGTATTTATGAGAAACAGCTTGAATTTATTGTGGTTAAAATATTGTATTTTCCTTGGATAATCGTGGTTTGGGCTGGCTCAATAATTATGTTTCTGGGACTGACAATCGGAGTATGGCGAAGGGCTGTTAAAGCCAGGCTGGCAGCAGATTAAGAAAATCAGGGCAGAGTTTAACACATATTGTCTTATATGGGAAAGATTAAAAAAATTTCATTGGCCGGGTCGGGCAACGTGGCAAGCCATCTTGCCCCGGCATTTGCCTTGGCTGGAATAGAAATTATCAATATTTATAGTCCAAATCCCAATCATGCTTCATTACTGGCAAATACAATCGGAGCTGTTCCAATAAATGATGTGGCTTTATTTGATAATTCAGCCGAATGCCTGATTATTGCTATCCCCGACCAGGCCATTGCTGAATTTGCTTTTTCCCTTAAGAATAATGGCAGTTTTACAGGCCTTATTGCTCATACTTCAGGTTCTCAACCTCTTTCCGTACTGAGTAATTTGTTCCCTCATTCAGGTGTTTTTTATCCTCTGCAAACGTTCAGCAAATTCAGCCATCCGGTATTAAGTGAGGTGCCATTTTGTATCGAAGCCTCATCACCCGACCATGAAGAAGGTTTATGCCAATTGGCAGGATTGATTTCACAGGATGTACGTTTGATCAATTCAAAGCAGCGGGCAATGATTCACCTGGCTGCAGTTTTTGCATGTAACTTTGCCAATCATATGTATGCGCTGGCTTCAGATATTTTACAAATGGCCGGAATTAAACCAGATATTCTGAGCTCCCTCATAACTGAAACTGCCAACAGACTGGGGCCAACACATCCTGGATTTTTGCAAACCGGACCAGCTGTCAGGGGCGATGCTTCAACCCTCAATTTTCAACTTCAGCTGCTGAATGATTTTCCGGAACTGATACCAATTTACCGCCAGATCAGCGAAAGCATTGTTAAATGGCACATTAACAACAGATTAAATACTACATTGGACCAACATGAATAACTACAAAGAAGACCTTGCAGGCATTACTACTTTAATTTTTGATTACGATGGCGTGCTTACCAATGGAGTAGTTTTAATTACCAACTCCGGCGATCAGCTCAGAACCGGGCATGTTAAGGATGGCTATGCGCTTCAGCTGGCCATTAAGAGCGGATTTCGGGTGGCTGTAATTTCGGGAGGATACTCAGAATCTATGCGTCACCGTTGTAATGCCCTCAAACTTCAGGATGTTTTTCTGGGTGTTGAAAATAAAATGGAGGTTTTTAAAGACTACATCAAAAACAACCAACTCATGCCTGAAGAAGTGTTGTACATGGGCGATGACATACCTGATTATCAGGTGATGCTGGAGGTAGGGATGCCAGTATGCCCTGCTGATGCCTCAGTAGAAATCAAACACATTAGTCGTTATATTTCACATTTTAACGGTGGCGAAGGTTGCGTGCGCGATGTGATCGAACAGGTGATGAAAGTGCAGGGTAAATGGATGAATGGAAAGGCTTTTCACTGGTAATATCATTCTGAATGAACGATTTTTTAACCAATAAACTATTTCCGTTTTTTCGCCTGATTAGATTTCCCAATCTTCTGGTGATTATCATTACCATGTATTTGCTGCGTTTCGCGATTATATTGCCCATTTATGGCAATGCAGGGTATGCCCCCTCAATGGACAATCTTGTTTTTGCGTTGTTGGTGCTGTCAGTTGTTATGATTGCTGGAGCAGGCTATATCATCAACGATTATTTCGACCTCAAAACAGATCGGTTCAATAAACCTGATCGTGTTTTGTTGGGACAATACTTCAGCCGCCGGAGAGCTATATTTTTTCACATAGTGCTGAATTTTCTGGCCATAATAGCCGGTTTTTATGTCGCCTGGGAATCAGGCTCACTAAGCATCGGTTTTATTTTCCCAATGACAGCGTTTCTGCTGTGGCTTTATTCTGTCAGGTACAAGCGCATGGTTTTGTGGGGTAACATTGTCGTAGCATTTCTTTCAGCATTTGTAATAATTGTTGTGTGGCTTTTTGAGTTTCTTGCATTAAGAAGCCTGCCCGAAACATTTGTTGCATTGATGGGTTCCATGGGATTGATAACCAGATTTATCATTGCATATGCACTTTTCGCATTTATGGTAAGCCTCATTAGAGAAGTGATTAAAGATGCCGAAGATATCAAGGGAGATGGCCAGACGGGTTGCCTTACTTTCCCAGTAGTTTACGGTCAGGGTGCTGCCAGAATGCTTGCTCTTTATCTTTCCATTGTCACACTAGTTCTTTTAATTTTAGCGATTTGGTGGTTTTTTAGATTAGAGTTTCTGGCTGTGGCGATTTACCTGATCATAGCCGCATTGTTACCATTGGTTTTTATTCTTTTCAGGTTAAAATCTGCGACAGAGAAGCGGGATTTTAGTCTGTTAAGTAACTTGTGGAAATTGCTGATGCTGGCAGGAATCTTAAGCATGGTGCCACTTTCATTTATGCTTTGATAAATATTAAATCGCGCAAACTGGGACTCAAAAAAAAATCTCAAAACATTAGCAGAGTATTTTCATTACCATAAATTCAATCGCTGTTAAAAAAATTTTATGATAGAATTAAACAATACCGGTTATCATTTTATTCTGGCATCCCAATCGCCCAGAAGGCAGAGCTTACTCAAAGAAATCGGATTGAAATTTGAGGTTTTGGTAAAAACCATCAACGAGTATTATCCTCCACACCTTAATCGCGAAGAAATAGCCTTGTACGTCAGCAAAAAAAAAGCCGAAGTTTTCAACTTTGACGAACTTCCTGAAAACACCTTACTTATTACCGCGGATACCATAGTCTGGATGGATGGAAGGTGTCTGGGCAAGCCTGAAGATGAAGCTGATGCCATTGATATTCTTGCAAAATTATCAGGCAACATGCATACTGTTTATACTGCTGTCTGTCTGCAGACCCGCCACAGGTTTCACACTTTTTTTGTAAGTACAGATGTGTATTTCAGGCAACTGGAGATGGCCGAAATTCGCCATTATGTTGAAACCTGTAAACCTCTTGACAAAGCAGGCGCTTATGGAATTCAGGAATGGATAGGTTATGTTGGTGTTGAACGGATTGAAGGTTCTTACTTTAATGTGATGGGGCTTCCGGTACAGCGATTGTATTGTGAATTGAAACAGTTCTTGGCATCCGGGACTTGATTAGTTTTCTGTCTTTTTTTGGAAATATTTATAGCTAATGCCCGTTATGGTATATATTTGAGTATTTCATAATTTCTTAGGTTTGAAATTTTCTTAAACGCCTATAGTTACTAATTGAGTTCCTTTTATCCTGTTATACGTAGATCTTTTCTAAAATGAAAATGATGAGAAATTCCTGTTTGGTATTAATCTGTTTATTATTGCAGTTACCTATTATTAGTTTGTCCCAATCTGCATGGATCCGCGTTGATCCACTTCCTCAGGAAAAAACAATCGATGAGATTATTAAAATTCCAGGAACCGATAGATTAATAGCAGTGTGTGATGGTTCTACGATAATGAGTTCAGACGATTCCGGTGAAACCTGGGATATCAGCATAAACCCGGCAAGGATGAACAACAGTTACCAGTGCAAAGGAATTCACTTTGTGAATGAAACCACCGGCTTTATTAACGGTGGAAAGGAAACCATTCTAAAAACCACCGATGCCGGCCACACCTGGGTACTTAAATATCAGGGAACTACTAATATTGCTTCGCAATGCTTCAACGATATTTGTTTTGTGAACGAAACAATGGGATTTGCTGTTGGTATAAGTGGCAAACTTCTGCTATCCTCAGATGAAGGTGAGACATGGCAATTGGTGGAAAGTGGAGTGCAGTCCAATCTTATGCAGATTGATTTTGCTGATGATATGCATAGATTTATTTTTTCCAATGGGAATGAATGCCTTAAAACGACCAATGGCGGATTAAGCTGGAATTGGGGACTTATTTCGCCGGACATACCACCAGGCCATTTTGAAGATGGCTATTTTATAAATGATACCACCGGTTTTGTCTTTATTTATGCGAATGCTCCTCTGGATGTCGGACTAATCTTTAAAACTACTGATGCTGGTCAGACCTGGACCGGGATTTTCTCTGACCACTTTGCTTACGACGGGAAATTCGCATTTTTTGATGATCAACAAGGCATGGTTACCTGTGCTACTTATGATTATCAGGTTAAAGTTATGCTGACCGGTGATGGGGCATTACCTGGAGTGAGGTTTCGCATCCCTGGATCATCTGGTGGACAAACAACACCCTCCTCTATATAAATGAAAATGTTGTCTTTTCAGCAGGCTTGGATGGGAGAATTTTCAAGACAACCGATGGCGGACTTACCTGGCAAGCCGGGTATAACAGATACTTTCCCGGCAGAATTTTTGAAGTTCAATTCACTGACGAGGCCGTTGGCTATGCTCTTGCAGATCTGAGTGAATCTGGGTCTGATGCAATTGGTATTAAAAAAACAGCGGATGGTGGTCAGCATTGGTCCCTGATCTATGGAGTTCCCTGGGCTGAAAAAATAGACTTTTACTTTGTTAATGCCGATGTAGGATTCTGTATTACTGAGAATGTTGATCATGTAAGTATTTTGAAACAGACAACCGATGGAGGGAACACCTGGGTCGACATGCCCACGCGGCCTGGCTTTTCACGCAATGATATAAAATTCTATGATGAAAATCATGGAATGATGGTCGGATCAGGCGCCATCAAAACAGATGATGGTGGGCAGACCTGGAATTCAATACTGTCAGGCTCTTATAATACCATTGAATACCGATCTCAACAGGAAGTTTACATTGGCGGCCCCGGTTTCGGTTACGATACCCAATTGTTACGATCAACCGATGGTGGAAACACCTGGGAAACCGTTTATGAGGGGGATACAGGTCCCATCTTAGATATTGCGCTTCCCGATGAGCAGTCCATTGTGATTAATACCCGGGAAGCTATTTATAAATCAGATGATAATGGACAAACCTGGAGTGAGGCTACTTCTTCTAACCCTGATCCGTTAATTTTGAGCTCTTTGTCATTCCCATCACCTCAGGTGGGTTATGTTGTGGGAACTGGTGATTTTGCCAATATGCTAAAAACAATCGATGGCGGGAATTCGTGGTTCCCACTGGATAACTTCTCTACATCCGGGTTGAATGCCGTTTGGTTTTTCAATGATGAAGAAGGGATTGTATTGGGTAATGGTGGACTGGTTTTAAAAACGACTTCAGGCGGAATAACCGCCACCTCATTTTTTCCTAATGGATTAAATTCACCATCCTTTTCAGTCGCTCCCAACCCTTTTGTTGACGTTATAAATATTCGGGTGAATGAACCTGGTTTTGGGTTTCCTTTGCAGGTAACCCTCACCGATATTGCCGGTCGGGAATTGTTGAACCAGCAAATTGATGGACCAGTCAATCAATTTAGCTTGCCGGCAAATAATCTGAAGCCGGGAATTTATCTTTGCCAGATTATTACCCGCTATGGCAGGAAAGAAACCATTAAGTTGGTCAGGCGGTAAGGGGTTTTTTAATAAAAATACTGCTTTTCTCTCCCTGAGTGTGAAACTATATAGGTTGGTAGAATTTTAACGACTGTTTCGTTTGGTGCAACTTGTGCCTGATTTATTGGTATACGCTCATTTCCCAACGTTTCCCCGGGTAGGATGTCTTGCAATATTCAGAACGCTTTTTCGAAAGTTCCTCTATAGACTCAAATTCTAATTGGCTCATACCTCATTTTTCACCTATTCCTTCATAATGCGTACCTTTGCAAAGATTTTTGAAGTCTGGCTTCAGGGTGGTATTCATTCTGCATGTAAATTTGTTAGTAATTTGGTTATGAAGAAGATAAGAAATAGTAAACAAATTCTGTCGTGGTTTTTGCAGGGTTTGCTCTTTATTGCCCCATTTGCTCTCACCGTTTATATATTGGTACTTTCCTTTAATTTTGTTGATGGAATTCTTACCGATACCCTCACCAATATAACAGGTTACCGCATTCCTGGACTTGGAATTGTAGTTATTTTTCTGGTAATTACGCTAATTGGATTTCTGGGTTCATCCATTGTTTTTAAGCCTTTACTACAGTATTTTGACAAACTCATCAGTCAGGCTCCATTGGTTAAGGTGATTTATACTTCCATTAAGGATTTTATGTCAGCCTTTGTAGGCAAGGAAAAAAGATTTACCGAACCCGTTTTGGTTAAGGTAAGCCGCGATGCCAATCTCGAAAAAATGGGATTTATTACGCAGCGGGATTTAAGTAACCTTGGGATTTTAAGTGGAAGGGTGGCTGTTTATCTGCCTCATTCCTATAACTTTTCAGGCAATCTTTTTATAGTTCCTGTTGAAAATATTACCCCACTGAACGCACCACCAGCAGAGGTTATGAAGTTTATTGTTACTGCCGGACTAACCAGTATTGATCATAAACAAACACCTCCTGAGAGTGGAACTTAATGATCATGAATGAGTTTATTGTTTCGAAAATGCAATCAGGTCGCATCCTGCAAATGAAACGAACCATTAATACAATAATACATTAATAGAAAAATTTGAATTTCAATGAATAAACCGTTAATACTGATTACCAATGATGACGGAATACATGCTCCGGGTCTCAAAATTCTTACCGATGTTATGCGCCAACTTGGAGATGTAATTGTTGTTGCACCCGATAAACCTATGTCTGCCACCGGACATGCTGTTACCATCACATCTCCCCTGAGGATTCAAAAGCTAAGAGAAGAGACAGGCTTCCGGGAATTTTCCTGCAGTGGTACTCCGGCCGATTGCGTAAAAATTGGTCAAAAAGCTATTCTTGGTAAAAAGCCTGATCTGGTGGTATCAGGAATCAACCATGGATCAAACGCTTCGGTCAATGTAATTTATTCCGGAACCATGGCCGCTGTCATCGAGGGAGCAATTGATAATATTCCTTCAATAGGTTTTTCGCTTGATGACTATTCTTTTTCTGCCGATTTCAGTAAATGTGCACCCTATATCAGGTCAATTGCTGAAAATGTTCTTAAATGTGGCCTTCCTGATTATACTTGTCTGAATGTCAATATTCCTTCAGTAAATGGTTCACCGATTAAAGGGATTCGAATTGTACGCCAGGCCATGGCATTCTGGGATGAAAAATTTGACCACAGGCAGGATCCTCATATGCGGGATTATTTCTGGCTTACCGGAGTATTCCGCAATAGCGACGAGGGCGAAGATACTGATGAATGGGCTTTGCGCAACAATTTTGTATCGGTTGTCCCTATGCATTTTGATCTGACATCACATAAAACCATACCTTTGTTAAGAGACTGGGAAACCGGAAATCTCAATTAGCTCCTGGTTAGCTCATTTTGAACATGAAAACTTAATTTCCTGGCTCACTTCGTTTTGCTGTTCTGAACAATGCGAATTACCGGAAATTTGATTTAGCTGTTGACAGATATGTGGAAAAACGACAACTTTTTTATTGGCTTTCTGGCAGGCCTGCTTTTGACTTTATTTACTGCTGCGCTTATTATTTTTGCCGGTCCATTGATTTATAACATTTTTTCTGAAAATCAGCCTGAAAACAAGCTGTTGCTGCTGGCCTTTATCCCTGGCGTTTTGCTGATGCGATGGTACATGAAAAAAATGAAATTTTCAAAAGCCGGATCGGGAGTTTTGGTAGTGATTTTTCTATCTATCATATTGTATTTTGTGTTGATCGACGGAAAACCATTCAGCATTTTTGTCTTTTAATTTTAATCATGAAGTTTTATA
This sequence comes from Lentimicrobium sp., assembly GCA_019429275.1. Classification (GTDB taxonomy): domain Bacteria; phylum Bacteroidota; class Bacteroidia; order Bacteroidales; family Lentimicrobiaceae; genus Lentimicrobium. The sequence goes on along the minus strand of JAHYJC010000016.1, from coordinate 35,376 downwards.
TAATTGCAGGCGAAGCTTCAGGCGATCTTCACGCTTCCAATCTTATGAGAGAACTGAATTCCATCAATAAAAAGTTGGAGTTCCGCTGCTGGGGTGGTAATCTGATGGCTCAGCAGGGTGGGGTAATGGTAAAACATTACAGCGAATTAGCCTTTATGGGGTTTCTGGAAGTTGTGCTTAATCTTAGAACCATTCTGCGTAATCTCGCTTTTTGCAAAAAAGATATTCTTGAATATAAACCCGATGCTGTAATTTTGATAGATTACCCGGGTTTTAATCTTAAAATAGCAGAGTTTCTGCATCTTCGAAAAATTCCGGTTATCTATTATATCTCTCCCCAGGTTTGGGCATGGAAGCAATCACGCATGAAAACCATCCGAAAAGTGGTTGATAAAATGATGGTCATCCTGCCCTTTGAAAAGGAATTTTATGCTCAACATGGTATGGAAGTTGAATTCCATGGTCATCCTTTGCTTGATGTCCTGGAACAAAGCAATTTCAAACCTGTTTTTCCCGATGAGCAGCGGCCGGTTGTTGCGCTATTGCCTGGCAGCAGGAAACAAGAAATACAAAAAAACCTTCCGGCAATGGTCCAGGCAGCTGGCAATTTCCCTGATGTACGTTTTGTGATTGCAGGTGTTGGCTCTTATAATGAAGATTTTTATCATAAAATTGCCGGCCATGCCAATATTCCTGTGGTAACAGGCCGGACTTATGATTTGCTAAAACAGGCAAAAGCTGCAATTGTAACTTCGGGCACAGCAACACTCGAAACCGCTATTATCGGCACGCCTGAAATGGTTTGCTACAAAGGAGGAACTGTTTCCTACTATATTGCAAAGAAACTGATCAAAGTGAAGTACATTTCACTGGTTAACCTTATCATGGATAGAGTTATTGTAAAAGAACTGATTCAAAACGAGATGTCTGCAGCAAATTTAACCCGGGAACTCGATTTGCTGCTCAATGAAAAAATAATAAAGCAGCAACTGGAAAAAGATTATTCAGATCTTCTGCTGAAACTTGGAGGTAAAGGTGCTTCTAAAAGGGCTGCAAATTCGGTGCTCCAATTTATGAAAACAAAAACCTTTTCTCAGGCCGACTGAACCATCCTGAAAAATTTTCTCTTGTCTCCATGCCATTTTCTGAAGCTCAAAAGAATTTAAGCCATAATCTGAAATTAAATTTATATTTTTATTTTCCGATTAAAAAAGAAATTTCTCATTTTGAAAACCTGGACCAGATATCCATTCGTCAGGTTGGTAATTCCACTTTTAGCCGGCATTATATTGCACCGGTTATCAGATGAATGGCCTGATATTCCAATTTGGTTGGTTTTTGTACCACTTGCTATAATTCCGCTGCGAAATTTGCTCAATACCAAATCTGCTTACGCAGGCCGATGGATTTATGGTCTTCTGGTGAATTTATTTCTTATAATTTTTGGATTTTTGCTGGCCGATACAAAAGCGGAAATCAATCACCGGAATCATTTTACAGGAATTGGCGCTTCTGATATTGAAGCCATTTCAGCAATAGTAGCTGATGAGCCGGCCGAGAGAGCAAATTCAATACGTTTTACGGTCAAATCTGAAGTTGCATTGGTCAATGGTCTGCACAAAAATGTAAAGGGGCGCATCATGGTTTATGTTTCCAAAGACTCGGCGGGCAGGCAAATCAGCTATGGCGACAGAATTATCTTTTCCGAACAGCCTTTTCCAATTCCCGGACCGGGTAATCCTGGAGAGTTTAATTATGCTGCTTATCTTGCCAACAAAGGGATTCATCATCAGGTTTTTCTGAAGAGTGGCAGGTATGAAGTCATACACAATGTAGGAGGTAATTTTTTACAAAAATTTGCTTATCAGGTCAGAAATGGGTTTCTGACCTTATTCCGGGATGCGGGAATTGATGGTCGCGAATATGCCTTGGCAGCGGCCCTTCTCATAGGTTATGGAGATCTTCTGGATGCAGATCAGCGCAAGGAATTTGCCGGAGCTGGAGCAATGCATATCTTGTGTGTTTCCGGATTACATGTCGGGATTATATTTTTGCTGGCCGATAAACTTTTCTTTTTTCTAAGGAAAAGAAAAAACGGGAATTGGCTCCGCCCGGTCCTTATTCTTCTGGTTATCTGGTTTTATGCACTTATAACCGGGCTGGCTCCTTCAGTTATGCGGGCATCACTTATGTTTTCACTGGTTACCATTGGTGGGGCACTTAACCGTAAATCTCACATTATCAATTCAGTGGCAGCCTCTGCATTTATTTTGCTGTTGATACAGCCATCCATCATTTTTGAACTGGGTTTTCAACTTTCCTATGCTGCAGTGCTTGGCATTGTGATACTTCAACCTCATCTGCAAAAATTGTTTGTACCTGCAAACAAGTTTCAAAAGTATCTCTGGGACATCATAACAGTTTCCCTGGCTGCTCAGATTGCCACAGGGCCAATCTCCCTTATGTATTTTCACCAGTTTCCGAGCTACTTTCTTCTTACTAACCTCCTCGTTATCCCTCTTGCGGGAGTGTTGATTTATTCAGGGCTGGCATTTATTATTCTTTCCAAAATCCCTGTTGTTGCCGGCTATGCAGCAACTCTTCTGGTTTGGGAATTCAAATTTCTGAATACTGCAGTCGGGCTTATTGAGGGATTGCCGGGCGCTGTTGTCAGGAATATCTACCTTCCCTGGATTTCAACATTTCTTGTTTATTTGGTTATTTTGATGCTTTTTGCCTGGTATCTGGATAAAAAGCGAATCTGGTTCAGGATGGGTGTGGCTTTTTTGATCTTGTTTCTTGCAGGAAATACTTATAGAAACACAGAGCGCATTACCCGTCATGAACTTGTGGTGCACCATATCCGCAGTCACACGGCCATAAGCCTGGTTCATGGGCAGCAACATTTATTGTTTGCCGATTCTGCGCTGATGTCAAGCCCTGAAAAACTTTCCTATCCTCTCGAAGGCTACATCATTGAAAAGGGTATGAAGCCATTCGAAATGGTTGAAGTTACTTCTTCATTTAACAACGAAAAAATGGCAGTGGCTTACAAAGGTTTTATATTAGCCGGAGGTACAAGAATTGCAATAGTTTCTGATAAAAACTGCCTGCCTGAAACTGGAAAGCAAATCAATGTTGATTATGTTGTTTTACGATCGAATGCTTATGTAACAGCTTCAGAATTGATAAGTGCCTTTCCCGGAGCATTATTTATTATGGATGCTTCCAGTTCAAAGCGCCGGACAATGAAATGGCAGGAGGATTTTTCGAAAGAAAATATTCCGTTTTATTCGGTTTATGATAAAGGAGCAATGATAATAGAACTGTAGGCCAGGCAAAATTAGCCTAATATTTTAGCCGCAAAAGTATTGGCAAGTGGTCGCTGAAGCCTCCCTGGTAGCGCATTCCGTTGAAAGTGCGGAATGGTTTTGTTCCGTTATGCGTTCTATCCTCTTCTACCATAAATGGGAAACGCACGATTTCTACAGGTGATTCAGCAAGTCTTAAACCTTCTTTTTTAAGCAATAATGGTGAAGAAATGATGAATTGATCGATAATGCTCCATTCTTCCCTGAATTTGTGAGTGCCGGTATCCCATTTATCCATAAACGGGGTCATTAAATTGTACAGGTAGAATCCGTTGCTTTCGGGAACTTTCAACCGGGCTTCAAGATGGATTTCCACACTTTCATCAACCGGAGTATCGTTGAAATCACCTGTAATAACAACTAAAGGATTTTTAACAACAGCATAAAGCGAATCTATACTGGCTTTCAAAGCAAGGGCAGCGTCTCTTCGCCGGGGAATTGTGGCAGTTGCTCCTCCATATTTTGAAGGCCAGTGATTCACAAAAATGTGTAAAGTATCTGTACCGGCTAGCCCTTTTACATAGAGGATGTCACGAGTTGTCGAAATAGTGTCAGAGTCGAAAAACACCGGAATAGCCTTATGAAATAGCTTGGTGAATTTGTCGGGCCTGTAGATGAGAGCAACATCAATACCCCTGAAATCAGGCGATTCCTGATGAACTATTTGGTATCCAAATCGTTCCAGAGGTGTTCGTTTTAACAATTGGATAAGCGAAAATCGGTTCTCGACTTCACAAAAGCCGACAATTTCAGGCGGACGCCATCCTCCGGTACTAATAATGACCTTTGCAGTATTCTGAAGCTTTTTCTCAAACTTTCTCCAAGTCCATCCGCGCATTCCTCCTGGAAGAAATTCTGCATCGTTTTTCAGGGTGTCATCAAATGGGTCAAAAAGATTCTCAACATTATAGAACATAATCCGGAATTCTTCCGCTTTTGGTTTATCATCCTGAGCAACGGCAATATTAATTCCTGCCAATGTGCAAAATAGCAGGGCAATAAGAGTCAGTTTAAAATTTCTTGGCATTTTAGAAACATTTACTGACAAACTTAATCATTTTTAAGGTTATCGTGAGCAATTTGTGATGTTGTTTAAAATCAATATGAATTAGCTTTCTGTGTGTTATGGTTTTTTTAAGTTCCTATTTTTGAACATTCATTCATATTATGAAGTTGTCATGGCAAAAGCAAAAAAAAGAAATTATTACAGAATTGCACTTCAGTGGATAATCCTTGGACTGCTGTTATATATGGTTATCAGGCCATTTGTTGATAAGTCGTATATCGCTGATTTTGAGGCTTATTGTCCGTTTGGCGGCTTACAGGCCTTATCATCATATCTGGCAAGTAACTCTTTAGCCTGTTCAATGACCACCACCCAGATTGCAATGGGTTTGGCATTGCTGGCCGGAGTTTTTCTTTTCAGCAAGCTATTCTGCAGTTATATATGCCCCATTGGTACTTTTACCGAATGGTTGGGCTGGCAGGGCAAACGCTTCAAAATGAATTTTGTGATCACAGGAATTGCCGATCGTTTACTGCGTGTTTTAAAATATGCAATTTTATTTATCACATTTTACTTCACCATCAGCAGCAGCGAACTTTTCTGCAAGACATTTGATCCTTATTATGCTCTCTTTTCTGGTTTCAGCTCTGATGTTGTGATGGGATATGCTGTTATGGCCTTATTGCTTGCAATCCCGGGGTCTTTTTTTGTAAGGCAGTTCTGGTGCAAATACATCTGCCCGCTGAGTGCTGCATCAAATATCTTTAGTTTTGGTTTTGTATTTCTTGGGATTGCGGCTGTTTATGCGCTTCTAACAGTGGGTTTCGGACTTTCAATCGGTTGGATATGGTTGCTTGGGGCTCTTTGTCTGGCTGGTGTGATCGTTGAAACTACCCGCCTGAAATTCGGAATATTTCCTATTGTTAGGGTGACACGCAAAGCCGATACCTGCACTTCATGCCGTATTTGCGACAAAGTGTGTCCAATGGCAATAAAAATTTCTGATATCCCCAAAGTTCAGCACATCGACTGTCACCTATGCGGCGATTGTGTGACCAAATGCCCGGAGCCAGAAACCCTGCAGTTCAGCAAAAGAAAAATCAATTGGCTGCCGGCAGCCGCCACGGTTGCGCTGATTGCACTTGGACTTGCATTTGCATCCGTCACCGATATCCCGACCATCAGCCTCAAATGGGGAACAAGTGAACAAATGAGAGAAGCCGGTATTTACCAGCAATCGGGACTGAAAAGTGTGAAATGTTTTGGCAGTTCCATGTCTTTTGCCAATCATATGAAAGAGTTACCCGGTGTTTTGGGGGTTGAAGCTTTTGTGTCTGACAACAGTGTTAAAATCTACTACGATCAGGCAACTACCAGCGAAACGGTGATCAAGGAATTTATGTTTACTCCGGTCTCACGGGTAATTGCAGCTCCTGCGCAAACCATTGGTAAAGTTGCTGTTGCTGAATTTGCCGTGGATAAATTCTTCGATCCTTCCGATGCCGGACTTCTGTCAATAAAATTATCGCAAAAACCTGGAATCCTGGCCTTTGAAACTATGTTTGGTGAGCCGGTGCATACCTTGATATATTTTGATTCCACCCTTGTTTCAACCGGAGAAATTAGTAAAATAATTGAGGAAAAGAAAGTAAAATGGGAATCCGGTGGAGAGCAAAGAGAAGCCAGTGCCGGATTTAAAGTAGCTTCGGTCGTTTCGAATGAGGGCTTAAATCTGAAGAATTATCTGGAGAAAATGTATGAGCCGGTTTCAATGACATTCAATGGCTTTGACAAATACAATGCTGCCCAAACCGACAACCTGTTGATTCCTTTTGCCAAAGCTGCTGATCCTTCAATACCTGATATGCCCTGGTATCTGCTTAGCCACATCAGCAACAACCGGGGTGTAATAAAATTTGAAATCAACCCTTCAGATAGCGGTTTTATGCTCAGTTTAATTTATGTTTCGGAAATTACCAGTAAAGATGAAATTATTAACCAACTGAATGAACCCCAGCTCAAAGTGCACCTGAGCGACGGCACTGAGCAGAATCTGGAGAATCCTTACAGGTTTTAGCAATCGCACCAATATCACAAAATCCTGAGCAGGATATAAGATTTTTGACCACCAATTCAGTTAAATATTATGAAACTTTACGGATTAATACTTTTTGTTTTATTGACTGTATTAAATTTTGTCAGGTCCACTGCTTAGGACTACCGCCCCATGGAAGTTGACAGTGCGCGGTGGATAGTGCAACTTGATGATATGCAAATACCCTGATTTGGAGACGTTTTTTGGGAGTATTATGCGCTGGGCGATACAGTGGTTAATGAAATGGTGTAAAAAAAATATACAGACGCGATCTGGAAACAGACAACCACAACCCGCCTTACTATGCTGTTTCTCCCTATACACTTTTTGCCCTGATGCGCGATGATATCGAAGCCCGGCGGGTATATGCAATTGTCTATGAACATGTTCATCCATTTGGGTATTGTTCTTTGGGTAGGATGTGCTGTATTATGATTTTTCACTTTCAACAGGCGATACCGCTAACCATCTTTGTGTTAGTCATGAAGGTTGCGGCGATCTGATTGTTGAGGAAGTTGGAGTCGGAGAATTCTATGGCATAAACACCAGGTATATCGTGGCACATAGCGGTTGCTCTTTTGGTCCCTTCTACGAAGGTATAGGTTCCTCTTATGGATTATTTGAGAAGATGGTTACTCCTTTTAAGGGAAGATATGTGTTGGAGACAAGCCTTCAATTTTACTGCCCCACCTCTGTATGTCCTTTTATTGTTTCATCAAATACGTTGCCAGCACCAGTTGGCATATCGGTTTATCCCAACCCTGCAAAAAATCTTCTCTATGTTGAGATGCCTGAAAATGGGTGGTATGAAAACTGTGAAGTTGAGCTTTATAATACTGCGGGCAGGCTTGTTTACCATGCAACTCCCGTTTCAGCCATTACACTGATTCCTGTTCTGAAGCTCACCCCAGGTCTCTACCTCTTAAGGGTTTGGAATGGCAGGAAATGGACGGAAAGTAAAGTTGTGAAAGAGTAATTGTTGCTTATCCTTTGAAAGTTTTCAGTTTACAACAATTTTACCCGTGTGTGAACCCGAGGCAGCATCAATTCGATAGAGATAAACTCCAGACTTCATTCCCTGAATATTTAATGTGCATTTGTTGTTTTCGGGTAAAATGATAGTCTCTTTCACAACCTGACCTGCCTCATTTATCAGGCTGAGTCTTGCTGGAGCCGAACCTGCAGGCAATGAATAAGGAATAGATACCTCGGTTGAAGCCGGATTTGGAAATGCTGGCAGGTTTGAGAGCACCGGCAAGCCTGTTTCCCCTTCTGCTATTGAAGTAATAGTTCCCGGAAGGCTGTAAATACGGGTTGTTATGGTGTAAAATAGCAGAGAATAATCATAACTATAAGTAATGAGTTTGGTTGCTCCATCTTTGGTTCTATATAGGTTAAGGTGTTGACAACCCGGAATTGTCAAAAGCAAGGAACCATTTTCGCGGATAATTTTTGCATTGTAAGTGTAAAACTGATTCACTTCATCATAATAGTAATATACATAAGCAAGACACAGTGTGTTATCAGTAGTGAAGAGATTTTCGCTTACAAATTTGATGTCATACACGTAGTTATTTGAGGGAACGCTCAGATTGATAGTTTTCCACAACGAGTGATCGGTATTGTAAATCCTGCACTGGCTGTTGACAACATCCATGATGAAGAATTTGTCACCCGAAACCTTTAGGTTTGTATAAGTTCCTGAATAATTGTAGGTGTTCTCAAGACTAATCTGCCCCGGCGAAAGCAGGGGAATGGCCAGAAATATTACAAATGCAAGTTTTTTCATGGATTGAAATAATTTTTTGAAGCTGCAAATCTAAAACTTTCATATCGATATTTTTCAATATTAATTTTAGTTTTATGAAATTATTGCCGTTACTGGCTTAAAATCATTTCAGAAGAGTTAAGTTTGCATGTACTATTATTTTTGATTTCATGACAAATAAACGGCTTGTTCTTCCTGATCTGTTGAAAGGAGTAGCAGTTTTACTGATGATACAGGTTCACCTTACGGAGTTGTTTGCGATAGAAGCATTTTTCACAAGCCTGCCCGGCCGGTTTTCGCTGTTTCTGGGAGGGGTACCGGCTGCACCGCTTTTTATGGCAGTAATGGGGTTCTTTATTTCCAAAACCCCCGGCAATTTAAAAACTGATATTTTCCGTGGTTTCAAATTGATTCTCTGGGGACTGATGCTGAACATCGGACTCAATTTTCACCTGCTGAGTAAAATATTTTATCGCACACTTATCATTGACCCTTTGCCTTACCTTTTTGGCGTTGATATTCTCTTTCTGGCGGGATTGAGCATTATAATAATCAGCCTGTTTAGGAAATTATTCAGAGAAAATATTTTTGTATGGACAATATTGACTTTGCTCGCTGCTTCAGCAGGTACTTTTTTACCAGGCTATTCCGGACACGAAGCATGGATCACTTATGTGCAGGCATATTTCTATGGCTCAGCCTGGTGGTCGTATTTTCCAGTTTTCCCATGGGTAACTTATTCTTTGTTGGGTTTTATCGCTGGCATCATCATGAGCAGGCAAAATCAACTCCCGGGCCTTGTGAAGTACAGACTTATTATTACCGCAATTTCTTTTTTTCTGATTGTCCTGACTTTCAGGTTTGGATTCAGCGTCTCAGCTGACTTGCCTCAATATTACCACCATGGAATCACTTTCGCACTATGGGCAGCCGTCTTTCTGATTTTTATGGTCACAGCACTGAGTTTCACTGCTGAAAAATATTCTGAATCCCTGGTAGTCAGATATTTGTGCTGGACAGGAAGAAATTTAACCTCCTTTTATGTTTTTCAGTGGCTGATTATTGGAAATCTGGGTACTGCCCTTTACAAAACACAGACTACCTTCAGCCTGCCTTTTTGGTTTGCAGGTGTCGTAATAGTAACAACATTGCTGGTATTGGGATGGAGCCAGAGAGCCATTCTCAGGGAAATTGTAAAATAGACTTTGAACGGTTTTCTTGAAATCAGGAAGGGGAATAGTTGCAAAAAAAAAGAGAGTGTCAAACTCTCCGATAAAAAATGAGTGGGATGTACTGGACTCGAACCAGTGACCCCCGCCCTGTCAAGGCGATGCTCTGAACCAACTGAGCTAACATCCCGGGGAGTGCAAAAATAATAATTTCACTGATATCAGCACCAAATTTTATGCATTTTGTTTCACCGGTTGTTTTGACTATGTTTCACGTAATATCAAATGTCTTTATATCTTTGGCGATTATAATTTTAAAATCGTACATTATTTTTAAATCAAAGAATCTACAAACTGCCCTATGAAAAAAACGGCTTCAATCTGCATCCTGCTTATTTTAGTTTTAACGGCAAATAAATTGGTTTCAGCTCAGCAAAGTAAACCATTTACGCTTGAAGATATGCTTAACAAAAGGATTTTTGCCTCAGCATCGGTAATTGGTTTGCAATCTATGAACGATGGTCTTCATTATACCGCACTAAGCCGTGATTATAGCCGGATTGAAAAATTCAGTTATCAAACAGGCGAAAAGGTTGCCGAAATTCTGGATCTTTCGCAACATACCGAAGCTGAGGTTAAAAGAATTGTAGGTTATGAGTTTAGTGCTGATGAAGGTAGACTTCTTATTCAGGCTGATTATGAACAGCTGTACCGGCATTCTTTCAAGGCGAACTATTTCATTTATAAGATTCAGGAAAAAGTTTTTGCGCCTCTCTCAGAAAACGGAATGCAGCAGTTGGCAACTTTTTCGCCCGATGGGACAAAAATTGCTTTTGTCAGGGATAATAACCTGTTTGTAAAAGATTTGGATACAAATAACGAAAAGCAAATAACCAACGATGGAAGGTTTAATGAAATCATCAATGGGGCACCCGATTGGGTGTATGAAGAAGAATTCGGGTTCAGCAAGGCCTTCGACTGGTCTGATGACAGCAAGTACCTGGCATTTATGAGGTTTGATGAAAGAAATGTTAAGATGTTCAATATGACTATGTACCAGGGGCAGAATCCTTCTCTGGATGAAAATATACTATACCCTTCCAATTCGCAGTTTAAGTATCCCAAAGCCGGTGAAGATAACTCACTGGTTAGTGTGCTTGTGTATAATCTTGAAACAGAAGAAAGCGTGAATGTTGATCTCGGAGAGGAAACCGATCAGTACATTCCCCGCATATATTTTACCCGGGATCCTTCAAAACTGGCAGTTTTAAGAATGAACCGCCTTCAAAATGAACTTGAAATACTTAACGCGGATGCAAGTACCGGAAAAACTGAACTCTTGCATAAAGAAATCAACAAATACTATATTGATGAAAGTACCTTCGATAACATTCGTTTTCTGCAGGATGGAAAACATTTTGTTATCACCAGTGAACGTGATGGCTGGAATCATTTGTACCTGTTTGATATTCAAGGTAAGTTTGTCAGGCAACTGACCGAGGGTTCCTTCGATGTAACTTCTTTTTACGGTTACGACCCTGAAAAGAAATTATTTTATTACCAGGCAGCCGGAATATCTCCGCTTGGCCGCGAAGTTTACTCAGTGTCATTAAAAGGGAAAACCATTCTTCTGACGAAAGGTAGAGGCACTCATTCTGCCGATTTCAGCAATACATTTAAGTATTTTATTCACAGGTGGTCATCGGCCGAAGACCCTACGGTTATTGCATTGTGTGATGCAAAAGGCATAAAAATCAGAATTCTTGAAGAGAACAACAAGCTTAAAGAGCGGTTGGCGGAATACAATCCTTCGTTGAAAAAGTTTTTTACTTTCAAAACAAGTGAAGGAAACATGTTGAACGGATGGGTGATTTATCCTCCCGATTTTGACTCAACCCGCAAATATCCATTGCTTATGAATCAATACAGTGGCCCCAATTCTCAGCAGGTGCTCGATCGTTGGGGGTTTGGGTTTGACGAATATCTGGCAAATCAGGGCTATATCATCATGTGTGTTGACCCAAGAGGGACCGGTGCCAGGGGAGAAGCTTTCCGAAAAGTTACTTATCTGCAGTTGGGAAAGTACGAAACCATCGATCAGATAGAGGCCGGCGGATTTGCAGCCAGCCTTCCATATGTTGATGCAAGCCGCATTGGAATATGGGGCTGGAGTTATGGAGGTTATATTTCTTCATCCTGCATGGTCAAGGGCGATGGCGTTTATAGCTTGGGCATTGCAGTGGCACCAGTTACAAATTGGCGGTATTATGACAATATTTACACAGAAAGATTTATGCGCAAGCCCCAGAATAACCCCGATGGTTATGATCAGAACTCGCCCCTGTTTTTTGCCGATCAATTGAAAGGAAAGCTTTTCCTGATACACGGAACCGCCGACGACAATGTGCATGTGCAGAATACCCTTGAGTTTTCTGAAAGGCTGGTTCAGGCAGGTAAGCAATTTGACCAGATGCTATACACAAATAGAAACCATGGGATTTATGGTGGCAACACCAGAATGCATCTTTATCAGATGATAGAAGCTTATTTGAATCGAAATCTTTAAAAAAAAGTGATTTATATTTTTGGAAAATAAAATAAAGGTTGTATTTTTGCACCCCTAAAAATATTGTTTTAATAACCACTAACAGAAAGAGAGCGTATTTCGTATGATTATCGTACCCGTGAAAGAAGGCGAAAATATCGACCGTGCCTTGAAGAAACTCAAAAGGAAATTCGAAAAAACCGGCGTTGTTAAAGAGCTTCGTGAAAGGCAGAAATTTACCAAACCATCGATTGTTAAGCGTGAGCAGAAGTTGCATGCCATATATGTGCAACAGATGCATCAAGATCAGGATATGTAGTCCGCCTTTTTTAAGTGCGATTTAAGGAAGAAAATTTTGTTTTTCTGAAAATAAAGTCTTACATTTAGACGTTATTCAGAAGCAAGATTTTCTTCTTTTAATTTTCTATGGTACTCGACTCTTTCTACGATAACCTCCAGTTTGTCAAACGTTATTCACTTCACACGATAAGTGCTTATAAGTCTGATCTTGTTCAGTTTACTGACTATCTGAAATCAGGTTATGAGGTTGAAGATCCTGCTGATGTTTCACAGGCAATGGTTCGTTCATGGCTTGCTTCACTGATTGAGGCCGGTCAAACCCATAGTAGCGTAAACCGAAAACTTTCATCAGTCAGGGCTTATTTCAACTATCTGTTGAGGCTTAAGAAAATAAAATCAAATCCTGTAGCGCGCTTAAGTACTTTAAAACTTCCGAAACGGCTTCCCGTTTCGGCATCAAAGGCTGAAATGCAAAAGGTCTTTCATCCTGAAAAAAAATCTGATGTAAATGATTTCAACCTTTCGAGGGATATGCTGATTATGGAACTGCTTTATTCGACCGGTATTCGTTTGTCTGAACTTATCAACCTTAAGATATCTGATATTGACCGTTCAACTTCAACCCTCAGAGTTAAAGGTAAAGGCAACAAACAACGGATAATTCCTGTTGCACCCTTATTGATACACCTGGTTGATGACTATTTGAAAGAGAGGGAAAAGGTTGTGAAACCGAATATTTCAGAAATAATCATAACGAATAAAGGAAAAAAGGCTTATTCTGTGTTTATTTACCGTACAGTTACAAAATATCTCGGAGAAGCAGGAGTTCGGGGCCGTAAAAGTCCTCATGTGTTACGCCATACTTTTGCAACTCACATGTTGAATGAAGGGGCTGACCTGAATGCGATCAAAGAGTTATTGGGACATGCAAGCCTTGCCGCCACGCAGGTTTATACGCATGTAAGTGTAGAAAAATTAAAATCTATCTATAAATCAGCCCATCCAAGGGCATAAAACCAAGGAGGTAATTATGAATGTAAACATCAACGCTGTAAAGTTTAAAACAGACAAAAAACTGGAAGATTTTATCAATGATAAAGTTGATAAGCTTTCAGGTGTTTACGATGGTATAATTGGTAGTGAAGTAACCTTAAAAATTGACAATGTAGAAACGCCAGACAACAAAATTGCTGAAATCAGGTTACAAATAAAGGGGAATGACCTCTTTGCAAAAAAGCAAAGTAAGACATTTGAAGAGGCAACGGATAATGCAGTTGATGCACTTCGCAAGCAATTAGACAAGCATAAAGGGCGGTTTCTGAAATAAAATTTAATATTCTGAAAAAAAAATCAGAAAGTATTTGTTGGTGTCAAAATAGTTAGTATTTTTGCAGTCCTTTTGAAAAGAAGGACTGTTTTTTTTTGTGGCAGTATTAAGTTCAATAGAAAGTCGTTTATTTAGGGGATATTTCAGAAAAAAATTAACCTGAACGGCCAGTTAGAAAAAGAGCATAAGGCAGATTATCTGCTTAGACAAAATGCCGATGTAGCTCAGTTGGCCAGAGCAGCTGATTTGTAATCAGCTGGTCGGGGGTTCGAATCCCTCCATCGGCTCAGTTCTTTATTTATTGGAAAAGTAAAACATGGGGGGATACCAGAGCGGTCAAATGGGGCAGACTGTAAATCTGTTGGCTAAGCCTTCGGAGGTTCGAATCCTCCTCCCCCCACACAATAAATGTAAAGGACATCAAACTCCTGTTACATTATGCGGAAGTAGCTCATTTGGTAGAGCGATAGCCTTCCAAGCTATAGGTGGCGGGTTCGAGCCCCGTCTTCCGCTCAAAAGATTCAGAATCTCCCGCAATCTGGGTTATTCTGGTCAAACAAGCCGATGTAGCTCAGTGGTAGAGCACTTCCTTGGTAAGGAAGGGGTCACGAGTTCAACTCTCGTCATTGGCTCAGATTTTTTTATCTGACTGACCGTAAGTTCAACAGTTTACAATTATTAACAATTATTAATATGGCAAAAGAAAAATTCGATCGTTCGAAACCGCACGTTAACGTAGGTACCATTGGTCACGTAGACCACGGTAAAACCACCTTAACCGCTGCAATCACTCTCATCCTTGCTGATGCAGGGTTATCGGAATACCGGTCATTTGATTCAATCGACAATGCTCCGGAAGAAAAAGAAAGGGGTATTACCATTAATACTGCTCACATCGAGTATCAAACCGCGAATCGTCACTACGCGCACGTTGACTGTCCAGGTCACGCTGACTACGTGAAGAACATGGTTACCGGAGCTGCCCAGATGGACGGCGCTATACTCGTAGTTGCTGCTACTGATGGTCCTATGCCTCAAACCCGCGAGCATATTCTTCTTGCTCGTCAGGTGGGTGTTCCCCGTTTGGTGGTATTCATGAACAAGGTTGACCTTGTTGATGATCCCGAACTTCTTGAACTAGTTGAAATGGAGATTCGCGATCTTCTTACTTTCTACGGTTTTGATGGTGACAACACTCCTGTTATTCAGGGTTCAGCTCTTGGTGGACTTAACAAAGAACCAAAATGGGTTGAAAAAGTAATGGAACTTATGGAAGCAGTTGATACCTGGATTCCACTTCCTCCGCGTGATGTTGACAAACCATTCCTGATGCCTGTTGAGGACGTGTTCTCAATCACCGGTCGTGGAACAGTTGCAACCGGTCGTATCGAAACCGGAGTTATTCACACAGGAGATCCTGTTGATATCATTGGTCTTGATGCTGACAAACTAAAATCAGTTGTTACAGGAGTAGAAATGTTCCGTAAGATTCTTGATACCGGTGAGGCTGGAGATAATGCAGGTTTGTTGCTTCGTGGTATTGACAAAGACGAAATTCGTCGTGGAATGGTTATCGCGAAACCAGGTTCAATCACTCCTCACAAAGATTTTAATGCTGAAGTTTATATCCTGAAAAAAGAAGAAGGTGGACGTCACACTCCTTTCCACAACAGGTATCGTCCTCAGTTTTACTTCAGAACTACTGACGTAACCGGTGAAGTACATCTTCCTGAAGGTGTTGAAATGGTGATGCCAGGTGACAACCTTTCAGTAAATGTTAAGCTGATTGCACCTATCGCTATGCAGAAAAACCTTCGCTTCGCTATTCGTGAAGGTGGAAGAACAGTTGGTGCCGGTCAGGTAACAGAGATTCTGGATTAATACACACAAAACAGCAATAAAGGTAATCCTGTAATTGAACAGGATGCCTTTATTTCTGTCATATTAAATAATATAGTTGGCGGAGATAATCTCTGTTGCGATGATTCTCAAACGGGTGTAGCTCAATTGGTAGAGTAGCGGTCTCCAAAACCGTTGGTTGGGAGTTCGAGTCTCTCCTCCCGTGCAATTAAAATAATGGTAAATGGCAAAGACAAAAATTCAGGATTACATCAACGAAAGTTACGACGAGTTGGTAAATAAAACCTCCTGGCCCACCTGGAATGAACTCCAGAACAGTGCAATAGTTGTATCCATCGCTTCCCTTATAATCGCATTTGTCGTTTATTTGATGGATATGTCTTTCCAAACTATTTTAGAGCGGTTCTACCTGCTGTTTTAAAATAGTAACCAACTTTCTCTATTAATTTAATATCAGTTGTTTGATATTCAATCTTATCAATTACGTCAGTCTGTATGGGCGATCAAGTAAAAAAGTGGTACGTAATCAGAGCCATAAGCGGCAATGAAAAAAAGGTAAAGCAATACCTTGAAAATGAAATCAAGCGCTTAGGCTATGGTGATTATATATCGCAGGTACTTATTCCTACCGAAAAGGTGTATCAGGTGCGTAAAGGTAAGAAGATCAGTAAGGAACGGAATTATCTTCCGGGATATATACTGATTGAAGCTCTGCTGACTGGTGAAATTCCACACATGATCAAAAGTGTGCCTGGGGTTTTAGGCTTTTTAGGATCAAAGGGAGAACCCGTTCCCTTGCGTCCTGCCGAAATAAACCGCATTTTGGGTAAAGTCGATGAGTTGACAGAACAAGGCGAAGAAGCCAGCGTTCCTTTTATTGTCGGCGAAACCGTAACCGTGATCGATGGGCCTTTCAATAGTTTTACCGGAATTATCGAAGAGATAAACGAGGAAAAAAAGAAGTTGAAAGTTATGGTCAAAATTTTTGGTCGTAAAACTCCATTGGAACTTGGCTTTATGCAGGTAGAGAAAGATTAAGTCGGGAAAGTGTAGTCAATTAACTCACTAAGTTTACACATCAAATGGCAAAAGAAGTAAGCGGTTTAATTAAACTGCAGATAAAGGGCGGAGGAGCTAATCCTTCTCCACCTGTTGGGCCTGCATTGGGATCCAAGGGTGTGAACATCATGGAATTTTGCAAACAGTTTAATGCACGTACGCAGGATCAGGCAGGAAAAATCCTACCGGTTATCATAACTGTTTACAAAGACAAATCCTTTGATTTCATCATCAAGACCCCGCCTGTTGCAGTTCAGTTGTTAGAGGCTACCAAACTTAAGAGCGGATCTGCTGAACCCAACCGTAAAAAAGTTGGATCAGTTACGTGGGACCAGGTTAAGGAAATTGCCGAGATAAAAATGGTGGATTTAAATGCATTTACCATTGAATCAGCAATGCGAATGGTTGCCGGAACAGCAAGAAGTATGGGATTAACGGTATCGGGAACCCCTCCTTTTGCAAATGACTGAATCAATAACACTGCGAATGCAGGGTTTATCATTGAAAAATAAAATTTAACAAGGCGCGAAATGGCTAAATTAACAAAAAAAAGGAAAGAGGCTCTGGCAAAGTTCGATAAAAACGCCACCTTTACCCTGAATGATGCCATAAAAATTGTTAAGCAAATTTCTAATACCAAGTTTGATAGTTCTGTGGATGTTGATGTCCGATTAGGCGTCGACCCCCGCAAAGCAAATCAAATGGTAAGGGGCACGGTTATGCTTCCTCACGGTACTGGAAAAACTGTCAGAGTGTTGGTTTTATGTACTCCCGACAAGGAGGATGAAGCCAAAGCTGCCGGCGCTGATTTTTATGGACTGGATGAATATATTCAGAAAATCAAGGAAGGTTGGACTGACGTGGATGTTATTATCACCATGCCTAGTGTAATGCCCAAAGTAGGTGCACTTGGAAAAATCCTGGGACCTCGCGGACTGATGCCTAATCCAAAAACCGGTACAGTTACAATGGAAGTTGGAAAGGCAGTTCTGGAGGCAAAGGCTGGTAAGATTGATTTCAAAGTTGATAAATATGGAATCATTCATGCTGCTGTTGGAAAAACCTCATTTGAAGATGAGAAACTTTTGGAAAATGCCCGGGAGCTTCTCAATACCATCATTAAACTGAAACCTACTGCTGCTAAAGGTACTTATATGAAATCATTGTTCATGTCAAGTACTATGGGCCCGGGTATCCGAGTTGATCAGAAATCAATCACTGTATAAGTTAATTTGTGGAACTTTCCTCGTAAACAAAAAATATCATGAGAAAAGAAGAAAAAAGTCAACTTATCGACACCCTGACTGAGCAGTTGCAGAACTACGATCATATCTATATTACTGATATCTCCGACTTAAATGTTGAAAAAACCAGTAAATTGAGAAGGTTGTGTTTCAAAAAGGATGTTAAGTTGATCGTAGTAAAAAACACATTGTTGCGTAAAGCAATGGAAAAAACCAATAAGGACTTTTCAGCGCTTTATGGCTCACTCAAAGGAGCAACTTCCATCATGTTGTCGGAAGTTAACAATGAGCCGGCCAAGTTGATCAAGGAATTCAGAAGAACCAGTACGAAACCAATACTTAAGGGAGCTTATGTAGAGGAAATGTCGTTCATTGGGGATCAGAATCTTGACGCACTTGTCAGCATCAAATCGAAAAATGAACTTATCGCTGATATAATTCTGGCACTTAAAACACCAACAATCAATGTTATTTCAGCATTGCAGTCAGGTGGCCATACCATCAGCGGAGTTCTCAAAACTCTCTCAGAGAGATAACCACACTTCATTAGGAAGCACGAAATAAAAAAAATCAAATAATTTCTTTGTAAAACAATTTAAACAACAATAAAAAATGGCAGACTTAAAAGCTTTTGCAGAACAATTGGTTAACCTGACTGTTAAAGAAGTTAACGAACTCGCCCAGATTCTCAAAGACGAATATGGTATCGAGCCGGCAGCCGCAGCCCCTGTAATGATGGCTGGTGGAGCTGGAGCAGGCGAAGCCGCTGTAGCTGAAGAAAAAACGCAGTTTGACGTAATCCTTAAATCAGCTGGTCAGGCTAAATTGGCCGTTGTTAAGCTCGTTAAAGAGCTTACCAGCCTTGGACTTAAAGAAGCAAAAGAGCTCGTTGACGCAGCTCCCAAAGCACTGAAAGAAGGCGTTACTAAAGACGAAGCTGAAGCACTCAAAAAATCACTTGAAGAAGCTGGTGCAGAGGTTGAAGTAAAATAAGTAAATGCGGCTAATTTGCAATTATACATGCAGATTCTTTACCTACGCGTATGCGTAGGTAAAGAATCTGTTGTTTCCCGGTTATGATGACCGGGATTAATTGTTTAATTTATTCATAGTTTTTACTTTTAAATTTTACGACCTTGGCTTCAAAAAAGATAGAAAGAATTAGTTTCGCAACTACAAAGAATCAATCCGAATATCCTGATTTTCTTGATATTCAAGTCAAGTCATTTCAGGATTTTTTCCAATTGGAAACCAACCCTGAAAACAGGGCTTCTGAAGGCTTGTTCAAGGTTTTCTCCGAAAACTTCCCCATTACCGATTCGAGAAATAATTTTGTGCTTGAATTTCTCGATTATTTTGTTGATCCTCCTCGTTATTCAATTGAGGAGTGTATCGAGAGGGGTTTAACCTACAGTGTTCCTCTGAAAGCCAAGCTCAAATTATATTGTACCGATCCGGAGCACGAGGATTTTGAAACCATCATTCAGGATGTTTATCTTGGTATGATACCGTACATGACTCCAAAAGGTACTTTTGTGGTCAATGGCGCCGAAAGGGTTGTTGTTTCTCAGTTACACAGATCACCGGGTGTATTTTTCGGAACAAGCTATCACGCAAACGGCTCGCAGTTGTTTTCTGCCAGGATTATTCCTTTTAAGGGTTCCTGGATGGAATTTACAACTGACATCAATAATGTGATGTATGCCTACATTGACCGTAAGAAAAAGCTACCCGTAACCACCCTGCTCAGGGCTATCGGTTATGAAACTGATAAAGACATTTTAGAAATTTTTAACCTGGCCGAAGAAATTAAGGTTTCGAAAGCCGGATTGAAAAAAGTTGTTGGCTCCCGCCTTGCCGCCAGAGTTCTAAAGAACTGGATTGAAGATTTTGTGGATGAAGATACCGGTGAGGTTGTTTCTATTGAAAGAACTGAGGTTATTATTGACCGCGAAACAGTTCTTGAAACCCATCATATTGACCTGATTGTTGAATCTGGTGCAAAAACTGTCCTGCTTCATAAAGTGGACCCCGATAATATTGACTATTCCATTATATTTAATACACTGCAGAAAGACACAGCTAACTCCGAAAAAGAGGCAGTTGAATTTATTTACAGGCAGTTGCGTAATGCTGAACCCCCTGATGAGGAAACGGCACGCGGTATAATCGAAAAACTTTTCTTTTCTGATAAAAGGTATGACCTTGGTGATGTTGGCCGTTACAGGATCAACAAAAAACTCAACCTTGACACGAGTATGGAAACACGTGTACTTTCAAAGGAGGACATTATCTCTATCATTAAGTATCTGATCAGCCTTATAAACTTACGTACTGAAGTTGACGATATCGATCACCTGAGTAACCGTAGAATCAGGACTGTAGGAGAACAATTATATAATCAGTTTGGAGTTGGACTTGCCCGTATGGCCCGTACCATTCGTGAGAGAATGAATGTAAGGGATAACGAAGTATTTACTCCAACCGATTTGATCAACGCCAAAACATTATCTTCAGTTATTAATTCATTTTTCGGTACCAACCAGTTGTCTCAGTTTATGGATCAGACCAATCCGTTGGCTGAATTAACTCATAAAAGGAGAGTTTCAGCTTTGGGGCCTGGTGGATTGTCGCGCGAACGTGCCGGATTTGAGGTTCGTGACGTTCACTACACTCACTACGGTCGCTTATGTACAATTGAAACACCTGAAGGACCGAATATCGGTTTGATTTCTTCTTTGTGCGTCTATGCAAAAATCAACAGATTAGGTTTCATAGAAACACCCTATAAAAAGGTAGTAAACGGTAAGGTTAATCTCCAGGAGGACCCTATTTATCTCAGTGCTGAAGAAGAAGAAAATAAGATCATCGCTCAGGCAACGACACCCATTGATGAGCACGGTAATTTTGCCAATGATAAGATAAAAGTACGTTATCTGGCTGATTATCCTATTGTTGAAAAAGAAAAAGTTGACCTTATTGACATTGCTCCGAACCAGATTGCTTCAATCGCTGCTTCCTTGATTCCGTTCCTTGAGCATGATGACGCCAACCGTGCCCTTATGGGATCAAACATGATGCGTCAGGCTGTTCCACTTTTAAATCCCGAGTCTCCGATTGTTGGAACAGGTATTGAGAAAAGTGTGGCTTTCGATAGCCGTGTGCTTGTAACTGCTGAATCAGATGGACTGGTTGAATATGTTGATGCAAGAGAAATCATCATCCGACACACCCGCCTTGAAGATGAAAAACTTGTAAGCTTCGATGACGATGTGGTTCATTATCCACTTACCAAATTTGCCCGAACAAACCAGAATACCTGCATAAACCTTCGCCCGATTGTCCGCAAAGGCGACAGGGTGAAAAAAGGTCAGGTATTGTGCGAAGGTTATGCTACCAGCATGGGAGACCTGGCCCTGGGCCGAAATCTTATGGTTGCTTTTATGCCCTGGAAAGGATATAATTTTGAGGATGCCATTGTTATTTCTGAAAAGGTTGTTAAAGAGGATATTTTTACTTCAATTCACATTGAAGAATTCACTCTGGAAGTTCGCGATACCAAGCGTGGTGTTGAAGAGCTGACGAATGATATTCCTAATGTAAGTACCGAAGCAACAAAAGATCTTGACGATAACGGTTTGATCCGTATAGGTGCAGAAGTAACTGAAGGTGATATACTTATTGGTAAGATCACTCCTAAAGGAGAAAGCGATCCTACACCTGAAGAGAAACTGCTGCGGGCAATATTTGGTGATAAAGCCGGAGATGTGAAAGATGCATCTCTCAAGGCCCCTCCTTCAATGAAGGGTGTCGTTCTTGATAAAAAGCTATTCTCAAGGATGATTAAAGACCGCAAGGTAAAAGCGAAGGAAAAGGATATCGTGAAAGTTCTTGAGGATGAGTTTGCTAAAAACACTCAGGAACTTAAGGCTAAGCTTGTTGACAAGCTTACTGTTCTGGTTTCAGGAAAAACATCTCAGGGGGTTTACAATAATTTTAAAGAAGAAATTGTTCCCAAAAAGATCAAGTTCACCCAAAAAATGCTGATGGGTATTGACTACATCAATATTAACCCGGGCAAATGGACTACTGATAAAGATGTAAATGAACTGATTAAAACCCTGATTAACAACTACATTATCAAGTACAAGGAAATACTTGGCGTTTTTAACCGCAAAAAATTTGTAGCTACAGTCGGTGATGATCTTCCCAATGGAATTGTACAAATGGCGAAGGTTTATATTGCCAAGAAACGTAAACTTAAAGTTGGTGATAAAATGGCAGGCCGACACGGTAATAAGGGCATAGTTGCCCGTATTGTTCGAGAGGAAGATATGCCATTTTTGGCCGATGGGACGCCGGTTGACATCGTACTGAACCCACTTGGTGTACCTTCACGTATGAATCTTGGTCAGATTTACGAAACTGTTCTGGGATGGGCTGGTAAAACCCTTGGATTAAATTTTGCCACACCTATTTTTGATGGTGCATCCAATGATATGATCAATGAGTACATGCATAAGGCTGGTCTTCCTGAAAATGGAAAAGTATATTTATACGATGGTGGCACCGGGGAAAGATTTGACCAGGCTGCTACAGTAGGATTTATTTACATGCTGAAACTCCACCATATGGTTGATGATAAAATGCATGCCCGCTCAATTGGACCATATTCACTTATCACTCAGCAACCACTCGGAGGTAAAGCTCAGTTTGGTGGTCAGCGTTTTGGTGAGATGGAAGTTTGGGCACTCGAAGCATTCGGAGCATCTCATATCCTTCAGGAGATACTTACTGTGAAATCTGATGATGTTATGGGTCGCGCCAAAGCTTATGAAGCCATTGTCAAAGGCGATAATATGCCAATACCAGGAATTCCTGAATCATTTAATGTTTTGGTTCATGAACTGCGAGGCCTTGGATTGAACATAACGTTCGATTAATTATAACGGAATTCTGCTTCCGGTAATCTCTACATAAGATTACCGGATTACAGTTACCGGTTGATCAATCATTTGTAAATATTTAGAAAACAAAATATGGCTTTCAGAAAAGACAGCACAATTTCCAGTAATTTTTCCAAGATTACCATAAGTTTAGCTTCACCCGAAATGGTCCTTGAACGATCGAGTGGAGAGGTTTTAAAACCCGAAACCATCAATTATCGCACCTATAAGCCTGAACGTGACGGCTTGTTTTGCGAACGTATTTTCGGTCCGGTAAAAGATTGGGAATGTCATTGCGGGAAATACAAGAGAATCAGGTATAAAGGAATTGTATGTGACCGATGCGGAGTAGAAGTTACCGAGAAGAAAGTTCGACGTGAACGTATGGGGCACATTCAGCTTGTTGTACCGGTTGCCCATATCTGGTATTTCAGATCATTGCCCAATAAAATTGGTGCCTTATTAAATCAAAACACAAAAAAACTTGATTCAATCATATACTACGAGCGTTATGTTGTGGTACAACCCGGCGTAATGGATGGTGTGATGCTCAAGGAAGATGTTAAGGTTGAAAAGATGGCATTGCTCACAGAGGAGCAATATTTTGAAGCGCTAGATGCACTTCCCCGTGATAATCAGTACCTTGACGATACAGACCCTCAAAAATTTGTTGCAAAAATGGGTGCTGAGGCACTGTATGATTTACTTAAAGGTCTCGATCTTGACCATGAGTCATATGAGCTGAGACACAAAGCAAATACTGAAACCTCACAACAGCGTAAAGCAGATGCTCTCAAGCGCCTTCAGGTATTTGAAGCTTTCCGCGATGCTCAGGGCCGTATCGAAAATCATCCGGAATGGATGATTGTTAAAGTAGTGCCTGTCATACCACCTGAACTCAGGCCTTTGGTGCCTCTGGATGGTGGCCGTTTTGCAACCAGCGACCTGAATGATTTATACCGCAGGGTAATCATTCGCAATAACCGGTTGAAAAGACTTATCGAAATAAAAGCACCTGATGTAATTATGCGTAACGAAAAGCGCATGCTTCAGGAGGCTGTAGATTCATTGTTTGACAATTCAAGGAAGGCAAATTCAGTTAAAACTGAATCTAATAGAGCTCTTAAATCTTTGAGTGATAGCCTAAAAGGCAAACAAGGACGTTTCCGTCAGAATTTGCTTGGAAAACGTGTTGACTACTCTGGCCGTTCGGTAATTGTGGTAGGACCAGAACTCAAGCTTAATGAGTGCGGACTTCCCAAAGATATGGCTTCTGAATTGTTTAAGCCGTTCATTATCCGAAAGATGCTGGAGAGGGGTATAGTTAAAACCGTAAAGTCAGCCAAAAAGATAGTTGACAGAAAAGACCCGGTAGTATGGGATATTCTTGAGAGTATTCTCAAAGGACATCCGGTAATGCTTAACCGTGCTCCAACGCTTCACCGTTTAGGTATTCAGGCATTTCAACCCAAGCTGATCGAAGGAAAAGCAATTCAACTTCATCCATTGGTTTGTACTGCTTTCAATGCCGACTTTGACGGTGACCAGATGGCTGTGCATGTTCCACTGGGCAATGCTGCCGTTCTGGAGGCTCAGCTTCTGATGCTGGCTTCACACAATATTCTTAATCCGGCGAATGGCGCACCAATTACTGTTCCTTCACAGGACATGGTTTTGGGCCTATACTACATGACTAAGGGTCGTACTTCGATTCCTGAGAATCCGGTTAAAGGCGAAGGAATGACATTCTATTCACCTGAGGAAGTTATCATCGCCTACAATGAGAGAGTTGCAGACTTACATGCTTTTATTAAAGTACGTATTCCTGTAGTTGAAAATTTAGTAAAGGTAGAACGGTTAATTGAAACTACTGTTGGTAGGGTGCTATTCAACCAGGTTGTTCCTGAAGAATATGGTTACATAAACCAACTGCTTACCAAGAAAGCGCTTCGTGACATTATCGGAGATATAGTGAAGAAGACCGGAACCGCCAAGACTTCCCGATTCCTTGACGATATCAAAGATCTTGGTTATTCCATGGCTTTCAAGGGTGGACTTTCGTTTACTCTGAGTGATGTAATCGTTCCTGATGTTAAAGAAAATATGGTTAATCAGGCCAATCAGGAAGTCGATGAAGTAATGGCCAATTATAACATGGGATTCATCACCAATAATGAGCGGTACAATCAGATTATTGACATCTGGACTCACACCAACTCCCGTTTAACCTATACTGTGATGGAGAATCTTACTAAGGATAAGCAAGGATTCAACTCAGTATATATGATGCTTGATTCCGGCGCCCGTGGATCTAAAGAGCAGATTCGTCAGCTCTCAGGTATGAGGGGCCTTATGGCAAAACCACAGAAATCAGGTGCAACCGGGGGAGAGATTATTGAGAACCCGATTCTTTCTAATTTTAAAGAAGGTCTCTCTGTTCTTGAGTATTTTATTTCAACTCACGGTGCTCGTAAAGGTCTTGCCGATACCGCTCTGAAAACTGCCGATGCTGGTTATCTTACCCGCCGTTTGGTTGATGTTGCTCAGGATGTGGTAATTACAGAACCTGATTGTGGAACACTTCGGGGACTTGAAACTTCATCGCTCAAGAAAAATGAGGAAATTGTTGAAACATTGTATGACCGTATTCTTGGCAGGGTAACTTTACATGATATCTATCATCCTCATACAGGAGAAATCATTGCAACTGCCGGTGAAGAGCTTACTGAAGACATCAGCAAGGTTATTGAGGAATCACCAATTGAAACTGTTGAGATACGCTCGGTACTTACATGTGAATCGAAGAAAGGAGTATGTGCTAAATGCTACGGACGTAATCTTGCCTCAGGACGTATGGTTCAAAAGGGCGAAGCAGTTGGCGTTATTGCTGCACAGTCTATCGGAGAACCCGGTACTCAGCTTACACTCCGTACATTCCATGTTGGAGGTACCGCTTCAAACATTTCAGTTGCATCGCGAATTGAAGCCAAATATGATGGTATTCTGGAAATTGATGAACTCAGGTTTGTTGAATATGAGAATGCTGAAGGTAAAAAATATGACATTGTCATCGGCCGCTCAGCTGAAATGAGAATTGTTGACAAAAAGACCGGAATCATTCTTGCTTCAGCCCATATCCCTTATGGAGCAAACCTGTATTTCAGGCAAGGAACAGCAATAACAAAAGGAAGCCTCATCAGCGACTGGGATCCATACAATGCTGTTATTCTTTCAGAAGTTACCGGAAAAGTAGTCTATGACAATATCATTGAAGGAACAACTTTCAGGGTGGAATCTGATGAGCAGACAGGATATCATGATAAAGTAATTATTGAATCTCGTCAAAAAGCGAAGAATCCCAGTATCCGGATTATTGCAGAAGATGGTTCTGACCTTAGAGTATATGACATTCCGGTTGGATCACATATTATTGTTGATGAAAAACGGAAGATAAAGGCTGGTGAAATACTGGTTAAAATTCCGCGTGCTGTTGGAAAATCCGGAGACATTACCGGAGGATTGCCACGGGTAACTGAGTTATTTGAAGCTCGTAATCCTTCTGATCCGGCTGTGGTATCTGAAATCGACGGCGTTGTTTCTTTTGGTAAAAAACTTAAGAGAGGAAACAGAGAAGTTATCATTACGTCAAAAACAGGTGAAGAAAAAAGCTATCTTATTCCTACTTCAAAGCAGATTCTTGCCCAGGAGAACGACTATGTTAAAGCAGGTACTCCACTCTCAGAAGGTGCCAAAACGCCACGCGACATCCTTGCCATTAAAGGCCCTATGGAAGTTCAGGAGTACATTGTTAATGAAATTCAGGAGGTTTATCGTTTACAGGGAGTAAAAATTAACGACAAACACTATGAGGTGATTGTGCGTCAAATGATGCGCAAGGTTGATGTTGCTGATCCGGGAGATACCAAATTCCTTGAAGGTGAGTTGGTAAATAAGATCGATTTTCATGATGAAAATGACTGGATATTTGGTAAAAAGGTAGTTACTAATCCAGGGGATTCAACCAATCTAAAACCTGGTCAAATAGTTACTGCCCGCAAATTACGCGATGAAAATTCATTGCTAAAGCGTCGCGATCTTCAACTTATTGAGTCCAGAGATGCCCAACCGGCAACTGCTAAGCAGGTGCTTCAGGGTATAACCAGGGCTTCCTTGCAGACCAAAAGTTTTATTTCAGCAGCATCATTCCAGGAAACCACAAAGGTTCTGACTGTTGCTTCAATCAATGCAAAAAGCGATGCCCTGCTTGGTTTGAAAGAAAATGTAATCGTTGGACACCTTATTCCTGCCGGTACCGGTCTTCGTGAATACGATGATCTGATAGTCGGATCTAAGGAAGAGTATGAAAAACTCATGGCATCTAAAGCTGATGAGTTGTAAACTAAAATGAGTGTATTTTTTAAAGGGCGACAGGCATCTTAGCCTGTCGCCCTTATTTTTAAAATGATTTTAGAAAGGATATAAACATGAGCGACAACAAACAGAACCAGATTAACATTGAATTGAGTGACGAAACTGCCGAAGGAATTTATTCCAACCTTGCAATTATCACTCACTCAAATGCAGAATTTATCATTGACTTTGTAAAAATGATGCCTGGGGTTCCCAAAGCTAAAGTAAAGTCGAGAATTATACTGACACCCCAGCATGCCAAACGACTTATGGGGGCTCTACGTGATAATATTTCCAAATTTGAGGCGGTCCATGGTACAATTAAGGAAAGCGAATCAAATATGCCTTTCACCATGGGAGGCCCAACCGCTCAGGCTTAATTTTTAATTGAAATATCAACAGCGGGAATTGCCGGCAACTCCGGTTATTTCCGCTATTGAATACAAATGACTGTTGGTGAAACTTAAAAACATTCTTATACTTCCCGATTTTAAATGAAGAAAAATTTCTTAAAAAGCCAGAACTAAACAGAAAATGAAAACTTAAAGATTTTACCTCAATAGGAAGGAATATCAATAAAATCAGCTCCTTCACGCATAATTTCGAAAATGGTGACACCGGAAATAGTAAGAATCAGTGCAAATAACAGAAAACTTATGATGAGCAATAATAAAACTGCCCGGCTGAAATTTGATTTACTTGGGTTGGTCGATTTTCGGAATGACCATACGAGTAATAATACCAGGTTTGCAATTGGAATAAATAATAGTAGAATAGTTATCAGCCAATCGGAGGTTGATATAACCGCAATGCCCTCATTTTCGTTTTCCATGTTTATTTCCTGATTCATGGTTCAAAGATACTAAAGTTCACTATTTGATTTTAACGAGATAGAGTTAATTAAATTTTGCTGCTGACTGTTTTCCCTATTGCCTGATAAAGATTTATTTTTGTAATAAAAACCAATGGACTTTTCACAATTGTTTGAGGCTGGTTCTCCTGTTTTTACCTGGATTGTACTGCCTCTTTTAATATTTATTGCCCGCATAAGCGATCAGACGATTGGCACATTGCGTTTAATCTTTATTTCGAAAGGCCAGAAACTTCTGGCTCCTTTCCTGGGATTTTTTGAAGTGATAATATGGCTACTGGCCGTTAGCCAGATTATGAAGCACCTTGACAATGTGCTTGCTTATGTAGCCTATGGTGGCGGATTTGCTATGGGAAACTACATAGGAATGGCGCTGGAAGAAAAGCTTTCCATCGGAAATGTTCTCATTCGCATAATACCTAAAAAAGACACAAGTGACCTTATCAGTTTCCTGAGGGAAAGTAACTATGGCGTTACTTCGGTAAAGGCCGAAGGAAGTAAAGGTCAGGTTGATATAGTTTTTACCATCATTAAACGCAAAGATATTGAGCATGTGGTTTCCATAATTAATAAGTTTAATCCAAATGCTTTTTATACCATTGAAGATGTTAAAGCCATCAATGAAGGAATTTTTAAGCACACACGAAAATCGACAATATTTAATCACCTGTCATTTAGATTAAAAAAGAATAAATAGGCAATATTGTTTTGAACAGAATTGTTTTTTCTTAACCTGATTGATGTGAAAATATATTGAGAATGTCAAATTTTTAAATAAAAAAAATGAAAAATGAAAATCTGGGAATTAATTCCCGAATGGTGCATGGTGGTGAGTTCGAAAATCCGCTGGGAAGCGCAACAGTCCCAATTTATCAAACTTCAACTTTTATTTTTGAAGATGCTGATCATGGTGCAAGGTGTTTTTCGGGCGAAGAACACGGATATATTTATACCAGAATAGCCAATCCGACAATTCATGCTCTTGAAACTCTGGTTGCAGATCTTGAGGGTGGAGCTGAAGGCATAGCAACAAGTTCGGGTATGGCTGCAGTAAATACGATTTACATGGCCATGCTGAATCAGGGCGATCATATTGTAAGTTCTTCAGCCGTTTACGGCCCGTCAAGGGTGGTAATCGAACAACATTGGTCAAGGTTCGGAGTTGAATCTACTTACGTAAATACTGCTGATATTAAGGCAGTTGAAGCAGCATTTCGTCCAAATACCAAAATGCTTTATATTGAAACACCTGCCAACCCAACGATTGACATCACAGATATTAAAGCATGCGCCGAACTGGCTCATAAACATGGTGCTATAGTTGTGGTTGACAATACTTTTTGCAGCCCATACCTGCAAAGACCGCTTGAGTTTGGGACCGATGTAGTTTTGCATTCTATGACCAAGTTTCTGAACGGGCATGCTGATATTGTTGCCGGAATAATTATTACAAAAGATAAGGCCCTGGGCAAAAAACTCCGCAGTATGATGGTTACTATGGGCTGTAATATGGATCCCCACCAGGCTTACATGGTCATCCGTGGCATACGAACTCTGGGTATTCGAATTGACAGGGCGCAGCAAAATGCAATGGAGATAGCAAAATTTCTGGAGGCACATCCTAAAGTAGCCTGGGTCAGATATCCCGGACTTGAATCTCATCCACAGCATGAACTTGCAAAGACACAAATGGAAGGATCTGGCACAATGATAAGTTTTGAGCTGAAAGGCGGATTAGAAGCCGGTAAAATTTTGATGAATAATGTACACCTCTCAATCCTTGCAGTATCGTTAGGTGGAGTTGAAACGCTTATTCAGCATCCGGCATCAATGACCCACTCTAAAATGCATGCAAGCGACAGGGAGAAAGCCGGTATTAGCGAAGGGCTTGTTCGATACTCAGTGGGTATTGAGGATGTAAATGATCTACTCTCTGACCTTAAACAGGCATTAGACAGAATTTAGTATTTAATTTATAACAATATGCCGCAGATTTCGTTTTAAAAACAAATCTGCGGCTTTATTTTTGCTGCAATTTTAGCCATTGTTTTGTAAATTCTATCAGCTTGAAATGAGATTTCGCTTTTCTCTGGTTATCGTTTTATGTCTGGCATTTATGTCAGTAAGCCTTTCTGCCCAGAAGGTTGGTTTGGTTCTTAGCGGGGGCGGGGCAAAAGGTGTTGCGCATATCGGGGTCATCAGGGCACTTGAAGAGGAAGGAATTCCTATCAATTATATTACAGGAACATCAATGGGTGCCATTATTGGAGCCTTATATGCTTCGGGCTATTCGCCCGATGAGATGGAAAAGATAGTAAAATCTGCAGATTTTGCCGGATGGGTATCAGGTAAAGTTGATGAACAATATACTTATCTGTTCAAGAAATCCATTCCTGATGCCAGTTGGGCTGAATTTAAATTCCGTATTGATTCGGTATTTACCCCCTTCTTTCCCACCAACCTCGTTTCACCTGTTGTAATGGATTTTGCTTTTCTTGAGATTTTTTCCGATGCCGGAGCTGCATCAGGTTATAATTTCGACAACCTGATGGTTCCTTACCGTTGCATTGCTGCCGATGTTTCGCGGGGAGAAGCTTTGGTTTTAAAAAACGGAGACCTTGGAAGTGCAGTGAGGGCTTCTATGACCTTTCCTTTTTTCTTCAAGCCAATTAGAATCGACGGAAAATTGCTTTTTGATGGTGGAATGTATAATAATTTCCCAGCAGATATAATGTATGAACAGTTCTTCCCTGATATCATCATTGGAAGTCAGGTTGCCGCCAATTATGAAGAACCTAAAGATGATGATGTGATGTCGCAGCTTCAGAGTATGCTCATGCAAAGGCAGGATTATTCTGTAATGTGTGAGAATGGCGTTTTAATCAGGCCGATTCTGCAAAATGTGAATGTTATCGATTTTAGTTATACGCCGGCTTTTATAGATTCAGGATACGCTATGGCAAAACGTTGGGTGCCCGAGATTCGAAAATTTGTTGTTGACATTGTTGACAAGGAAGAGATTGCAATTAAACGGGCAACATTTATAAGCAAGAAACCTCAACTTAATATAGGAAATCTCAAGGTTTCTGGTTTAAAGGGCGGACAATATGAATATGTAAACCAGCTTCTTCAGATTAGCACACGCAAAGTTCTACGGCTTGATTCTGAATTTGGACAAAAACCAGAAGGGATAACATTAAAGAAGATAAAACCCGAGTATTTTAAACTAATTGCAGAAGATAAAATTGAGCACATATATCCACAGCTTATTTATGATTCTATATCAGGATTATTTGATCTTTACCTTAATGTTCAGCGCGAAAACCAACTGATTACCGGAGTAGGAGGTGCTGTAACTTCAAGCTCTGTAAACGAGTTATTCGTTAAGCTTCAATATAATTACTGGACGCGATTGGCCTATCAGGCTAATGCCAATGCATACTTTGGCAGGTTTTACAACTCAGCTATGATTGAAGGCAGAATGGATATACCGGGGTACAGTCCATTTTTTCTTAAAGCCCGGTTTACTTACAATAAGTTTAATTATTTTAAAACAAATACTTATTTCTTTGAAGATGAGGATCCATTTTTCCTCATTGAAAAGGAAAATTTTTTAACCTTATTGGGAGGTTTTCCCATTTCAAACCGAGGAATTTTGTTGGTTGATTTCGTTTCAGGCCGAAACCGGGATGATTATTTTCAGGTTAACTTTTACAATCGCCTCGATACACTTGACAAAACTACTTTTTCCTACTTTTCGCCCGGAGTTGGCCTGGAAATTAATTCGCTTAACAGGAAAGAATATGCCAGTAGCGGAGTCAGGTTGCTTGCTGATGTTCGTTTCATAAGTGGAAAAGAAAAATTTTCACCTGGAAGTACGGCGCCTTTCAAGGAGTTTATGAATAAAAATCACAAATGGATTCAGGCGAATTTTTTATATGAGAATTATTTTAAACAATTGCATCCCTTGAGTTTTGGTTTTTCAATACAAGCCTTCTATTCATCGCAGGAATATTTCCTGAATTATACCTCCACTATATTGTCGGTAAAGGCATATCAGCCATTTCCCGAAGCCCTCATACGATTTATGCCTCAGTTCAGGGCAAGCCGGTTTGTTGCATTAGGCTCAAAAAATATTGTAGAAATCCGTAAAAATATTGATTTCCGGATTGAAACTCATCTGTTTGCTCCGATCTGGGCCATTCAACAAGATTATTTAACGAGGCAGGCAAAATCTGCAGACGAGTTTTTCATTTATGGCATGGGAACATCTGCTTTGGTCTATCATTCTCCGATAGGGCCCATAAGCCTGAATCTGAATTATTTCTATAAAGAACCGGAACCGTTCTCCTTTTTTATGAAATTCGGATATCTTATCTTCAATAAAAGGCCTTTCTGATTATTGTTTGCTTTTTTGCCAAAAATTAAAAATAGTTTCGGAGAATGTATGAATATTTCTATCGCCTTTTTTTGTGTGCATACTGTGACATGAAATATCCTCCATTTTTTGTATCTATTCTCAGAATGAATCCGCAGAAAATCATCATTATCAAACAATAATTCTTATTTTTGCATACCAATTTTTAGATAGCGAACCAAATTAACTGAAAAATTATCAGTTAATGTTCCTGCCACTGATTCTGTAAAAAAATGCTTTTCAAACCCACTTTGATTTTTAGAAAGTGAACCAAAAAGTATATTGCGCAGGGTTTAGTTGGAATGTAGTTTAACCCAGTATTAATCATTCAATTGAATTCTAAATGAAAACCAAACCACAATCTGATGAGTCATCAGAAAAAATTAATTCCCTCCCGGAACAAGATTCTTTGGCCTCCGACTCCAATTTCGAAAACATTTCAGCAAATCCTGATGAATCAGAACTATTGACTGATACGATAGAGTCTTTGCCTTCTAAAGACAATGAGCCGCTACCTGATGAAATGAGTCCTGAAGAACCCGGTAAAATGCCTGTAATGGAATTAAATGTTTCGGATCAACCTGAGCAACCTGCTTTAACTGAAAAAATTGAAAATGAAGTTGAAGAGAGTGTTGCAGAAACTATAGTGGAAGTTAAATCGGATACTGATGAACCGATTGAACCCGTTTTGGCTGAAGATTCTGAGGATATAATTGTGGCAGAATCAGCACAACCGGAGGTTGAAGCGACTGTTCCAGAAGTGATTGCGGATGCTGTATCTGAAGTTGCTGAACAAGCTGAACTTTCAGTTGCAGATGAACCTGATCAAATTCAGGCCGTCCAAGAACCTGAGCTAATGGCCGATAATAGTTCTCCCGAGCCTCTGGAGGAGGCCGAAGGTGCTGATGGGGTTGATTCAATGCTTCCTGTCGCAGAAGTAGCATCAACTGCCGAATTAATTAGCGAAACTCTAATTGAAGCAAGTGAAGTCACTGAGGTTATAGTTGATGAAACTCCAAAAACTCCCGAAGGTGATAAAACCGACGATGAAGAGTCAGATGATCAGGAGGAAGAAGCAGAGGAAGAAAATGTGGATGATCTGGATGGAATGACGCGTGAGGAGTTGGTTGCCAGACTTGAAGAGCTGGTAAAAGAAGAAGATGTTAACAAGATCAAAGATGATGTTTCGAAGATTAAGGTAGCGTTTCTGAAACTCAACAAGGAATTTAAGCACGAAGCTTATCAAAAACTTGTAGAATCAACGAATAATCCTGATGTTGAAAGTATTGAGGTAACCGTTATACCTGATGATGAAGTTGAAGAAAAGTTTAAAGCTGCTTTTCAAATCTACAAGCAGAATAAATTCAGGTTTAATGAAGGGCAGGAAAAGCTGAAAATTCAGAACCTTGAAGCCAAAAATAAAATTCTTGAAGAACTGAAGGCATTGATTAGTTCGGAAGAAACCCTGAAGAAAACCTACGACGAATTTAAAATATTACAGGATCGCTGGAAAGCGGTTGGAATGGTTCCCAAAGCCGAAATAAATAACCTTTGGCAGAATTACCATTTTCTGGTTGAGAAATTTTTCGACAAAGTTAAAATCAATAAAGAGTTAAAGGACCTTGATCTAAAGAAAAATCTTGAAGCAAAAATTGAACTTTGTGGCAAAGCCGAAGAACTGTTGCTTGAGACATCAATTATAAAATCGTTTAAGAATCTGCAACAATATCATGAGGAATGGAAAGAGATTGGTCCGGTTCCACAGGATAAAAAGGATGAATTGTGGGAACGTTTCCGCAGTGCAACTGATAAGATAAATGACAGGCGAAGAGAGTATTACAATGAAATGCAGGAGGGTTTGGAACAAAACCTTTCGGCCAAAACCATTTTATGTGAAAAAGCAGAGCAAATCATTGCTTCTGAGTATGATTCACTAAAGTCGTGGCAGGATTCAACAAACCAGATGACGGAACTGCTTAAGATATGGAAGACGCTGGGACCAGCGCCCAAAAAGCAGAACAATGAAATCTGGGCCCGATTTAAGAAATCGCTTGACGCATTTTTCAATGCAAAGAAAGATTTCTATAATAAGCTGAAAGAGCAGCAGATGCATAACTACAACCTTAAGCTTGACTTATGCCTTCAGGCTGAAGCGTTGAGAACCAGTACCGATTGGCGCAATACCAGCCGTGAACTGATCAATATGCAGAATGAATGGAAGAAGTTAGGGCCTGTACCAAGGAAGCAAAGTGATAAAATATGGAAAAGGTTCAGGGCTGCTTGTGATGAGTTTTTTGCAGCAAAAAATGAATACTTCAAAAATGTTTCAGGACACGAAGAAGAAAATATGAAGCTCAAGCTTGAATTGATTGAAAAAGCAAAAGCATTTGAAATTGGTGAAAGCAGAAATGAAGCCATTGACACTCTCAAAGAATTCCAGCGTCAATGGATGGGAATTGGTCATGTACCCATAAAAGAAAAGGAAAAGCTACAGACTGAATTCAGGGCAATCATCAACAAACATTTTGAAAAACTCAAAATGGATAGTGTTTCGATTGGAACTATGAACTATCGTGCGCGGGTTGATCGGATTACAAAGGATTCGCCAGATGCAGGTAAGATAATCAGCAAAGAGCGCAGTTTTGTGCAGGGAAAAATCCAGCAATTGCAGGACGAAATTAAAACATGGGAAAATAACATTGGATTCTTTGCAAACTCAAAAACAGCGAATCTGCTGAAACAAGAGTTTGAAAAGAAAATTGAAAAAGCCAAGGAAGAACTTCGGTTGTTAGGTGAAAAACTGAAAATGCTTCGCGAAACCAATCAGTAAAATCTGAATTTCCGCCGGGCTTTCCGGCGGTTTTTTTTGTGCGTCAGGCATGTATATCAGCTATAGGGTGCAAGTCCCGAACACGCTTCACAGTAAGGAGTGTTAGCCAAGAGCAAGGGTGTCCATCGCGAGATGGAATCTGAAGGAAGCTGGCGGCA
>JAHYJC010000057.1 GCA_019429275.1 Lentimicrobium sp. | reverse complement strand
TTCTCGTATTCGTCCATTTTTTATTTGAACAATACGAAAAAAATATGTCAAAGAACGATTTTTGAAAAAAGTGTCAACGATGTTGTGCTACGAAAAAAAGTGTCAACGATGTTGTGCTATTTATCACTTTAGCTTTTATGAAATCTACCTTATGCATAAACAAGACAATTGAAATTTAAAAAATATCCGGCGAATGTGTGCCTTAGTGCCAGGCTGTTTACATGTTTCAGGAAAACACCCCTCGAACCAATTCCTCGGTTAATTGTTATGCAATCGATTGCAATTTCATATATTTACACTTTCATATATACTATGGCCATGCGAATCAGTTTATAAGAAAACGTCGCAAAAAACATAATTCTAAAATGACAGTTCAGGAAATACTTGCAGAGTTAAAATCAATGAGCAACGACAAAGTGAGTGCTCACAATATCAAATACGGGGCAACCTCTGTAAATCAGTTTGGCGTGAAAATGGGCGACATCCGAAACGTTGCCAAAAAACTAAAGGCCGATAACAACCTCGCTTTGGAACTCTGGGAAACCAAAATTGCAGAAGCCCAGTCAGTAGCAGTATTAATAATGAAACCCAAAGAGTTGTCGGTTGAACAACTGGATAAACTGGTAAACACTATTGTTTTTTCTCATGTTGCAGACTGGTTCAATGCATACACACTGAAAGCCCATCCTTTTGCAGAACAACTTCTTGAAAAGTGGATGAAATCTGACAATAAATGGGCGGTCCGTTCAGCCTGGAGTTTGCTGGCCGTTAAAATAGGCAAGGTGGCCATTGGACTTGACCTTGATAAACTGTTGGACCAGATTGAAAAAGAAATGCCTGTTGCCATTCCTGAAATCCAATGGACCATGAACACGGCATTGGCCAATATTGGAATTTACCATTCAAAACACAGACAAAGAGCCCTGGATATTGGAAACAGGCTGGAAATCTACAAAGACTTTCCTGTTTCAAAAGGATGCACATCACCCTTTGCACCCATTTGGATAAACGAAATGGTAAGCCGATAATCAAAATAAAATTTATCCGGCCAATTGAACCGGCTGAAAAGATCGTATTAAAAAATGAATGAAATTAATTTTTTGTCCCGATTGCCAAAGGGAACAAATGAATCTTAATCACAACAACTCATGCAGGAAACCATTCCATACAAACCCCAGAATCACATTCGCATTGTCACAGCGGCTGCCTTATTTGATGGGCATGATGCCGCCATCAATGTAATGCGACGTATTTTACAATCCTCAGGTGCCGAAGTCATTCACCTCGGCCACGACCGCTCCGTTCAGGAAGTGGTTCAGTGCGCCATTCAGGAAGATGTGCAGGCCATTGCCATCACTTCATATCAGGGTGGGCATATGGAATATTTCAAGTATATGAAGGACCTTCTGAAGGAAGCCGGATGCGGGCATATTAAAATATTCGGTGGCGGTGGCGGTGTCATT
Organism: Lentimicrobium sp.; assembly: GCA_019429275.1. GTDB lineage: Bacteria > Bacteroidota > Bacteroidia > Bacteroidales > Lentimicrobiaceae > Lentimicrobium. The sequence goes on along the minus strand of JAHYJC010000057.1, from coordinate 16,559 downwards.
CTTCCCCATGAAATGGATGAGCTTCACAGTTATGGCATTGCCCGGATTTATTCCCCCGACGATGGCCGCCATATGGGACTTCAGGGGATGATCAATGATTTGCTTCGCAAAGCTGATTTTGGGATAGGAGATGTTAAAGGAATTACACCTGAAGATATCCGCAGCGGAAATGCCAGGGCGATTGCCACCCTGATTACTGCTGCCGAAAACCATCCTGAACAGGTGAGGGAGATAACCAAAAATCTAAAACAAGACTGTAAAGAACTTTCAAGCCCGGTACTCGGAATTACAGGAACAGGGGGCGCAGGCAAATCTTCGCTGGTCGATGAACTTGTGAGGCGTTTCCTCTTGACCAACCCCGATAAAAAAATGGCAATTCTATCGGTTGATCCCACGCGTCGCAAAAGCGGGGGTGCTTTGCTTGGCGACCGCATCCGCATGAATGCCATCAATTCTGATCGGGTATTTATGCGCAGCATGGCTACCCGTCAGGCCAATCTGGCTTTGTCAAAATACATCAGCGATGCGGTTTGTATTGTTAAAAATGCCGGTTTCGATATGGTGATTCTCGAAAGTTCAGGCATTGGGCAGAGCGATACAGAAATTGTGGATTATGCAGATATTTCACTTTATGTGATGACGCCCGAATACGGCGCAGCCTCACAGCTTGAGAAGATCGATATGCTTGACTTTGCCGATGTCATTGCCATCAACAAATCCGATAAACGTGGTGCAGCCGATGCCCTCCGGGATGTGAAAAAGCAATACGCCCGAAATCATAAACTCTGGGAGGTTGAAGCCGACGAATTGCCCGTTTTCAGCACCATGGCATCACAATTTAATGATATCGGGGTTAATAAACTCTATAATCACCTGATAAAAGTGATGAATCAGAAATCGGGGACTGATTTTGCAGTTTATGAACTGGCACTTGGCGAAGAACAAACAGGCAGTCAGATTATACCACCTGCACGTGTAAGGTATCTTTCAGAAATTACCGAAACCGTAAGAAACTACAATAAATTCACAGAAAGCCTGGCCGATCAGGCTGCTGAATTGCAATCGATTCAGGATGTTGTCAGACTTTTGGAAAAGGAGGGAAGTGCGATTCCGGAAACAATTCAGGGGAAAATTAAAGCCCTGAAGAAGTCGATCGGCGAAGAAAATCTCAGCACCCTTGATAACTGGGAAGAAAAAAAGAAAACCTACAGCGATCCTGAATACATTTACAGTGTGCGTGGCAGGGAGTTCAGAATAGAAACCCAATCTGAATCACTTTCTCACTCACGTATCCCGAAAATTTCAATGCCCCGATACCGCAGCTGGGGCGATATTCTCAAATGGAGCTTGCGTGAGAATGTGCCGGGAGAGTTTCCTTATGCTGCCGGTGTATATCCGTTCAAGCGCGAAAATGAAGATCCGACCCGTATGTTTGCCGGCGAGGGTGGGCCTGAACGCACCAACAAACGGTTTCATTATGTATCGGCTGGAATGCCTGCCCGCCGGCTCTCCACCGCTTTTGATTCGGTCACACTCTATGGTGCCGATCCCGATGTAAGACCCGATATTTACGGAAAAATCGGCAATGCCGGAGTTTCCATTGCTTGTCTCGATGATGCTAAAAAACTGTATTCCGGGTTCAATCTGATTGACGCAGCCACATCGGTAAGCATGACCATCAATGGTCCGGCTCCAACTTTGGTGGGATTTTTTATGAATGCCGCCATTGATCAGCAGTGTGAATTGTACATCCGCAAACACGGATTGGAAGCCGAAACAGAAAAGAAGATCAAAAAATTTTACAAGGATCGCGGCACCGTCCGGCCTTCTTATCAGGGCAAACTTCCGGAAGGCAATGACGGACTTGGTCTGATGTTGCTTGGAATTACCGGTGATCAGGTGCTGCCGGCAGAAGTTTATCAGAAGATAAAAGCCGATACCATTTCAAAAGTAAGGGGAACCGTTCAGGCTGATATTCTTAAAGAAGATCAGGCGCAGAATACCTGTATTTTCTCCACCGATTTCTCTCTGAAAGTCATGGGCGATGTACAGCAATATTTTAACATCAATAAGATCAGGAACTTCTACTCTGTTTCAATTTCAGGCTATCACATTGCCGAAGCAGGCGCCAATCCGATATCGCAACTGGCATTTACCCTGGCCAACGGGTTTACCTATGTTGAATATTACCTTTCGCGGGGTATGAAGATTGATGATTTTGCACCGAACTTTTCATTCTTTTTCTCAAACGGTATAGATCCGGAATATGCGGTGATGGGTCGTGTTGCCCGGCTTATCTGGGCTAAGGCCATGAAGCTTCAATATGGTGCCAACGAACGTTCGCAGATGCTGAAATACCACATTCAGACTTCCGGGCGCTCACTTCATGCACAGGAAATCGGCTTTAACGATATCCGAACAACGCTACAGGCATTATACGCGATTTACGATAATTGCAACTCGCTGCATACCAATGCTTATGACGAAGCTATTACCACCCCTACCGAAGAATCGGTGCGCCGGGCCATGGCCATACAGTTGATCATTAACCATGAATTGGGATTGGCAAAAAATCAGAATCCGCTTCAGGGAGCCTTTATCATTGAAGAATTGACCGATTTGGTTGAAGAGGCTGTTATGCTTGAATTCGATCGCCTGACCGAACGGGGAGGGGTGCTTGGAGCCATGGAAACCATGTATCAGCGAAGCCGGATTCAGGAAGAGTCGCTTTATTACGAAAAGCTGAAACACGATGGCAAACTGCCCATCATAGGCGTAAATACTTTCATGTCATCCGAAGGTTCTCCCACTGTTATACCAGCTGAGGTTATCAGGTCAACACCGCAGGAAAAGGACTACCAGGTTCAGATGCTGAAACAGCTTCACCAGACCTGGAAACCAGAAGCAGAACAAGCACTTAATACATTACATCATACAGCAGCAACAAACGGTAATGTGTTTGAAGCACTTATGGAAGCAGTCAAGTATTGCTCATTGGGGCAGATTACCAATGAATTGTTCAGGGTTGGCGGGCAGTACCGGAGGAATATGTGAAATGAATTTCTAATTTCTAATTTCCAAAATGGACCTAACAAGTTTTCTCTTAACTTGTTAGGTCTGAAATTAATTTTCCGACGATCCCAAAACATGCAATATTGAACTAACAATTGAACTTTTAAAATCTAATTCCCCTCCTGGAAATTAAAAGTTAAACTGAATTCCAATCCCATCTGAACTCAATCCTATTGAAACAGTTTGCTCCGGATAGTTTTTTTGTTTAATGGCATTGTTATAAATTTCAACCGCCTTGTCTTTGCGTATACCGTAACTGCTATTTGCAACAATTGCACATAGGATAAAAACACCTCCGGCCACTTTGAATAACCCGATTGAAGGATCCATAATCAGACCTCCTGCCAGGATCGCACCTCCTAAAATCAGAAAGGTAAATGCCATACCTCTGGTATTCAGAGCGTTTTGGTAAACCTGTGAAGCTTCACCATTGGCAAGCAACACTTCTTTCATTCTTGGGTATTCAGGAAATTGCCATTGTAGGAATGCTCCGAATTCGATTTTTGGATCAGGGTATTATCGTTTTCGTGTTGAGCAAGGATGTCTTGTAACCCGATAAAAAGCATAATGATAATCAGGAAGTACTGTTTTATAAAATAGTTGATTGGCTTTTGAAGAATATTGGTTTTATAGTAGCGAATTCAATTCCGAAAGAGGAGAAATTATTATGCCATCACTTCTCTTTTGTGATTCAGAACCGCCATAAACAATCAGACCGCCAGGGGTGTCGGATAGTTTATTCCAGAATTTTAAGCCTTTGAAATAATTTGCAGTTACTGTCATGCCTGATTTAATATCGATTGGCAAAAGTTGAGCTCCTTGTTCAATTAGCAAGTCTATTTCATTACCGGCAGTATCTCTCCAGAAATACAAATTTCTGGATTTCCCTCTGTTAAGTCTGTGTTTTAAGAATTCTATAATAACAAGATTTTCGAAGAGGCTTCCTCTGAAAGGGTGAAATTCAAGTTGAGATGGATCTTCTATACCCAATAAAGCTGAGGCAAGTCCGGTGTCATAAAAGTATAGCTTTGGCATTTTTATAATACGCTTATTGTAATTTTTATGATACGGATGCAATCGAAAAACAATAAAGCTCGTTTCAAGGACACTTAACCAGGCAGCTATGGTTTTTTGATTAACACCGGTTTCAATTGCCAGACTGTTCATATTGAGCAACTGACCGGCTGTACCGGCGCAAAGTCTTAAAAAACGCTAAAATACAACCAGATCGGTTATATTTTTAAGCAATCTTACATCTCTTTCTATGTAAGTATTGATATAATGATCAAACCATTTTGAAGCACTGACTTTTTCATCACCCTACAATACAGGATAACCGCCTTTAAAGATCAATTGATTGTTGTCCGGTTCCAGCTTCCCGATTTCTTCTAAAGAAAGAGGCAAAAGATTCAGATAGCCAATTCTTCCTGCCAGACTTTGTGAAATACTTTCCTGCAATATAAAGTTGTTTGATTCGGTCAGGATAAATAATCCTTTTTTGTCCGACTCATCAAGAATCTGTTGAAGATAAGAAAACAATTGAGGTGTTCGCTGAACTTCGTCAAGCACAGCTCCATCCGGATAATTTGAAAGGAAGCCCCTTGGGTCTTCAAGGGCGTAAGTACGCATGTCAGGATTTTCCAGACTGACATAAGCTTTTTCGGAAAAAACTTTCCTTACAAGTGTTGTTTTACCCGATTGTCACGGACCAACCAATGCAACCGCTTTAAACTGTTGAGCCAGTTCTCTTAATTCACTTTCTGCAATTCTTGGTATCATATCACAAATAAATGCAAATTCGGAATCCAATTCCGAAAATTACAAGAAAATTCTTAAGTATTTGTTGTTTTCCAATTTATAAGGCTTAGGAATCCGCAATCTGAACCGAAGCGAAACGGTGCTCACCGAAGGTAAATCCGATATCCAAAATCTGAAATCCCAAATCTGACCACCGACAACCGAAATTAATCAAAGAAGACCTCACAAGTAAAAAGAAAACTTGTTAGGTCACTGACATCCTACATCCGCAATCTCACATCCCAAATCTGACCACCGACAACCGAAATTAATCAAAGAAGACCTCACAAGTTAAAAGAAAACTTGTTAGGTCACTGACATCCCACATCCGCAATCTCACATCCGAAATCTGACCTCCGACCTCTGACCTCCGAAATCCTTCATCCGCCATCTACCTATCTTCCCAACAGATGAAGCTCAAGATCGGTCATGAAGCCTTCCAGATTTTTCACCTTGGCGAGGTCGATGTTAAAAACCAGCTGGATTCCGTTAATCTTCCGGATTGCAGTTGATAACGAGCTGATTTGTTCGTTTTCAGGTAAACCGCAGATCATCAGCAGATAATCGGCCTGTTTATATGCCGGAATCATTTTTGTAGCCAGATGATTGTTCCCCAGAAAATAATAATGAACCCTGCGTTCCGGCAGTGAATAAGTATAAAAAGGATATTCCTGAAGCTGATTATCCTTTTCTGAAAATATCGGTAGATCGTCAAGTCGGGCAAGAGAAAGCGAGGCTTCACGGTTCAGATAATAAGCGAGCCGGTAATCCTTCATCTGACTGTTTATCCCCAGGATAAAAAGATCGGGATACGAAGATGGTTCACTGATTAGTTTCCGCCTGGCCATAATTTCGCTTTCCTGCAAATGTAATAAATATAGATGATAGTTTATTTGCGGATCAAACAGGTTTTTCAGAAAATGTGAACTACAGATCACAACTATCCGAAAGTTCAAAACAAGAAGGTGCTTGAGAATCGCATAAATTAGTAGTCGCAAAACAAAACCAAAAATATGCGACTCTACAAGCGAACCAAAAATACAGATAAACCTTTACTCAAGCAAATTATTGATTTCATTCCCCGGCGATTGCTATTTGAATCCATCAAGAAACACAAATCGGATAAAGGCTGTAGCAAGTATAAAACACTGGACCAACTTGTGGCCTTAACTTTCGGACAGCTATGCAAATGTTACACTCTATCGGATATAAGTTGTGGATTATCTGTTAGTTTGAAGTTTTTACAAGACCTTGGGCTGGAAAAAAGTCCGGCAAAGTCAACCATGAGTGATGGCAATAAAATGCGTGGGTGGCAGGTGTTCGAAACACTTTACTACAAACTTCTTTCACACTATACGTACCAACTTAAACAGAAGCACATGAGCCATATTATAGAAGAAATAAAAGACAAAACTATAAAGCTCATTGATAGTACTACTATTAGTCTATGTTTGAGCATGTTCGACTGGGCAAAATTTCGGACAGCAAAGGGTGGGCTGAAAATACACACAGTCTGGGACGACTCATTGGCTCTGCCAGAGTATGTTAACATTACAGAAGCCAAGTTACATGACAGCAAAGGATTAACAGGATAGGGTTTACTCCAAGAATGATATTATAGTAGAAGACCGGGGATATTTCGATTTTACGTTAATGCTTCAACGGGCCAAGGCTGAAAATGTATTTGTTACACGCATCAAAGACAATACCGTTTATGAATCCGTAACCGAGAAAGAATTGCCCGATAATGACGATCAAGATATCCTTAGGGACGAAATAATCGTTCTCACGGGTGTAAAAGCTATTGAAACAGGCATAAACGAAATCCTACTAAGGCGTGTGGCTGTGTATAAGGAAGATGAAAATAAGGTGATCGAAATCATTACCAATCAATTGGATTGGAAAGCAAGGACTATCGCCGACCTATACAAAAAAAGATGGGACATAGAGCTTTTCTTCAAAGCCATGAAACAGAACTTACAGATAAAAACATTTGTTGGCACAAGTGAAAATGCCGTAAAGTCTCAAATCTATGTTGCTCTGATAACCTACCCGTTAATCGAACTCATCAGAAGAGTATATTGCAAGATACCAACTGCTTTTAGCAACTTTTGTGAGAAAATAAGGATCTGTCTTTTGCACTATCTTACCTTGGATTATCTTTGCAATACTATCAAACCCCAAGTAAACAAAGTGAAGCGAAAAATCCAATTGGGATTGTTTGACGAAGATAATTCTCAACTAAAACTCAGGCTATCCACGTAAGCAAAGGCTTTCAGAAGTATTTTTATCTAAAATTGAAAACTTCCGGACGGCTGTGATTGTGCAACTTGTATGCCAACGGCACACTTCATACCTGGCAATCAGATACCATTGGTTTACTGCTGGTGGGGGCAAATACGCCGGGAACACGCTACCAATTGGCATTCTGGCAGTTGTTTACAGGCAACCCTGCTACGGCGCAGCAAGTGATGTACAACATTCCTTCAGAATTCACGCTTGATGCCGGTGAACAATCACTTCATACCCGCTATACTACTTTGCTGAATGAATTGATAGAATTTGAAAATAACCCGGTAATAGTAATTGAGCCCGGTACGGCCATTTACGAAGTCTTGATGCAATTAAGCACCTCAGGTGAGGACAAGCCAGCTGCATTATCGCGTAATATTTTGCTCTCTGAGAACCTGATAAGCTATGAAGAGCCGATAAAACTTGATGATGGTTTAAAATCAATGCCGATTTATAAACCCGAATTAAAGGCAGTGCAATCTCAAAAATTCCGGGTATTTCCTAACCCGGCAAATACCTTTATTACTGTTTCATGGAATGTTCCCGGGCAAGAAACCAATATACTTATGATTCATGATGCAAACGGCAGGCAGGTTCTTACCCGTCCATTGCAAGGTCAGCACAATGAAGCCATCGTTGATATTTCTGATTTTGTAAATGGAACATATGCTGTAATCCTTTCACAAGGCGGAAAAACCGTAGCTACAGAAACTCTGGTTATTGCCAAATAGCATTGTTTATCCATTTTTTTATAAAAGGCGTTCCGGAATATTTTCTGGAACGCCTTATTATTTCTAAACTAATGCGTTTAATGTTTCCCGTTTCCGTTTATGCCAAAATGCTCAATGGCTTTCATAGCGGCGTTCTGCTCCGCACCTTTTATTGAATAATCTCTGCCGGTTCCAACTACTTCATTGCTGATTAATACATCAACAACATATTGTTTGTGGTATCCGGCTCCGACTTCCTGAACAACTATAAACTCAAGGGTTCTCTTTTCTTTCTGAGCCCATTCAATGAGTTTGCTTTTAAAATTGACGTCGGTTGCAATTAATTCATTGAGGTCGAAGTTGTTCTTGATTACCCGGTTAATCAATACTTTGCGGGTAAACTCAAAGCCTTTGTCCAGATAAATAGCACCGATTATTGCTTCAAAAGCATCGCCTTTGATGGATCGGTAAACATTATTTTTTTCCTGGGTATGTATAATTAGCTGATCAATGCCAAGCCTGAGCGACAATTTATTTAATTGTGCGCGGCTTACAATTTTCGATCGCATTTCGGTAAGGAATCCCTCATCTTTAAAAGGAAACATCCTGAAAAGATGATCAGCCACCACAGTACTGAGTACAGTATCGCCTAAAAATTCGAGGCGTTCATTACTTACCCTGATGCCGTTGAGCAAAACTTCAGACTGGGATTTATGACGGAAAGCAAGCTTATATAAAAAAATATTTTCGGGATAGAACCCGAAAATATTTTTTATGGCTTCATAAAAGTGCTTTTCGTTCGAAAGGTAAAACCTGAGAGGTCTTAATTTGAAAGAGTACACAAGTTATTCAACAAATTTCTTAAAGAGAATTGAGGCATTATGCCCTCCAAACCCAAATGTATTGCTGATTGCGGCATTGATTTCCCTTTTTACTGCTTTGTGGAAAGTGTAATTCAGGGAATTGTCAATATCCGGATCATCAGTAAAGTGGTTGATGGTCGGCGGCACAATGTTGTTTTGAATGGCCAGAATGGTGGCGATGGATTCAACAGCTCCGGCTGCACCCAAAAGGTGTCCGGTCATTGATTTGGTGCTGTTGATGTTGATGGTTGGAGCATGATCGCCAAACAAAGCTGAAATTGCTTTGGTTTCTGCAATATCTCCAAGAGGGGTTGAAGTACCGTGGGTATTGATGTGATCAATATCGTTAATACTTAAACCTGACTCAAGCAAGGCAGCCTTCATGGCTCTGCGGGCACCGTCACCTTCGGGGTGTGGTCCGGTCATGTGGTAAGCATCGGCGGTGAGGCCGCTACCCATAATCTCGCAATAGATTTTTGCTCCACGGGCAAGTGCATGTTCCAATTCTTCAACCACCAAAGCACCAGAACCTTCACCAATCACAAAACCATCGCGGCCTTTGTCGAAAGGACGGGATGCCGTTTTGGGATCGTCGTTTCTTGTTGAAAGGGCGTGCATGGCATTAAAACCACCCACACCGGGAGGATTAACTGCTGCTTCGGAACCACCGCAAACAAACACTTCGGCCTTTCCCCATTTAATGTAGCTGAATGCGTCAACAATGGCATTGGCCGAAGATGCACAGGCCGAAACCGTGGCAAAATTCGGGCCTTTGAATCCATGCTTGATGGATATATGCCCTGCAGTAATGTCAGCAATCATTTTTGGGATAAAAAACGGGTTGAATCGGGGAGTTCCGTCACCTCTGGCAAAATCACTCACTTCATCAAGGAAAGTAACCAATCCTCCAATGCCTGAAGCCCAGATAACACCAATGCGTTCAAGATCGAGTTTTTCGGGTATGAGTCCCGCATCAGCAATAGCTTCATCAGATGAAACCATTCCATACTGGGCATAGGGATCGTACTTTCTAACTTCTTTCCTGTCGAAAAAATTCAGGGGTTCGAAGTTCTTGACTTCGCATGCAAACTGAGTTTTAAACTTTGATGCATCGAACCGTGTGATACGGTCAGCGCCGCTTACTCCATTAACCAATCCGTTCCAGTATTCAGGAACAGTATTGCCTATTGGAGTAAGCGCACCAAGTCCGGTTACTACAACTCGTCTTACCTTCATTAAGGAAATTCCTTTATTTGGTGTTGTTTTCAATGTAAGCAATTGCATCGCCTACTGTACCGATTTTTTCTGCCTGATCATCAGGGATAGCAATGTTGAATTCTTTTTCGAATTCCATGATCAGTTCAACGGTATCAAGAGAATCTGCACCTAGATCGTTGGTAAAACTAGCTTCCGGAGTTACTTCGTTTTCATCAACGCCAAGCTTATCAACTATGATAGCTTTTACTTTTGTTGCAATGTCTGACATGTTTTCTCCTTTTTTGGTTTGAGGCTGCAAAGAAACAAATAATTCAAATACCAAACAAAACTTTAAAAGAAACGCATACAACCAATTATATGTAAGTTGCATGTTAACAGCAAAATAGATATATATAAATATTTTGTATGTATTAATCCTTAAAACTATAATATTCTGTAAAACAATTAGATAGGATGGGATCTTTTGCTTATATTAAAATTAGCTTAAATATTTATAGTCAGAGTGACCTTTCTATGATATTTTTAACATGATTTAGCTTAATTATTTTATTTGACATGAGCGGGATACTGGATTATCATTAACTACTTACTGGTGATGTTTTCTATTATTGTTTGCCGAAGTTACTTTTACCAAATTTCAACATCAATTTCATTTTATTCACGAGTTTAATTTCAAACTACAAACACAAATTTGAACTTTATGCCATGAAAAAGTTTTCTTTCATCTTTTCGGCCTTATTCATTGTCATCCTTTGCATTTCCTGTGAAAAAATAATAGATAAAGAAGATACAAATGAGCTAAACGGAGACCAATCTCCCATGGGTGAAGTTGGCGTTACAGTATCATCCAGCTCTGCTGAAATTGCAGGAGTAAGTGACTTTACAGCAGTTGTAACCGAACTTAAAGATGGTGTTTCAACCTATACCGCTTCTGCTAAAGTCACCAATACTTTTCTGAAAAATATGGTTTCGGGCTTTCCCGGAGTTACCATCAACGGCGATGATGTTACCATCACCAACCTTAAAATCCAGCAAACCAGAGAAGGAATAAAATGCCTGACAGGCCCGGGCGCAGGTGTACTTGTCAATTACGACTCGAAAGTTGGTGATACCTACTCGGTTGGCGAAACCGGTAAAGAAAGAAAAGTGGTCAGCAAAACTGGAATCGACGAATATCCGTATGGGTTTTACCTGATAAAAACCATTCAGGTAGAGACTACTCCTTTTGACATGAAAGCCGGAGGTGTCGAAAAGATTACTTACATTGCTAACCATAGATTTGGAATGGTTGGCGTTAAAATAGACTTTGACGATGCTACCAGTGTAACTTTCCCGGTTTATTCCAGTGTTGAAAATTAATTTTCCGGTAGGGTAGATTATTAATTATAATCATCTGTCTGTTGTTTCTGATTTGCGACAAATGAACGATCTCTTATTATCCTACAGATGGAAACTTCCGGGTATTTTGCTGTCTTTCTGTGGTGCTATTCTCGCTGTATTGTTCAGCTGGTTTGATTTCAGATTAAAAATTCCTGTATTTGCTATTTATTCGGCATTTTTCGAGAAAAAGATGTTTGTGACGTTTCAGACAAATTTTGCCGATGAACTGATCATATTAACCTTATTGACAGGCCTGACACTTATCACCTTTTCAAAGGAGAAAAATGAACCGGAGGGGCTTGATTTGATTCGTTTAAAAGCCATGCTCAGGGCTGTAATGGCAAACACTGCTCTTCTTTTGTTTTCTGTCTTGTTCATTTACGGGAGCGGGTTTATTGCAGTTCTGGTAATAAATATATTCTCCTTTTTTGTGTTCTATCTGATCTTTTTTTACTCAATGAAGCGGTTAAAAACCTAACTTTGATAACGACCAATAAAGAAATCACATGAAGAAATTTCTCTACAATTTAGCAATATCAATCTTTGCTATCCTGTTTTTTGCCTCATGCAATCCAAAGCAGCAGCAAGTTAATGATTATAAATACGAGATTGACACTATAGCAATCATACAGCGGGGCGATTCAATAGCTAATGCAGTTCAGCAGGTACTTCTGGCTAATGTATTGCAGGTCAGCAAATCGGGAGGGACTGTTTACGCCGTCACATTCTGCAACGAACGCGCCATGTCCCTGACCGATTCACTGTCGCAAAAATACAATTGCCTGATTGAGCGGATTTCGCAAAAATACCGCAACCCTGCAAACAAACCCGGTGAAAGTGATGAGGCCGTATTGTTAAAGATGAGTTCTCTGGCTTCGGCCGAACCTTTTTTATTATCCGGAAACGGAATCGTGACCTATTACAAACCCATCCGGATTGCCATGCCCGCCTGTCTGAATTGTCATGGAATTGAGGGGAAAGATATCTCTATTCCAACGTTGGAAGCCATAAGGCAGAAATACCCCAACGATCTGGCTACCGGGTATAAGGAAGGCGATTTTCGGGGATTGTGGAAAATTACTTTCCCGGAAGAATAGCAGAAGAATCGTTTACTGCCAGTCAATTTCCCCGCTGCCGTAGCAGATTTCGCTCTGTTCGTCATAAACCACACCAAACTGTCCGGCTGCAATTCCGGAAACTGGAAGTTCGGATTCGATAACAACCTGCCCGTTGATCATCTGCAGGGTTCCTTTGGTAAAATCGGGTGTATGTCTGATTTTGAAGGTAATATCCGCGGGCCGGCTTAAGTCATTCCAGGGGTTGCCCGAGATAAAATGGAATCCTTTAAGCTGTATGCTGGTGCTGTACTGGGTCAGGGGGTCGTAGCCGTTGGAGACGTAAACCACGTTTTCATCCGTATCCTTTTTCACCACAAACCAGGGGCCCTGGCTCAGCCCCAGCCCTTTGCGCTGACCGATGGTGTGAAACCAGAATCCGTTGTGCCTTCCGAGGATTTTCCCGGTTTCGAGTTCCACAATGTTGCCCTCTTTTTCACCAACATACCTGCGCAGAAAGTCATTGTAGTTTACCTTTCCCAGGAAACAGATGCCCTGGCTATCCTTTCGGCCGGCACTGGGCAGGTGGACTTCGTTGGCGATTTTACGGACTTCAGCCTTGTGCAGCCCGCCAATCGGAAACATCAGTTTCTGCAACTGGGCATAGGTTATCTGAGCCAGAAAATCAGTCTGGTCTTTAAATTTATCTTTTGCGGTAGTCAGATATTTGATTCCGTTTATTTCAGCAGTTGAAGCATAATGACCGGTTGCCAGAAAGTCGAAATCCTTGCCATACTTATCGTTGAAACTCCCGAATTTAATCAGCCGGTTGCACATCACATCAGGGTTGGGCGTCAAACCTTTCTTTACAGCATCGAGGGTATAGGCCACCACGCTATCCCAGTATTCTTCCTGAAGGGTAACCACTTCCATTTTCAACCCGTACTTTTTTGCCAGCCAGGTCGTGATTTCAATATCCTCTTCCGAGGGGCAGTCCAGAAAGCCTTCCTTGTCTTTCATCCCGATAAGGATGTAAAAGATCACAGGCTCATACCCCTGTTCTTTCAGCAGGTGGAGCATTACGGAGCTGTCAACTCCGCCCGATACGAGTGCGGCAATGTTCATTGAAGTGATTTCTGATTTCGGATTTCGGATTGCAGATTTCAGTACCCATAAATTGCGGGACAGATTTCAGACCGATTGAATTCTCAGCGGTTGCAAAATTACAATAAAAAAACGATAGCCGCTGCGGTGTGCAAAAGCTATCGTTTGTTAAATTTTGATCACATTCTGCAATCCACATAAGGAAGTCAGAAGTCAGAGGTCGAATATCAGATGACATAGGTTGGAAATTGGAAATCTGAAATTAGAAATCCGAAATCCGCAATCCCCAATCCGCAATCCTAGATCAGTCCTTTCGCATGTTTCTCGCCGATCACCTTCAGCATATCTTCGGTCATGGCGCGGAGGTTCCATTTCGGGTTCCAGCCCCACTCGTGACGTGCTGCACTGTCGTCCATGCTGTTGGGCCACGAATTGGCAATGGCCTGTTTCATGGGATCAACATTGTAGGTCATTTCAAAATCAGGAATATGCTTTTTAATTTCTGCGGCAATAATCTCCGGATCGAAGCTCATGGCGGTCACGTTGAAGGAGTTCCTGTGCTTCAGTTTTGAAGGATCGGCTTCCATCAGGTCGATGGCTGCGTCGATGGCGTCGGGCATGTACATCATATCGAGGTAGGTGCCGGCGCCCAGCGGACAGGTGAACTTTTTGTGTTTGATGGCCTCATAATAAATTTCAACGGCGTAATCGGTGGTGCCGCCGCCGGGCAGGGTAACGTTTGAAATAATGCCCGGGTAACGTACCGAACGGGTGTCCACGCCAAAACGTTTGAAATAGTAATCGCTCAGCAGTTCACCGGCAACCTTTGAAACGCCGTACATGGTCTGCGGACGCATGATGGTATCCTGGGGGGTATTGTCGAGGGGGGTGCCACCACCAAAAGCTCCGATTGAACTGGGGGTTGAAACGGCGCAGCCATACTCGCGGGCTATTTCAAGACAGTTCATCAGGCCTCCGATGCCAATATTCCAGGCAACCTGTGGTTTGCTTTCACCAACTGCTGACAGGATAGCAGCCAGGTTATAAATGGTGTCAATTTTGTATTTTTTAACAACATCGGCAATTTGTTGTGCATTGGTTGCATCCACAACTTCAGCCGGGCCCGACTCGAGCAGTTCGCCGGTAGGCAAGGTTGAACGGTATCCGGCAACTACATTGCTATTGCCATATCTTTTGCGGAGTTCGAGCGTAAGTTCTGAACCAATCTGGCCCACTGAGCCAATAACTAAAATGTTTTTCATGAGTGTAGAAATGTTTGATATGTTTTGTTAACCGATTAACAACGAGTGCGGCAAATGTACAATAATTTGCAGAATCGCAAAATATTTTGGCGGTTTGGAACCATTGCATTTGAACAATTTTAAAACCATTATATTACCGGGAGCGAAAGCGTCCAGGGTGCCTTTTCTTCATATTTTTTTTGAAGGTAAAAAAGGTTACCGGTTCAATCCCTCTCGCGGATCAATTTTTTATTTTGTCTTTTTTCAAATAATTATATATTCGAAAGATATTTATTGTATTCGCAGATTCCCGTTAATTGATAAACAATTAACTTTATGCTTCATTTTTTCAATCCATTGATACAGTGCTTATCGAAGATAAAAACAATATCAATTTCAAGGGATTGAAAAGAATGAAAAACAGCTTCCAATAATTAGGAGTTCATGTGGCACGAAGTGCCCAGCATGAACTCCCGGTTGAACGAACTCCCCAACCGAAGTCTGATATTATGGAAATTGCATAGGATTTATTAGGAGAGTAGAATGTGAGACGGCAAACGAGTGATAAAGAAATTGGAAGGTTCTTTGGTTTTTTTAGGTTTTTTTTCACTGTTGTCCGGTTAAAATGAAGAGTTAGAAAGTTTTTTGAAAACTAACCAACTCTTCATGTAGTTTTGAGTCGCAAACTAAAGAACTACATGGATAAAATTACACATTTTTTCGGTACCTCGGTTTTCGGACAGCTGATTTCATTAATTGATGGCTCAATAATATCAAAGGCGGTCAATCATTACAGTTCTGACCGGTATGTAAAGAAGTTCAAAACAAAAGACCACTTGATAAGTATGCTGGTTTGTGCATTGGCTAAGTGTAGTTCGTTACGAGAAGTATCTGGTGCAATGCTTGGATTATCAGGTAAAACCAAGCATTTTCAGTTAGATCATATCCCTCGGCGGAGCACATTAGGTGATGCAAATCAGCTTCGTTCATCAGAAGTATTCGGATACATATACAATCAATTGCTGCTCAAGTATGGTCATTTTATCTCGGACAGCCGGATTAAAGATGTTATTAAGAAGCAGATAGAGATATTTGACAGCTCAACAATAAGCCTCTTTCAGGATATATTGAAATGTGTTGGCCGAAAACCGCAAAATGGCAAGAGAAAAGGAGGGATCAAAGTACATACAGTCATGAAAGTTGATGAAGCAGTTCCAAAGATGGTATGGTTCACACCAGCTACCACCCACGACCATGTTTTACTTGACAAATTAAAGCTGGATTCCAATACAATCTACGTGTTTGACAAAGGCTACAACGATTATAAAGCATTCCGGAAGTTTTGCGACCACCAGACTGGTTTCGTTACCCGCTTAAAAGATAATGCTGTATTTGAATCTGTTGAAAAACAACCCATTGACGAAGACATTCATTCAGGGGTAAGGGAAGATGAAATCATAACCATTACTGTTAAGGATGATAACGGTCAAAACAAGCTTAAGCTAAGGAAAATCCGATTCTATGACAGGATACTCAAAAGAGAGTTTGAATTTTTAACCAACTTGTTTGAAATGCGGGCTGATTTGGTTGCTGCCATTTATAAGCTTCGTTGGCAGATAGAGTTGCTTTTCAAGCAATTAAAGCAGAATTTTCCATTAAAATACTTTGTTGGGGACAACGAGAATGCAATTAAAATTCAGGTAACTAATCAGTTTGACAAAAATACTACGTTATTAACAATTTTCGGTGCTTTGTCAACGGGTTTTAAGTATTTGCAGACTGACGACTTAGAAATTCAACGGTTACTAACAAAAATCTCCTATACGC
>JAHYJC010000056.1 GCA_019429275.1 Lentimicrobium sp. | reverse complement strand
AGCAGGCCGCTGTTGTTTACTCGTTATTTGCTACCTGCAAGATCAACAATATAGAACCTTTTGAATGGCTCTCAAACACTCTTTCGGTAATAGCTGACTATCCCGCTAACCAACTGCACAAACTCCTACCCGGGCAAAATTAATTGATCCCATGAAAGTGGCAAAGATGCAGTTCACCGGAGGCTTACTTTTTAAGTGACAAAAATCATTAACCATGTCAAATAATCAAATGCAGCAAGGGCCACAGCTGGTGCAGTTTATGGTCTGGGCTTTATTGGCGCAGCCGTTTATTTCATTTCTCATGCAACAGGTTTCTGGATAGGTGTAATAGGGTTTCTTAAAGCCCTGGTATGGCCGGCTTTTCTGGTTTATGAAGCCATGAAGCGGCCCGGCGGTATGTTTTGTTGCCGGCCTTAGAAGTAATTCTCTGTCAAGGTAGTACAAGTTATTTTAGAGGAAAAAATAGTGATTTTAGTACAAACCAGGCAATAAAATATACCGCCTGTTAGCAACAGGGCGTTCTTCTGTCAGTGCGGTAGGGCAGACAAGCTCTTTGGCAAGTATAGGCATTGGCGCAGGTATGTGCGACTTGCCAATGTGCTTGGCTGCGAAGCGAGGCGTTTGTATCAACTATTATTTTTTCATAAACTTTTTGCTTGCTGTTATTTTCTGATTTTCTAATCTAAGTTGGTATAAACCTGAAGGTAAATTGGCTGTATTTAAATAGGGTTTGGTACCTGACAGCGAAAAAGTTTTTACGATTCTTCCTTCACTATTGATTATTTCAGCCTGATAGTTTTGCATATCAAATTGAGGTGAAATTTCAACTACAATGTAATCGTCGGCAGGGTTTGGATATAGTTTTATTGTATGGCTTATGTCCACCAGATCGTATATTCCAACATAAGCAGTTGTATCTGTGATGCTTGAAACCCAAGCGAAAAACTCATACTCAGGGTCGCCACAAGTAATATCGTTTCTGTAACTGGCTTGCGTTTGAATTGCAAGAACATAATTTCTGTCGTCTTTTTGAATTACACCGTTGTTTATAAATTCTCTTCTATCAGAACCAATACACCTATTCCAAAGCAGGTTGCCATTTGTCCCATTAACTTTTAGCATCCATACATCTTCGCTAAGGGGGTAAAGATAAGGTGGATCGGCATGTATTCCGGCAACATCTCCATCACGGGATTGTGTTTGGCCAAATACTACAACGTTGCCATCAGTAGTTTTTAAGAGTTGTAATGGCCAATCGTTTCCAGAGCCTCCATAACACTTTTGCCAAATTAAGTTACCATCAAAATCAATTTTACGAAGCCATAAATCACAGGTTTGCTCCCCCTGATTGTTGTAACCTATATGGTATCCCGCGCCTTCAACAGCGCCATCGCCAGCATAAGCACTACCACCAATGATATATCCATCTGCAACTTCAAGCGTATTCTGAAAAAGAAGATGATAAGATGCCTCAAAACACTGCTGCCATTCAATATTATGTGCAGAGTCCAATTTAACTATTACAGCCCTGCTATTAATTGTAGGTTGAGGCGGTGGGGTACAAATAATATTTCCTGTTGTCCCATCAGCGCTGGACATTGGGATTAGATACCCACTATCAGATGTTTGGATGGGAAGTCCGCCAATATCAAAACCATCAGTACCCAAGGTAAAATCCCATTCAATATCACCCTGAGCATTTAGCTTTAACAACCAGGCATCCCAGAATCCAAAAGAATTAGTAATATCGCCCCCAATTCCTACAAGATTAGTTAACGAAAGTATCCCCTTGTCTAATGTTGGAATGCAAAATGCTCCAGCGCCTAATACCATATTATCACTACCAACTACCTTATCCCAGATTTTGTTTCCATTTCCATCAATTTTAATATACCACAATCCTCCATTAGGTAAATAAGTGGGGGATGTAACTGATGAATCTGTTGAACCGAAGATGTAATAATTATCTAGATCGGCTGGAACTATTTGTACAGCCCCACTTGATGAACCAAAATACTTTTCCCATTGAAGAATGCCGACTGAATCAATTTTGAACAGCCAGATATTCATTATAGGAAGTTCAGGAGGCGGTGTATAGTATCCGGTTTCAACAGTTGAAAGTACCATATACCCATCATTAGTCGAAACTATGCTAGGTTTACTCATAACATCCCGTTCATACCCTGCTTGATACTGGCAACTTTGCCAATTGAATTGAATATGCTGCGAAAATGCCCGGTTACAAAAAAAGAGAAGTATCAGAAAAGTAAATAATTTCATGACTGAAAATTGAGAATGGGTGTTTTTTGAATATTCAACAAATACCCATAGGTTAGACTTTATTATGCTTGAATTACCTAATGATGGTTATTTTACCGGACAGGCTCTTTATGTCGGATTTCATCGTGTACAGGTATACCCCTGGTTTTATTGGACGGGTATCCCATAGCTTTTGTCCCTGTTTTCCGGTTAAGGTAAATGTTTCAATTATTTTACCTGTCATATCGGTAATCTGCAGTGTGGCTGATTCTTCCATATCAGGCAAGGTGTAATCAAATGCTGCCCAATCTGAGGCAGGATTTGGCTTAACAGAAATCTCCATACCATAAATTTTTGCCATATCTTCCGGTGAAACAGCACCTTTCTTTAACGATGCAGGTTCAATGGATTGCATGCAATCTACAAACTGGGCATTGTAATAGGTAGCCAAAATACTTTTAGCGGCTACACCCGACGAAACTGAACTGTTGTTGGCATAGTCTTCAAGTAGTGCTTTTTCAATTGTGGTAAGTTGATCAAGATGCCTGTTTTCTGTCTGCAAAGTTTGATATAAATTGAGCATTGTCATATATCGTTCATGCTCAGATAAAGCATCGCCGGTAAGAGTATACAAGGTAGGCAACATGTTTGCTAAAGCAATTGCCTGTTGGTAATTTCCTTCCTGGACATAAGTTGCAATAATTTGTCTGTCTGCTTCAATTCCCCCCAGGTTGTCTAACCAACCCCGCAACGCATTGTAATCAGTAACCGAATCGTTTAAATAGCTACGTATCATATCATTGGCAGCACGGGTCATTTCTTTACGGTACATGCTCATCTGCTTCTCAAGCACCGTGCGATAGGTTTCACCTGAGGCAACCTGGCGCAAAATATCAATCATATACGAAGGCAGCGGATTTTCTTTGTTTTCGAGATATTGAAGTAGTTCTTCTTTCTTCAATTCGTCAGGATTGGCTGCCAGAATATCGAAGATTATCGATTCGCTGAAAACATCTGTCTTGTCGGCAACTTTACGTAATACTTCTTCGCTCAGATGTGGTGAAACTCCCAGCAATTCGGTCCGCAATGCCCACATATCCTGTGGTTGGGCGGTTTCGATATCACTTACACGTTCCTGGGTAGAACCTCCATCTCTCAGCTGGTCGTGCAATGTTTTAACATTATTGTAATTGACCAAATTGTAGGCATATTGGTTCTCGCGCAAAACCTTATCCTGAGCATTAAGTACAATTGAGCTAACCGTTACATCACCTCCATAATGTGAGGGGCATTGATTTGAAGCGTTCGATGTTGATTTTGCTACATTGAATAGCTTTGTTTGAATTGGCTCCAAAGGAGAACTGCCAATGTAATGATAGGTTACACCTGATCCACCCCCATTATAGAAATGCCAAGTATTGTTTGTTTGAGAAAAAATATTACCTGCTGATAGTAAGTATGAACCTTGAAATGATTGAATGTTGTTTTCATTTTTTTGATTCAAAGGGACATAGAAATCTGCCCAATTGCTTTGATTGGTATTACATAGGTATTCAAGTCCAGTTATTGTACTGCCTGTCCAGTTCGTCCAATAGGCACTATTGCCAAAGCTCAGATTAGAGAAACTATTTTTGTAAATGTCATTTACACCTTGAGAATTATTAACATGGATACCTGTATAATTAGCAACCGGGGCATTCGGCATTTTAGTGAAGGTATTCTCTTCAATGGCAAAGCCAGTGCTGTTATCCAAATAAATACCATACCCAGACACTGCCGGACAGCCGGGGGTACTGTTGTAACCCACTTTAAAATCAGAGTTCAGGATGGTTTCGTTCTTAATGCCGAGTACATTGATGCCATAAATATTATTCTCGAATTCTGTACGGTTTACTGTAAAAGTATTAACCGAGAATTGGGCATCTTTGGCAAAGATACCATATCGAAAACCTGTAAATTTGCATTTATCATAAGATGAACAAGGTTGAGTAGCTGAAGTACAAATGGCTTGTACGCTAAATCCAGCTGAGTAAGCAGCAATTGCCTGGTTCCAATCGGAAACTCCAGCAACATTGGGAGCCAACGAGAAATCACTACCTTCAAATGTAAAGCCTTTAATATCAGCCATGTCAACATGCTTGTAAAAGGTTTGATCGGGTATATAAGTGCCAGTAATTTCGAACACACAATTTTTAACCCTTCCAAAATAGGCCATTTCACTTCCATTGTAAGGATGAATATTCTTATAATGGTTGGCATGGATACTGCGGGTATTATTGCGAAAAGTCGAATTTGTTGCTTTAAGAATTCCACCGGTTTTCAGGTAATCACCAGGCTTCCAAAGGTCAACTGCACATACCGCATTTTCGATGGTTGCATTGTTAAGTTCCAGATAGCCTTGTTGGTAATTTCCGTTTGCATCGGGCAGTTGGCTGGCATTTTTGTTGCCCCAAACCTGGATGCCTTGCCATTTAGATTCACATGCACTTGTAAGAATTGCTCCGTTAATAATCAATTTGGCACCAGGCTCTATTATAAGTTTTTGGTTTGCTAAAAATGCAATTTTTGCCGTACTACTAATATTTAAAGTTATACCAGGCTTAACTACCACATCTTTATCTATTCTCATATAGGAATTCCAGGTTGTATTAGTTTGGATAAGAAATTGGCTTGAAGTGTAGGAACATGCTAATGGAGATTCCCATAAACCTCTTCCATAAGTACCTGCTTTTATTTTATTACTCAAATAATTAATCTCAAGTTCACTTACTGCAACATTAGGCAAATTTGTCATAAATGGTTCCCATTGGCTCATAGTAGAATTTCTGTAATAAACTCCAATATCGGTTGCTACGTAAAGCCCATCGTTCCAACCTTTTTCAACTATAATATTATTTATAGGTTGATTTGGCAAACCATTTGAATAATTTATCCAAGTTGTACCGTTGAACATCTTTACTTTATCTGATGCATCATAACCCGAATAAGAAATCCAGATTTTATTCGGATCATAACTTGATACAGCAATACCAGTAATGTAGTGTGGGTTGGGAGGATACAATTTAGT
The DNA here is from genome assembly GCA_019429275.1 of Lentimicrobium sp. Taxonomy (GTDB): domain Bacteria; phylum Bacteroidota; class Bacteroidia; order Bacteroidales; family Lentimicrobiaceae; genus Lentimicrobium. The sequence goes on along the minus strand of JAHYJC010000056.1, from coordinate 12,773 downwards.
CCAGCAATTATTTGTGCAACCATTATCATACCCCCCTGAAGTTGATTTAAACAAATGATAGGATTGATTCCATGATTGATCATATACTAGGACTCCGTTATAAAGATATCCAGGGGAAGTTTCTGAACTTGCAACTGCGGTAACAATTTCAACTTGTGACTGTGGGAAATAATCAGAATGGAAATTTGATACTTTCAACCAGTTAGACGTCCAGTTAGACCCTGTTAAGGTATATGTAAGTTTGTGAACATTGGTGAAATCACAATATAAAATATTAGGATTGATGGGATGTAAAATAAAATCTGCAATAAATTCAGCATTGGTTTCACCACTTGGCCCGCTAACATAGGACCAACTAACTCCTCTGTTTATTGATCTTGATATGTTGTTTTTTTGAGATGATGAGTACATAATGTTACTATTTGTGTAATCAATTGCTTGTTCGCAGCCATCACCTTCTCCAATTTTCTTCCAAGGAGTATTGCTGGGTAAGTTAACAGGATCATACAAATTACTACTGCAATCAAACTCACCTATCAGCATAAGATCAGCCTCTTGTTGAGAACCACCAATTTTTGTAATAGTGCCTATTGCTAGTCCGTTATTAAGGTCCTCCCAATTGAATGTCGAGCCACTTGTCGGGTTAGTGAGCTTATAGAAACCTCCATCACAAGCTAAATATATAGTTTGTCCATCTGGTGAGAATTTGATATCATGAACATCCGGGTGAACATTCCAATTAGAATAGTTATATGTCTGAGTTAATGGAGTACTGCCTCCATCTAATGTTCTCCACATTACTACATTACCCAAAAATAGATGGTAGGAGTTTACTGGCGAAACAGCAAGACCTAGCCAACTTTCACTTACTGCATATTTCCCATAATCAGTTGAAGGAAAGAGAATGCCATTTTTCATTGACCAACTTGTGCCATCAAATCTAAAAAGATAGTGATGACGGATATCATTCCAATTTAACTGCCCTGAGTTATTACTCATTATTAATGAGGCATATAAAACATTTGGTGAGGCTGCGGAAACTTCGATATTTATTCTAATTGGATAAGGATTACCTGTTAAGGTTGTAAAATCTAATCCAGTACTTGGCCCTGTCATTGAAGTCCAGGAATTACCTCCATTGGTTGATTTTAAAATATCTTTTCCAGAAGCGTAGATAGTGTTATATAAATTATTTGGTTTAAAAATAATATTACGAAAATACTTTTGATAAACATTAGGATCTGATAGGGCAACCCAGTAGCATGAAGTTGTTGCGGTTGTAGTTTTATAAATACCTGTTGAAGTTGCAAGATATACTTCATCGGGATTTGAAGGATTGATCAATATTTTACTTATTTGGAAAAATCCTGAGTAATTCAGACCTCCGTTAACCGGGTACCAATGTTGACCTCCATCAGAGGATCGATAAACTCCAGCTGATGGGGATAGAAATTGATAATCGTCCCTGTCGCCTGTTGCAATAAAAATCATATTAGGATTACTTGGATTAATTGCTATATCGGAGACTCTAGTTAGTGGTAGTTGAAAATCAGTGTTTAAGTTGAACCAATTTTGACCACCGTCATTGGTTTTCCATACTCCACCAAAAGGCGTACCTGCATACATTATCGTATTTGGGCTAATGGGGTCTAATGCAATGCAGTTCAGTCTTCCTGTTCCTGCAGGTAACCATCCGCCACTTGTTGGTTTCTTAAATGGCCCAAGTGGTTTCCAGTCAGCTACTAAAGTTGTTGTGCTCCGGGAGTTCGCACTATAATTTTCATTCCAATCATGAATTGCAGCAGCAGCATTGCTAATACTGCCAGTTGGTGAGAATTTTGGCCCCCAGATGCTTTCAGATTTTCGGAATTGGTTAAGCGGGCTTGCTTCGTTAGTATCTATAGTGCCTGCGTAACCCTGATAAAAATTATTCCTAATTTGAAAATAGTTGGAATAATCTTGTGCGTTACAGATTTGTATGGTTATACAAAGAAGGAGAAACAGTGATGTAAATGTTTTCATGGTAATGCTATTTGGTTATAATTAATTGGAGGCACAGTAATTAATGTATTATTTCAATTAACTTATTAATTTCTTTATCATCGAACAAAATCCGCAATATGTATAAGCCAGTATTAAGATTAGAGGAGTTAAGTTCAATAAAATTATTACCGCTATTGAGGCTGCCTGAAAAGATGTCTTTAATAATACAGGCTTTTAAGTCAAATAGCTTAATGGTGCATTGACTGGCATAAGTAATATTTAAATTTATTAAGCTGATATTAGATACCGGATTGGGATAAATCATGACATCAGGTTTTATTAATTCATCCGAATTATTATTTACAAATAGACATAATGTATCGGGAAATACAGGATTGCCATCAATTGAATAACAAGCCAGGAAATCAATTCCTCCGATCCATCCACTCCAGGTTCCTAAAAACCCACTTGTGCTGCCTATTCCTTCAAGTAGAGAAGGGCTATAAGGCTGATTTAAATTTATTTTTTTTCTCCATAATCCTGCAATCAAAACAGAATCCACTGATTCGACTATCGTCATTGGCGGACCTCCTGTAATATCCTCACAAAGGTTTAATGTATCTCCTTGATTTACGCTGAAATCGTAAAGTAGCGTGTCAACATTTGAGCATCCCGCAAAGTAATTCGAATTAACAACATAAACCCTTCGCTCTGATATATCTTGTCGAATTGCAGCTTGATATGTGTAATTGTAATCGTTTAACCCTGTTCCCAAAACTTTTTTATAGGTAATATTCCCTATTATTGTATCACCACCGATTTTGTAATGATAATATCCACAAAAATTTAACGGATTTCCACATTGAAAATCCGTTCTTCCATAAACCCATTCAGCGTTGTCAGGTATTGGAATGTACGCGTGTTGTGCTCGAATTTCGTTGAGCCAAAAAGCACTTAAAGTGACGGCAATTAGGAGTGCATTCTTACAATTAGCTTTCATAATTTTAAATCTACTAAGTGAATCGCTAAGATAACTAATAAATGAAAGATTTTTACGAAATGTCAATTTGAACTTATAAGCGGTAATTATTGATACACAAGCGGTCATTTTCTTTTACTTTTGCAGTAACCATTAGCGTATTTTTTGATATTTTTCCAAAATCTACGTGATACTTTTAATGTTGTTGAGTTGTCAAATCGGATTTCATGTGTTTTTAGATCAATCTCGCATACGAATCTCATATTCACAATAGTTTCTTTCCTGATTTGGACAAAGCCATTATCTTCAATTTCAGACAAAAGAACTGTCAATGAGTTAGTATAGCGGTAGGGAACAGTCAAATGATCAACGAATACTGATATTAAATATCCATCGCATTCTATGTGAGTAATATTATATAGATATACCCATTTAATAGTTGCATTTTCAGTAATTGCTAGTTTCTTGTCCTTCTGTTGGTTAAAATCTGATATCATATATGTAAAGTTTTGTTGTGTGTCAGGATAGAGCAAATGGGTTGCAAATTTTTGTGTCGGAAATCGTGTCGGAAAAATTTGCAACTCTTTTGCTGTGGGTGTGTGTTCGGTTTTTTTTCTATGCCTTGTTGCTAACAGATGGGTATGTAGTATTAAATAATTGCCCGGATTTCTGTTGACTAACTAAAGTATTTGTACTATGCACAGGCAGAGTTATGCTTGTTTTCAAGTAGTCAAACCCTGACTTGTTGATTTGATGTGTACATAACAATTCCGCAGCTACCAACTTTGCCGGAACATTTATTAATTCCAGATTTTGAACTATTTTCGAAATATTGACGTTGAATGACGCTGCTTCATTTTCGCAATTAAATTCTATTTTTGCTCTCGAAAAATATTTCAGATAATGACCAAATGCATTCACTGTGGTCTTGATTGTGGTAAAAATCCTGTGATTTTCGACAATAATCCTTTTTGCTGCGAAGGTTGTAGTATGGTTTACCAGATTCTTCAGGAAAAAAAAATGAACCGCTATTATACCATGATGCCCACACCGGGAATCAGGCTCGATCAGGACAATACCGCTGGTACCCGTTATGCATTTCTTGATCAGACAGAAGTCAGAACGCAACTTCTGGAGTTCTCTGATGGTGGAATTTCGCGTGTGAATCTGTTTATTCCCGGAATCCATTGCAGTTCATGCATCTGGTTGCTTGAGAATCTTAATACCCTGCACACCGGCGTTATTCATTCGAATGTGAACTTTGTCAGAAAAGAAGTCACCATTACATTCCGGGATGCTGAAATCAGCCTCAGGCAACTGGTTGAGCTGCTTCATACCATACATTATATTCCGGAACTGAGTCACAGCACCAAAAAAAAGGATGAGCATCAGCATACCAATCGTAAAATGCTGATGAAAATCGGAATTGCAGGTTTTGCTTTTGGAAATATTATGTTGCTCAGTTTTCCTGATTATCTGCCGGGAGGCGAACATGTTGATCAATTGATGGCCGGTACTTTCGGAATTGTTTCTTTTATTCTTGCATTACCGGTAGTTACTTATTGCAGTAGCGATTTCTTTTTATCAGCTTTTAAAAGTCTTCGTAAAAAGATAATCAACATCGATTTACCTATCTCATTGGGAATTCTGGCTTTATTCCTTGAAAGCAGCTGGGAGATTTTTAATGGCTATGGCCCCGGTTATATGGATTCTCTGGCAGGATTGCTGTTTTTTATGCTGATAGGACGCTGGTATCAGGGTAAAACATATGAATCGCTATCCTTCGACCGCGATTACCGTTCCTACTTCCCGATTGCTGTTACCCGCATTAAAGAGGGCATCGAAGACTTTGTTCAGTTAAAAGACATTGAAAAAGATGATGTTATATTGGTGAGGAACAGCGAACTCATTCCTTCCGATGCCATTTTGCTCGAAGGTGAAGGAAGCATAGATTATAGTTTTGTAACCGGTGAATCATTTCCGGTCAGTAAAAAGACCGGTGATTTTGTGTTTGCCGGAGGAAGGCAGACCGGTGCAGCACTATTGCTTAAAGTTGAGAAGGCTGTTGAGCAGAGTTACCTCACCCGTTTGTGGAACGAAGAAAAAGTCGGTGAATCAGAAAAGGCCGGCATGCAGTCTGTCGTTAATAAAGTTAGCCATTACTTCACCATTGTCATTCTCACCCTTGCAACCGGAGCATTGATTTACTGGTCATTTTTCGATTTTGGGAAAGCAGTTTATGTATTTGCTTCAATACTGATAGTTGCCTGCCCATGCGCACTTGCTCTTACTATACCTTTTACTTTCGGAAATGTAATGCGTGTGTTTGGCCGAAATGGCTTTTATATCAGAAATACTGAAGTAATTGAAGCGCTCACTCATACTGATACCGTTGTTTTTGATAAAACAGGAACCATTACTCATGCCCGAAGCATGAACATTTCATGGGAAGGAAAACCGCTCAGTGAAACCGAAATACAATGGACCCGGAGTCTGGCCCGTAATTCAACCCATCCGTTATCGGTTATGATAGGGGAGTGGTTGCCCGAAAGTAAGGTTGTTATTGCTGATTATTTTCGTGAGATTGCCGGACTTGGTATTACCGGAGTGGTGGATGGCAACACTATAATGATAGGTTCGCGCAGGTTTATTACCGGAAATGATGAAGCAGTTGCCAGCAGGTTATCGACAGTTTATCTTTCAATAAATCACACAATCAAAGGTTTTTTTACGCTCGAAAATCGTTACCGCGAAGGCTTGACCGAAGTAGTGAAAGGATTTGAACATTATAACATTCATCTTATTTCGGGCGATAACGATGCTGAGCGCAGCAATCTCAGAGATATAATCGGTTCAGATGAATCGCTCCACTTTAATCAGGGGCCGGCCAATAAATTAAGCTACATCAGAAACCTTAAAAGTCAGGGCAAACGGGTGATTATGATTGGCGATGGATTAAACGATGCCGGTGCTTTGCTAAGCGCCGATGTTGGAATAACAATTGCCGATGATGTTTATCATTTTTCGCCGGCTTGCGATGCCATTCTGCAATCATCTCAGTTTGGCAGACTGCATGAGTTTATAAGATTTTCACGTTCTGCCATGAAAATCGTTTATTCGGGTTATACCATTTCATTTCTGTATAATATTGTCGGGCTGGCTTTCGCGGTTCAGGGACTTCTATCACCAGTTGTTGCGGCAATTCTCATGCCTTTGAGCTCAATCACAATTGTCAGCTTTTCAACTTTTTCGGTCAGGATTCTGGCTGGTTTAAAGAATTTACATTCCTGATATTGTGTAGCCTGGTGATTACACTTTTAACAGTTTCTTCTGACAAAGATTTAAAGAATAATTGTCTGATTTCTTTATATATTTTTATATGGTAATTCAGTACCGGTAAATCCGGCTCTTAATGTTAATTTTTATTGTTTTGAATTACAGTATTATATGTTGTTATTTAGAAATGTTCTATATTAAGTCTGCCTGTATCAGCGTATTTTACGTTTCATTAACTTTGACTAATTAAGTAACTTAATACCTAAATGAGCGTAATTGTTGTGTTGATAGGTTTCAGTATCGTAGTTGCTGTAGGATTCCTTATTGCTTTTTTATGGGCAGTACGGTCAGGCCAGTACGATGATGATGTATCGCCCTCAGTACGTATTCTTTTTGATAACGACGAAGAAGAGAATGCCGATAAATCAATTCAAAATCAACCCAAAGTTTAGTTAAACCAGAAGCTTATGGAATTACAAAAATTCTACTACGACAACAGGATTGTGAAAATGTTTGCCTACGCCACTCTATTCTGGGGTATTGTAGGTATGCTTGTTGGAGTGCTTGTTGCTTTTCAGTTCATTTTTCCTGAACTTAATTTCAACTTTGCATACACAACCTTCGGGCGCGTTCGTCCTGTTCACACCAATGCAATTATTTTTGCATTTGTAGGTAACGGTATTTTTACCGGTTATTATTACTCATTACAGCGGCTGCTAAAAACAGGCATGGCCAGCAAGTGGATGAGTTATGTGCACTTCTGGGGCTGGCAATTTATTATTGTCCTTGCCGCAGTTACATTATTGGCAGGCTTTACTTCTGGCAAGGAGTATGCCGAGCTGGAATGGCCTATCGACATTCTTCTCGCCCTGATCTGGGTTTTTTTCGGATGGAATATGATGTGGACCATTTTAAAGCGCAGAACCAAGCACATTTATGTGGCCATTTGGTTTTACATTGCAACCTTTGTTACTGTTGCGGTATTACACATTGTTAATTCTATTGAAATTCCATGGTCGTTGTTAAAGAGTTACCCAGTTTACGCAGGTGTACAGGATGCGCTGGTTCAATGGTGGTATGGACATAATGCAGTTGCATTTTTTCTGACAACTCCTTACCTTGGGCTTATGTATTACTTCCTGCCAAAGGCAGCAAACCGACCGGTTTACTCTTACAAACTTAGTATTCTTCACTTCTGGGCGCTCATATTCCTTTATATCTGGGCAGGACCTCACCATCTTCTTTATCAGTCAATTCCAAACTGGGCACAATCTCTGGGAACTGTATTTTCAATCATGCTGATTGCGCCTTCCTGGGGCGGTATGATCAACGGATTACTCACACTCAGGGGAGCCTGGGATAGGGTACGTGAGGATCCCGTTCTTAAGTTTTTTGTAGTTGCTGTTACTGCTTATGGTATGTCAACTTTTGAAGGACCAATGCTTTCGCTGAAAAGCATCAATGCCATAAGCCACTTTACAAACTGGACAATTGCCCACGTTCATATCGGAGCAATGGGTTGGAATGGCTTTTTAACATTTGGAATGGTTTATTGGTTGTTCCCTAAAATGTTTAAAACCAGGCTTTATTCAATTAAACTGGCAAATTTGCATTTCTGGATCGGTACACTTGCCATCCTTTTCTATTCAATTCCTATGTATTGGGCTGGTTGGACAGAAGCATCCATGCTGAAACAATTTGCCGAAGCAGGTACGCTCATGTATCCAAACTTCCTGCAGGTGGTTGGCCAGATTATGCCAATGTATTATATGCGTGCATTTGGTGGTGCCTTATATTTCCTGGGTGCTTTCCTGCTGGTATATAACATTTACAAGACTGTAAAAGCCGGTTCGTTTGTTGCTTACGAAGAAGCTGAAGCTCCTGCACTTGAAAAAGAAGGCAAACGCAAATCAGGCGAAGGTTACCACCGTTTTCTGGAACGCAAACCTATTACCTTTATGATTCTTGCTATTGTTGCCATATTGATCGGCGGTATTGTTGAAATTGTTCCTACTTACCTTATTAAGACGAATATTCCAACCATTTCGAGTGTAAAACCTTATACTCCGCTTGAGCTTCATGGCCGCGATATTTACATCGCAGAAGGATGTTACAACTGTCACTCTCAAATGATCAGGCCTTTCAGATCAGAAACCGAGCGCTATGGCGAATATTCCAAAGCCGGAGAATATGTGTATGACCATCCATTCCAATGGGGTTCAAAAAGAACCGGACCAGATCTGTGGCGCATTGGTGTGAAAACCGGCAAGAATTACAAGCCCGATGCATGGCATTACAACCACTTTATGGATCCTCAGAAAATGAATGCAACCTCAATTATGCCTGCCTATCCATGGTTGGCCCGATATGAGATAAATCTGGATCAGACTGCTGCAAAAATCAGGGTTATGCAAACATTGGGAGTTCCATATCCTGAAGGTTACGACCTCATTGCAAATGATGATTTGAAAGCACAGGCTGCAAAGATTGCTGAAGGCCTTCGCGCTCAGGGCATTGAAATCAGCGACAACAAGCAGATGGTTGCAATTATTGCATATCTGCAGCGCATAGGTACCGATATTGTTAACGGAGAACCCGCTGCTAAATAATCTTAACCTCTGATCTATGAGAATTGTAAGCCGAATTTTAAGTGAAGTTGATGGAATTTATTGGTTTCCTTTGATTGCCCTTATCATCTTTATCTCGTTTTTTGTGGCTATAGCTATTCATACCTATACCATTAAAAAAGACAGGTCAGATGAATTAGCCAGGCTTCCATTGGAGGAAGATGACGAGTTAAAAACTGATGTTAACTTTTGAAAAACAAAATAATATGAGCACAGAAGATAAAAATCTGCATCATGGCGAACCTGAAATAGATGAGTTAACTCAGGATCGGTATCTTGGTGGACACGAATATGATGGTATTCGCGAACTTGACAACAGGATGCCCCGCTGGTGGCTTTACCTTTTCTATGTCACCATTGTTTTCTCTGCAGTTTACCTGATTGGTTATCATGTATTGCCTGAAGGTAGCCGCTGGGCAAGTCAGGAGATGGAGTATGAGAATGAAATCGCTTCAGCAGCCCTGTTTATGCCTGCCGATCCTCATGCCTCAATTGATCTTACCAGTCTAGTGCCTTTGACTTCACAAGCTGATATGGCTGCAGGCGAAGAAATCTACAATAAGATTTGTGTTACCTGTCATGGAAAATTTGCCGAAGGTCTGGTTGGTCCAAACATGACCGATCCTTATTGGATTCATGGAGATACCACATCCAACACAATCAGGGTGAAAGACCTTTATAATGTTATGATTACCGGCGTTATTGAAAAGGGAATGATCTCCTATAAAGATCAACTTACCCCTGAGCAGATGCAGCAGGTAATCGGATTTATTTTCAGCCTGCAAGGCACCAATCCTCCAAATGCAAAACAGCCCGAGGGTCATAAATTTGACTTAATAGGTTAGTCCATCTGCCTTGAAAGCTGCCGGAACCAACCGGCAGCTTTGTTTAAGGCTAAAAATCAGTTCACTATGGACGAAATTGAAGAATTTGATGATTTTCGCGATAGAATATCAACCATTTCCAGCGATGGGCAGCGCTTATGGGTTTATCCGAAAAAGCCCAAAGGCAAACTTTACAATTACAGAAAGATAGTTTCGCTGGTATTGCTGGCTATTTTTTTTCTGATTCCATTTATTAAAGTTCAAGGTGATCCGCTGATTCTTTTAAATATCCTTGAACGTGAGTTCATCATTTTCGGGATGCCATTCTTTCCGCAGGATTTCTATCTTTTTGTGCTTTCCATGATAGCCTTTATCTTGTTTGTGGTGCTCTTTACCGTTATTTTCGGAAGAATTTTTTGTGGATGGTTGTGTCCGCAGACTATTTTTATGGAGTTTATTTACCGACAGATAGAATATGCGATTGAAGGCAATAACAACAAGCAGCGCAAACTGGACAGCAGCCCGTATGATTTTAATAAAATCTGGCGCAAAAGTCTGAAGCATTTTGTGTTTTATCTCATCTCGCTGATAACTGTAATATGGTTTCTGGCCTATGTTATTGGTATGGATAAGGTGATTGAACTTTCAAAAGATAGTCCGGTTGAACATTTACCGGGTTACATTGGTATTTTTGTGGTAGCCGCAATACACTATCTTGTTTTTGCCAAACTCCGTGAACAGGTGTGTGTAATAATTTGTCCTTACGGTAGATTGCAGGGTGTACTTCTCGACCGTAATTCAATAGTTGTGAGCTACGATTACAAACGTGGTGAACCCCGTGGAAAATTTAATCCACTGGAAAACCGTAATGATGTTGGCAAAGGTAATTGCATTGATTGCGGAAATTGCGTATTGGTTTGTCCTACCGGAATCGACATAAGGCATGGCACTCAGTTGGAATGTATCAACTGTACAGCTTGTATTGATGCCTGCAATAGCATTATGAAGCGAACGCATCAGCCCGAAGGACTTATCAGATATGCTTCAGAGCGCACCATTGCAGATAATACTCCGCTTAAGTTCAATGTGAGGATACTTTTCTATTCCACCGTTTTGACTGCCCTGCTTTTACTTATCGGATATCTTTTCAGTCAGCGCACTGCCATTGAAACTACGGTTCTGCGTATGTCGGGTTCTTTGTATCAGGATTATGATGAAACACATTACAGCAATATATATGTGCTGCAGGTAATCAACAAAACCAGGGGATTAATTCCGGTTGAACTGGAAGTGATTGATCCCGAAGGTGAAGTGAAAATGATGGGAGACCAATTGGTGTTGGATAAAGGTGAGGTTGGGAAGGTTAACTTTTTGCTTGTACTTGATAAGCAAGATGTTAAAACTTCTCAGACTAATGTTACTTTCAGAATACTGGCAAAAGGCAAAGTGGTTGACCAGATTATTGCCAGCTTTGTTGGACCCAACTATCTCGACACTAAGTAAATGACGAAGTGTTTTTTGCTTCAATAGATTATCTAATTTTGGATGTTACAGATCCGGGTTATTTTCACTTTTAATCAAAAAAGAATGTCAATAAAATTCAATTGGGGAACCGGAATATTCATATTCATTGTGATGTTTCTGATTGCCATGTTAACTGTGGTCTTCCTGAGTTTCAGGCAGAATAATGAGTTGGTTGAAGCGGAATATTATCCGCAGGGCATCGAATATCAGAAACAAATAGACCGAAAGGCCAAGGCAAAACTATTGTCAGTGCCCATTGCAGTTGAACAGGTTTCTGGAAATCTGGTACTCACATATCCCGAAGAGTTCAGAACCTTTGGATTTGATAACGGAAAAGTATTCTTTTACAGACCCTCTGCAGAAAAAGCAGATATGCTTGAAGTTATGCAACCCGATTCCTCTTTATCTCAGACATTTTCACTCTCCCGCTTCAGTCCCGGCAAATATGTCATAAAGTTATCCTGGTCAATGAAAGGGGAGCAGTATTATGATGAACAACCGGTTATGATCCGGAAATAAAGCTTGTAATTTTGATAAAGTTGCAAACAAGGTTTGGCTTTTTTGAGTCAAAATTTACTGTAAATCTTTAAAAGACTGATTATGTTACTTTGGACAGCTTTTTTGGTTGGAATTGTTGGCAGTGCACATTGTGCCGGAATGTGCGGACCTATTGCACTTGCTTTGCCTCTAAAAAATGATAACTGGTTTTCACGGACTTTCAGTGGCTTGATTTACAATTCTGGCCGTGTAATTACTTATGTGATACTTGGAGCCATTTTCGGCTTACTCGGAAAGAGTTTGCATATGGCTGGTTTTCAACGTTGGTCATCGATAATAATAGGGGTATTGATGATCTCATTTGTTGTGATCCCGCTTATTTTCAGGAATATGCCCTCAATGAATAATGTATTTTCCGGGTATTCTCACCGTTTGATGGGTGGATTCAGGGCTATGTTTCGCAACGGCTCTTATGGCTCGCTTTTCGGAATTGGTTTACTGAATGGGATTTTACCATGCGGTTTGGTTTATGTTGCCATAGCCGGTGCATTAAATACCGGAAGTTTTACTGCAGGTATGCTTTATATGGCTTTGTTTGGAATTGGTACTTTTCCCATGATGTTGGGAATTTCACTGGCCGGAACTATGATAAGTCTGAAATTCAGGGTGTTTGTCAATAAGTTATCCCCTTATGTAATTATTTTGATTGGTGTTCTTATTCTTTTTCGAGGCTTATCTCTTGGTATTCCGTATGTCAGTCCGAAATCTGAAGTTCTTACTCCTGTGAAAGAAAAAGCTCAGCAATGCTGTAATCCGAACTAATTATGGTTGACTCCTGCCTGTTTTTTATTAATTTTACATCAACTAACAAAACACAAATATTTATGAAAACAAAAAATCTACTTATTGTGGCTTTTGCCGGTTTTATTGGCATTTCACTGATGACATCCTGTGGTGGCGGTCAGCAGACATCAACTGAAACCACAACTCAGGTCGAACAAACAGCCGGACCCAGTGCTGAACAAATGGTCCGCGGCGAACAATTGTACAACGAAAAATGTA
>JAHYJC010000001.1 GCA_019429275.1 Lentimicrobium sp. | reverse complement strand
AGAACTCTCTTTAATCTCTTTTACCAAATTTGACACCTTTTGTCTCTTTTGGGGCTGCAAAATTACAAACTTTTTTTAACCCTGCAACTTTTTAGAAAAATATTTTTAATCTTTTTCCTAATCCCTACTTCAGCTTCATATAGCTTCAGTGATTGGGACTGCAAAAGTAATACTCTTTATTTATTAGACAAGGGGTTGATGAAAAAAAATTATTAACAATTTGATGAATAAATTCTGAATGGCTCAATGACAGATAGTTATATTCCGATATTTTTTTCTGTTCCGCCTGTATTTGTAATGCCAAAATAATGTCAGAATTAATACCTTGTTTTAATCTGTATTCATTAGTATTTAAATGCAAGAATGGCAGGAAATTTTGAAATTTCCTGCCAAAAACTATCCTCATTTCTTATGTAACTCAGGTTGCGGCTGAGGTTGAGGCTGATACATAGGAGAAGTTGCAGAAATCTGTTTGGAAGGCTCTTAACCTTTACTTTAACCTCAACCTTTCAAAGTTCATTTTAGAAAGTTATTCTCCTTCAGGCAATAAAATCTTTATTGAACGACTAATTTCAAACCTTATTTAAATGCACTATAAACTATGGCAAAGTGAAACATACCAACAAACTGCTGCCTATCTTTGCCAAAAATAGCCAAATGGAAGAACTTATTCTGGACATCAGGCACCGCTTGCATAAATTTCCTGAACTTTCGGGGAATGAAATCAAAAGCACAGCTTTTATTGTTGAATTGCTCCGAAAATGCTCGCCCGAAGTTATAAATACCGGCAAAGGTGGCAAAGGGGTGTGGGCGATTTTCGACAGCGGAAATCCCGGGCCTATGGTATTGTTCAGGGCTGAGCTGGATGCCTTGCCACTGTTCGAAACAACTAAGTTGGAGCATGCATCTGTTAACAAAGGGGTTGCGCATAAATGTGGCCACGATGGACATGCAGCCATTCTTGCAGGGTTGGCGGCTTTGGTTTCAGAGAATCGTCCGCTCAAGGGAAAACTTGTTCTGCTTTTTCAACCTGCCGAAGAAACAGGAATGGGTGCCAAATCAATACTTGCAGATCGTGCATTCCGAAAACTGAAGCCCGATTTCAGTTTTGCCATGCACAACCTTCCCGGGTATTCTTCAGGTAGTATTATAATCAGGCTGGGTACTTTTGCTGCCGCCAGCCGTGGAATGATCATCAGTCTCAAAGGCATGACTTCTCATGCTTCTGAACCCGAGAAGGGGCATAGCCCGGCTTCGGTGATGTCGCAGCTTATGGCAGACCTTCCTCGTATTGCAGGAGACAGCAATCTGGCGAAGTTCAGCGATTTTGTACTGTTGACAATTGTGCATGCAAATATGGGAATGCCATCTTTTGGAATATCGCCTGCCGATGCTGTGCTGATGGCCACGCTTCGGGCATATCTTGATGAGGATATGGAGTTGATGTGCAGTATGGCTGAAATAATGGTAAAAAATGTATCCGAATTATCAGGCCTGGTTTATGAAATAAAATATACCGAAGATTTTCCGGCTACCATCAATCAAAGGGAGCCTGCTGAAATGGTCATAAATGCTGCACGGACACTTGGCTTTGAACTGAATAATGTGGTTTTGCCATTCAGGTGGTCTGAAGATTTTGCGCATTTCGGTGCCATTAGCAAGTCGGTTTTGTTTGGCATTGGAGCGGGGGAGAAGCAACCTCCACTGCATCATCCTGATTATGATTTTCCCGATCACATCATACCCACTGCCATTGACATGTGGCGAACGTTGTATGAAAACCTGCTCAGGTAAATGGTGAATAGTAGATAAAATATTATTCTACATTATTCTACAGGAGGTTCGTAAGCGTTTTTCTTTGAACTTCGCCCAAAGACCGAAAAATGGATGTAACGGTCAGGGTTCAGGCGCATATCTTCCAGCAGTAAATTCAGCTCGCGGGTGGCTGATTCCAACTCGTTGTAAACCTTTTCATTATTTATAAGTTGCCCCAGTGAACCATCTCCTTTTTCAATATTTTGTAAAATTGAGTTCAGGCTGCCGACAGCATGGTTTACACTTTTAAAGGTACCGGCCACGTCAGCGCGGGCAAGTGAATCGCTCAATTGCCCGAAATTATTCAGGATGCGGTTCAGATTCTCGTTGTTTTTTGCAAGGTTGTTGCTGATCGACTCAACATTTTCGATGATTCTGGCCAGCCTTGTTTTCTGACTTTCAACCAGTGTTTCCACAGAAAAGGTTGCACTTTCGAGATTTTGCATGGTATTTCTGAGGCTGTTCAATGTCCCGGCAAGGTCATCGCGCGTATCTTTATTAAAAATTTCGCTCAGCATATTAAGCACGGTGTCGAAAGAGGTGATGAGATTTTCTGTTTTTCGCATGATGGGTTCAACCATGTCGTTTACCTCATCCTGAAGGCTGAGCTGCATTTGCGAAACCAGTGTATCACCATTTACGGCCGGTTCAGGTGAATCGCCCTGGATAATTTGTATGCCCCTGGTTCCCAAAAGATCGGAGCTAAAAATGCGGGCAATGGAATTTTTAGGTACAAATACGCTGTTCGACATCAGTATTTCGACCACCACTTTGTCAGGTTTGTTTTTGTTGAAATACATTTTGTTTACCTGGCCTACCTGCAATCCGTTTATGGTAACCGAATTGGCTGTCATAAGTCCGGCTACATTCTTATATTCGGCATAAAAAGTGCGCTGCCTCTTGAAGACATCCTGCCCGATTAAAAAATTGTATCCCCAGACAAAACCAGCCAGTGTTACAATGGTGAGTAAACCAAATTTTACTTCGCGGGAAAGTTTAAACATTTTCATAGCGGTTCAGAAAAAGCAAAGGTATAAAAAAAAGAGTGAAATGATTTACAGGAAGTCAATGTTGGCTCAGTATTGTGTCAGAGATTGTCTGGTTTTGAAAAAAGTTGACAGTTTTTGTTATTTACCTCTATGCTGGGCGGAATTTAGCTCCCACCGCCGCTGGCGGGGCAAAGCGCTGAGCCTGCCTGCCGACGCTAGTCAGGCAGGCTCGATCGCAAAATACATTTTTTTTAAAGTCCTGTGTTGGTTGGCGCTCTCGGTTGTAATTCCATCCCAATAATATCCTGTTCACATAAGATAATACAAATTATCTTCAGAAGCGGAATTGCAAATTCTGTTTAGCTGGGATTTAACAGATTAATATTTACCACGCGATGCAATCGCGCGGGAGCGGGGCCAGATGCTCAAGTTCAGGAATTTAACAGTTTAATATTTACCACGCGATGCAATCGCGCGGGAGCATCACTTAACCACAATAATATTTTCTAAAAATCCTTCGCTGCCGCACGATTGTATCGTGTGGCATCATTACTCAAATTTAGTAATTTAACAGTTTAATATTTACCACGCGATGCAATCGCGCGGGAGCGAGGATTGTCTGTATTACACAGTCAGACAGGCATACAGGCAGGCTTATTTTCTTTTCCAAACCTTATTCGTAATTATCTAACATAAGATTAGAAGATAGAATAAGCCTGCCTGCGTGCCACTCCGGCAGGCAGGGTTAAAAATGATTAGGGGCAAGGCTGTTACTAAGGTTAAGAAAATTGAATAAGGTACTGTTGGCACGGATTACAAATCCGCGCCAACAGTGGTAATTATGAATTGTGTTCAAACTGAACGTCACACAGTTAATATTTACTTTGGAAGTGCCATTTCGCGGGCTTTATTGATGTCGATGCGTTCACCGTTCAAAAACGCCACAACAAAAGCATCTTTATAGCCTCTGTTTACCATATCTGCTTTTACGCATTGTGCATCGTCAAAGCTGTTCTCGTTGCCGGCCGTGTATTTAAACACTCCCTGATGTATGTAAAAAGAGGGCGAAGGAATGCCTTCATTTTGTTCACCTGATAGAGTTAAAGGAATATCTGAAATCATAAACTGTACCTTAAATACAAGTTCCAGATTTACAGATGTTACCGGTTTGCTGGGTTCAACAGCTGGCACTTCTTTTGCAATATTTTCTATTTTTACCGGAGGTGTAGTATCAATTTCTTTTTCTTTTTCTTTCACCTTTACAGATTCAGATTCAGGAACCACTTCAGCAATTTTATATGGTTTTCCGTTGCTTTCCACGTAGGATTTATATTCCCTCACGGCTTTATAAATCGACTTGGCAATGTTGTTTTGTCCATATTCCGAATTCAGGAGTTTCTCTTCCTTGGCATTGCTGATAAATCCGGCTTCAATCAGAATGGAGGGCATGGTTGTTTTGTAAAGTACCAGGAATCCGGCCTGCTTTACGCCCCGGTTGTGCAGATTAACGATGTCTTTGAAATGTTTCTGAACACCCGAGGCAAGCTGAAGGCTCTGATCCATAAAGGCATTCTGAAGCATGGAAAAGAAAATATACCCTTCAGGTGATCTCGGATCGAATCCATCGTATTGAACATGATAGTCATCTTCGAGCAGAATGGCGGCATTTTCGAGTTGAGCAACAGCCAGATTGGCATCGCTGCGGTGCAGTCCCATTACGTAGGTTTCTGCTCCGTAAGGCGAAGTTGATTTATTTGCATTACAGTGAATGGAAATAAAAAGGTCGGCTTTGGCCTCGTTGGCAATTTTTGCCCGTCGGAACAACTCCACAAATACATCAGTTTTGCGGGTATAGATGACTTCTACATCTTTCAGGTTGTCCTGGATGAGCTTTCCGGTTTTTAACGCCAGTTTAAGTGTGATGTCTTTTTCTTTTGATGTTAAGCCTACCGCTCCCGGATCATGTCCGCCATGTCCTGCATCAATAACCACACGTTGAACCTTCTGAGCATTCAGGTCCTGCATTTGCAGAAACAATCCGCTCACAGGCAGAATAAAAAAGAGGAAAACACGTTTTAACCCCATACTTATTTTAGTTAGTTTTGACACTAATTTTAAATTGTTGAAGATACAATTTTTGTATCCTCAATAAAACTGAAAAACAGGCCTTTATAAATTCAGACTTTGAATACACTTTATCAGAAACTATTTTTCTTTCTGATTATTGTGGCTAAAAAGCCTGAAAAACATACAAATTTAACATTAATTGAAATACACCGCATCAGAAATAAGGCAGGTATTTGTTTTTATCCTGCTGCTGATTTTGAATTTGATTTTTAATTTTGCGGTAGCTCCGGGCAAATCCTATGCCCAGGAAGTGGATTCATTGAGAGTGGTCAGCGACTCCCTGACCATTAATGCCGACAGCCTTTATTGGGCAACCGAAGGAATTACCGAAACTCCGGCAGCTCAGAAACCCGCCAAAAAAAGTTCCATCAAAAGTAAAGTTGAATACAGTGCTACCGACTCCATCAGCCTTGACCTTGAGAAGCAGAAAGTTTTTATGTATCGCGATGCCGATATTAAATACGAAAAAATTCATCAGAAAGCAGCATATATCGAGATTAACTTCAATACAAATATGCTGAAAGCCTTGCCGGGCGTGGACTCGGCTGGCGTTGAATACGGTAAGCCGGAGTTTATAGAGGGTGATCAGTCGTTCTCATCCGAAGAGATCAACTATAATTTTAATACCACCAAAGGCCTGATCAAAAATGTAATTACCAAAGAGGGCGAAGGTTATCTTCATGGTGAAGTGGTGAAAAAACTTCAGGACAATGTGTCGAATATGTACCATGGCGGTTATACCACCTGCAACCTTGAGCACCCTCACTTCAGCATTAAATTTACCAAAGCCAAAGTAATTCCAAACAACAAAATTGTAACCGGTCCGGCATTCCTTACCATAGAAGATGTGCCGCTGCCCCTTGTGCTGCCTTTCGGCCTTTTTCCTAACAAGCGGGGACAGACCTCAGGAGTGCTGATTCCTACCTATGGCGAATCGGCCAACCGCGGCTTCTACCTCGAAAACGGAGGATATTACTTCGGCATTAACGATTATATGGAGCTGAAACTTATAGGCGATATTTACTCTCGGGGAAGCTGGGCGCTGAAACCTCTCTTTAATTACCGCAAGCGCTATAAATTCAACGGCTCGTTTAACTTCAGCTATGCCATAAACACCGAAGGCATAAGCGAGACCGAAAGTTTTAAGCGAAACCGCGATTTCAGGGTGGCATGGACCCACAGCCAGGACCCCAGGGCCCGACCCAAATCGCGCTTCAGCGCCAATGTAAATTTTGTTTCAAGCCAATACAACAAATACAATCCTACTACAACCCAGGATTTGCTGTCCAATACTTTCCAGTCGAGTGTCAGCTACCAGACAACCTTATTTAAAGATAAAATCTCTTTCAGCGGTGCACTGAGCCACAGCCAGAATACCTCAACCAAACTGGTTAATCTTTCACTGCCGAGCATTTCAGTGTCGGCAAACCGTTTTTACCCGCTCAGGAAACCCGGCAAAACCACCAACCTCAAGTGGTACGATAACATAAGTGTGCAGTACTCAATGACCGCCCGCAACGATGTTTCGGTGATTGATTCCATGCTTTTTAAGCCCGCCATGTTCAATGCTTTCCGCAACGGAATGCAGCATAAAATTCCCATTTCATCCAGTATAAAGATCCTGAAGTTTTTAACCATGAGTAACTCGTTTGACTTCACTGAAAGGTGGTATACGCAGAGTCTGCGGCGTACCTGGGTGAACGATACCCTCTGGAACGGTGAGGATTATACTGTAGGCTATGTGAGAAACGACACCGTTGGCGGTTTTCAGTCCGCCCGGGATTTTGGATTTACCTCTTCGCTCAGCACCACACTTTACGGAATGGTGCAAATGAAAAGGGGACCCGTGAGGGCTTTGCGCCATGTGGTGCGGCCATCGGCCTCATTCTCGTTGCGCCCCGATTTTGGACGACCTGAATTTGGCTATTATAAAGAGGTTCAGGTAGATACACTGGGAACCATGCGCAGGTATTCCATTTTTAACGATGGGGCCAACTTTCAATCCATTTTTGGTGGTCCACCCGATGGACGATCCGGCAGGGTGAGCATGAGCATCAACAACAACCTCGAAATGAAGGTGCGTTCAAAAAGCGACACCATAACCGGTACAAAAAAAGTAATGCTGATCGAAAGCTTTTCAATCGGCACTTCCTACGATCTTGCCCGGGACTCGTTGCAATGGTCAGTCATCAGCATCAATGCAAGAACCACCCTTTTTAAAAAACTTCAGATTTCGTGGTCAAGTGTTTGGGATCCCTATGTGGTTAACGAAAACGGCCGAAGGCTGAACCAGTTTGAATGGGATAAAAATCACCGTTTGCTGCGCCGCGATAACTCAGCCTGGAATTTTTCGCTCGATTACAATTTCGGTTCAGGCAAAAAGAAGACAACTCCCGCACCAAAAACCGATGAAGCCCAACAAGAGCTTGAAGAATATGCATTGAATCCGCAAAGCTACATCGACTGGAGCAATCCCTGGAATTTTGGCTTCCGCTACAACCTCAACTTTACTGGCAGGAATATGCCCGCCACCCAGACAGTAAAAAGCGAAGTGATACAAACCTTTGGCTTTAATGGCGACGTCAGCATTACCCCAAAATGGAAAGTTTCCCTGGCCTCAGGCTATGATTTTAAATCCAATAAACTTTCCTACACCTCGATGAATGTTTACCGCGACCTGCATTGCTGGGAAATGCGTTTCAACTGGATTCCGATAGGTTACTACAAGAGTTGGAATTTTTACATCAAGGTAAAAGCCAGTGTGTTGCAGGATCTGAAACTAAACAGGAAGAAGGACTTCAGGGATAATTGAGGTTAGCTTACACCCCCACGCGATGCAATCGCGCGGGAGCATCTCTTAACCTCAATAATATTTTCTAAAATCCCTTCGCTGCCGCACGATTGTATCGTGTGGCACCATTACATAAATTTAGTAATTTAATAGTATAGTATTTACCACGCGATGCAATCGCGCGGGAGCGGGGCCAATAGGGGGCACGCGTTAGGAAACGCGCGCCAACTGGAGTTTAATATTTACCACGCGATGCAATCGCGCGGGAGCGTGGATCAAATTTAGGAATTTAACAGTTTAATATTTGCCATGCGATGCAATCGCGCGGGAGCGGCGGAATATGCGATTCCGGCCCGATAATATCCTGTTCACATAAGATTATAAATTATCTTCAGAAGCGGAATTGCAAATTCCGCTTAGCTGAAGCGTGGATCAAATTTAGGAATTTAACAGTTTAATATTTACCACGCGATGCAATCGCGCGGGAGCGGGGGTGCTGTTGGCAAGGATTACAAATCCGCGCCAATAGGGGTACTGTTGGCAAGGATTACAAACGCGCGCCAACTGAGAGTAAAATAAGCAAGCATCCCAAAAGCCAACTTTCAGGGTGTGGGACTTGAATGGGGCACTGCCAATGCAGTTGTATTAGCAAAGATGGGGTAGTTTTTGTTAGTTCAGGCTGTAAACGGTGAGGTACTGCCATTCGCGGTTAAGCTCAAGAAAACGGACCACTGCCGGACAGGAAGGTTTAACCCTCAGGCCATTTACCACCGCATAATGAATCGCATGAAGAATCAGATCAGCTCCTATTCCCTGGCCTTTCAAAGGTGTGGGCACAAACGTGCTGTAAAAATCCACGATTTGCCCCATTTGTCTGTACTTGAGATAGGATTCCTCTCCATCCTGATTTAACACAAACTTATTGCCGCTGTGTATAATTGTATTTTTCATAGATATGATATTTTAAATATCCGATTTTCAAAGTGTAAAAATACAACAGGATTGTCAGGTTTGTTCTCCCCGAAACGCAAAATAGGTATAAATACGCATAGGACATACTTATGAACAAAAATAAGTGGATAAATTTGGGTTTAAATACCTATTGCTATTTGTGACTTATTTGCCTACATTTGATTTGTCAATTTTTAAAGGTCAGATGAATTTAAAAATTGATCTGTAATAAATATTTACAACTGATCTGTAAAATAATTAATCTTTATATATAATTGATTGCTATAGTTTTATGACAAGATTAATTTAAATTATCAGATCATTTGTAAATAAATTGATTTAATCTGAAATATGCTGAATTTTCAAATATTCTTAATAATATTCTAAATGAAGTATATTTCTTTAGTTCCTTTGATATTGTTTTTTTTAAAAGTGAGCAATTATTTTATCAATTTCAGGGTGAAATCAGATTACTTTTCCCGAAAACAAAGATATACACGTGATGCTTTCTAAAAAAACAAGCAGATTTTAAAAGTTCATGGTATATAATTTTAAAAATTGAAGAAACAGTTCATTTTCTATTGAGTGAAAATTAAAATATTGAAGGCAATTTTATCAAAGGCACAATTGATTTGCAGCTTTTCTTAAAAAAACCGAAAATCAGAAATATGGAAAAAAATTACCCGCTACCTTTTATTAACCTGCATAGGAGTTCATCATTTACTGATGCAATTCCTTTGATTGTTTCAGGTGGTGCAGCAAATCCTCCGGCTTATGAGGTTTACCTGCAAAGCGTTGGTAATTCCTTCCCTCTTTTTCCGAAAAATTATTATTTGAATTCCAGTATAAATCCTGTGGCATTAATGGCCACCATTGAATTTTATAACAAACAATGACTGCATTGAATGACTTTTTACTGAATCAGGCTGGATAACTGCCGATAACACCGCCCGGTTGGTTTGGGAGAAACAACCGGAAAAGGAGATCAGCAGACCAGTTACTTGTCAAACAAAGTTTACTGCCAGGGCCGCAACGCCAGGGCAGTGCAAGGCAGCCGGAAAATGAAAACGCTTGGAGGCAACCGGCAATTGTAACATAGCCCATAAGGGGCAGCTGAAATCATCAGCACAAAGCAGGTTTATTCCTTTGGGAGTTGCCGCTTTCGTGCTTTTGTGTTTGAGTGGTTTACATGCGCTTATTCTCCCATTTTCTCGCATTATTGTACGCGCGCGCGCCACGTTCCTTATTGTATTAGGGATTTTATCTATATCGCTGAATATCAGCGCACAACAAAGTATAAAACTGCAATGGCCCCTCACTTCTCCCCAAACCGTTGCCATTCCCAACGCCATTGCCTCTCTGGGGTTCAGCGCCGGCAGAGAAGTTGACTCCCTCTACTTCACGCCCTCATTTGGCGCTGTTGCCAATGGTTGGAACACCGACAACCTTGACCCCGAAGCCTATTACGAATACACCATCACTCCGGCTCCCGGTACCAGCATGGTCATCAACCAGCTGAATTTTGAAGTCAGCCTGAGCCGTGTAAACATGCGCACCTCAGTGCAATACTCCTACGATGGCTTCCGCTCCCAGAAGTCACAGATCGGCCACACCATCTACATTGCCACACACGAGCCGCGCAATCTGCCGGTAAAAACCAGCCTGCGGGTAAGCTATCCGCAAACCCTGAGCATTCGCATTTACGGCTGGAGCTCGGTCGATTATGCCGTAAGTTTCCACAACCGCAATGTTACTTTCGATGCGCTGGCCTTTGGCAAAAACCTGCTGGCAGATGCCCCGGAAGAAACCGAACCTGAATTGCCTGTGGTTGAAGAAATTAATCCCGAAACCATTGAGCTTGCCGAAGTTGAACCTCAGGCTGAAACTCCCGAAGCCCTGGCAGCAGTGACTCCGCAGGATACCCTGGTAATTTCTGACGGTGGAGAAAGGGGGATAATGGCGGGCGATACATATGGACCGGGAACTTTTACCTGGACCTCTTTGGCAAATGTTACCTGTATCAAGGTTGAAGCCTGGGCTGGTGGCGGAGGTGGAAGTACAGTTACAACCAATAGTACACGTGGTGGCGGTGGCGGTGGCGGTGGATATGCCAGAAGTTCAGTGGCCGTGGCCCCAAGCACTAATTATGCTGTAGTTGTTGGCTCTGGTGGCGGGGCAAATACAGCTGGTGGAAATTCAATATTTGGTGCTAATGTTGTGGTTGCGGCAGGAGGAAGTGGAGCATCTCCGAATAGTGTAACAGCTGGCCCTGGTGGAACTGCATCAACAGGAGATTTTACATGGGCTGGTGGTAATGGTGCCAATGGAGCTACAATTTCAGGTGGCGGTGGTGGTGGCGCAGGATCTAATGAACCCGGATATAATGCATCCAACTCTGTTGGTGGAGCCGGTGGCAATGTAGGAGGTGGAAAAGGTGGAGATGGTGTTAATGTTGAAAGCAATGGTAATTTTGGAAATACTTTGGGAGGTGCAGGTAGTGGCGGTCATAAAGGAACAGGCGCAGGTACTTTTACCGGAGGTAGCGGAGCTGGTGGACAAATCAGAATTACCTATATCAGCCAGGTTTTCGCCATTACACCAGCTGGAAATCATTGCTATGGAACTGCAATAAGCATTGGACTTTCTGGATCAGAAACAGGAATTACTTATCAGTTAATTCGTGATGGATTTCTGATAGCATCCATGAACGGAACAGGTGGTTCATTGTCCTTCGGAACTTATTCTGTTGCTGGGATATATACAGTCAGGGCAACCATAAATCAATGTACCTGTACTACGGATATGACAGGCAGCGTAGTTATTCATCCCGCCATTACCATTGCCCTTGGTTCAATTCAGCCTATTTGTGAAGGTACCACAAGTGCCAGTTTACCTTATAATGCTTCTACAACCCAGGGGTCTCCGGATAAATACAGCATTGACTTCAACCCAACAGCCGAAGGGCAGGGATTTGTGGATGTTGTAAATCAAAATTTAAGCGGCAGCCCAATATTAATAACTGTGCCGGCTGCTGCTGCACCTGGTAATTATAACGCAACATTAATTGTTACAAATTCAACCACTAACTGTAACAGTATAAGTTATCCGATTACTGTTACGATCAGAGCCAATCCTGTTGCTCCTGTTGAAGCCCAGGCAAGTCAAACTGAAATCTGTAATAATTATACAACAAATATTACACTCACCGCGTCCGGTGGTTCAGGCGGTACCCTTCGCTGGTACAGGGGGGCTTGCGGAAGTATTCTGGTTGGAGCAGGAACACCACTTTCAATTGTACCACCAACGGTTACCACTACCTACTTCGCCCGCTGGGAAAATTCTCCTTGTACACCATCAACCTGCGCATCCGTTCAGGTTGTTGTCAGGCCTCCGGTTTCAAACCCTGGCGCTATCAGCGGTGTACCAATTCAATGTCCTTTTCTTACCAATCAGTCATACAGCATATCAGCTGTGGCCAATGCAACCAATTACACCTGGACTGTTCCATCAGGATGGACCATCACTTCCGGACAAGGCACAAATGCAATTCTGGCAACGACAGGTGCAACCGGTGGAACCATATCAGTAACAGCAGGAAACGTTTGTGGTAACAGCATTCCCAGCAACCTTAACGTAACAGTTAATCCAGGCATTCCGGCCACACCGGGTGCAATTACCGGAAATGCTGCTCAATGTCCCAATCTGACAAATCAGATATACAGCATTGCTGCAGTTGCCAATGCAACTACTTATACCTGGATAGTTCCCACGGGTTGGACAATTACAGGAGGAGCAGGCACCAACTCAATTACAGTTACCACGGGCAACACTGGTCAGGGTGGGAACATTTCAGTAACCGCCGGAAACTCATGCGGGACCAGTGCTGCCAGCACTCTTGCTGTAACCGTTGGACCCGGCACACCAGCCACCCCGGGTACAATTTCAGGCACTGTTAATTATTGTAATCAGCAGACAGGAAAGATATATAGTGTGGTTGCAGTTCCCAATGCTACTTCCTACAACTGGACTGTACCAACCGGCTGGAACATCACAGCTGGAGGTGGCACAAACAACATTACTGTCACTACCGGAACTCCGGGCCAGAATGGAAATATCACAGTTTCTGCACAAAATTATTGTGGAACCAGCGCAGTTTCAACCCTTGCCGTAACGGTCTCCACAACGCCGGTTTCGGCAGGGACAATCACCCCGGAGATTACCAATGTTTGTGAGGCAGGTACCTACAACTTCTCTGTGGCCGCAGCACCACCAGCCGGGGTTACTTACACCTGGTCGGTACCGGCAGATTGGAGCATCAATTCAGGACAGGAAACAGCAAGCATAAATGTAACCGTTGGCCAGACTTCAGGAACGGTAAGCATGACTCCGTCAAACCTTTGCGGACCCGGCCCCGCAAGCAGCCTTCCTCTTACTGTTGACTTGCTTCCCGCCGCTGCCGGAGTCATAACAGGTGACAATGATATCTGCGAAGCATCGGTTCAGACTTACAGTATTTCTGCAGTTACAGGTGCAACCAATTACTTATGGACTGTACCGGGCGACTGGACAATAAACTCTGGTCAGGGTACGACTTCAATTGAAATTACAGCCGGATTGACCTCCGGTACAGTACAGGTAACCCCGCAAAACTCCTGTGGCAACGGACCGGCCAGCACGTTATCGGTTACCGTCAATCCACTTCCTGCTGCAATTACCGGTCCTGATGGTGACGTTTGTCTAGGAGGCACTGTCCAGATCGGGGGCCCGAGGGTACCTGAAAATACATATTTATGGACGGCTGTTCCACCTGATCCTGAAATGGACCTCAACGTTTCCGATCCATTTATATCGCCTGAAGTAGATACTTATTATACCCTGACTGAGACAACACCTGCAGGATGTTCGAGAACCAACACAGTCTTTGTCCAGGTTACGATTGAGGTAATCATCAATCTGAATACCACGGCACAAACCATCTGTTCGGGTGGAACTACAAATATTACCATAAGCAGTAATGTCCTGAGCCCGGCCATCAGTTGGGAAGCATCTTTAATATCAGGCTCCGGAGTAACGTTTAATCCAAACGGTACCGGCAGCCCGATCAGTGAAACCCTGATCAATAACTCCGGTTCACCTGCAGTTGTCAGGTACGCTATTAAAGTTGTAGGGTACGAAGGGTGCTACAATACAGCGGTAGCCGACGTAACTGTAAATCCTGTCAATAACCCTTCAATTTCCGGGCCTGCGACTGTCTGCCAGAATTCAACCGGTAATGTTTATTCAACCGAAACCAGCATGAGCTATTACAACTGGTCGGTAACCGGTGGCAACATCACAGCCGGACAGGGAAGCAATCAGATAACCGTTACCTGGACAACGCCGGGTGCGCAGACCGTGAACGTTTCCTACATAAATTCCTACGGCTGTCCGGGATCATCAACCGCCTACAATGTAACTGTAAATCCGATACCTGTTATTACAGTAGTGCCTGATACACAAGGCCCCATCTGCTCGGGCAGCCCCATTCAGGAAATTGATTTCACTGAAAGTGTTTCAGGTACCACTTATAACTGGACCAGAGACAACACGGTCATCCTTACCGGTATTCCGGCCAGTGGAACCTCAAATTCTATAAGCGGAACCCTGACAAGCAGTCAGCCTGCAACCCTGCAAACCACCATCTTTACCATTACTGCAACTGCCAATGGTTGTAATTATGAGACTACAGCAGAAGTAAAAGTTGGCGATGTTACCCCGCCTTCCATAACCTGCAAACCAAGCCCACAAAACCGCACCGCAAATACAGGTGTGTGCAATTATACGGCAATCGGAACTGAGTTTGACCCTGAATCCTGGGGTGACAACTGTCCGGGTGCTACCCTCAGCAATTCATTCAACAGCCAACCAACCCTGGCAGGTGCATTGTTCCTGTCTGGCGTGACAACAGTGACCTGGACAGTTACCGCTGCCAATTGGCAGTCAGGCAACGGGCAAACAGCAAGTTGTACAATAACCATAAATGTTGAAGATGACGAGAATCCGACAATAACATTTTGTCCTACTGATGTAACGGTTTACACCGGTGCCGGAAGTACAACCTGCTCGCAGGTGGCTACCTGGACCGAACCTACCGCTAACGACAATTGCGGTGGAGGCGTTACCTGGACAAGATCTCATATCCCCGGATCAGTTTTCCCGGTGGGAACTACGCTGGTTACTTACATTGCCACAGATGGTTCAGGAAACACAGCGACCTGTACATTCAATGTTATAGTCATTGACAATACACCACCAACATTTACCTGCCCCGATCCTGTTACTGTAAATCTAAGTTCATCATGTACATATGATATTGGTGTGGGTGTTACCGGCAATGTTACTGTTAAATTTGATAACTGTACACCCCAATCAGAGTTAAATCCAACCTACAGCGATGGACCGTTTGTACCCGGTGATTGCCCGGGCACAGGCTCCGTTACCCGTACATGGACTTTGACCGATGCAAACAACAATACAACTACCTGCACTCAGCTTATCACTATATCCGACAACATTGCACCTGATTTTACCAATGTCACCAACATAGCCAACATAATCGTTTCCTGCCATCAGGGAACCGATCCTTCGGTTACCGGACAGGCAACAGCTACCGACAATTGTAGTCCGGTTGTTAATTTGAGCTATACCGATGTTGTGGTACCTGATCTAACTTGTCCTGCCGCATCAGTGATTACCCGCACATGGACAGCTACTGACTGTATCGGAAATGCTGCAACCAGAGTCCAAACGATTACAGTCCGCGACAACGTGCCTCCGGTGGTAACCAACCCCGGACATATGGTGGTGGCTTGTCCAAGTGACATTCCTGATCCTGACCCAAACACCGTTGAAGCCTACGACCTTTGCGGAAATGTAACAATAACCTTTGAATCAGAAGTAGCTCAATTCCCTCCCGCAATTCCGGGTTATTGTCCCGATTATGTAATCCGTACATATAAAGTTATGGATGAATGCGGTAATATTACCATGGTTCAACAGAGCATTGATGTGATTGATCCACTGGATCCGGCCTGTGATTGCCAGGAATGCCTTACTCAGTATTCTCATTACGATATAGATTTTTCCGGTCAACCTTCAGGTGACACCACAATATATGGAGTATCTCGTCTGGATTATTGTTGTCACGCTCAGCACCCAACCAAATGCGTTTCATTCAGCATATATCTTGATGAAGGATCTGTTGGCCTTCAGATATGGGTTTCAGGTGGTTTCCAGAAAACCGACTGGAAAGTTGACTGCGAAAATGTGGAAATCAGCAATGATGGTATTGTTTGTTTGCCCGGCGGAACCTATTATTTGTTCACCTATTGTAAGCCCGGTGCAAATGAAAACAATGACTTCAGGTTTACTGCTCTGGCCGGTATCCTGTTGGGAGGTGATGTAGAAGCCAGGGTAAATTGTAATTCACAACTGAGTGTAAATACAAGCGCTACATCTGCTACATGGAACAGTGTATACCCCGGCACCCCAGGACAGTATAACAGTTATCTGAGTTGTACTGATTGCCTTAATCCGATATTTACACCCGGTCCTGGCTCTCCGGCAACCATTATTTATGAAGTTTGTGGAGTTATACCCGATCAACCCTGTGTTGGTTTTGGTGGTGCAATCTGCGATCAGGTTACAGTTCATGTACGCGATGAAATTCATGTGGAATTCAATGTTGACCCGGGTGCATTTTGTCAGGGATTAATACCTGAAATAATTGCAACGATTACGCCCTCAGGAACAACCTACATCCTTGAATGGTACGATGCCCAGGGTGGCACTGGAAATATTGTTGGTACAGGTTATAATTTTACTCCTCCTGCTGCTGGCAATTATTCACTGGTAGTGCACGATACCGATGAGGGAATCCCCTGTAGTACCTTAATTTACGATTTCTTCGTTGCTCCCGACAACACACCGCCCAATGTATTTCCGCCGGAAGCACCCCTTCAACTTGAATGTAATGACCCGCAAAATGCTCAATTAATAATAGACTGGCTTGCAACAGCCTATGCTGAAGATGACCATAATGTAATAATCAGATTTGAGCATGACTTTACAAGTATCACTCAATCCTGCAATTCAGTGCTGACGGTAACCTTCACGGCCGAAGATGAATGCAACAACATTGGAACCGGAACAGCAATAATCCGGATTAACGACACCCAGATTCCCACCTGGAATACCGCTGGCGGAGCCCTCGACCGTACCGTGGAATGTTCCGATGCCGCCGCTCTGGCTGCAGCTCAGGCACTCGCACCTAACGCTACTGATTTGTGTGATCCGACAACTCTGGTCATAACCAAAACCTCCGGTGCCTTTGTCCCCGGCAGTTGCCCCCAGGCTGGTACCTACACCAACCGGTGGACCGCTACCGACCTTTGCGGTAATGTGAGCGCAATTTATGAACAGATTATTACCATTACCGACATTACCGCACCGGTATGGACGACTACGGCCGGTTCACTGAACCGTACTGTTGACTGTAACGATGCTGCAGCACTGGCAGCCGCCCAGGCGCTGGTTCCGGCTGCCACCGACAATTGCGATGCAACACTAGTCCCGGTTAAAACATCCGGCGATTTCGTTCCCGGAGATCCCTGTGCCAATGCCGGTACCTATACCAATACCTTTGTGGTAACCGACGATTGTGGAAACGCCAGCACGGTGTTTACCCAGATTATCACCCTTACCGACCTTATCGGACCCGTGCTTGATCAACCGGCAATAGACTTAACCGTTGAATGCGACGGTACAGGAAATACAGCGGAATTGAACGCCTGGCTGAACAACAATGGCGGTGCAATTGCCAACGATGCCTGCGGAGATGTGACCTGGACACACAACTTTACATCACTTTCTGATGATTGTGGTGCCACCGGCGCTGCTACAGTAATCTTCACGGCAACCGATGCCTGCGATAATTTTGTGACTACTGAAGCTACCTTCACCATCGCCGACACCCAGTCTCCTTCAATCACCTGCCCGGCCGATGTTACTGCTCAGATAAATACAGTAAACTGTACGGTTGACAATGTAGATTTGGGTACTCCTGTTACAGATGATGATTGTTCTGATGTAACGGTAACTAACGATGCTCCAGCAGAATTCCCGGCTGGCGTTACCATCGTTACCTGGACCGCCACCGATGCCTGCGGAAACAGCGCCACCTGTCAACAAACCGTTACCGTTGAAGATCTTATTCCGCCTACGGTTGATTGTCCGGTTGATGTATCCGTAAATGCCGACCCGGGTCTGTGCTCTGCCAATGTTACCGTTCCCGCGCCCAATGTTACCGACCCCTGTCCGTACACCATGACCAATGATTATACAGGAAATGATAACGCCAGCGGAGTTTACCCGGTGGGCACCACCACCGTTATCTGGACCATCACCGGAATTTCGGGTGTCTCAGAAACCTGCACTCAATACGTTACAGTTACCGACAACCAGGCACCTACCATTAATTGCCCGGATAATCAGGTATTTACGGCTACACCGCCGGATTGCGAACTTATTATTTCTACCATCCCTGATCCGGTACTGACCGACAACTGCGATGTTGCTGATCTTATTCTCACTTGGGAAGCTTTAGGTGCAACACCTGAAAATGGAACCGGGTCGGTTAACGGAACTGTCTTCCCGGTTGGCGTTACCACAGTTGCTTACACTGTTACCGATTTGGCTGGCTTAACAGCCACCTGCCAGTTTACAGTAACGGTAAGCAGTGATATACCTCCAACAATTACCAACTGTCCTCCCCATATGACAGTAAATAATGATCCCGGAAGTTGTTCTGCAAATATCACTGTTCCTGAGCCTTACATCGAAGATCCATGTAATGAGATTGTCTCTGTTACAAATGACTTTAATGGTACTGGAAATGCAAGTGGCGTTTATCCTGTGGGATTAACCATTGTTGTATGGAGCATTGAAGATTTCCTTGGCAATGTTGACACCTGTCAGCAAAGAATAAGGGTTGTGGATGCTGAATTACCTACAATCATCTGCCCTGATAATATTTATGCTATAGCCACCCCGCCTCTTTGTGAAGTGCCTGACTTTGAATTGACTGCTCCGGTATATAATGACAACTGCTCTGAATATATCCTTAGTTGGATTATGGAAATGGACGGATCTGTTATTGATTCCGGAAACGGAGAATTATTGGAATACACATTCTCAGTTGGAACTACTACCATTACTTACACCATTACTGACGCTGCCGGAAATTCTGATGATTGCTCCTTTAATGTGGTTATCAATAATGAAGTTCCACCTTTGATCATAAACTGCCCCGAGGATATTACCGAAAATGCGGCGCTAGGGCACTGTAATTTAGAAATAACAGTTCCGGGACCGGACATTGATGATCCATGCTTTGAAATTGTATCGGTTGAGCATGATTCACCTTATGGCATTTCTTCTGAGGATGCAAGCGGGGTATATCCTGTAGGCGTCTGGACAATTACCTGGACAATTACTGACGAATGGGGCGAAACAGATGAATGCGAGCAGATTATAACAATTATTGATAATCAAGCACCCGTTCTGATTTGCCCTGAAAATGTTGAACAGGAAATCCTTAACGGTGGTTGTGAACTTTCTGATGTGATTATCCCTGATCCTGAAATTAGTGATAATTGTGAAGTGATTACTTTAACATGGGAAATGACCGGTGCTACGACAGGAAATAGTCCATCAACTGGCATAAATTTCGTCAGTGGAGAAACATTTAGCGTCGGTGTTACTTATGTTACTTATACGGCTACTGATGAAGCTGGCCATACAGTTAACTGCACATTCTGGGTTTGGATGAAAAACCTGGATGCCCCTCAGTTTTCGGCTACTTGCCCTTCTGATCCCGATCCGGTTCCTGCAAACGAAAATTGCGAAGCATATGTTACAGTGCCGGCTCCGGTTATTGATAACCCCTGCAACGAACTTTATACTGTTGAGAATGATTCTCCTTATGCTGATGATGACGCAAGCGGTATTTATCCAGTAGGAACAACTGAGATAAACTGGATTATCACTGATGCTTCTGGAAATATAACAAATTGTGTTCAAACTATAACAGTAACTGATGACGAAAATCCTTCAATAATCTGCCCTGAAAATGTTGAACAGGAAATCCTTAACGGTGGTTGTGAACTTTCTGATGTGATTATCCCTGATCCTGAATTGAATGATAATTGCGAAGTTACAGCCCTTACCTGGGAAATGTCCGGAGCAACCATAGGAAGCAGTCCTTTAACAGGCATGAATTATGTTAGCGGTGAAACCTTTAGTGTCGGTATTACTTATGTCACATATACAGCTTATGATGCTGCCGGCAATTCCGCTACTTGTGAATTTGAAGTATGGATCAAAAGCCTGAATGCTCCTGAATTCCAGGCCAATTGTCCCGCAGATATGACAGTGTATACCACTGCTGACCGTTGTGATGCCGACGTAATTGTTACCCGTCCTGAAATAATAAACCCATGTGATGAGCTTTACACAATGACTTGTGCCTCACCTTATGGAGATGATCCCGATGGCATTTATCCGGTCGGAACTACCACCATAACCTGGACCATTACCGACGCATCGGGAATAGTAACGGTTTGTGAGCAGGATATTACAGTTATAGATGACATTGACCCGACACTTGATTGTCCTGATCCAATCACTGTAAATGCAGATTTAAATCAAAATTATGCTTCGAATGTAACTGTTCCTGAACCCTACCGTTGGGATGCCTGTAATATTGAGCACCTGAGTTATGTATCATCTGATCCTACTCCTTTAAGTTCTCCACTTACAGGTATTTATATTTTCCCATCGCCCTATACATTTAATGTTGGAACGACAACAATAACATACACGGCCACTGACTTTAACGGGAATGTATCTACATGCGAATTCACAGTTACCGTACTTTCCAAACCCGAAATAACCTGTCCTGGAAATTTCGAAGTTGATACAGATCCAGGTCTTTGCTCCGCAACGTTAGATCCCGGTTACCCAACATTAATAGAAGGTGCTGAACCCATCACCTGGACTTATTCCATTACAAATGAGGCAGGCGTTGAAATTGGATCAGGGACATGTACTACAGCCACTTTGCCGACCTGCCTGGGCTTATTTACCTTCCCCGTTGGTGTTAACACCATTGTATGGAATGCAACCAATATCTCCGGTTTTGATGAATGTATCCAAACCATTACCGTTACCGATAATGAAGCACCAACTTTCACCGCCCCCGGCCCATTCGATTTCTGTGTAATTAACATTATTTCAGCTCAATATGACGGACAACCTGAACCGGCGGCAGATATTATCCCGATTAATCCTGCTGATGGAAACCCACGCCGCCCCGACTGGTACCTGGTGGCCAGTGGAAGTACCGAACTGGATCTGACTGATGTACTGGATAATTGCTGTGAGTTGGATGATATTGATATAGAGTGGACCATCACCTTTGATCCAATAACCGGATATCCACCAATTTCAGGCTCCGGCCAGCCTTCATTAAGCACTCCCATACAACTTTGGGGAACGCATACCAACGTTGAAGTTAACCACACCATTACCTATACCGTAACCGATTGCAACGGCAATGAAGCGGCTGTGATCTCAAGGAATATTCTTATCAGGCCAAGGCCGGAGATTATTAAACAATATTAAAACGAAGACAATGAAACAAAACCAACATAAGCTCCAAACGCAACCCATGTCAGGTAATTTATTTACCTGC
The DNA here is from genome assembly GCA_019429275.1 of Lentimicrobium sp. GTDB lineage: Bacteria > Bacteroidota > Bacteroidia > Bacteroidales > Lentimicrobiaceae > Lentimicrobium. The sequence continues at coordinate 147,850 of JAHYJC010000001.1, read as the reverse complement.
TTCACGATATTTCCGGCTTTGCCGATTCCATCGTTCTCCCACGATGCGGCCGGCCGGAATTTTTGCCTCCAGTACAAAATCATGTTTAATCAAAACCAACGCCTATGAGAAAGGAACCCACATGATGCCAGCCGGTACTTCCGGCCAATTAACACACAATTTTTTAACAAACAAAACAAACCGTCCAAAATGGACAAATTTTTCAAAACAAACATTTTAATTTTTCAAAACAATTTGATTTTAAACAATTAAAACTTACAAAAATGAAAAAGCAAATTTTTTTAACAATTATTCTAGCTGTTTTAGTTGGAGTATCAAATGTTATGTCTCAAGCAGTTGGTGGTTTTCCCGCAACACCTGTTACATGTACAACAGGGCCACTTAACCCAATCGCCGGTGTTCCTTATATATACTCGGCAGATGTCAATCCATTAACTGGAAATGCATATTGGTATGCTACGAATGCAACTACTTTTATGACAGGTGGTGCTCGCGTCGCAGGAATAGAATTACCAGCTGGTGGAGCAGTAGTAGCTTCTGGAACTAATTACATGCTTAATAATCCAGTTGCAACTAATCCAACTACAACTGAAATTATATGGACAACTGCCGGTCTTGCAGCGGTTACAGCAACTAACCCATTATTCGTCAATATTGAATATACCGCAGTTGACCCTAATTGTTCAAATAATATGAAAGTATACAGAATTGAGCCTGTCAATGCTTTTACAGTTGATATCACAAACTGGGATCCTGACAATACAGCTCCATCAGGTTATGGTGCTGTCGAAGATCAATGCTATGATGAGGTTCAATCAGCCTCATATGATTTAGGAACAGGGTTAGTAGATTATGATTTTGGAACTAATATATTATACTATGAAATTGTAGCTGCTAATTTCACAGGTTCTTACATTGCTAATCTCAGGTTAAACGGACTTGTTTTGAATCAAACAGCTTTAGTTGAATGGGGATATGCTAGTGGAACTTATGGAACTAGCGCAGGGACTTATAATGGAACTGGAGCTGTTATTGATGTAACCCCCTTCACAGTTTTAACAGATGAACTTGATACTTCTGAAGGAGTGTCAATTTACGTTAGAGTAACCGTTAGCAATAATGATTATGAAGGACTAAGCACTCAAAATATTACATTGGCAGTTAATGGTGAGTTGCCAACGACTCCAGTGTTGTATTCAGTTGATAATGATAACTGTTTAGTTCCATCTAATTATAATGATGTGGCTGCACAGAATCTTGTGTTAAGGCCTATAATTACGCCTAACACTGGTACAGGATTTGAACCACAAGTAACACCTTAACATTAGATATTTAATAAGTTTGCTTTTTCAACCCAATAATCTTTCCGGTTGGAGTTCCGAAGTTTCGGGATTCCGGCCGGAGTGAAGAAGGGGAAGAAAAGGATTTCGGATTGTGGATTGTCGATTTCGGATTGTAGAATCCGGATTTGCGATTTCAGAATTTAAAACAACTGACAATCTGAGATGTATGGAAACATGGCAAATGTTCTGCATTTCGGATTGTGGATTGCGGATTTCGGAATTTGAATTTCGAATTTCGGATTTCAGATTTCGGATTGAAAGGTGAAATTGACAATCTGAGATGCATGGAAACATGCCAAACGATGTGAGAATGAAGTGTAAATGTTGATGTGTTGATGTGACGATTTGCTGATTTGCTGATTTTGAAATTTCAAAATTTGAAGATTGGCTGATGTGATGAAGGGTGGAAAAGGAGTGAAAGAAGAGAGAAGTGTTGCACAGACACAATTTAAAACGAAAAAACATTGAGATGTGTTGAACAGCAATAAGGTTTTAAGGAAGTCCGGAGTGGCCGGGCAGTGCCAGGCGTATGCAGGAATCTACGCATACAGAGAGGCAACTGCACTGGGAAATTCCTGTCCTGAAACTGCATTGCAGAAACGAAAATAGTATGTATAATTTCCTGAGGCTGAAGAGTCTGCGTATTCCGGTAATACCGGGGGCGGGGTCTCGACTTGGTTCGGCGAAAAGCCTGCCTGATTGCTTGGGCAGACAGGCAGACAGGCTCACCAACCAACGCTCGACCACCGCGTGGAGCAGAAGTCAGGCAGCATCGAAAAAGGGAAAGAGGCATATTGAAGTTTTTGCAAAGGGTAAACACGGTCAGTGCGCACATTTACACGGAATGAACTTCCCGCCTGTGGCGTGAACCAACTGGTTCCGTTACGATGGCACTCCATAGAATAAAAGCCAGATAGAGTTTTGGCTTGCTGCCCGGTAAAACGGGGAAAGAATTTTGGATGTAATGATTTCATAATCTGAACGCCTATGCAAACAAATGGCAGGCAGATGAAAATTGAGGAATCCGGCAGGAACGGACCCGTGCTATGCACAGGAGCGCGCTGCACAGGAGCCTGGTTTTCGGCAACCATAGCAGAAGCACTTCAGCTGATGGAAACAGCAGATCCATAAAGGTCGGAAGCAGGATGCACTGCCATTGGCAGATTGCTGAAATGCTGAACATCAACAGCAAAACGGAACTCATTGTCGAACAAAATTGAATGACAATGCAAAAACGCTTTTAATATGAGCTATAAATTCCCGGCGGGGTTTCGCTGGTGCTTGAACTTATGCGAAGGCATATGGAAAGCCACCACTTTACCCGAAGATTTAATGCGCAGGGAATGAGCACGTTTTAGATTTTTAAATCAATTGCTATGGTAGAGAATTGCAGAATGTGGATTTCGCTTGTCTATGGAGACGGCGATAGCCGGATAACGAGAGATGTCAGAGGCCAGAGGTCGCTTGTCTCGTTAGAATGCGATAGCAGGCTGACGAGAGATGTCAGAGATATGATGTCGGAGGTAAGATGTATAGATGACGCTCATATTGAGCTATCGTCCCTCGTCCCTCATTCAGCGTCCCTCGTCCCATTCTAGTCATAAGGAAACCATCAGCATCAATGGCTTACCAATTCACTGAGTAATCACGAACTAAGAAAAAAATGAATGCGAAACAATCAAAACAAGCATGGGCCCGACATTGATATAGGTGTCTGGTATGCGGCGCTGTTGCGACACAGCACCGATGCCTCAGGCAACTGTGATGCGGGGAAAGCCGTGCGTGCAGGCCCAACAATGGTTGGGATTTGGTTTCCGCCATGGCTGAGCGCAAAGCCAGATGCCAGGGGAGAACCCCGGGATGGCCCCGCAAAAGCAGAATGCAAAGCCTTCGAAATTGCAAAAGCTGAAAAGCGACGGCAAAACCGATGGCGAAGCACAATTGTCGAAGGACGAGCTGGTGAGAGTCCACCAGGAATCGTCAAGGAATTAATAATGAATAACATAGGCTCAGCAGCCCGGAGCAGGTTGCCCGCCAGGGGGCGCTTGCAGACCAGGGAAATAAAGGCAGTTTTTGGCTTAATGCTACCGCTATGCCTGGAGGTCGAGCAGCTTGCCCCGCAGGAGCAAAGTGTAAGCGGGGGAGTCGAGATCGGTGGTCGAGCGGAGTCGAGACCAGCGGAGTCGAAGTCACCGGAAATCCGGAGAGTGAGACGAGAAATGAATAGTGAATAGTGAATATTGAATAATGAACAATGAATAATGAAAAATGAATAATGAAAGAGCGAAAGGGCGAACGAAGCATATTAAGGCAAGGGGACAAGGAGAGATGGAGAGATGGAGAGATGGAGAGATGGAGAGATGGAGAGATGGAGAGATGGAGAGATGGATGCAACCGGTGGTCGAGCGGAGTCGAGACCAGCGGAGTCGAGACCAGCGGAAGTGGGATAGAGTGGTATAAGAAATGAATAATGAAGAATGAATAGTGAATAATGAAGAGTTCTGTAAACTTTAAAACAGAGAAGAAATGAAACAAAAGAAAGGTGCGATGCACCAGGATAGAAGAGAAAGGATTTCGGATTTGATGTCCGGAGGTAACCCTGTATCGGAGTCTGGCTTTCGGGAAAGTGCAATGGATTATGGGAGAATGCTCGATAAGAGCTACCGTCCCTCGTCCCTTTTACGTCCCTCGTCCCTTTTAAACGAAATTTTGAATAACTAAAAAAAGAAATGACCGCATTTAAACACATAGTAAGACTGTTAGCTGTAGCCTTGGTGCTGCTGCTGACCGGTGCATCTGCATCGGCCCAGTCGGTTACTGTGTATGCCGGTCAGACCTTTACCTTTGAAGTGGATGTTCAGTTTGCTGCTGAAGAAAACATCACCTATGAAATTTACGATGACTTTGCGGGAATCAATATGGCTGTAGTTCCGGGCAACTGTCCGGTAAGCTCTGCATACTTCCCGTCAGGAAATACGGGTTCGTCGGTTGACATTACCTGGGTGGTTCCAAGTATGTATATCGTTAAGGTAGAAGCCGTTAATGATTGTCCGACCAACAACATGAAGTTCTGGTTGGTTGAGGTGCTTGAAGCACTGCCAACGGCATCGCTGGTGGTGAATCCCGAAGAAGTTTGTCGTGGCGATGAAGCCGATCTTATTATTACCTTTACAGGAGAAGCGCCGTTTGATTTCACACTCGAAGCTGACGATGGAAGTGGCACGCCTGTAGTGACAACATATACCGGTATTACCGATAATCCTTTTGTTATCGTGATATCGCCGAATGTAACAACAATTTACACAGTAACTACAATTACAGATGCAAACGGAACAAACAATGATCCTTCAAATTCGGTGACACTTACCGTGAAGCCGAGACCGGCGGGATCGCAGATTTATCAGTATGAACCGTAGAAGGAGTGACGAGGGACGAAATTGGGGACGAGGGGCGAAAGGGGAGTAGGGAGTAGGGAGTAGGGAGTAGGGAGTAGGGAGTGATGGAGTGAGGGAGAGATGGAGTGAGGGAGAGATGGAGAGATGGAGAGATGGAGAGATGGAGGCGACCGGTGGTCGAGCAGCTTGCCCCGCAGGAGCAAAGCGTAAGCGGGGGAGTCGATATCGGTGGTCGAGCGGAGTCGAGACCAGCGGAGTCGAAGTCTCCGGAAATCTGGAGAGTGAGACAAGAAATGAATAATGAATAATGAATAATGAATAATGAAAGAGCGAAAGGGCGAACGAAGCGAGGGAGAGAGTGAGCGAGGGAGAGAGTGAGGAGTGAAGAGTACTGAAAACGTAAAAGCAGTATAGAAATGAAACAAAAGAAAGGTGCGATGCACCAGGATAGAAGAGAAAAGATTGCGGATTTGATGTCCGGAGGTTACCCGGCATTAGAGTTTGGCTATCGGGAAAGTGCATTGGATGGGAGAATGCTCATTAAGAGCAGCCGTCCCTCGTCCCTGTTACGTCCCTCGTCCCTTTATCAAGAGAAAAAGTCTGATCGGGCCGAAGCGTGTTTGAAATCCAACATCCAACGTCCCTCGTCCCTTTTACGCCCCTCGTCCCTAATCAATGAATTTTTGAATTTTTAAATCTTTGAATTAAAAAACAAAATGAGGAACATACTCAGATCCATAATGTTGACCATGCTGCTTTTCGCTGCCCAATGGGTGGTTGCCGACGGCTATGAGATCGACAGGGTGTGTGTGGGTGCTGAAAGGCACTACCGCATCGATGGGGAAGACGGGTCTGTATATACCTGGTTGCTGACCGATGAACTCGGCGTTGTTACGACTTTGCCTGAGGATGGTGATGCTGTGACCATTGTCTGGAGTGTTCCTGTGGGTACGTATAATCTGTCAGTAACACAGTTGGGAATCAACGGCTGCGATATGCAGGAGCTTGGTTTCATCCTGGTAGTTGATCCTCCTGAAGCCTTTGCAGGCGACAACCTTACCTTATGTTCACCTGATGAGCCAATACTACTGAATCTGGCTACAGCCGAAAATTACAGTGCGCTGACATGGACAACCTCCGGAGATGGCAACTTTGACGATGCGACTTTATTAAATGCGACCTATTTCTTAGGAGCAAACGACATAGCCAACGGCAGCGTAGCACTTACGCTTACTGCCGAAGGACTGGGCAACGACGGCAGTTGTGAGCCGGCCGGGTCCACCATTACCATTACCATCAACAGCCTGCTGGCTGATATCGAATTCACTCCGGCATCCTGTTATGGAACAAGCGATGGTTCTGTAACCTTCACCGCTTCGGGCGGAACAGAGCCCTACACTTATAATCTTGACGGAAATACAAACGATACAGGCTTGTTCGAAGATCTGGCAGCCGGTACCTATACCTATATAATATCAGATGATGCCGGTTGTGAAATTACCGATGAAATTACCATTGATGAACCTGAAGCCATTCTGGCAACAGTCACCACCACCGATGTTGACTGCTACGGTGCAGCAAATGGTATCATTGAGATTACGAATCCGGTGGGTGGATCAGGCAATTATGAATACCGCATCAACGGAGGCGCATGGCAGACTGAAACTACCTTCTCAGACCTCGCACCGGGCACTTACGTGGTTGAAGCCCGCGATGTTAATGCACCTGATTGTATTGTTGACCTTGGTACTTATCCCATTGGCGAGCCTGAGGAATTGCTGGCTACCGTTACTCCAACTGATGTTGATTGTTTCGGTGCAGAAAATGGCAGCATAGAAATCACTGATCCTGCCGGTGGTTCAGGCAATTATGAATACCGCATCAACGGAGGCGCATGGCAGACTGAGACTACATTTACAGGCCTGACCCCGGGCGATTACCTGGTAGAAGTCCGCGATATGGATGCACCTGATTGTATTGTTGAGCTTGGCACTTATCCAATTGGCGAGCCTGAGGAATTGCTGGCTACCGTTACTCCACTCCTCAGTGAGATCTGTCTCAATGAAACGGTTCAGTTTACCTCATCCACAAGTGGTGGAACCGGCACCTTGACCCACGCATGGACTGGCACCGGTGCTGTATACCTGAGTGCAACTGATGTTGCTGATCCGCTGTTTACAGGAACTTTGGCTGGTAACTATACCCTGATCTACACTGTAACTGATGAAAATGATTGCAATGCGATAGCTGAGGAAGCAGAGGTTATTGTGAATGAAACCATTACTCCAACGTTTGATCCGATTGGTCCGCTTTGCCAGAACAGCATTGCTCCAGATCTTGAGCTGACTTCACTTGAAGGCATCACAGGAACCTGGGATCCAGCCACCATCGCCACCGATGTAGCCGGAACCTTCACCTTTACGTTTACTCCGGATGATGCTGCACAGTGCGGAATACCGACCACCATGGAGATTGTGATTACCGATGAGATACTGCCGACGTTCGACCAGATTGGACCGCTCTGCCAGAACAGCATTGCTCCAGATCTTGAGCTGACTTCACTTGAGGGCATCACAGGAACCTGGGATCCAGCCACCATCGCTACCGATGTAGCCGGAACCTTCACCTTTACGTTTACTCCGGATGATGCTGCACAGTGCGGAATACCGACCATCATGGAGATTGTGATCACCGATGAGATACTGCCGACGTTCGACCAGATTGGACCGCTCTGCCAGAACAGCATTGCTCCAGATCTTGAGCTGACTTCACTTGAGGGCATCACAGGAACCTGGGATCCTGCCACCATCGCCACCGATGTAGCCGGAACCTTCACCTTTACGTTTACTCCGGATGATGCTGCACAGTGCGGAATACCGACCACCATGGAGATTGTGATCACCGATGAGATACTGCCGACGTTCGACCAGATTGGACCGCTTTGTCAGAACAGCATTGCTCCTGATCTGCCACTTACTTCACTTGAAGGCATCACAGGAACCTGGGATCCTGCCACCATAAATACTGCTGTATTCGGAACCACAACCTACACATTTACTCCTGATGCAGGCGTTTGTGCTGTCGTTGTAACCATGGATATTACTATAAATGAAGAGATTACTCCAACCTTCGCACAAATCGGTCCTCTTTGCCAGAACAGCACCGCACCTGATCTGCCACTTACTTCACTTGAAGGCATCACAGGAACATGGGATCCTGCAACCATCAATACAAGTGTAGCCGGATTCTTCACCTTTACCTTTACTCCTGATGCGGGACAGTGTGCTATTGAAACCGCGATGGTAATAGAAGTATCCGACGAAATTGAACCGACCTTCGACCAGATTGGACCGCTTTGCCAGAACAGTACAGCACCCGTTCTGCCGACAACCTCTCTTGAAGGTATAACCGGAATCTGGACTCCTGCAACCATCAATACAAGTGTTCCCGGATTGTTCACCTTTACATTTACTCCTGATGCCGGACAATGCGGTATTGAAACCACAATGGTAGTTGAAATAAACAGCGAAATCGTTCCGACTATAATCATTGCAGCATATGAAACCACCATCTGTGCCGGAACTACGGTTAACTTTACATCGTCCATCACAGGCGGCGGAGCTAACCCGACCTACCAGTGGTATGTGAACGGAGTAGAAGTGACAGGTGCAACATCAGATACCTGGGCAAGCAATACCCTGATTGATGGAGACAGGGTAACCTGTGAACTTACATCCAGCGATGACTGTGCGAATCCTGTTAAAGTTGTTTCGAATACAAAAACTATAACAGTTATCGATCTGGTTACTCCGGACTTTGCTCAGATCGGACCGCTATGCCAGAATACTTTTGCTCCGCCGCTGCCTTTAAGGTCAATCAACGGAATAACAGGAACCTGGAGTCCGCCAATAATTAACACAACGATTACAGGAACCACAACTTACACCTTTACTCCTGATCCCGGCGAATGTGCGGTTGCAGTAACAATGGATATTGAAGTAACCGATCTGATTACACCGCTGTTTGCGCAGATCGGGCCGCTTTGCCTGAACTCAGCAGCTCCGCTGTTACCGCTTACATCGACAAATGGTGTGACCGGAACCTGGAATCCTGCGGTTATCAATACTTCAGTAATCGGAATTACGACCTATACCTTTATCCCCGATGAAGGTCAGTGCGGAGTAGTTGTAACTATGGATATTGAAGTTACCGATGAAATTACCCCGCTGTTTGTTCAGATCGGGCCACTCTGCCTGAACTCAGTTGCCCCGGCCTTGCCGGCAACATCAACAAATGGCATTACAGGTGACTGGACTCCGGCAAATATCAATACTTCTTTAATCGGAACCACGACCTATACCTTTACTCCGGATGCCGACCAGTGTGCAGTTGTGGTGACTATGGATATTGAGGTTACCGACGAAATTACGCCTCTGTTTGCACAGATCGGTACGCTGTGTCAGAACTCGGTAGCCCCGGCCTTGCCGACTACTTCAACAAACGGCGTCACAGGTAACTGGAATCCGGCGGTAATTAACACTGCTGTGATCGGAACCACAACCTACACCTTTACTCCGGATGCCGGCCAGTGTGCAGTTGTTGTGACTATGGATATTGAGGTCACCGATGAAATTACGCCGCTGTTTACACAGATTGGCCCACTCTGTCTGAACTCTATTGCCCCGCTGTTACCACTTACATCGACAAATGGTATAACCGGAACCTGGGATCCTGCGACCATCAACACAACCATCATTGGAACCACAACCTACACCTTTACTCCGGATCCTGATCAATGTGCAATTGTTGTGATTATGGATATTGAGGTAACAGATCAGATTACCCCGCTGTTTGCACAGATTGGTCCGCTTTGCCAGAACTCAGTTGCTCCGCTTTTGCCAGTTACCTCAACAAATGGCATAACAGGAACCTGGAGTCCTACAACCATCAATACTGCAGCATTCGGAACCACTACGTATGCCTTTACTCCGGATGACGATCAATGTGCAATCGGGGTAACTATGGATATTGAAGTAATCGAAGAGTTGACTCCGGCCTTTACTCAGATTGGCCCGCTTTGTCAGAATACGGTTGCTCCGGTGCTTCCGCTTACTTCGATAAATGGTATTGACGGAACCTGGACACCTGCAACCATCAACACTACAGTATTTGGAACCACAACCTTTACGTTTACTCCGGATGCCGGCCAGTGTGCAGTTGTTGTGACAATGGATATTATTGTAAATGAAGAGATTACTCCGACCTTTACACAGATTGGCCCACTGTGTCAGAACTCAACCGCTCCGCTGCTGCCAGCAACATCCACCAATGGCGTTGCAGGAGCCTGGGATCCAGCGACCATCAATACCTCAACTGCTGGTATCACTACTTACACCTTTACACCTGATGCAGGACTGTGTGCTGTTGAAGTAACTATGGATATTGAGGTAGGCGATGAAATTATGCCGTTGTTTACCCAGATAGATCCTCTGTGTCTGAACAGCGAACCACCAGCGTTGCCATTGATTTCAGACAATGGAATAAGTGGAACCTGGAGTCCGGCAACCATCAACACTTCTGTTAACAACTCAACCACCACCTACACCTTTACTCCGGATGCCGGTGAGTGTGCCGTTGCCACAGAGATGCAGATTACGGTTTCAAGTCCTGAAATCATTGCCCTTGACCTTGAACCAACCACCTTCTTCCTGCCGAATGGAAGTGTCATTATTATTGCAAATGAAGGCCTCTTTGGTCCGCTGGTGTATTCAATTACGGGCAATGGAACCGATTGGCAGACTTCCAATGAATTTACCGGATTGTCAGCCGGACCTTATGTTGCCTGGGTAATGGATGCCAACGGATGTACCGATTTTATGGAGTTCGAAATTCTTAACAAGGTTGAAGGCGAAGTCACCATATCGGCCGAAAGCAGAGAATTCTGTATGAACATTCCGGTAATTATTCCGGTTGACGGCAATAACTTCACCCAAATTTCAAGTTTCTACATCGAACTCGAATTCAATACGGCAGTGCTCTCTTTCAATGGTCTGGTTCAGATTCACCCTGCATTGGCAGGAGGATCATTCAGCCCGTCCATAACAGGTAACATACTTGGAATTCGCTGGTCGATCTTCGATGGTTCAGCCAGTGTTCCCAACGGTGAGCCTCTGTTCCTGCTGAATTTCGATGCGCTGGCACCTGGTTACAGTCCGCTGACCTGGAACCTGCTGAATTGCGAAATATTTGAATCGGCAGGAAACCAGGTGCCCGACATTTATGTTGAAGGTGAAGCAACCATAAATCCGGCACCTGCGATTTACGCAAGCAACAGTGGCGATTACTGCGAAGGAGATTCACTCACGCTTATTTCAGGATCACTCGATGGTGATGAGCTTAATTACCTCTGGACAGGCCCGACAGGTCATGAGCACAATGCTGCAGAATGGCAACTGGGTACCCTGGGAATGAACGATAACGGTCATTACTCAATAGTTGCCACCAATAAATATTTCTGTACCGACAGAGATAGCCTCGATCTGATAATAAATCCAAAACCGGTTATTAATCTGGGCTATGCTGATACCGTTTGCTATAGCCAGGTGCTGTTATTGAATCCGGGCAGTGGATTTGAGACTTACCTATGGAACGATGGCAGCAGCAACCAGACCTTGCTGGCAGATGAGCCCGGCCTTTACTTCGTTAGTGTAATGGATGAAAAGGGATGTAGCGCCGTAGATTCCGTTGCACTGATTCCGTGCAACATCGACCTTCTTATACCTACAGCCTTTACTCCGGATGGTGATGACTGGGGCCTTAACGAAATATTTAAACCTTATTTCAGGGGATGGGAACCCAGCAAGTACAGGATGCAGGTTTACAGCCGCTGGGGACAGTTGCTCTTCGAAACCAACGATTATACAACCGGATGGGATGGAAGGGTAGAAGGAGTTATGTCGCCTCCGGGTGTCTATAGCTATATCATCTCATTTGAAGCGCCTTCATACGTTACACGTCTGGTATCCAGTCCGGTAGCAGGTAGCTTTACACTGATCAGGTAAGCCTGCATGCCTGGCTTCAGGTGATTGGAAAGAGACGATTACAACTTTTTTTGGCGCATATTTTGTGGCAAATAACAATGCTTTACGTCAATGAAATTCAATTTTCAGGAACCATCATTTCTTTTATTTACCCAAACACAAAAACTAAGGACCGGACACAATGAAAACATTGTTTTTAGCTATTATCTTATTGTCATCAGCCATTCCTGCAGGATGTAAGAAAGACAAATCAGACGAACAACTGAAGCCTAAAACCATTGAGCTTCCCGCCAAAGGCAGAGAAATCATTGTGAGTGGCAATAACTTTGGGCTGGAACTTTTTAAAGAGGTTTCAGGTGACGAAGCAGACAACCTCATGATTTCTCCGGTAAGTGCAAATGTTGCCCTGAGTATGTTGCTCAACGGCTGCAATGGTGAAACCTGGGCGCAGATAAGCACGATGCTGGGTTACGAAGGATACACCATGGAAGAGATCAATGCATTGTATGCCAGCCTCACCACACAGTTGCTGGCAGCCGATCCGCAGGTTACCCTGAATCTGGCCAACGCCATCTGGTACCGTCAGGATTTTCAGGTTAAAACTAAATTTTTGAACGATGTACAATCGTCCTATGATGCGACCACACAGTCGCTTGATTTTCAAAGCCCTGAAGCCCTGAACACCATAAACGGATGGGCCTCGGACAAAACCAACGGAAAAATTACCCGTGTGCTCAGCGAAATAAGCAATGATGCAGTCATGTTTTTGATGAATGCGCTGTATTTCAAAGGAAGCTGGACCACGAAATTTGATCCTGCACTTACATCGCGGCAAACATTTACACCCACAGCTCAGCAAGGGGTTCTGGTGGATATGATGCAATCGGAAATCAACATCAGGCAATATTCCGGACAAGGTTTCAGGGCCATAGAATTGCCCTATGGTCGGCAGAATTTTGCTATGGTGGTGCTGATCCCTCATGGTGGAACCAATGCTTTTTTGCCCGAACTTAACGCTAATTTATGGGCTGAAATTACCGGATATCTCGACGAGGCTCCGCATTCGGCTGTTGAATTGTGGATGCCCCGCTTTAAATTCTCCTGGGAAAAACAGCTCAACGACCAGCTAAAGGCTCTTGGCACGGTCAATGCTTTTAATCCGGTCATAGCCGATCTTTCGGGTATTGCCGATGATCAGCTTTATGTGAGTTTTGTAAAGCAAAACACTTTTGTTGATGTGAATGAAGAAGGCACCGAAGCGGCAGCCGTTACCACAATAGGAGTGGAGTATAACAGCCTGCCTGAGCCGGTCAAAGTTGACAAGCCCTTTATTTTTGCCATTCGCGAGCGAACAACCAATGTCCTTCTTTTTATCGGGAAAGTAGAACTGCCTGTTTACTGATTTTAATCCTCCAGTTCCAGCACGGCCGGACAATGATCAGAATGCACGGCTTCCGGTAAAATCCATGCGTTCATCAATTTTGGTTTTAGTGCCCTGCTTGTCATGTTATAGTCAATACGCCAGCCAAGGTTTCGTTTACGGGCGCCAGCCCTGTAACTCCACCAGGTGTAGTGATGCGGATTTTTATTGAAATAGCGGAATGTATCCGTGAAGCCGCTGTTCAGGAAATCTTCCATCCACTCACGCTCCTCGGGCAGAAAACCTGAGTTTTTGGCATTTCTCACCGGATCATGGATGTCGATGGCCCGGTGGCAGATGTTGTAATCGCCCGATAAAACCAGGTTGGGACACGATTCAACAAGTTCATGAGCATAATCGTAAAAATCTTCAAGCCACTCCATCTTAAAATCCTGCCTTTCCTGTCCGGTAGTTCCTGAGGGATGGTAAGCACTAACGACAGTCAGCTCTCCGAAATCAGCCCTGATGAGCCTGCCTTCTTCATCATAGCGGTCGATACCCATTCCGTAAGTTATCTGATCGGGTTTTCTGAGGCTGAGTAGTCCAACCCCGCTGTATCCTTTTTTTTGAGCCGAAAACCAGTGGCAGTGATAGCCAAGGGCGTTGAATTCATCCTCAGGTATCTGATCAGGCTGTGCTTTGGTCTCCTGAAGGCAGAGAATGTCGGGTTTCTCCCGCATTAGCCAGGTAATCAGCCCTTTATCGATAGCCGATCGGATGCCGTTGACATTGTAGGTTATGATTTTCATAGTTTTATGGACCAATGGTTTGATGAATTTTTATCTCGCGCAAAGACGCAAATACGCAATTTATTATCTGTTTACCATGTAAGTCTTTAATGTATGAGCAATAATAAAATAGAATGAGTTTTAACAACAGGTTTACACGTTTAATTTACAAAATCAAAAATCAGGTAAATGCCTGTAATGATGCTGACAATCGCCAGTGAGATCAGAAAATAAAACAATTTTTTTCTCTTGGCCACATTCAGTCCAATGGTCCAGTTTTGAAGTGGAATGTAAAGCAAATTCAGAAATAATAATGCTCCGGCTACTCCAATAATGGTTCCGGCCAGAACATCACCGGGAAAATGAACACCAATGTAGGTGCGGGTGTATGAAATAACAATGAGTGACAGGGCTGCTATTACTTTTTGGAAGGAGTTCAGTTTGAGCACCGAAACCGCAGCAGTTATAGCCACAGCAGCCACAATGCTGTGGCCTGATGGAAATGAGTTATGATACATTTTGTACCCGGCAACGGTGTGAACCACATTCATCCCTTCAAAAACTTTGAGCGGCCTGTGGCAGTCTTCAAATACGAAATTTTTCAGCAATTGTCCTGTTAGCCCGGTTATCAGGGCAATAATGATGATGTATAAAACCAGCGCAGGATTTTTCTGTGATAGAAAAAGGGCAAGTACAGAAGTGAGAATCAGTGCATCACCCAAATGGGTCAGCAAAAACATTGGATAATCCAGGGCAGGAAGATTTAAGCCATTGATTATCAGAAAACTGTCTTTGTATCCGTAGATAAAAAGCATGATTCCCAGAAAAATCCAGTAAATTACAATGATAGAAAAAAATACCGTATTGTTTTGAATGACTTTTATTTTCATGGATTCCGAACGTGCCTGTGAAACTGATTCTGGTTTTCTTCTGAAATGCTAATCCTGTGAGAACTCTTTGACGAGACTGCGGTAAGCAGAGAATACATTGGCCCGCGATACAAATCCTATATATTTCCCATTATCGATGACCGGCAGATTGTAGTGCGCACATTCGCTGAACTTTTTGGCCACATCTTCCATGCTTTCATTTAGGTTTACGATGGGCTCCGGCAAAAACATCAGATTTCTGACATAGGTGCTATTGTAAAGTTCATGATTGAACATGATGTGTCTGATGTCATTGATAAAGACAACTCCCAGGAAGTTATTTTCCTTGTCCAGCACAGGAAATACGTTTCGCGGTGAGCGGGCAATGACTTTAACGAGGTCGCCCAGGGTTTCATCGGGGCCAACCGTAAGGAAATTATTCTCTATAAGTTTGTTAATGCTCATTCTTGATAGCACAGCTTTGTCCTTGTCGTGAGTAATGAGTTCTCCCCTGGCTGCCAATCTTTTGGTATAGATACTGTGTGGCTCATACAGATTGATGGTAAGATAAGAAATGGTAGCTGTGATGATCAGGGGGATAAAGAACTGATAACCCCCGGTTATCTCAGCAATCAGGAAGATGGCTGTTAAGGGGGCATGCATCACTGCTGCCATCACTCCGGCCATTCCTGCCAGGGCAAAGTTCACTTCCGAAATCTGGTGAAAACCAAAATAATTGATAAATCTTGAAGTCAGGAATCCGGCTACCCCTCCCATAAAAAGCGATGGGGCAAAAACTCCGCCAACACCTCCTCCTGCAGTGGTGAATACCATGGCTACAACTTTAAGAAAAAGTATCAGCACCAGAAAAGCCATAAAGAGCCAGTGGTTCTGCCTGAAAGCATAAAAAAATGAATTGTTTACAATTTCATCTCCGCGGCCATTAAGAATAGCAGTCAGGATTTCATAACCTTCGCCGTAAAGCGGAGGTAGCAGAAAGATAAGTGTACTAACCGTCAGCCCCCCTATCAGCAGTTTTGTGGTGGTGCTTTTTACCTCCCCCAACCTGTTTTCAATAAACATATTGGCACGGGTAACGTAAAGCGAAACCAGTCCGGTAACAATTCCGAGAATAATATAAAAGGGGATGTTTGCAAGATCGAAAGGACTGTTGATCTGAAATGAAAAAATCACAGCACTGCCCATGAGAAAAGCTGAAATGGAAGCTCCGGTAACAGCTGCAATAAGCAGGGGAATTAGTGATGCCATGGTCAAATCCAGCATCAATACTTCTAGTGCAAAAATCAAAGCGGCAATGGGTGCTTTAAAAATACCTGCAATGGCCCCGGCAGCTCCACAACCTATCATCAGGGTCATGGTACGGTAATCCATTTTCATTACCCTTGCCAGGTTAGACCCAATGGAAGCTCCCGTCAGTACCACAGGCGCCTCAAGTCCGACAGAACCACCAAATCCAACGGTTAAAGTGCTGGCAATGAACGATGAGTAATTGTTATGCTTGCTGAGATGGCTGTTGTTTTTCGAAATAGAATATAATATCCGGCTGACTCCGTGTGATATGTTGTCCTTGATGAATATCCTAACAAAAAGTACGGTAAGGCCCATTCCAATCAGAGGATATGCCAGATATAGCAGGTTGCCATCTTCAGCATTAAATCCCTGGGTAAGAAAGTGATGTGTGTAATATACGGCATTTTTTAGTAAAACTGCAATCAAACCACTGACCAGCCCTACTATGAAACTGAGGATCAGCACAAAATTGCGATGGCTGATGTTATTGACCCGCCATTTATGTATCCCGTTCATAAATCCGTTAAGTGTCATATTTGGCAAATATAGGAATTTGAAAACTACAATGCTCGGTTGTTTAAGGCGTAATTAGAATGTTTTAGCAGGCTTTTTATGAAAACTATTTTATCATTAACAATTCTATAAGTGCAGAAGCAACCAGTTGATTCCCTTTCTCATTCAAATGTACCCGGTCAGTGGTAAGTATGCCCAGTTCGGAATTGTTGTGATTATGTTCCAGATTATAAGCCAGAAAAATATTTCGTAAATCGCACAAACTGCAATTGTATTCCATGGCCAGCTGCCTTACAATCAGGGCATATTGATTTAAATCACCGTCCTGTGGATTTGAAAAATCATTTTTTTCTCCGATAAGGGTTGGCGTACAAAGTATTACTTCAGCACCCTGAGCCTTGATTTTTTCAATCAGTACCTTGTAGAATTTTTCAAATTTAGCTTCATCGGTGCCGGTTCCCCATGCCTTGTGCCATACATCATTAATGCCCACATAAATGACGACTACATCAGGCTTTTTTGAAATCACATCTTCTTCAAGCCTCAGATATAGATCATAAACTTTATTGCCGCTGATGCCTGCACCTATCAGGTCAAAATGATCCTGAAGTCCTTTTTGTAAGAACATTTTATTCAGCTGATCTATATAACCGCCTTCGCGAACGGCCACTTCTGTGATTGAATCACCGAAGAAAATCACTTTTTTGGGTTTTGTTTTTGCTGAGAATGCCATTAGAAGAATCAATAAAAATACAACAGGGAGAATCAGGGGTGTATTGCTTAGATAGTTTGTCTTCATAAATAATAAATCTTAAGTTTAGTCCCGCTTTGAAACAAATGGCTGGTTTTGGCGTGAAAATCAGTGGTGCTGAAATTTTTAACCGAAAGACAAAAATATCAAATTCCCCGATACCATGTTGCTTTTGCAGGATAAGAAGTTTAGGCGGCATTTTTGATTTCATTCCTTATGTTTAAATTGCGCAATGTAGACTGTGATGGAGAAGTAGTATATTGAAAAATTTTACCCAGCATCAAGGTTTGTAATGGTGGATTGTGACGAAAACCCGCAAACAGCCCTTGTCTATATTGCCAAACCGCTACCAGCAAGGCTGGGAAAACCTTCATCAACAAAATGAACCAACTTGATTTGATTTTGTATTTTTGGTGAAAATATCAATTATGAATAAAAAAATTCAAAATATTGAGATATACCAAAAACTTGTTGATTCAATTGGGTTTACATTTAAAAGTGCCCGCCAAAAAGCAATTCAGGCTGTTAATAATGAGCTATTGAAAGCCAATTGGGAGATTGGGAAGTATATTGTTGATTACGAACAACATGGAAACGAAAAAGCTGAATATGGTAGTTCATTGTTGACCAATCTTTCAAAAGACATAAAATCTAGATTTGGTAAAGGATTCAGTAAAAGCAACATCTATTTAATGAGGCAATTTTATTTGAAATATCAGATTTTCCAGTCAGTGACTGGAAAATTGACCTGGACTCATTATGCTGAATTACTGGCTGTCTCAGACGACTTAGCCGGAAGTTTTTATGAAAAACAAACAGTTAATGATAACTGGAGTGTGCGGGAATTGAAAAGACAAAAGCTGGTTATACCAGTTTGGACTGATTTTTTAAGATGTTATAATTAATTATTTTTTAAATGAAATACATCAGAATTTTTCTCACAATATTGGGTGTCCCGGCATTAATGTCTTTACAGGCTCAATCTGGTTATCAAAAAGTTATTCCTGCCGGCCAATGGCAATTCAGACAGGCCGGCACATTAAACTGGCTGCCTGCAACCGTGCCGGGAACTGTACATTCCGATTTATTGGCTGCCGGAAAAATTGAAGATCCATTTTATCGACTCAATGAGATTGACCTTCAGTGGATTGACAAGGTAAACTGGGACTACAGGACGGTGCTGAACATCAGTCAGGATGATTTGTCTCATGAAAAAGTAAGCCTTGTTTTTGAAGGCCTCGATACATATGCCGATGTTTATCTGAACGAAAATAAAATTCTGAGTGCCGATAATATGTTCATCACCTGGAGGGTGGATGTGAAAAAACACCTGAAACCTGGCGAAAACCAGCTTAACATCTTTTTTACTTCACCGGTTATCCGGGGTATGGAAAAGCAGGAGCGCTTTGAATACGGCTTGCCGGCATCCAACGATCAGTCGAAACTGGGTGGTATGGGGCCGAATCAGGTCAGCATTTTTACCCGGAAAGCCGGTTACCACTTTGGCTGGGACTGGGGGCCACGATTGGTAACATCCGGGGTCTGGCGGCCGGTTTATCTCGAAATGTGGAACACCCGAATCTCCGGTCTGAATATTATTCAGAAGCAGGTGGTAAAAAGCGAGGCATTGCTGACTGCAGAAGTGGAGGTTGATGCTTCATCTTCGGGAGATTATCAACTTGAAATCAGGGTTAATGATATTTTATCCGGGACATTTCCTGCAAAGTTACCGGCCGGAAGTTCGGTTGTAAAGGCGGATTTTTCGATTAAGGATGCAAAATTATGGTGGCCCAACGGATTGGGCGATCAACCATTGTATAAGGTAACCGCAACCCTGAAAAAGGCAGGAAATCTGCTTCATAGTGAATCTGCTGATATCGGACTTCGCACCATTAAACTCGTGCGTAAACCCGATGCCAAAGGCGGGGGCGAAAGTTTCTACTTTGAGGTGAACGGCCGTCCGGTTTTTGCCAAAGGCGCCAATTACATCCCTAATGATGTATTCCTTCCGCGGGTTACGCCTGAGAAGTATGAATTTATTGTAAAATCGGCTGCCGAAGCCAACATGAACATGCTTCGTGTGTGGGGTGGAGGCATTTACGAAAATGATTTGTTTTACGACCTTTGCGATAAATACGGTATCATGGTTTGGCAGGATTTTATGTTTTCGTGCAGCATGTATCCGGGCGACGATGAATTCTTGACTAGTGTGAGGCTTGAAGCCGAAGATAATGTCAAACGCCTGCGCAACCACGCCTGTATGGCACTGTGGTGTGGTAACAACGAAATTGAACTGGCCTGGGCCGAGGGTCACGAAAACCGTGGCTGGGGCTGGAAACAGGAATACAATCCTGATCAGCGCAAAACTATCTGGAAGGCTTACGATACTGTCTTTCACCATATTTTGCCCGCAGTAGTTGAAAAGTTTACCTATCAGCAGCCCTACTGGCATTCATCGCCTTCGGCAGGCATGGGAAAACTATCAGGTTACGACAGTAAATCAGGCGATATGCATTACTGGGGCGTGTGGCACGGTCAGGAGCCTTTCAGCGCTTTCAGGAAATATAAAGCCCGTTTCATGAGTGAATACGGCTTCCAGTCTTTCCCCGAATTTAACAGCGTGAAAAAATATACGCTTCCCGAAGATTGGGACATTGAGTCTGCAGTTATGGCATCGCATCAGCGCAGCGGAATCGGCAATCTTCGAATCAGGCAGTATATGGAGCAGGATTATCGCATTCCTGATAATTTTGAGCATCTGCTTTATGTGGGGCAACTGCTTCAGGCTGAAGCCATTAAAATTGCATTGAGAACCCACCGCAGCGACATGCCTTATTGTATGGGATCGCTTTACTGGCAGCTGAACGATGTTTGGCCGGTGGCCTCATGGTCGGGAATAGACTATTACGGAAAGTACAAAGCCCTGCATTATTTTGCGAAAGAGGCCCTTAAAAATCAGATGATGAATGTAATGGTTGAAGATGGAAAGCTGAAAATTTATGGTGTTTCTGACCTTATGCAGAAAACTCCTGCGACTATCCGCCTGAATCTCACCGATTTCAGCGGACTCTCAATCTGGAACCGTTCTGTTAAAATTACCTTGCCGGCCAACAATGCCTCACTGGTTCACAGCATCGATCTTAAGGAGCTTCCCATCATTTATCAGGATAATCAGCTTGTGCTGAAAGCTACCCTGGTACTGGGAACAAAAGTCCTGGATCAGGATTTTGTTTATTTTGCCAAACCCAAAGATCTGAAACTGCCCGATCCCGGCATTAAAACCCGCATCAGCGATAAAGGTGACAAGTTTGTGATTGAAATCACCACGCAGAAATTATGTAAAAATCTTATGCTGATCAGCGATAATACCGATGTACAATTCTCTGATAATTTCTTTGACCTGATGCCGGGAGATACAAGGTTGATTACCTGTCCGGCTACCATTCGCTGGGAAGATTTTGAGAAAGGGTTCAGGGTGCTACATTTGCAAATGACGATGAAATAATAGACACTGATTTCAAATGGTTTTCACTACAGCAACATCCGGATCTGCTCCAGACTCTCTTCGGGATTGTTGTTGAGGCCTTGCTGCTGAAAAACAATCTCTCCTTCCGGATTCAGAATCTGTATTACATTTGAATGGTCAAATCCGCCATCCTTAAGCGGTTTTATCCTCACACCCAACACATTGGCGATCTCCATGGTTGAGGCCTTATCGGAGCGGATCATCTCCCAGGATTCGTTCAGGCGGTGATCAGTGGCGAACTTTCGCATCTGTTCAGGGGTATCTCTTTCGGGATCCATACTGATAAGCAGGAATCTTACCTTACTTCTTTCATCTTCAGTCAGTAAAGATTCTATGATTTTTAAATCAGCTACCAGTCTGGGGCAGGCTGAAGGGCAGTGCGTAAAAATCATGGCTCCCACAATGACTTTTCCCTGATAGTCGGACAGGATTTTTTTTTCATCCCTGTAATTTTCCCATTCTGAATCAAGCAGAAAGACAGATTGATCAGAAATTTCAGTGCTTTTTTCAATGGCTGCATGATCTCCTGTTTTGCAGCAACTACCAGTTTCAGTTTTATTTTTACATGAAGTAAACAGGGCAAGGATTATGAGGATAGCTAAAAAAGTCCGGGTTTTCATTTTGGTTGATTTTATTTGTATTTGGATTGCTTCATCATTGTTTAATTGACAAATCAGGGTTTATCTGCATCTTTGGCACATCTGAAACCAACATTTGAAACGGTATAATTCGCTTTCAGGCTCGAACGCAGGGCATGCCTCAGGAATGCCGCATAATCATCAACATCCTTCGCCTTACCCGACCCTCCTCCACAAAACAATGTGTTTTCAGCGTTTGAATCACTTCTCGATCCACCTGTGCCGAGTGCACTGTTAAAATCATAGGTCCATTCCCAAATCAGGCCATGCATGTCCCAAACTCCGTAATAATTAAGCAAAGTCTTACCTACTTCAGGATGTGTAGCCGGATTTGGTTTTGAAGCCATTCCGAGAATCAATCGGGTAAAACCCTCTTCATTCCGGCCGTCGGGGCGGGTTTTTCCGGCTTCAGCCACCAGTTCCCACTCAGTAGTTGTGGGTAACCGCTTTCCCATGCATTCACAGTATTTCTGAGCTGCAAACCACGAAACAAAAACCACTGGACTCATTGTTATATCCGACTCAAAACCCGAATCTTGCTTCCAGTGTTTCAGATATCCTGCATCGGCAAACAATGATTTAATATTTTTTTTACTCCATTGGGGGTGATCAGCAAGAAACGTTTCAAATTCTCTGTTCGTAACCGGAAAACGGTCGATATAGAATGGATCAACCTTTTCCTGATCTTCTTTGCCCGAAAAAAAAGGAAAATAGTTTCCACCCGGGATAAATGCCATTTCTCCGTCAGAATAAGAAGTCTGCTGCCCTTTCAGGCTTGAAAATGCCAGACCCAGGCCCAGTCCAATGAAAATGATTCTGTTAAAGTGCATTATTTTCTGACTTTTTTAACATCCTCTGGTTTAACTGTTGTTTTACTCTCATTCATGATCTGGTAAACATAGTTTAACACGGCTGCTGTTTCTGCATCGGTCAGCGCCTGCTTTGGCATCACACTGTTGTATTTCTGACCGTTTACAGTTATTTCGCCTGAAAGACCGTTCACCACCGGAGCAATGGCTTTGGTGATGTCCTTGTTAAAGTAATCTGAATTCTTTAAGGGAGGAAAGATGTTGGTAACCCCATTGCCATCGTTCAGGTGGCAGGCAGCACAATTTATTTTGTATAATTTTTCTCCCAGCGCCAGTTGTTGCTCAGGAGTCAGTGCAAAAGTTTCCTCTGATTTTTTCTTCGGTTTTCCTGCTTCAGCAGATGGCTGATAAATGCCCGGCTCACTTTTACCGGAATAAATCAGTTTATTTTCTTCACCATCAACTTCAAGTATTCCGAGTGCACCTTTGTTGAAAGCCCTGAAGATGGAGTGATCAACTAGTATAAAATCTCCCGGTATTTCAACTTTAAATTCTGTAATTGCAGAGCCACCGGCCGGAACCAGTGTAGTCTGAATATCATGGTTTTTCAGTGATCCGCCTTCCATATACACATTATCGAAAACCTCTCCGATAACATGGAAACTGGAAACAAGATTCGGTCCTCCGTTCCCAACAAATAGTCTGACAGTCTCGCCGGCTTTGGCTTTAAGGGTGTTTTCACCTGTCAGGGCTCCGACTTTGCCGTTGAATACTACATAATCGGGCTGCTCTTTAATGGCTTTGTTCATGTCAAATGGCTGTAATCCCGATTCACCATAGCTACCTTCGGTGTAAAAATCGCCCTGCATTACATAGAATTCCTTATCTACTTTCAGAAGTCCCTCTTTGGGCTCAACAAGGATGAGGCCGTACATTCCGTTTGCAATGTGCATACCTACTGGAGCCGTGGCGCAATGATATACAAAAAGCCCGGGATTTAAGGCAGTAAAATTAAAGACAGCTTCGTAACCTGGAGCAGCAAAAGTGGCTTCAGCACCACCTCCTTGTCCGGTAACCGCATGAAGATCAATATTATGCGGGAGTTTATTGTCGGGATGATTTTTCAAGTGAAACTCGACGTAATCTCCCTCTCTGATGCGGATAAACGATCCTGGTACGGTTCCTCCAAAGGTCCAGAATACATAACTTACTCCATCGGCAATCTCCTGCTCAAGTTCAATAACCTCGAGATCTATAATAACTTTTGTGGCATGTTTTCGTGCGATGGGAGGGGGAACAAAGGGAGGCGAAGTAAGTATGGCTTTTTCTTCACCAATGATTTCTACAAGATTGTGTTCTCTGCCTAAACTCTCTTTATTTTCCGTTTTGTCAGACCGCTGACATGCCATCAGACCTGAAAGCAGAAACAGAGAGAAAATAAAGATAAAACGTGAAGTTAACTTATGCTGTTCCATGTTTTTTTGTTTTGGTGTTGAGAAATTAACAATCAAATAAGTAAATAAGTTCTGTAATACTTAAATAATTTTATTTTTTTGAAAAATCAGGATAAATCTGGCCGTTTTTGGGAGGCAGAGGATATTGAATTTGTTTGACTCCCTGTTTTATTTATAGTGGTCATTTATATGCGCAATTGTTATTTCATAGGTTTTTATGCATCAATAATATTTATCTTTGAAGAAAAAAAATGGCTCCGAAATCATCCATGCCGGGCTCAGATAAGTCACTTATAAAGCTTATATCTGCCTACAAAAATCCTTCAAACCGCTATAGCATCTGGCAATTGGTCAATACCCTTGTGCCTTATATTTTTTTATGGATTGCCATGATATTTCTGATAAATATTTCCTATTGGTATATTTTGCCCCTTATAATTCTGGCAGCCGGGTTTACAGTGCGACTGTTCATCATTTTTCATGATTGTGGGCACGGAGCCTTTTTTAAATCAAAGGCAGCGAATGATACCATTGGAATAATTCTGGGAATTCTTACATTCACACCCTATTATCGCTGGCATCATGCACATCTGATCCATCACCGTACCGCCGGAAATCTCGACAAACGCGGCATCGGCGATGTGTGGACACTGACGGTTGAGGAATTTAAAAATCTGACTCCCCGAAAACAGCGAATGTATCGCATTTACCGCAATCCTTTTGTCATGTTTGGCCTTGGGGCAGCTCTTATGTTTTTGATTTCGAACAGGTTTACCCGTAAAGATTTTACACGTAAGGATAAAATCAGTGTTTACATCACCAATATTGGGCTTGCAGTTATTGCCGTCGGTTTAAGTCTGCTAATCGGGGTTAAGGATTTTCTTCTGATTCAGCTTCCGGTTATGTACATTGCAGCAACAGCCGGAGTGTTTCTCTTCTATGTTCAGCATCAGTTCCCCGATGTGCACTGGTATCGCGATGAGGAATGGGATTACAGCACTGTTGCCATAAACGGAGCTTCATTTCTGAAGCTGCCCCGCATTTTACAGTGGTTTTCAGGTAATATTGGATTTCATCATATTCATCATCTGAGCTCAAAAATTCCAAACTATAAACTTGAGCAATGCCATAAAGAAAATGAACCCTTCAGGCAGGTAAAACCTGTTACTTTTACCAGCAGCATGAAATCACTGAAGCTAAGATTGTGGGATGAGGACAACAGGCGCCTTGTATCCTACAGGCAGGCAATGGGTTAGTGCTGTGATTCTCAACTATTCTTATTGATCATAATCGAAAAGAAAAATTTCCATTTTTCCACTATACCATTCTAATGCCTGTTTCTTCAATAATTATCAGTTTTTGTTTATAGAGTGCACCGATTGACTTTTTGAAATTCTTTTTGCTCATTCCACTGATGAGATAAATTTCTTCTGCCGGACTTTTATCATTGAGATCGAGGTATCCGTTGTTTTCGCGAAGCAGTTCCATGATGCGCTCCGACATTTCGTCAATTTTTTCGTAACCGGGTTTTTGCAGGCTGAGGTCAATTTTGCCATCTTCCCTTACTTTTATAACATACCCTCTTATTCTTTGTCCCCGTTCCAGATCCTCATATACTTCACTGGCATAAAGCAGGCCTTCGTGCTGGTTGTTGATGATGGCCATATAGCCAATATCTGTAGTGCGCCAGAGTAGCAATTCAACTTCCTGCATGGGTTGGTAGTCTGGGGGTTCAGGGCTGAGGAACCTCTCCAGTCGTGCTGAAGCCGCAATGCGCCCTCCCTGTGGATCGGCATAAATATAAACCAAATAAGAATTACCTTCAATCATCTTTGCATTTTGCTCACGGTAGGGGACGAGCAAATCTTTTTCAAGGCCCCAATCGAGGAATGCTCCTACTTCATTTACGGCTTTTGCCTTGAGCAATGCAAATTCCCCAACTTGCGCAAAGGGTCGCATGGTGGTCGCGATCAGCCTGTCTTCAGAATCGAAATAGAGAAAAACTTCAATCTCGTCATCGGGTTTACATCCTTCAGGTACCCATTTCATGGGCAGCAAAATTTCTCCCAAATCGCCACCGTCAAGGTAAACGCCGAAATCTACTACTTTAACAATGCTTAGGGTGTTGTATTTTCCGGGTGTGGCCATGAGTCGGTTTTTTTATGAAAAGAGGAAAACAAAGGTATGATAAAAGGCCGGTTTTTGAGTTCAGAATCTGAAGTATAGACCCATACTGAATTCGGATTTGGCGTAAAACTTCTTGTCAGGATGTATCTCATTTTCAACATAATTGTCATCAGTCCAGGTAAATATCGTGCGTTTATAGGAAATGTCTCTGAATGTCATCAGTAATTCAGCTTTGGCTATGATTCCCAGAGATACTCTCCTGTCATGCAGAAAGTCATAAGTGGCTTCTGCTTCGGAATGTGAAGTAATTGCAGGACTATACAGGGTTTCATATCTGATTTCGCGGCGCAGATTGCCCCCTTGTTTTTTCTGCAGAATTCTTTCATTGAATTGTTCAAATGAGCTGAATCCGATTCCGCTTCCCATAATTGCCTGAAACCGTTTGTTGGTGTAGCTTGCATAGGGCATAGCTGATATTCCAAGATCGAAAAGGGTGATCTGCCTGTAATTGGTGTTTAAGTCGGCAACAATACCGGAATCTGTTTCTTTGTGAAACCGGTTGAATTCATTCAGGTATTGGGGATAGGCATAAATGATGGCTTTTAAACCCCAGTCCCACTGAGGGCTGATGATGTTGATGCGGCGCATGACATCAATTCTCAGGTGATTGGGCAGCATGTCGCTGAGCATGCTCATGTCGGCTCCAAACGTCCAGATGCTGTCAGGCGCAAATGTCAAACCGAAATTCATGACACCATAATATCCATCGTTACCATCATTCAGGTAGTTCATGAAATCAATATCAGCACCGGTGGGTTGCATTGCTCGGTGGATCACCCGTCCGCCAAACTGAGTGTCAAGTCTGAAGGATTCTGTTCTGGTTTTATTTTGAGCATTTAATTGTTCACCGAAAACCAGAAAAAGAAAAAGTGTCAGCATCATGCTTAACCGAAGATTCTTGCACGAACTCATTGCAGGATTTGAATTAAGTTGGTGGTATCGCTGAAAATGGTATTGTCTGACAAAGTAAGATTGATTGCGAACCGGGCCTTTGTATTTTCTACTTCAGGTTTCAGAAAAATCCTGAAAGACTCCACGCCGCTGTCATAATAGATTTTGTCAATGGTTTGTGTGCAAACGCTTGTTAAAGACTGGTATACTCCTGAATTATGGGATGAATTCCCTGATAAAGATGCCACAAAATGCTCCGAAACGTCGTCACCTGCCTTAATTTCAGAACTCAGATCATAAAGTGTAGTGATTTTAATATGATTCAGGTAATTTGTTGTTTGAAGCTGCATTGCGCAATCGCATGACATTGCTGCCGCAGTCTTAAATCCTGTGTATTCCGGACCTGCATAAGCATAGTAAAAGTAACCCAGTGAGTCAAAGATAGAAACCTCAAAGGCTACAGCTCCTGGCAACATAGTGTCAATCTCCAGAGGCTTGGCATAGTTGCCTGTGTTATCAATGTTCCGGATGTCGGTTCTGTTAAAATTGAAGTTGTAAACTTCTTCACTGCATTTGCAACAACCGGGAATTATCCTGATGATATTTGCTAACAGGAAGATCAGCACGACTTTTTTTATAATTCTCATGAAATCTGAGATTGAAAGGGTTAATTTTTTATTTTGAATTTTTTAGTACTGAAATATCCAGGCTTACTAATGCGAAAAGGATTTTTATCCGAATAAATGTCTGAAAACATCTTCGATTTTGCCAACAGGTATGACTTTAATGGCTCTGGCTGAACTTATAGCAGTTTTGGCGTTAAGTTTTGAAATGAAAATGGTTTCAAATCCAAGTTTCTCAGCTTCCGATACCCTTTGCTCAAAACGGGTTACCGGCCTTATTTCTCCCGAAAGTCCTGTCTCAGCAGCAAAACAGGTTTTTGGGTTGATTGGAATATCAATGTTTGAGGACAGCACAGCACTTACAACGGCAAGATCGGTTGCCGGATCATCCACACGTATTCCGCCTGCTATGTTTAGGAAAACATCTTTCACGCCCAGTTTAAAACCACTCCGTTTCTCAAGCACAGCCAGCAACATGTTCAGGCGGCGCGAATCGAAACCGGTGCATGACCTTTGCGGGGTACCATAAGCTGCAGAACTCACCAATGCCTGTGTTTCAATTAACATAGGCCTCATGCCTTCGATGGTTGCAGCAACAGCAATACCACTTACCGGTTCCTGGTGCTGGGTAATCAGAATTTCGGATGGATTTGATATCTCTCGCAAACCCGTGTTCTGCATTTCATAAATACCTAATTCTGAAGTGCTTCCAAATCTGTTTTTAATTGCACGGAGAATTCTGTAGCCATAATTCCGGTCACCTTCGAACTGCAACACCGTATCAACCATGTGTTCAAGAAGTTTGGGCCCGGCAAGTGTACCTTCTTTGGTGATGTGACCGATTAAAAACACCGGCACATTTGCGGTTTTGGCATAGCGTTGAAGTTCTGAGGCTGTTTCGCGAATTTGGGAAATACTTCCGGCCGAAGCGTCGATACTATCGCTGGTAAGTGTTTGAATTGAATCGATAATTATAATTTGAGGGCTCAACTTCGCAATGTGATTCAATATATCTCCGGTTGCTGTCTCAGTAAGGATGTAGCAGTTATTTTGTTTCATCCCCAGCCTTTCGGCCCTCATTCTTATCTGTTGCTCGCTTTCTTCACCTGAAACATAAAGCACTTTCAGGTTTTTGAAGGCGAGTGCAACCTGTAGCATCAATGTTGATTTACCAATGCCTGGCTCACCTCCAACCAATACAACTGATCCGGGAACCAGCCCTCCTCCAAGCACACGGTTTAGCTCGTGATTATTGGTGTCAATTCGATTCTCTTTGCTCAGCTCTATTTCGCTGATAAGGGTGGGAGAGGCCTTTCTTCGCGAAGTAAGCCCTGAAACTATTGACGGTTCTGAACGTTGAATTACTTCCTCTACATAGGTATTCCATTCGCCACAAGAGGTGCATTTGCCAATCCATTTTGGTGACTGGGTGCCACAATTGCTGCAAAAAAAAGCTGTTTTGGTTTTGGCCATTTTTGTAATTAATGTTTATGATTTTCAGAATTCTCAGCCTGAAATTCAAGATCCTTTGATTTTACTTTCAATCAGACTTGTAGAGTAGCCATCAAGATACTCAATTGTTGCAACGCTTCCACCTTTTGCTGTCACTATATCATAACCTACAATTTCTTCGGGTCTGTAATCCGCACCTTTCACCAGAATATCAGGATTAATGGTTTTAATCAGCTCATAAGGAGTCTCTTCATCAAAAAGCACTACTGCATCAACAAAATTTAATGAAGCCAGTATCATTGCTCTTGATTTTTCATCATTAATGGGTCTTGAAGGTCCCTTCAGCAGGCGTGTTGAATTGTCGGTATTGAGGCCGATGATGAGTTTATCGCCAAGTTCAGCAGCTTTGAGGAGGTAGTCAATGTGACCGAGGTGGATAATATCGAAACAGCCATTGGTAAATACTATCCTGAAATTTTTGAATCTCCAGTAGGCTAAAATGCGGTCAAGTTCAGGTTGTTTCAGTATTTTTTGCTGAATGATCTCCTTTTTTGTCATTACTTTTTTTGTTGATAACAGGAAGTAAAAGTAATGAAAAAACACCTGCAATCAGGATCATAAGCGTTTGCGAACCCCAAATCAGCCAACCCATCGCATAACCTTTTGTTTCAGGAATGTCCCAAAGAAAAAGTGTTTCAGCAACAATGGCCGGATATATTCCAATGCCTCCCTGTACAATCATAATTCCCACCGAACCAAAAATCAAAACAGCAAGGCCTGCATCAAGTCCCAGCGATGAGGTTTCTTTCAGGCTGAAGAAAACTACATAAGCCATGAGTAGATACATCAGCCAGATTCCAACAGAATAGACAACAAAAAGTACAGGTTTTTTAATGCTGACCAATGATTTTATGCCTTCAAGAAAGCCGGTAAACAGTTTATAAAATTTCTGATAAATTGC
The DNA here is from genome assembly GCA_019429275.1 of Lentimicrobium sp. GTDB lineage: Bacteria > Bacteroidota > Bacteroidia > Bacteroidales > Lentimicrobiaceae > Lentimicrobium. The sequence continues at coordinate 117,939 of JAHYJC010000001.1, read as the reverse complement.
TGAATGAATGTATCTCTTATGAAGTATAATCAATATAATAATTGCTGAAATTCCTAATCCGGTTATAAGAAAGAGCATATAATTCCCGCCGATAAGGTTGAGATTGAATTTTTGTTCCAGAGGAATATAAATTTTTTGTTCCAGGTAGATGTGTATTTTACCCGATTGAGTGAAGATTAGAATGAAAAATATCAGAATAAAAGACAGCATATCAATAACCCTCTCGGTAATTACTGTTCCGAATGATTTGTTGAACGGTATTTTCTCATACTGGGTAAGAATACCACAGCGGCTCACTTCTCCTAACCGGGGCAAGGCCAGATTTGCCAGATAACCGGTCATAACGGCCATAAATACGTTGCCGGTCGAGGGATTGTAGCCCATGGGTTCAAGCAGTATTTTCCAGCGGAGGGTGCGCAAGAGGTGGCTCAGCATGCCCAGCATAAAGGCAAGTATAATCCATGAATATTCTGCTATTTTAAATGAAAGAAAAATCTCGCTTTTTTGCCCTGGAGTGAGATTCCTCATGAACAGCCAGATAAAAAAAATGCCGATTCCCAGAAACAGACTGAATTTTAATATATCCCGGATTTTCTTATTCAAAACCTGATTTATAGGACTTGGTTATTTTTATTGGGGAATACTATTGCAGGTTTGAATGAAGCAGCCTCTTCGGGTGTCATATGCGCAAATGCTGCAATGATGATAAGGTCTCCGGCAACAGCCTTTCTGGCAGCAGCACCATTCAGTGAAATCATTCCACTGCCCCTTTCACCTTTAATTACGTAAGTTTCAAGCCGCTCTCCATTATTGATGTTGAGTACCTGAACTTTTTCAAATTCAGTGAGATTGGCTGCCTCCATCAGGTTTTCATCAATACCTATGCTCCCGATGTAATTCAGGTTGGCTTCGGTAATGATTGCCCGGTGGATTTTTGATTTAAGAATCTCTATTGTCATAGCGCTGCAAAAATACTCAAATTAATTGAATGTTATCGATGAGCCGGATTTCGCCTGCAAAAACTGCAATGAAGCCCATGTCTCCCGGTGAAATTTTCCCTGAAACGGCTTGTAGGTCATGTCCAGAGGCAATAGTAAAATATTCCAGATCCAGGAGCAGGTGTCCGCTGAACTTTAATTTTACAAATTCCTCAATCTGTTCGGCAGTATGATCTTGTGCCATTTTTCTGGCCTGTTTCAGAATGTGGAAAATAAAGGGAGCTGCATTCCTCATTTCAGGCGTAAGCCTTGCATTGCGCGAACTCATGGCCACCCCATCTTGCTCTCTGCTGATTGGACAAGGGATAATCTCAACGGGCAGATTTTCTATCTTAACCAACTCTTTTACGATTGCGAGCTGCTGATAATCTTTTTCGCCAAAATAGGCTCGGTGAGGTAGGGTTATTTCAAATAATTTGTGAACCACAATGGCAACTCCGTTGAAATGTCCCGGCCTGAAAGCCCCCTCCATAACACCTCCAAGCGTTCCGAAATCATAATCTTTATGTATCTCTTCGGGATACATCTCATCTACTGAAGGTAAAAAAACAAGATCGCATCCGGCAAGCTCCAGCATTTTGAGATCCTGATCAAGGGTTCTGGGATATTTTTTGAGATCTTCGGGATTATTAAACTGGATGGGATTTACAAATATACTGCAGATGACAATGTCATTTTCAGCCCTGGCTCTTATTGCCAGCGACAAATGACCCTCGTGAAGCGCTCCCATGGTGGGGATAAATCCTATTGAAAGTCCGTTTTTACGTTTTGAAACAGAGTATTCCCGGGTTTCTTTGATGGTTTCGAAAAGTATCATTCAATAAAGATGTCAGAATCAAAAATACATTCAATCTCTTGGGGCGGGAACATATCCGCGGATGATGTTCAAAAAATCCCTTTCAAGACTTTCAACCGGTGTTTCAATGATTCTGCCTTTCTCTTCTCCCTGATCGGTCATGATAAAGGTTGGAACCAGTTTAATGTCATAGTCTCCTATACAGAAATCTTTTACTTTCTTTTCACGGTCAACAGCAACCATAAAGATTTTTTCTTCAGGATAGTTCAACTCATTGAGGATTTTGAAAAAACGGGGAACCTGCTCCTGACTGTCACCACACCAGGTACCCATTACAATAAATATCCAGGGATATTCATTTTTAAATTCTTTGATAAGAGCCATATCATTGGTATCGGGCGTATATTGCTGGTATTCAGGTTGAAACCAGGCTTCGTTTTGTTCAAGGCCTTGCCTGGTAATGGTGCCAATAAAAATTTCTTTTCCTGTTTTTTCATCTATCATCCTCTGGTTGTTGTCCTGGGCTGAAAGTATGCCTGAAGTAAAAATCATAAGCATTAGAAATGTTGTAAGATTTCTCATTTGGGTTTGCTTTTGAAACAATGAAGGTGTTTGCAAGAAACGTGCAAAAATAGAAAAGGTTTTGGTCTCTTAAAATATCTTCTCATTTTTTGGAGGTATTGATGATTTTTATCCTGCTCTTCTTCAAATTTATTGTTTGACGCTGCCATTGTGTAATGCGCTGAATATGATATACATAATGCATAATTATTGGAGGAGTTCATGTAATTATGAACATTTTTACAGAAATTAAGTTTATTATCTAACCATTTGAAAATGGGCAGAATAGAGAATCTAAAAATTTTACTTACATTGATTTTCAGGCAATTATGATTTTATTATTTTTAAAATCAGATTTGCATTCAATCTTGTTCGGGATTATATTTGCACACTTTATAAATTTTCTTATTAACGACAGGGATAATAATGGGAAAAATTGGAATTTTTTACGGTGGCAGCCAAAAAGGCAGCACCTACAAGGCCGCTCAGGCTCTGATTAACTCATTTGGCAAGGGATTGGCCGAATTACACAATGTTAGTACAGCATCGAGAAAAGACCTTGAAAAATATGAATATCTTATTCTTGGAACATCAGCATGGGGTATCGGTGAAATGCATCAGGATTGGGAGCGTTTTATTGATGTGCTCGTTGAAGCTGATATTGAGAAGAAGAAGATAGCAATATTTGGGCTCGGCGACCAGATTGAATATCCGGAGAGTTTTGTGGATGGCATGGGAACAGTATTCTGTAGATTGCCATACAAAGAAAACGTTGTTGGCTACTGGTCAACCAAAGGGTATTCTTACTACTTTTCAACAGCTGAAAAAGATGGAAAATTTGTAGGTCTGGCGCTTGACGAAGATAGTCAACCCGAGCTTACTGAAGAGAGAATTACCAAATGGGTGAGTCAATTGCGCAAAGAGTTTCAACTGAATTGATTCTGCATTTTATTTATCCGGGATTTGTAATCTTCTAAATATATGTAAATCATATATTTAAGTAAGATTCGAATGCGATAATTGCCTCATTAATCTGCCGGTGCTGATGGTGCCGGCTTTTTTTTTAATTTTGTCAACAACCATTTAATTCTACTTTACCTTACTCCTCTATGAATAATCTGCGGTCCGGAATACTTTTTACTTTTTTTGTTTTAATATTTTTCAGCCAGGCACTGTTTTCACAGGATGCTGTCAACCGGCTGAAATCACACATTTCCTATCTCGCATCTGATGTGTTGGAAGGACGTAAAGCCGGAACTACCGGTGATTCGCTGGCAGCTGTTTATATACGCGATCAGTTCAGAGCTATCGGAGCCGAATTGCCGGGCTCAGACGGCTTTCAGTATTTTACCCTTGTATCAGGGGTTTCACTTGGTGAAACAAATAATTTTAGTCTGAATCAAAACCTTTATACTGAATCTGTTGATTTTACACCATTCTCTTTTTCTTCAAAAGCAACCGTTGATGCTGAGGTAGTTTTTGCAGGGTTCGGTATCACCGGAAGCAGTGGTGATTTAAGCTGGGACGATTATGCCGGTTTGGATGTAACCAATAAATGGGTATTGGTATTGCGGGGCGACCCTGAACCGGAGAACCAAAACAGTGCTTTTATACCGTTGGCTACCGACAGGTCAAAAGCGCTGGCTGCCAGAGATAAAGGGGCTGCTGGCCTTCTGCTGGTTTCGCCGTCAGGTATGGAAAAGAAAGACACTCCACTTGACCTGAGTTATGATAAATCGGTTTCTGATGCCGGAATTCCTGTTCTTTCCGTAACCCGTAAACTGGCGAGTGATATTCTTCATTTACCTGCAACTTCCATTGATTCGCTGGAGAAGATTATGATTAACGAGCTCAGAACCGTGAATTTTAAAACAGGTAACATTGTTAATGCTACGGCAGATGTGATCAGAGAAAAGGTTGTAAGCCGCAATGTAATGGCAATGATCAAGGGTGCTGATAAGTCATTAAAAGATGAATACATTGTTATAGGCGCTCATTATGATCATTTGGGGATGGGAGGAAACGGATCAGGTTCTCGTGTGCCCGATGTGAATGCGGTTCATGGTGGAGCTGATGACAATGCTTCGGGTGTGGCATCGCTTTTTGAGTTGGCTGAATGGTTTGGCAAAAAGGAAAACAGGCCATCAAGAAGTCTGCTTTTTGTTGCCTTTGGAGCCGAAGAAATGGGACTTTTAGGAGCCCGTCACTTTGTTGCCAACAGCCCGGTAAATCTTCAATCGATTAAAGCAATGATCAATATGGATATGGTTGGCAGGCTGAAAACAGATTCACCAGTGGTAACCATTTCAGGAACCGGAACATTTACTGTGGCTGATTCATTGATCGATAGATTGGCTGCTACAGCACCTTTTGAAATTAAAAAAGTTGCAGATGGTTATGGACCTTCAGATCATGCTGCTTTTTACGGAGAGGGAGTTCCTGTTTTATTTGTTACCACAGGTGCTCATGGCGATTACCATACTCCTGATGATAAAGTGGAAAATATAAATTTCGAGGGCCTTATTAAAGTTACAGATTTTGTTAAAAGTCTTGGCTCTGAAATTGCAAATCTTACACCTACTCCTGTGTTCAGGGAAGCTGGTTCGCGCAACCAGGCCGGCCACTATGGACGCAATCTGAAAGTTACACTGGGCATTATGCCTGATGTTTCAGGCGGTGAAACCAATGGCGGAATGAAAGTAGAAGGCGTTAGAAAAGAAGGCCCCGCAGAAAAAGCCGGTATGTTAAAAGGCGATATCATCACAGCCATAAACGGATTGCCCGTTGCCAATATATATGACTATATGAGCCGGCTCGGAAAACTCAGACCCGGTGAGATTGCCAATATCGAGGTAAATAGAAATGGAATCACAGAAGTCCTGATTGTTCAACTTTAGCGGAAATCCTTAACCTGACGCATTCGTTTAATTATGGTAGATTTTTTGACCCGTGATGTTGCCTACAAATTTGTAAAATTTGGTTTGGTTGGCTTTTCAGGAGTATTTGTTGATTTCAGCCTGACATATGTCTGTAAAGAGTGGTTAAAAATTCAGAAATATGTTGCCAATGCAATCGGTTTTACCCTGGCAGCAAGTTCCAATTATTACCTTAACCGGGTATGGACTTTCCACAGCAACAACCCTGATGTTGCCCTGGAATATGGCAGGTTTCTTTTCATTTCGCTGATCGGTTTAGCCATCAACACTCTTGTTCTTTGGCTTTTGGTTTCAAAAGTGAAGTTTAACTTTTACTTTGCCAAGCTGCTTGCGATTGGAGTGGTTACCATTTGGAATTTCGTAGTAAATCTGAATTATACATTTGCCTTAACCTGACCAAAGCGTAACTCAGAATTTTAATGGGTTTTGGTCATTGATGAAGGTACAGCAAGGATAAAATCTGCCTTGTTCTGGTTTTTATCATCAAGTCTTGAAATGGTGTCCTGCTCTGAGCTGTTGATGGTAACTATTTTCAGGTCTGGTCTTTGTTGTTTCAGATACCACACTATCCCTTCATAATTATCGGAATGATAGGTTCCATGAAAATGCAGAAAAGTAGAACCGGATTTTAAGTTCTGCAGAATAAAATGAGCCATTGTAGCATCTTTAATTGCCTGGGCTTTAGGTAGATTATCATTTACATGGCCGCCTGCACCACCCATCATTTCTATCATGCTTTTGTAACCCGGAAGCTCTGCGTCGTAAACAATGGGCAGTGGTGCGATGTATTTTCCAGCTTCATCCGTCAGGCTTTGTAATCCTTCAAATCCTTCACGATTTACGAGCGATGCATATCGTCGGGGAATGTTTGTTGCAATAAAGGGGATTTTGTTATCTCTTGCAAAAACCAGGAGTGGTTTGTAATCTGTTTTGTAATTGGGCCACAACCGCGCCTCAGCTTCAAAACTTCTATCATTTACTTTTTTCTGCAAATACTCATAGATAATCAATGAATTATCAGCTTCAAACATTTCTGCACCCATAATGAAGTTGCCTGGTTTCTTTTCAAAAAGGGCCTTACTCAGTTCAAGTTGAAGCCAGTGGCTGATGGGATTATTGTGCAATTCTCCGAAAAGAACAACATCGGCATCCATGGATGCACTTACCAATTTATTAAAATCGGTGCTCTTTCCTTTTGCATTGTAGAGTTTGTAAGCAGGTAAATCGCCCCGCATGGCAGTGAGGATTACGAACAGCAATCCCATCGATAAAATTCTTTTCATGACAAATAGTTTGGTTTTTTTAACAGATAATCCTATCTGTTGTTCATGTTGCGCGCATTAAAGGTGATTGGAAGTAGATTCTGAATACCTTCAACCATATAGGATTTTCCGGTTTCTCCCGAAAAAATTATCCTTATTTTTTTATTCTGTCGGTTTTCATATTCGGCAATAACCTGTCGGCAAGCTCCGCAAGGTGCAACTGGTTCAATAATTTTGTGTTTGGTCTTTATAGTAATTGCGATTGTTTCAACACTATCATTAGGATAAAGAGCTGAAGCTGAAAATAATGCAACCCGCTCAGCACATAAACCTGAGGGATAGGCTGCATTTTCCTGATTGTTACCTGTTACGATTTTTCCTGATGAAAGTTTTATTGCAGCACCAACGCTGAATCCCGAATAAGGAGCATAGGCGTTCTGAGCTGATTTCAGAGCTTCCTTCATTAGAAACTGATCCGGTTCGGATAAATCTGAATTTGATTCTGATACCGAATAACTGATTTTGAGAGTTTTGTGCTTCATTGCACGAAAGTGTGTAAGTATTTAATGGTAAAGGTAGAAATATTTTGATTTGTACTACCTAGGCATTTGCCGACTCTTCACTTGTTTTCCTGCTACGGCCAAACAGCAAAAGTGCATTAAAAAATGCAAAAAGTGTTGCACCTGCCTGAGTTTCAAGCGTGTCTTCAGTAAGCATAGATAATATTATAATGATAAAAAATACAACATAAAAGTAATCATTGAATTTTCCAACCTTAATTCCCGGATAAATCAGGGTAAACACAAACCAAAGGAAACCAAAAATCCCAAAAGCAATAGTAATTGCCAGAAATTGGTTGTGCGACCTTTTTCTGAAAGAATCATCCAACTTTGAATCCAGATCGACATAGGCCTGATCAAACGCTTCGTTTAAATCGCCGGTTCCCACACCAATCAACAAATTATTTTTTATGATATGCACCGATGCTTTCCAGTATTCTATGCGCTGCATCAATGATGAAGCATTCGGATCGCCTCTGCTGGTGTAATTGTGGTAACCCATAGCCATTTGCTCAATCCGTGAAGCAAGATTGAAATGCTCAACATATCGTGCATTTGCAATTCCGTTTTCAATGTAATTTATTTCTTTATCAGTAAGGCTGCGCACAGCAAGTGCATTTTTTCTTAAGTTTTTGGAATAAAGATAACGTATGAGAGTATATTTCAATTCCTGCCCCTTCAGATCCAGTCCGTCAAAATCAAGGTCGCTTCTAAGATTCCATTCGTAGCGCAATTCAATAACGCTGATGTATAATCCTACATATTCTCCGTTTTCGGTGCCATATGTAGAGGTGTCGTGAATGTAAGGAGCTCCGAATTCAGTGTATTTTTCCAGTCTACTGAAATCAACCGGAACAGGAACCCTGAATTCATTGACAACTTTATTAATATAATTATAAGACACCAGGAGTCCGGGAATAAGTATCGCTGTGAAAATGATCTTCAGGGCTATTGATTTGAATCTGAAGATGTAATAAATAAGAAAAATCAAACCAAGTATGATTGTTATAAGAATTCCGGTAATAGATTCCAGAATAAGAAGAAAGACCAGAAACCAAACGATGCCAGATACCATCAAAAATAATGATAGCTTCAAATGAAATATTTTTTTTGCAATAAAGTAAATCAGTATAAAAACCGAAAGGCAAATTGTGAGGCTGAATCTGATATGGGAAATAAATATGCTTAGTTCTCTGGGATCGGAAATATGTCGGGTAAACAACACGTACATGCTGGCCATGGTTCCTGCAAAGACAGCCAGTACAAACAAAACCAGCAGCCTGTGAAAACGTTTGAGGCTCAGTGGGGCTGAGGTTGCAATAATTATTGGAATACTGAGCAAAGGCAACTTGATTCTCAGATCTTTAAGTGCATAATTGAGATTGGATGTGTAAAGCAGTCCGATAATGTGCAACAAATAAAATGAAACAACCACCAGGGCTGCCGGATTGTTAAATAACATCCTGAATTTACAGGCCATGTTCCTGATCAGATAGGGAAGCATTGTTTGTCTGGATTGCGAAGGTGTCCCTGTCTTTTGGTTAGTAGGGTTGTCAAAAATCCAGAATCCGAGCAGCAGGAATTGCGCAAGACTCATTCCAAATTCAGAAAGTGGGATAGAAATAGCAAGAAGTATAAGTGAATAATACATCAGTGACGCAGTGTCACATGGCCAGGACATTGATTTCAGAGTCCAACTCTTGTCTGGCATGATGATTATTTTAAAGTTTGGTGTCTGATGAATTTATTCCCAGTATATTTCTGTATGTGGTTGGATCCCGCAGTATTTCCTTTGCTTTGGCAATTTCAGGATCTTCAGTTACACCAACTTCAACTCTTCCTTTTTGAAAATAGTATCTTGCAACAATTTCATTCCGCAGCAATGATTTTATCTGCTCACTGAATTTTTCAAGGTCAGCCTGTTTATTATGCATCATTTTTGATTCAAGTTGAAGAAATTCAGCTGATAATTCGTTGTAGTATAGTTCTGCTTCAGCAGTTTTCTTCAATTCTGATAACATTCTTTCACTGCGGGTTACATAGTCGTAATCTTTATCATGCAACCATTCAACATAGTCAGCATACATCTTGTCAGTGATTAAAAATTCACCGGCAGGCGGTATGGTTGCATGCTCACGTTTGAACTTGTTTGCATAATCAAATATGAGATATTTTGTTATCAAACTAATGCCAATGTTGCTGATCATCGTTGGTTCAATCAAAATATCAGGAATAATGCCACCGCCATCGGAAACAGGCCTACCTGACCTTGTTTTAAAAAAATTAACCAGTGAATCGGGTATGATTACTGCTTTTCCTGTGCTGTCTTTGTGACCGTAATCTACTGATTGAATGCATCTTCCGCTGGGGATATAATACTTGGCTACAGTTACTTTCATTTGTGTATTGTAGCTGAGTGGAATTATATTCTGCACCAGCCCTTTGCCAAATGTGCGTTCACCAATAACAACAGCTCTGTCGAGATCCTGCAAGGCACCGGCAACAATTTCCGAAGCAGATGCACTGTTTGAGTTAACAAGCGCTGTGATAGGAATTTCGGTATCCAAAGGTTGTAGCAGTGTTTTGTAAGATTTATTTCTATCGGAAGTTTTTCCCTTTGTGCTGACAATCAGTTCACCTTTCTTCACAAATAGGTTTGAAATGGTTACCGCCTCATTCATCAAACCACCTCCATTGTCTCTCAGGTCAATAATCAGTCCTTTAAGCCCGGGGTTTTCTTTAAGTTTCAGAAAAGCATCTTTAACTTCTTTACCTGAATTCTTGGTAAATCCTGTTAACTTGATGTACCCTATTTCGTTATCAAGAATCATGGAATGAGCTACATTGGGAATTGAAACCTTTTCGCGCTGTATTTCAATGGTTAGTGGATTGTTGTTTCCGTCTCTCAAAACCTCAACTTTGAGGCGTGTGCCGGGTTCTCCTTTAAGCACAGTACTAACATCACTTACCGATTTGCCTTTAGTTGTCCTATCGTTTACTTTGATGATTTTATCACCTGGTATCAAACCTGATTTTTGGGCAGGCGAACCTTCATAAGGCTCCGAGACTATTACATAATCTCCTTGTTTGTGAATCAAGGCACCAATGCCACCGTATTGCCCGGTGGTCATAAAAGTATAATCTTCAATATCAGCTTCCGAAATGTAAACAGTGTAAGGATCAAGTTTATCCAGCATTGCTTCAATACCTGTCTTGATGAGTTCTCCATGCTGTAGTTCATCAACATAATTATTGTTGAGTTCCTTATACATGGTGGCGAAAATGTCCAGATTTTTAGATATTTCAAAACTAGATGAAGTAACCTGAGCAGTTGGTTCTTCCGAAATCAGACTTACCAATAAAAGGAGCAGGATAAATTTGTAGAGTATCTTCATTGTAATGAATTAAAATTTTAATGTTCAGGGAACAGGGTCATAACCACTGCCCCCCCACGGATTGCATGATAAAACTCTTTTCAGGGTAAGCCAACCACCTTTAAATGGGCCATATTTGCGTAATGCTTCAACTCCATATTGCGAGCAGGTTGGCGTATAACGACAGGAAGGAGGCAGATAGGGAGAAATGGCTCCCTGATACAACCTGATCAGACCAATCATCAAATTAGCCAGAAGTTTCTTCATAATCAACTTTTAAACGATGAAGCAGCTCAATTATTATAAGTTCAAGGCTCGAAAACAAAGGAATTTCTTTTCCCACGAAAATAAAGCCAAGCAAAAGTTTTCCATCATTACTTAAATTTTCTGTTATGGCTTTGTTTTTGCGATAGCATTCGCGCAATAATCGCTTGATTTTATTCCTGTCAACTGCCTTCTTAAAATTACGTTTTGAAACAGAAATAAGCACTTTTATTCCCGGTTCCTGATCAGCAATGTTTAACCAGATAAGTTTAACAGGATGCTTAAACTGTTGCCTGCCCTTTGAAAATAATTCATTGATTGCTGTTGCGCTGCATAATTTTTCATGTTTTCCGAATGTTTGCATGACGCAACTTTATTGATAAAAAAGATTCAAAATGGCCGGAAGAACAGAAATAATTATCTGTTTTTATTACAGTTAGACAGATATTGTTCGATGGCTTTAGCCATAGATGGAGCCGAAGGAGTCGGAGCTTCAATCAGTATTTTAAATCCTGCTTCACGGGCGGCCTGGGCTGTTGTTTGGCCGAAGACCCCGATAATTTTGTTGCCCTGTTCATAATCGGGGAAATTCTGATGCAATGATCTTATTCCTGATGGGCTGAAGAAAACCAGCATATCATACTTATTTATGTCGAGGAAAGTCATGTCATCCGAAACTGTACGGTACATTATTGCTTTTGCATAGTTTATTTTGTGGGTCTCCAATAGATCTGAAAGCTCAGTGTTATGCTCTTCATTGCAGGGGAGCAGATAATTTTCAGACTTATGTTTTCTAATGATATCAACAAGGTCAGAAGTTTCCTGACCACTGTAGAATATTTTTCGCTTTCTGTAAACAATGTATTTCTGAAGATAATTGGCAGTGGATTCGGACGAACAGAAATACTTCAATGTTTCAGGAATTTCGACCCTGAGTTCACCGGCAAGGCGGTAAAAATTATCCACTCCATGCTTGCTGGTAAAAATTATTGCACTATAATCAGAAATCCGGATTTTATTCTCTTTCCTGAAATCGATTGAACTGAGACCCTCAATCTTAAAAAATTTATGGAATTCAATTACCAGATTATACTTCCTGATCATTTCAGCATAAGGCGACTTTTCAGGTTCGGCAGGTTTAGGTTGCGAAATAAGAATGTTTTTTATCTTCAACTTCAACAGATTTAACAGATGAAACCACTATTTAAACTACAACTGATTTTCGAAAAAGCTTACTGTAAAAGGATTTTATATATTTTAAACCCTATAGCCAGCGGTAAAATTTCGAGTGTGCAAAAATACAAAAAAAAGTAAATACCCGAAAACGATTGCACTTGAAATCCTCCAATTAAATTTCGGTACAAACGACCAATCATAAAAATCACAATTATTACTCCACCGGCATAAAGCAAATAGTCCGATTTTGTGAAAAACCAGCCTATTGCAATCGGAAATATCACTACTCCCGGGGCGATAGTAAACAACAAATCATTAAGCTGAAAAATATCTGTTGCAGCATACGATCTGTATAAAAATCCTGTTAGTGTTATAATTGCTCTTCTTAAAAACCACAAAATTGCAATTCCTGCGGCTATAAGCAAAAAAACTTTGACCTCACTAAAACCGGTCATGTTCAAAATGCCGGTTTTTTCAGTAAATCCGTAGATTATGGTTGAAAATGAAACCGCGGCAATGAATCCAAGTCCGGGTGAGATTCTTTCCCGATTTAAATTACCATCTCTTGCCAGCTGACCAACATATCTTTTTGCATAGGTAGCTAAAAAAATCTGCTTCAACCTCCGTGGATAAAAATGCTTTATCAAGGCCAGCAATCCAATTCCAAGAAAAATGAGTATCGTTATCCAGTCGTGGTTCAATTCTTTGCGATTTATTGGCAATTTTTCGCCATATCCGGAAGGCTCCGTTATAATGAATGAGGGAAATATTTTTTCTGATTTTGCTTCAGCAAGTGAGTCAGAAGGGTAGGTAATATTCTTTAACTCAAAATTAAAATTAGTGTCGGGCCTTGCAGGGTTTAAACTGTCGGTCAGGTAATCAGCATAGGTCATTGCCTTTTCCGGAAGTTCAACAGCTGTTTCTATAGGAGTATTTCTCCATTGAAATGTTTGAATAGCGCTGGCCGGATGAATCGTATTGACGATTTGCATAAGGCCTGCAAATTTAGTGTTTTTTACTTCATGAAATCATAAAGCCTTGTCTAATAAGGTGGAGCTATTTTTAAATTTACAGAGGTTGTAAAATAATATTAAGGAAGTAAAATAATATTTCACTGTTGTCCGGTTAATTTCCGAACATTTGGAGATTATAATATCACGCTACTTTGTAGCTCATTTTCAATTCTGATAACCTACTGACTAAAAATCTTTTGCTATTCTGTGGCAATTTTTCAGCAGCAGAGCTGCGTAATATTTGCAGTAAAATATGGTTAAACCAAAAAGTAAGCTCCAGAGGAGCGTAATATTACCTTTTACAATACCAGCAATGGATTCAGAGTTTTATTTAAGATTTTACCGGACATCAGTGATAATATTTATGTATTTATATTGATCAACGACAATTTTAAGAGGTTTTTCAAGCACTTGCTCTTATTATTTTTAATTATTATATTTAGTTGAATTCCATTGTAGCTGTTAGGATTAAAACATAACTTTGCAGCCCTCAAACATACATCTGCAGTCGCCTAAAATACAACATCTGCCATGACATTAATGAATAGAATCAAGAATAAAGCAATTAAACTTGATAAATGTATTGTACTTCCCGAAGGATCCGAGGAAAGAACCCTGAAAGCTGCCGAAATAATTCTGAAAGAAAAGATTGCAAGAATTATTTTGCTTGGAAACAAATCAGAAATAGAAATTAAGGCTAAAGAATTAAATCTGGAAAATATTTCACGTGCCCGGATTATTGATCCTGAAAACAATCCTGAAAAGGATCGTTATGCAGCGCTGCTTTATGAAATCAGAAAATCCAAAGGACTCACTTTGCAAGAGGCTGGTGCTCTGGTAAAAAATCCTCTTTATCTGGCTACCCTACTTATAAAATCGGGTGATGCCGACGGAGAAGTTGCAGGCGCGATTAATGCTACAGGAAATGTACTCAAGCCGGCATTTCAGATTATCAAGACTCTGCCTGGAATAAGTGTTGTTTCGGGTGCATTCCTCATGCTTTTAAAGGACAATCCATATGTGAAAGACAATCTTCTTGTCTTTGCTGATTGTGCCGTCCATCCCGATCCTACTGCTGCTGAACTGGCTGAAATTGCAGTATCAACAGCTCAGACTGCCCGCGCCATTGCAGGCATAGAACCAAGAGTTGCAATGTTGAGCTTTTCTACCAAGGGAAGTGCCAGGCACGAATTTTGCGATAAAGTAATTGAAGCCACACGTATTGTAAGGGAGCTTGATCCCAACCTTGAAATCGATGGTGAGTTGCAGGCTGATGCTGCTATTGTTGAGGCTGTAGGAATGCAAAAAGCGCCCGGAAGCAAGGTTGCCGGCAAGGCTAATGTATTGGTATTTCCAAATCTTGAATGTGGAAATATTGCTTATAAACTGGTACAAAGACTGGCTGGTGCCGAAGCCATCGGCCCTGTTCTTCAGGGAATGGCTGCACCCATCAATGACCTCTCAAGGGGTTGCTCAGTCAGCGATATCGTAAATCTGGTTGCAATTACAGCAAGCCAGTGTGAGAATAAATAAAGTTTTAGTTAACATAATAAATTTTAAAAATGTCAGAAAGATTAGAAGATTTTAGTCTGGGCAAATCAATGCAGCCAAAAGGCAGTATCCAGAAAGTGGGTATTGTGGGCTGCGGAGCCATGGGGCAAGAGATTGGGGTACTCATCAGCCAGTCTGGTATTGAAGTGGCCTTTGTTGATGTATCAGATGAGCGGGTTGTCGAAATTATTAACCGTATAAGCAGGCACCTTGATGACCGTATCTCTAAATGGGGATTAACCGGTAGCGAGAAAAAACTTATACTTTCAAGGATCAAAGGTTCGACCGATTATAATACCCTGGCCGATTGTGATGTGGTTTTTGAAACGGTTAATTCCAAAAAGAAAGGTACAAGCCTGGAATTGCGTCAGGAAATATTCAAGAAAATTGAAGCAGTTGTTTCTCCCTCAGCAGTATTAACCTCCAATACTGCAACCCTTATGATCTCCGAAATTTCGTCAGTTTTGAACGATCCAGGGAGAGCTATGGGACTTCATTTTTTCTCTCCTGTGGGGAAAGTAAAAATTATTGAAGCTGTAAGATCAGTATATACCACGGATGAAACCTACCAAATACTCAGTAAACTGGCTTTATTGATAGGCAAAAAGCTGGTAAATGTGAATGAATCTGCCGGTAATATCAGTACCAGGATGTTGGTTCCACTTATCAATGAAGCCTGTGAAATACTGATGGAAGGAGTGGCCACGGTTTCCGATATTGATGAAACCATGAAAGAAACCTCAGGATTGCAATTGGGGCCTTTTGAAATGGCTGATAAAATAGGCCTTGATAAAGTGTTGAAATGGATGGAAAACCTCTACATAGAGTTCGGAGAACAAAAATATAAACCTTCACCAGTTTTAAAACGTATGGTCAGGGCTAACCTCTCAGGACGAAGAACAGGAGAAGGGTTTTATCTTTATAAAGAAGGAAAACGCAGAGTGAAACAAGGACCAATCTTAAATCTTGGTCGAATTTAATCAAACGGTACAGTGCATTATTAATGGTAAACCAAAAATAAAATGAAAATAGTTGTATTGAACTGTGGAAGTTCATCTATAAAATATCAATTGTTCGAACTGCCTTCAAAGGAGATGCTGGCCAAAGGCCTTGTTGACAAAATCGGACTTAAAGGATCAATGATTAAACATTCGCGAAACGATGGAATTGAAGTAAAACTTGAAGGTGAAATTCTTGACCATCAGTCGGGTATTGAATATCTGTTAGGAATTCTTATAAGTGAGAAATATGGCAGTATGAAAAGCCTCGATGAAATTGATGCGGTTGGTCATCGTGTGGTGCATGCCGGTGAGAAATTCAATGGCAGCGTTTACATTACCAGTGAAGTGATTGCAGCTCTTGAAGAATGTATAGATATTGCCCCTCTGCACAATCCACCTAACCTAAAAGGTATTTATTCGATAACCAAATTGTTGCCATCCATTCCTCAGGTTGGAGTGTTTGATACTGCTTTCCACCAAACCATGCCCGATTATGTTTATTTGTATGGTATCCCTTATTCACTTTATGAAAAGCACAAAATCCGCCGCTATGGTTTTCATGGAACTTCGCACAGATATGTTTCAAAGCGGGCCTGCGAGATTCTTGACCAGAAATTCGAAGATTTAAAAATAATAACCTGTCATCTTGGCAATGGAGCCTCTATCGCCGCTATTAAAAACGGGAAATCACTGGATACTTCAATGGGAATGACTCCAATTGAAGGACTTATGATGGGTACCCGTACCGGTGATCTTGATATTGGAGCTTTTATTCAGATCATGAATAAGGAGGAAATTGATATTGCAATTGCTAATACATTGGTAAACAAGCACAGTGGTATGCTGGGGGTTTCAGGGGTTTCTTCAGATATGCGCGATGTCGAAAAAGCTGCCGAAGAAGGAAATGCCAGGGCCAAAGTTACTCTCCAGATGTACTACTATCGCATTCGTAAATACATCGGTGCTTATGCAGCAGCAATGGGCGGAGTTGATGTAATTGTTTTCACTGGTGGTGTGGGTGAAAACGACAGTCTTACCCGTCAACTGACGACGAGCAATATGGAATTTATGGGAGTAGAGTTTGATCAGTCAAAAAATGTTGGTGTGCGCGGAAAAGAAGCTATACTTTCAAAAGATTCATCTAAGGTTAAGGTTATGGTAGTGCCTACCAACGAGGAGCTTGTGATTGCACTGGATACCTACGAAATTGTTACTGAACTTAAATAAATTTAAGCATCAATCATAAAAAAAAGACCGGTTCGCCGGTCTTTTTTATGCTCTAAGGTTTTGGCTATTCCATTTCTTCCATCAGTTCATCAGTGAGTTCAAGATTGTGAAATACATTGCTGATGTCATCATCGTCTTCAAACAGGTCAATGAGTCGGAGTATTTTTTTTGCGGCTTCGTTGTCAACTTTAACAGTGTTTTTAGGAAGTCTTTGAAGCTCAGCGTTTTCGGGCTCAATACCCAATTCTTCCAGTTTTTTCATCATACTGCCAAAGTCTTCCATTGCAGTTGTAACGGTTATTAAATCTTCTTCAATTTGAATGTCTTCGGCCCCGGCATCAATGGCTTCCAGTTCAAATTCATCCAAATTGATACTTCCTTTGGGAATGTCGAATACTCCTTTTCTGTCAAATAAAAATGTAAGCGATCCGTTGGTGCCAAGACTTCCCCCAAATTTATTAAAATAGGAGCGAATATTGCTGATGGTTCTTTGTTGGTTGTCGGTGGTACATTCCAGATAGATAGCAACACCATTTGGAGCATATCCTTCATAAGTCATCTCAACATAATTGGCAGCATCTTTATCAGTTCCTTTATTTATCGCCCTGGTAATATTTTCCTTTGGCATACTCGCTCCTTTGGCATTCGAAATGGCCAGCCTTAACCTTGGATTCCCATCGGGATCGGGTCCACCTTCTTTTACTGCTACAGTGATTTCTTTAATAATCCTTGAAAAAATCTTTGAACGTTTCGCATCAAGGGCTCCTTTCTTGCGCTTGATGGTTGACCATTTATTGTGACCTGACATATGAAAGAATTTTATATTATAATTATGTTTAAATCTGGTTGAGTTGATTTTAAAGAGTAAAACCAGGCTTCAAATTTAGTGAATTTTAAAATAAAAATGCTGCTCCCAAATAGAAACAGCATTCTGTGAATAAATTATAGGGCAAATATTACCAACTAATCAGGCTTAAGCCAACAGAAAATGGGTAAAGTTCAGGGCCGCGATTATTCTTAAATAATGTGTTAAGTGAATAATTTCCATAAAGATTAAGTTTTCCCCATCCAATTCTGACCATGGCATCAAATTTAAAAGGATTGATATGGAAATCTCCAGCATTTTTATCTCTTTTCTTGTTTCCATTATCCTGATAAACCAGTTTTGTGCGCGAACCTATGCGTAACCCTGTTTGCAGACCAGTGCCAATGTGAAAACTATTTGCTTTTGAATGTCTGTTGGTCTGGTATTCAAGCATTAATGGCAGATTAAGATAATTCACAACCAGCTTACTTTTTGTATAATTTGCAGGAAAGAATTCGAAATTATTAACCAGATCGGATCCTGATTTTTGCAAAACAACATTGTTGTCGTCAAAACGGTAATTATTCCATTCAAAGCCAAGGCCGGTTGTAAAACCCAGTTTTTTGGCAATCAGATTGAAATTCTGTTCGTAGAAATTAACTTTCACATTGATCGATTTTTCCATTCTCAGATCCAGAAATTCATATCCGGCAGGCATATCAAATCCTCTGTCCTTGTTAACATATCCGTTTATTCCCATTTCAAAACCTCCCCAGTGCCCATCATATCGCGCTTGCCGGTTTTTTTTGAATTTCACGTTTCCTTCATCATCCACTTCAAGTTCATTGCCGCCAATTTTAATCTTTGTAGGATTTCCTTTATGCACTTCAACTGAAATGTCGCCAATCTGAACAAGAACCGAATCACCATTGATGGTTGTTTCTTTTGTTTCACCCTGAGCAATGACCACATCACGTGAAGGGTTTTCTGGCGTAACCTGATAACTCCCTGGTTTATTGAGCTTTTGCAAATGTCCGTTATCCCAGTATGAAAGTGAGGAGGCCCCGCTGATTTCAGCAACTATCTCATAAGTACTGTTTATGGTGGCTTTACTGGCTCCGCTCATCTTAAATGAAGCATTTATCGAATTCATTTTCAATGCATTGATATCCGATGCCCCCGAAATATCAGCAAGATGTTTGGTGGTATTGCCACTTAATTTAAGTTTTGAAGCACCGCTTAAATTTGTGCGGAGAATTTCACTATTCAGGTCTATTTCGGCTTTGGAAGCACCGCTCTGGATGATTTTCATTTCAGTGGCATTGATCGGGCCAATTGTGTTAATTCTGGCAGCTCCATATATTTCAATCACTTTTATATCAGGAGAAGTAATCCAAACCTTCAAGGCTCCCGGGTTTTTCATTCCAAGAGATGATATTATCAGTCGGTTTCCTTCAACAACAGTTTCTACCCTGTTCTGGTAGATGTCGTCTGTTTCAACGGTTACGGTGCACTCTGGCTTTTGCTCAAGCACAAGACTAAATGCACTTCCAGCTTCAATTTCTGAAAAATTTCCAACATCTCTGGCTTGTTTTATAACATTGCCGCGCCCTTTGTCCTGACCAAAAGTAAAGGACACCAGAAATAGTAAGTTTAGAATTACGAGTGTTGCCTGTTTGAATTGGTGCCTGGTCTTCATAATTTTTTGATTTAGATTTTTTTTTATGACGATCGTTCATTTCGATAAGTTACAGCCTTGTGTTTTTTTTTTACCTGAAAATCTTTAACAGGAAAGGAAGGGAATGGCTAATCAGGAGTTAAAGCGCCGACTTTCTTAACAAATAGGATGCTTCATCATCCCCAATGCTTACATTTCCTGTGCTTCCATCAGGATTTACTTCCCTTACAAGTTTTAACTCATTATTAGTGAGTAGGTTAAATCCTTTTATACTCAGATCAGCCAGCAACCATCCGCCCATCGAACCCGAAACCTGGTTTGCAACCTGTGCGCCACTTCTCACGTAATGATTGAATCTTCGACCCAGATTTATCAATTGCAAACCTTCGTAATCATTGGTAAATTGTTCCTGATTTTCGGCATAAGCCAGCATCAGTTCCTGCGAAAGCCTGATGTCTTCATAAAGAGAAGTGTATTCATCACGTTTTTTTGCTTCAAATGGTTGTGCATGATTAATGGTTGGCTTATGTGCCGGCAAACGCCTGATGGGTTTTACCTCTTCTCTTGATTCCTGACTTTTAGGTTGTGAATTTTTTGTTTTTTCAGGGAGATTTGTCTTAACCTCTAACTGGTCTTTCGAAATGTGATTTGTGGTGTTTGTTTTTTCTTCTTTTTGCTGTTCTTTTTCTTGTTGCTTAACCGGAGTCTCTGTAATTGTCATTTCATCGCCAATAATGGTTTTGATGAGTGATTCTTCAGACTCAGGTTTAAGTCTCAGATAAACAGAAAATAGTATCAGCAATGTGGCCGCAATCGCTGCCCATTGAATTCTGGCAGGCATTATGAGTGTGGACTTCCTTTTTAATCCTGATTTTTGCGGAAAGATAACGTTAAGTGGGGGCTGAACTTTGGTTTGTTTCAGCAGCTCAAGTTCGTTTTTGGTTTCGGGATGTTTTTGTATAAAGTGTTCTACTGATTCATTGCCTTTTTCTGAAAGGTCACCTTCCAAATAGGCAGTAAAGTAGTAGATGTAATTTTCAGGTGAGATTTCAAGGCCATCTGCATCGTGGTCAATCTTGAGCGCATTATTAAAACCAAATGCATTTTCATTGTCGGCTTTAACCTTCATCATTCTAAGGTCATGAATATTTTCGTCTATTTCAGGGTGGTTTTCAAAAAATAAAAACAATTCAGCAACCTCAACCGGTGTCATGTTTCCGTCGAGGTAATTGATGATGTATTCTTCGTAGTTGTGAATATTTATTTTTTTGATTTCCATTTTACACCTCCTTGCTCAAATGACTTTGTCCATGCTACCGATAAAATTTTTGAGGGCCACTCTTCCCCGATAGATATATACCTTTACCTGCGAGTCACTCAGATTGGTAATATTGCCGATTTCTTCGTAAGAATAACCCTCATAATCTCTAAGCATTATAACAGTTTTTTGAAGCAGGGGCAAAGTGTCCAGCGCTTTTTGAAGCACCTCCTTCAAATCATTCCAGCTGTGATTGACTGTGAGATTGTCGTAAATATTTTCGTTAAAACTTGTTTTTGCCTTTTCATGTCTGATTTCGTCAATCATGGTATGATAAGCTGTTGTAAAAAGGTAAGATTTTGCCTTTTCGGTGTTGATGTCACCGACCTTTTCCCACATTTTTGAAAAAGAATCCTGAACAATATCGCGGGCACGTTCAGTATCCTTAATGTTTTTAAGGATGAAACGATAAACGCCATCTGCATAATGGTCAACGCATTTGTTGTATTCGGCTCTGGTCATTCGCCCTGTTAAAAGTTCTGTCGGTTATGATTATGACCAATCTGAAGGTTTAAAGTTACAATGAACTTGTTATTTTTTGATATTTTTCATGATATAACCTGATATTTAATGTTTTTGTAAGTAAATGGTATGCATTGGTGGATTATTTTCGGTTTGAAATATTTTGATTAAAAAATGCCCCTTTCTTTTATAAAATTACATTTCAGGTTGTTAAAAGAATGCGCAGAATTAAAATAATTACTGGTTTTTTTATACTTTTGTTTGATTATGTAAGTCCTTTATTTATTTTATTATTCATTATCAGGATGAGCCAGGGTAAAGATAAGTCTAAAAGTTTGAAATCAAAAAAATTGAAGAGTCCCGAAATTGGCCATAGATTTTCCAGTACATCTGTTCTGAACTATTTTATTGATCAATCCGGAATGCCATTTGCTTTTTCGCTGAACGGGAAAGCTTTGGGAGATAGTTTGCATGCTGGTCATCAGGGATTGCCCGAGCACATGTACCAGGGGTATGTGTTATCAAAAAATGAAGATAAAAATGAACATGAACCTTTCAAATCAGTGTTTATTGAGAACAGAAGGACTTTCTTACTAAATGGAGTATTATTTACTTTTTTAATAAGCAGGTTTCAATTGCCAGACGTCGGAAGAGCTGTTGCAATGGTTTCAATCCGCGACATCACTGCGTCACACGAAATAACAGGAGATGAACATATCGATGAGATTTTACCTGAATTGATTGCAGGCAATATGACCGATGTGTTTTATGTCTATAATGAACAAGGAAAATTAGTTTTTGTAAGTCGGGCAATTGAAAAGCTTTTGGGATATTCAGTGGAGGAAGTCATGAAATCCTCTATTGCTGAATATATTGCAACCGAAACGAAATCACAGCTCAATGATTACCTGAAAAAGATGTTAGGTCTGAAGAATGAAAGCCTGCAAAATGAAGAAGAAAAAAATCCAAGATTATTTGAAATTCAAATGGTTGCAGCCAACCAGGAAAAGCGTTGGGTCGAAATCTCAGTTGCTCCTTATACCAACAAAAACAATTTGGTCAAAGGTGTTTATGGAATTATAAAAAATATTTCAGAGCAAAAGCAGATACAGGAAGAAATTCAAACCTCGCTGCAATTCGAAATTGAGCGAAGTAAATTAAAGTCAAAATACATTTCATCGGTATCCCATGAATTCCGGACACCTCTTTCAATCATTTACAGTAATCTTCAATTGCTGGAATCTCATTTTCCGGAATTAGATGCTGAAACCATTGCAGATTCATTTAGCCTGAGCAAACTGGCTGTTAAATCCTTGCTTCGGGTACTTGATAAAATTACTATTATTGATGCAGCGGGAAAAGGGAAACTTGAATTTAAGCCTTTGCTTACAGATTTTCCCGAGCTTCTCAGGGATCTGGTCAAAGAGCTGGATGACATGGAAATTGTGGCAGGAAGGATTTTAGTAAAAGCAGATCCCCGCATTGAAAAAGTTTACCTTGATGATTATTTATTCCATCATATATTTGCCAATCTGCTTCAGAATGCCCTTGTATATTCTGATAAGAAACAATTTGTTGAGTTTTCTGTTTCCATGACTGATTCTGATTTTTTGAATGTTGAAATAAGAGATTCTGGCATAGGAATACCCCAGGAAGATATGGATTTGATTTTTGAACCATTTTACAGGGCGAGTAATTCCAGATTTTCAAAAGGATCTGGACTTGGTCTTGCTGTTGTAAAGGAATGTCTGAAATTGCATAATGGGACTATATTAATCGAAAGTCAGACAAGTAGAGGAACAACAGTAAAAGTAAAATTACCAATAATGCAGAATGATGCTGTTTAAATTTGAAATATAAAACTAATGATTACAACTGATCCAAATGGTATAAAAATTCTTCTTGTCGAAGATGACAAATCACTGGCCATTACCATATCCAACTTGCTCAAGGTCAAGGGTTATGACGTTACTCATGCCGACGATGGGGCGGTAGGTATTCAAAAAGCCTTTGAAATTATCCCCGACCTCATTTTGTGTGATATTTCGATGAAGGAAATAAGTGGATATGATGTTTTCAACATTTTAAAAGAGAGTTCTGCCACTGCCATGATTCCTTTTGTTTTCCTGACAGCAAAATCTGAGCTAAAGGACATAAGATTTGGCATGCAACTCGGGGCCGATGATTATATTGTCAAACCATTTGAGTACGATGAGTTGCTTATTTCTATTGCAACACGGCTTAATAAAGCCGAAGCCCACCGAAAAGCCAACGAGGAAAAGTTTATAGCTCTTTCAATGATTGCTCCTTATGGTATATTTATTTTTCAGGGTAATAATTTTATTGAAACCAATCCCAGTCTTACAGCTACAATTGGATACACCAGGAATGAATTGTTGCAAATGGGGTTTGAGGATATAATTGCGCCTAAAGATAAAACTTCAGCTATTGAAAAAATTAATCGCTGCCTTAGAGGTTTTGAAAAGGATATTCATCTCAGATTTTCGGTTGTGCATAAGGATGGGCATAAGATATGTACTGAATTATATGGTATGGTCGGGCTTAAGGTAAAGGGAAAATCAAGTATGCTGGGTACAATTATCGTTACCAGAGAAGATGTAATTCAGGAACAAGATCTGGAAGGTTTCTCAATTAATGAAATTGAAGAATTTGAAAAAGCAATTGATATGCTGGCTGGTTCCCGGAGTTATATATCCACCGAACTGGTTAACAAATTAATCTCAGTTTTCAGAGACAATGAACTCATAAAGGAAAAAGCTTCGGATGACCTCATCAGTATCTCTGATCGCGAAGTTGAAGTATTAAATCAGGTTTGTAAGGGCTTGTCAACCAAGGAGATAGCTGATAAGCTTTTTATCAGTAGCCGGACTGTAGAAAAACACCGGGCTAACCTGATGATCAAACTCAATGCTAAAAATATTATTGAAGTAATTATTTATGCAGTAAAACACAAATTGATAGATTTATAAATTAATCAGCTTTTTTTTAATGTTTTACTGATCAATCCAGCTTCAATACTGCAAGAAATGCAGTTTGCGGGACTTCAACATTTCCAACCTGGCGCATGCGCTTTTTGCCCTTCTTTTGTTTTTCAAGCAACTTTCGTTTGCGGGTTATATCTCCGCCATAACATTTGGCAGTAACATCTTTACGAACAGCTTTTACAGTTTCACGGGCAATAATTTTAGCGCCAATGGCTGCCTGAATCGCTATATCGAATTGCTGTCGTGGAATGAGTTCTCTGAGTTTGGAGCACATCCTTCGCCCAAAATCATAGGCATTATCCTGATGAATTAGTGTTGAAAGCGCATCTACCGGCTCACTGTTCAGCAATATATCAAGTCTTACAAGTTTAGCCGGCTGATAACCACTGATGTGATAATCGAAAGAGGCATAACCTTTAGAAATACTTTTTAGCTTGTCGTAAAAGTCAAAAACTATTTCGCCCAAAGGAAGTTCCATGGTAAGTTCAACCCTGTCGCTGGTGAGGTAAACCTGATTTTTGAGGGCGCCGCGCTTGCCTATACATAGTGTCATTACAGCTCCAATGTATTCAGATTTTGAAATTATCTGGGCCGAAATGTATGGCTCTTCAATCCGCTCCAGATAGTTGGGGGCAGGTAATCCTGATGGATTGTGCACATCAAGTATTTCTCCTTTAGTTGTATAAGCTTTATATGATACGTTTGGGACCGTAGTAATAACATCCATATCAAACTCTCTGTCAAGGCGCTCCTGAATAATTTCCATGTGAAGTAATCCCAGAAATCCGCAACGAAAACCAAAGCCAAGCGCAACTGATGATTCAGGCTCAAATACCAGCGAAGCATCATTGAGTTGAAGCCTCTCCATTGAAGCTCTCAACTCCTCATAATCATCGGCATCAACCGGATATATACCTGCATACACCATGGGTTTAACGTTGCTGAATCCTTCAATGGCTTTGTCGCAGGGATTCTTCACATGAGTAATGGTATCTCCTACTTTTACCTCACGCGAGGTCTTTATGCCTGAAATGATGTATCCAACATCACCCACAGCCAATACGTCTCTGGGTTGCTGCGTCAGTCTTAGAACACCTATTTCATCGGCGTAATACTCTTTTCCGGTATTGAAGAATTTTACAAAATCACCTTTTCTGATTTCTCCGTTCCGTATTCTGAAATAGGCGACAATTCCTCGGAAGGAATTATAAACAGAATCGAATATTAGCGCTTGTAGTGGTGCTGAAGCATCGCCTGTAGGGTGTGGAATTCTGTGAATAATTGCACTCAGAATTTCTTCAACACCCATGCCGGTTTTTCCGCTGGCTCTGATTATATCTTCTGATTTGCATCCCAAAAGGTCAATAATTTGTTCTTCAACATCCTCTGGCATTGCATTTTCCATGTCCATCTTGTTTAAGATCGGAATAATTTCCAGATCATGCTCTATGGCCAGATAAAGATTGGATATGGTTTGAGCCTGAATCCCCTGTGTGGCATCAACAATTAAAAGTGCACCTTCACAAGCAGCTATGGAGCGCGAAACTTCGTAGGAAAAATCTACATGGCCGGGAGTATCGATCAGGTTTAGTTTGTAACGTTCTCCTTCATAATTATATTCCATCTGAATGGCATGACTTTTTATGGTGATGCCTCTTTCCCTTTCAAGATCCATATCATCCAGCACCTGATCCTGTTGCTGACGCTCAGACAAGGTTCCGGTAAATTCAAGCAATCTGTCGGCAAGGGTACTCTTGCCGTGATCTATATGTGCAATAATGCAGAAGTTACGAATTGTTTTCATCGGTGCAAATTTACAGCGAAAACCATTATGTTTTTCATTGCTCATGAACTCAGAAGGATATTGAGGTTAATCGCAATCGATTGCGAAAACGCTGATTATTTGAAATAAATTACAAAATGACAAAATATTTTGTATAACATAGATATTCAGCTTATTAGAGGAGCTTATTATGTACTTTATTTTTTTATGGTTGCATAATTAT
The DNA here is from genome assembly GCA_019429275.1 of Lentimicrobium sp. GTDB lineage: Bacteria > Bacteroidota > Bacteroidia > Bacteroidales > Lentimicrobiaceae > Lentimicrobium. The sequence continues at coordinate 91,946 of JAHYJC010000001.1, read as the reverse complement.
CATTAACTTTGCACCGAAAAACAGAAAAGGAATTACTCACTTAAACATTAAGTAATATGTCAAAAATTAAACTGGCTATCAACGGATTCGGAAGAATCGGTAGAAATGTCTTTAAACTTGCACTGGAACGTGAGAACATTGTAGTTGTCGGAATTAACGACCTTACCAACACAAAAACCCTGGCTTACCTGCTGAAATATGACTCTACGCAAGGGAAGTTCAATGGAAAAATTGAATTTGATGAAACTTCTCTTATTGTAAATGGGGTGAAATATCCGGTTACAGCCGAGCGCAGTCCTGCAAACATTGCCTGGGCTTCGGCACCGGATGTAGTGGTTGAATCAACCGGAGTATTCCGTGCAAAAGAAAGTCCCAAAGGCGGATATGGCGACCACCTTAAAAATGGTGCCAAAAAGGTTATTTTAACAGTGCCTTCAAAAGATACCATCGACAGGACCATTGTGCTGGGTGTAAATGATAACGATCTTAAAGCAACGGATGAATGTGTTTCCAATGCTTCATGCACAACCAACTGCCTGGCTCCGATTGCAAAAGTGCTTCATGATAAATTTGGCATTGAGAATGGTTTAATGACAACCATTCACTCTTATACCAACGATCAGACCATTCTGGATGCACCTCACAGCGATCTTCGCAGGGCTCGTTCAGCGGCAGTCTCTCAAATACCTACCACTACCGGCGCTGCCAAAGCAGTTGGCCTTGTTATTCCTGACCTCAAAGGTAAGCTTGATGGTTTGGCAGTCCGCGTTCCAACTCCAACAGGTTCATTGGTTGATTTGGTTGTAAACCTTAAAGTTGCTGCCACCAAAGAGGAAATTAATGCAGCAATGAAAGAAGCAGCAGAAGGTCCGATGAAAGGAATTCTGGAGTACACCGAAGACGAAATCGTCTCAGTTGATGTAATTCATAATCCCGCCTCTTCTATTTTTGATGCCAAGAGCACAATGGTAAACGGAAAAACAGTAAAAGTGCTTTCGTGGTATGATAACGAATGGGGATATTCTGCGCGTGTTGTTGACCTTGTCGAGAAACTTTTTGAAGTATAATTTATCGATTCTAAAAACAAAAAAAGCATCCGTAACCGGATGCTTTTTTTGTTTTTGCATGTATTAATAGTCTATCGAAGTATGTGCAAACTGTCGGTCAGGGTTCTTTGTTCTAGAATTTTGTCGTCTTCGGTTTCAGGATTTCCAACAATTTCATATACCTCACAAACATAAAAATAAACGCCATCAGAGCAGGGTTTGTTCGTGTTTTGATCGCGCCCGTCCCACCTAATGGCCGGATCGTTGGTTTCAAACACAACCACACCCCACCGGTTTATAATCTTCAGATCTATCCTATCTACTGATGTATAGCCAGGAAACGGAATAAAATAATCATTGTAACCGTCATTGTTGGGAGTAAAAACATTAGGAAGCCTGTATCTTGGACAATCATCAATACTGGTGCATACTTTTCTGTAATTGGTAGTGTCAGAATTTCCGTTTACATCAATTCCTATAACGAAAAAACAACCGGTAATTGATGAAGGTGGCAGGAAGGTGAATGATAATTTACCCGCATCAAAAGATTCAATCAACTGATGCGGATTCCCAGCTCTGTATAGCTCGTATCGGGCAATGTCAGGAGCACAACCTAAACTAAGATCGTCCCAGGTGAAAATTAAGCTGTTCAACTCACATTCAACTTCAACCCAAAGGTTGGTTGCACAGGGCGGCACATTGTCACGCGGAGAGTCGCATTTCTCCTGTGAATAATTAAGCAGAGGGTCCTTATAGCCTGCAGTGCCGTAAGTTCCTTTAGCCCTCACCAGATAACAGTACTCTATTTCATTGACCAGATCTCTGTCAATATAAGAAGTAGAGGTAACAAATGCAATGCTGTCAAATACTCCTGATTCATTTTGGCGGTATATTGTATAACCCACATTTGACCAGGGCACATTGCTGATAATCTGAATGCCGATCTGTTTGTCAGAAGGAATAGTGCGGATAAATACAGATGAAGCCGGTGGAGTAAAACCTATGGTAAAAATGTTTCCGGGTGTGTTGTTAATAAACTCTATGGTGTAAGTCCATGCTGTATCTTTGGTATTCAGTCCGTTATCGATAAATAGGGTATCATTCAGGTTGTTGAATTCTGCAATATTTTCTTTCACAGCATTGTTAAAGCCCTGTGATCGAAACAATTTGTAGATAAAAGGGCCCGGAGTCTGAACCGGATCGAGTTCGGTGGGTTTAGACCAGATGATCTCTATTGAACCGGCAGTAGTTGAGGTATTAAGCACATTTACATTGGTAAATACCGGCATATCTTTCTTCAGATTTGCACAAAATTCTTCTGATGCAATGCTTTCAGAACCATCATCGAACCAGGCCGTTATAAGATAACAATATGTAATTCCTCTTACCAGGCCTACTCCGTTGTTGTCATCGATTAAAGATGTTGCTGCAATGCCATTGGTTTGGGCAATAAGTTGGTATCCTGATTCGGGTGGAACCCCGGTTTGACAAACATTGGGAGTAAAACCGGAATTTCCGGCTCTGCGATATATTCTGTAGCCATCGGCTTCATTGCATGGATGCTGATTCCAGTTTAAAAGCATGGTATTGCCGAGCGGGGTCACAATAGGATTTACTACAGGTGGGGCTATCACTGTGATATTTGTGGTCTTTAAATCGAAAAGTCTTACTGGAGTCCCATTATCAAGGGCTTTAAAAAAAATCTGGTAAGGTTGTTTCCTGACATGTGCACAAACTGTTGGCCAAATGAGGGTTGCACTTACCTGACCGACCGAATCGCCTGGCTGATTATAAATGGCCGGACTCACAGGAAGTTGAAGGGGTCCACCTGTTGCTGTAAGGGTTATTTTATGATTATCCACATCGATAGCTCTGACCTGCAACCTGAGGGTATCACCGGCAATGATACAGGTGTCGCTGGCAACAAATATTTCGGGTGGTGTATTGTTGCAGGCAATTATATTTACCTGCATATCGCGTGTTACATATCCAATGCGGATGCCATTGCGCCATTCTTCAATAACAAAAGCAAAATTATATTCGCCCTGCTGCACCGGGCTGTCCCAAAGAACGTCGCCGGTTAATTCATTAATTTCGAAAGTTCCGGGGTTTGTCAGGTCAACCTCGTTGGGTAATTTGTAACCGGGAATATCTCTGCCTCCCGCTCCCTTGCAATTTACCAGCCTGAATGAAAGACTGTCTCCGTCAGGATCAAAGGCTCCGGGATTATGCAGGAATGGAAGGCCTACACATCCGTTGTCAATAGGTGGAATTAAGAGCACGGGTGAATTGTTGCTCCCCAGAAATGGATTAATCACCAAAAGGGTTTCTATATATAAAGGTACATCAACAGAATTTGGTATATTTTGGATGCCCAGATTCCGGTTTGGATCTTCGAGCCAGAGTATATAGGTAGATGGCGCTGAGTAAGTATGAACTCCTTTATAGATGCTCAACCTGATTTCTGAACTTATATTTTCACCGGTGTGTTCGCAGAAAATACCGGCAGGAGTAACTCCTGAAGGTCCGTTGGTGCGCAAAAGCACCGAGCTTTGTCCATCACCCCAGTTGATGGTGAGCTCGCATCGGTCGGCGGCACTCGGAGAGAAAGTGTAAGTGGTTATGGTAACTTCATAGGTCAGTCCTGAAATATGCCTGTATGTTATTTCTCCTGCTCTTTGATGAGTTGCATATGCCTGAATGCTGAATAATAATATCATGGAGATAATTAAACTGTTCAGTATTGTCAGATTCAGAAGCTTACTCATAAGTTAGAAGTGTTCAGTAGTTTGCTTTGGTATTCAAAAGTAACTATTTTTTTTACGATTGAGTTTATTATTACACAAAAACAATACCGGTATTCGTTGCGCTGTGTGAAGCAGGTGAAATTTTTAACCATTTTTTTGATTTGATTTTTTGATATTCAATTACTAACGATTCGCACAGCAATTGGTTGTTTTGCAACGATCAATCCGGATTAGAATTCAATCATTGCTTTTAATTATCTATCTTTGTAATGAATGATTCAGATTAATTTATTTAAGCTCAGTTTGCATGTATGTATACCATAAATCCTGAGGCAGAACGTAGAGAAATACTCAAGCGATACCGCAATTTATTAAATGCATGGGGAAAGGCTGGTGATCAGAAAAATAAACGTCTGGTTCGTAAGGCATTTAATCTGGCAGCATCGGCACACAAAGATATGCGTCGCAAAAGCGGCGAGCCCTATATTTATCATCCCCTTGAGGTTGCCCGGATTGTTGCAGGAGAAATAGGACTAGGCGAAACTTCTATCATTTGTGCTCTTTTGCACGATGTAGTTGAAGATACGAATTATACAGTTGAAGATATCCGGCAAATGTTTGGTGATAAAATTGCCAGCATCACTGACGGACTCACCAAGATTAAAGAGATATTTGATCATTCAACAGCTTCAGCACAGGCCGAGAATTTCAGGAAAATATTACTTACTTTATCTGATGACGTCAGAGTAATTCTGATCAAACTTGCTGATCGCCTGCACAATATGCGCACCCTGGATGCAATGATTCCTGAAAAACGGTTGAAAATTGCTTCCGAAACTATTTACCTGTTTGCTCCATTGGCTCACCGATTGGGCTTGTATGCCATAAAGAGTGAACTTGAAGATCTGGCGCTTAAATATACCGAACCAGAGATATATGCAACTATTGCTTCAAAACTTGAAGAAACTGCTGCAAGCCGAACCAAATTTATCTCAAAGTTTATTTATCCTATAAAGAAAGAACTGGCTAAACAAGGACTTAAATTTGAGATCATAGGTCGAGAAAAGTCCATTTATTCTATATGGCAAAAAATGAAGACCAAACAAATACCTTTTGATGAGGTGTTCGATTTGTTTGCAGTCAGGATTATTATTGATACTGAATTTGAGAATGAAAAATACCAGTGCTGGCAAGCTTATTCAACAGTTACAGATTTCTACAGCCCCAAACAAAATCGCTTGCGCGACTGGATTTCGAGCCCTAAAGCCAATGGTTATGAGTCGCTGCATACAACTGTTATGAGCCATACAGGTCAGTGGGTTGAAGTGCAGATAAGAACACGCCGAATGAATGAAATCGCTGAAAAAGGGTATGCAGCACACTGGAAATACAAAGAAAAAACCCAAAGTGAAAGCGGTATTGATCGCTGGCTGAATAAGATAAAAGATTTATTACAGGAACCTGATCCCAATGCCCTTACATTTCTGGATGAGTTTAAGCTAAATCTTTTTGCTGATGAAATTATTGTATTTACACCTAAAGGTGATTTAAAAACACTTCCATCTAAATCTACAGCCATTGATTTCGCTTACAACATTCATTCTGAAATCGGGAATCGTGCTATTGGTGCAAAAGTAAATCACAGGCTGGTGTCACTTAATTATGTATTGAACAATGGTGATCAGATAGAAATAATAACATCGCGGAAACAAGAACCCAGAGATGAATGGATCGATTATGCTGTAACAGCAAGAGCGCGGTCATTCATTAAAGAAGCACTCAAAGAGAAAAGAAAGCAACACGCAGAACAAGGTTTGCGAAAACTTGAAACCATTTTTTCGGAAATGGGTCTGCCGTTCTCAAAAAATTATCAGCTAAAGCTGCAGGAATGCAATAAGTTAAGTTCTCCCAATGATCTGTTTTATAAAGTAGATATGGGTGAAATCGGATTAAAAGAAGTAAAGGAATGTATTTCTCAAAGTGATAAAGGAAGTTGGCTGGATATTTTTACCAGACCGTTTGGCAGATCAAAACCCAATATTCCTCAAAGCCTGTCGGAAGATGTACGTGATAAACTCAAAGTCAGGACTGGCGTAGCACCAAAAGAAGATGTTGATTACAGAATATCTGACTGTTGCCATCCAATTCCGGGAGATGATGTGATCGGATTTATGGCAGAGGACGGAGATATCTGGATACATAGAACCAACTGCTCAGAGGCCATTATCCTGATGTCGAAATATGGTAACAGAATTGTTAAAACCAAATGGTTAAACAGTGAAACCACAACCTTTCTTACGGGAATCAGATTAGCAGGTTTCGACAGGATTGGACTTATCAACGATCTTACAAGAGTTATTACAGAAGAACTTGCTTTAAATATCAGGTCATTTCATATTGATTCAACGGGTGAAGTGTATGAGGCTACAATCATGATTCTTGTTCACGATAAAGAAGAAATTGACCGAATGATTGCAGTTTTGAAAAAAGTTAAGGGAATTGAAACAGTGTTCAGATTAGGATATAAAAGCATACCAAAAACCTGATTAACCATGTTTTGATTCAAAAAATTTACAAAGCAGGAAATTGACTTCTCAAATTCATAAATAATTGATATATTGTATATTAATACATGATTAGCATCCCTGGTCATGCTTAAAATGTTATTCTTTGATAAATTATTTTTATTTATACCAATTAACAATAAGAATATTTCCTACTTTTATCGGGTTTTAGCAGATACTTTTTTGTCTGTCAATTCACAAAATCCTGCTATATGCATAAATTGTCAAAGAAATCGAGCGAAATGAGAGATAATGACAGAGTAAATTTCGATACTGTAAAGTCAATTTTTACCAATTACCTTGAAAGTCATGGGCATCGCAAAACACCTGAGCGATTCACCATCCTCAAAGAGATTTACGCCACCGAAGGCCACTTTGATATTGAGACCTTATATATCAGGATGAAAAACAATAAGTACAGGGTGAGCAGGGCTACTTTGTACAATACCATAGAGTTGTTGCAGAATTGCAATCTTGTAACCAAACATCAGTTTGGGAACAACTGCTCACAGTTTGAACGCTCATTTCGTTTTAAACAACATGACCATTTTATTAATCTTGAAGATGGGTCAGTTATGGAGTTCTGCGATCCCCGCCTTCAGGAAATTCAGGATTCTGTTGAGAAATTGCTTGGCGTTAACATTACCAGTCACTCCCTCACCTTCTTTGGCTACCTGAAAAAAACTGAAATAGAATCTGAAACAGAATTGGATATTACTCAATCCGACATTTAGAAATAAAGATTTAACGCACTTTAAGTTGATTCCCAGTCCCATATAAAATCGCAAGATTCTTTCGATTTTAAGATAATGATTTACCACAACGAATTATTGAAAACAATCGTCAGGCATTGAACGAAATTTGTATTTTTGTGAGGCGTTTGCAGGGAACTAAATCCCAAAAAAACCGGATTATATCAGCAAAATTAAAGGTGAAGCCTTTATGTCGGACTTCACCTTCATCGTGTTTGTTCATTAACTTCGAATAATGAAAATTGATGTGCTTTTAGGGCTCCAGTGGGGAGACGAAGGAAAAGGGAAAATTACGGATGTTTTGACACCTGAATATGATATTATCGCCAGGTTTCAGGGAGGGCCCAATGCAGGGCATACCCTTGAGTTTGACGGGCTGAAGCATGTGTTGCATACCATTCCTAGTGGTATTTTTCATGCCGATAAAGCAAATGTTATCGGAAATGGTGTCATCATTGACCCTTTCACCCTGGCCAAAGAGATCAGGAAGTTGAGAGTAATGGGAGTTGAACCTTCGAAAAATCTGCTTATTTCAAAACGTGCACATTTGATTGTACCAACTCACAGGTTATTAGATGCTGTTCAGGAAGCTTCGAAAGGCACATCAAAAATTGGTTCAACACTTAAAGGCATAGGCCCGGCTTACACTGATAAAAGTGCCAGAAACGGCCTTAGAATCGGCGATGTAAAATCAACTGACTTTAAAGACAAATTCAATGCACAAAAAAAAATGCATTTTAAAGCAATTGATTCATACAATCCTGAACCCGATTGGTTGAAAATCGAAGGTATGAATCCTGATGAATATGAAAAACTTTGGTTTGAAGGCTTGGACTACATTTCTGATATCCAGCTGATTGATAGTGAAATATTTATAAATCAGAGTCTGAAAGCCGGTAAACGAATTCTGGCAGAAGGAGCACAGGGAACCATGCTCGATGTTGATTTCGGAACATACCCTTTTGTGACTTCATCAAATACAATTACAGCAGGAGTTTGTGCCGGACTTGGAATTGCACCACACTCTATCGGACGTGTTTTTGGTGTATTTAAAGCCTATTGTACCAGGGTGGGAAGTGGTCCATTCCCAACCGAGCTTCATAGTGAAACCGGTGAAAGGATGCGCAAAAACGGAAATGAATTCGGCTCAACCACCGGACGACCCCGCCGATGTGGCTGGATTGATTTGCCGGCTTTAAAGTATGCAGTCATGCTGAATGGGGTTACAGATCTGGTGATGATGAAGGCAGATGTACTCGATGATTTTGAAAAAATCAGTATTTGTACCCAATATAAAATAGGGGAGACCCTTTACGATTTTCCCGGATATGAAACCCTGAATTCGCCAATCAAACCGGTTCTTGAGGACTTCAAGGGATGGCAAACCGCCATCAGTAACTACAAAGCCTGGGAGGAATTACCGCAGGGTTTCAGGCACTATGTTTCAAATCTTGAATCTGTTCTGAATGTTCCGATCTCAATTGTTTCACTCGGGCCAAACCGCGATCAGACCATTATCAGAAAATCATCTGATTAAAACAATAAGCATAGAATTGAAAGAAATATCGGAACTCATAAGAAAAGATTTTTTGCTTGAATTAAGGCAGAAATATGCCATAAACGGGATATTACTTTATGTTTTTTCAACCATTTTTGTTGTACAACTCTGTTTTGGCAGGGTGATCGATGATCAAACGTGGGTGGCTCTTTTCTGGATCATTTTGTTGTTTGCGGCATTCAATGCTGTTTCCAAAAGTTTTATTCAGGAGAGTTCTTCGAGGAGGCTCTACTATTTCATGCTCGCCTCCCCATTCTCTGTGATTATTTCAAAGATAGTTTACAACTCTTTCTTAATGCTGGTGCTGGGTGTAATGAGTCTCGGGCTTTATACAGTTTTTATGGGATTTCCAGCTTTCAATCTTGCATTGTTTCTGCCGGCTTTTGCACTTGGTAGTATGGGTCTGGCTTCAGCGCTGACCATGGTTTCGGCCATTGCTTCGCGCTCAGGCAATAATGCCGCCCTAATGGCCATTTTAGGATTTCCGGTTGTTTTACCTTTGCTTTTGGTTTTGGTGAAATCATCGCAGGAGGCGTTAAAAGGTAATGTTGAAACCATGCAGATCTTAAGCTTGTTGGCCTCCGTTTTTCTGATTGATGTCGTAATTTTTGTTCTTGCAGTAATTTTGTTCCCTTACTTATGGAGGGATTAACCTTTTAATATTGATAATATGATTAAAGGAATTTGGTGGAAAATTCTGGGACTTCTACTGGTTTTATATTCAATTATTGCCGGATTGCTGATTGAAGTTCCTGCACTTCCTGTGATTCATCAAACCATTCGGAATCTTTTTTATCATGTGCCGATGTGGTTTGCTATGTTTGTGATGCTTGGCACTTCATTGATTTACAGCATAAAATATCTTTCAGGTTATAAGGTAAAAGATGACCTGATGGCATCAACTGCAGTAAATACAGGTATATTTTTTGGAATTCTGGGTTTGCTCACGGGCATGATCTGGGCAAAATTTACCTGGGGCGATTTCTGGACCAATGATCCTCAACTTAATGGTGCTGCAGTGAGCATGATGGCTTATCTTGCCTACGCTGTGCTCAGAGGTTCTATTGATGAAACCGCCATGCGAGCAAGAATTTCAGCGGTGTACAACATTTTTGCTTTTATGTTATTGGTTATCTTTCTGGGTGTTTTGCCACGTTTGGCTGAGAGTAGCCTGCATCCCGGCAAAGGTGGCAATTCATCCACAATGGAAGGTCTTGATGTAAGCATGCGCATGGTCTTTTATCCGGCAGGCATTGGCTGGATACTTATAGGATTCTGGCTGCTTCAGTTGTATATGCGTAAACGCGCTCTGATTCAAGGTGTTAAACTTTAAAAATAAACTTATGATTGGTGATGATAAATTTTTTGTGGTTTTGATAGTAATGGTCATTATTTTTTCGGGCCTGGGTGTTTACCTTTTTATGCTCGACAGAAAACTTACCCGCATTGAGAAAAAACAAAAGGAAATCAGTGGGCAGAAATCCGTAACAGAATAATCGGGTAAGATATTACCTGTTTGTTATTGTCGTATCTTTGTCAGATTAAATCAAATATGCAGTTATGAAAAGAATACATATTCTGATTCTGGTTGTGGTTGTTGCTGCCATTGGAGTCGTTCTCAGTCTTTCTATGAACTCATCAACCTATGCCGGCTTTGCCGAGGCATCTGAGCACCCGGGTCGTGAGTATCACGTAATTGGTACACTTAGTCCTGACAGGCCTATTGAATATGATGCCATTGCAGATGCAAATAGTTTTACTTTCTATATGCTTGATAACGAAGGCATTGAAGTTAAAGTCAGGTATAGCGATACCAAACCTCAGGATTTTGAAAAACTTGATCAGATTGTTGTCATCGGCAAAATGAAAGACGACCATTTTGCTGCTCATAAAATGAATCTGAAATGCCCCTCAAAATACAATAAAGATGAGGTTCCTGAAGAATATCAGAATACAACTTATGAGGGCACTTCAGAAAACTGATTTTAATTTTTGCCGGCTTTTTCAAAGAAAAATTCCAAACTGAAATCGTCAACCAGCACTTCATTCTTTTTTCTGTTCCAGATATATACTTTCAGTTGATCGGCTGGCTTTAGTGAATCCGGTAGAGTGAAAGATGTTCTTACTTTTTCCCATTTGCCTGCCACAGGCAAAAACTCTGAAATGGGATAGCTCCTGTAAAAGTCGGTTCCTGAAATTGATGCAACCATAAACGCAGTAGGGAAAGGATCTGGCGAAAAAACCATGGCCTGAAAAGTGAATCTTTTGGGATTCGTTTCAGCTATATACCCTGTTTTTGCTTCAAAAACCGCACTAAACTCGTTCTGTTGATCCAGTTTTGATGCTATTTTGCCTGAGTAGGCATGGCCTTCCTGTAACGAAGAAAGATTCTTCCAAACCACAGGTTCAGAAGTCTGAAGTGAATCAGAATTCTCAAAATCAGAGAAAATGATGATACTCTGAGTATTTTTATTCTTATCAGAAAGTGGAGTTATGCAACCACTAAAAAATATACCCATGATGATCAGGAGTAGTGTAATGATTTTCATTTTACATGGATTCAAAAGATTTGTCTTAACAGCAAGGTTCAAAAATACAAACAAATGTCTCAAAATTGATGAACATCTTCAGTGCAGAAATAATTCTTTTTTAAACAGCCAAAAAATCGGAAAACAGTGAAAGCAGATTTTTGTAAAAATGCTTTTATCAGCAGTTTTATTAAGCTTCTATTTTTCATGATCATCCAATATTTATACACTAACTTAATAACTATCAGCCAGAATACATGAAAAATGAATAAATATGTTATTTCTAAATAACAAAATTTCAACACTTTTAAAACTGACATGGTTAAAGTCATATCTTTGCAGGGTAATCAAAAAATTCTATTTTAAACACTATAAATAATTTCAATTATGAATGAATTTTTGTCATCTGAACAATTGATGCATCTGGAAGACAAATACGGAGCGCACAATTATCATCCGCTACCTGTCGTTTTGGCAAAAGGAGAGGGCGCCCGCGTTTGGGATGTTGAAGGAAAAGAATATTTTGATTTCTTATCAGCTTATTCAGCTGTAAATCAAGGTCATTGCCATCCCAGAATTATTGGAGCTTTAACAGAACAGGCTTCAAAAATGACATTGACCTCTCGTGCATTTTTTAATGATTCATTGGGCGTTTACGAAAAGTTCATTACCGAATATTTCGGTTACGATAAGGTGCTTCCGATGAATACCGGAGCTGAAGCCGATGAAACTGCCCTCAAACTTTGCCGGAAATGGGCTTACCTGAAAAAGGGCGTACCCGAAGATCAGGCTAAAATAATTGTTTGCGATGGCAACTTCCATGGTCGCACAATTACGATTGTTTCCATGTCGACTGATCCGGATTCATACAGTGGATTTGGTCCTTTCACTCCCGGATTTATTAAAATACCTTATAATGATTTGAACGCTCTTAAAGAAGCACTTAAAGATCCAAACGTGGCAGGTTTTCTTGTAGAGCCAATTCAGGGAGAGGCTGGCGTATTTGTTCCTGACGAAGGTTATCTGGCAAAAGCAGCCGAAATGTGTAAATCAAAAAACGTTTTGTTTATTGCCGATGAAGTGCAGACAGGGATTGCCAGAACTGGGAGATTGCTGGCATGTGATCATGAAAATGTACGGCCTGATATTCTTATCCTTGGCAAAGCACTTTCAGGCGGAGTTTATCCGGTTTCGGCTGTCCTGGCTGATGATTATATTATGCTATGCATTAAACCAGGTGAACATGGTTCAACTTTTGGTGGAAATCCGATTGCAGCGCGTGTTGCAATGGAAGCGCTTAAGGTAGTTACTGATGAAAAACTTGCTGAAAGGGCTGAATACCTTGGTAAAATTTTCCGTGAAGAACTAAGTGCCCTTAAAACTGAAATGATAGCACTTGTTCGTGGAAAAGGTTTGCTCAATGCTGTCGTTATCAGACCCAAAAACGGGAAAGAAGCGTGGGATGTCTGCCTGAAAATGAAGGAGAATGGATTACTTGCCAAACCAACTCACGGAGATATCATCAGGTTTGCTCCACCTCTTGTCATTACAGAGGAAGAATTGCGTGAAGCAATCGAGAGAATAAAGAAATCAATTCTGTCATTTGAATAATATGTCATTAAGGTTTTAAAATTATCTGAGGCTTCCCAAAAGGAGGCCTTTTATTTTTGTTTTGGTCTTGTAGCGGAAAAGTTTTGAAACAGCAATATTTCAATCCATGCATGATTGAACCCCACCTTGGAATAAATGCCAATGGCTGCTCTTGTGAAGCAGCCATTGGTAAAAAAGTTAGATGTTATAAAATTATTTTTTCAATAAATCACGGATTTCAGCGAGAAGAGTTTCCTCTTTTGTAGGAGCAGGAGGAGCTTCAGGAGCTGCAGGCTCTTCCTCCTTCTTCATTGAGTTAATATATCTTATGGCCATGAAAATTGCAAATGCAATGATCAGAAAATCAACAATATTTTGGATGAACAATCCATAATTAATGGTGACCGCGGGGGTAACAACTTCAGTGCCTGCCATTACAGCTTCTTTCATGGTGTAAACCATATCCTTGAAATCAAGGCCTCCAAGAAGTAGTCCAATGGGTGGCATTAATACATCGGCCACAAAGGATGAAATAATTTTTCCAAAAGCACCACCAATGATGATACCTACGGCCATGTCAACAACGTTGCCACGCATTACAAAAGCTTTGAATTCGTCTAACATTTTCATAATGGTTTGTTTTTAAGGTTAATAAAGGGTGAGTTATTGTTAATTTATGGTTGCTTTCACTCCTGAAATCGAATAGGTAAATCCAACGCCAAAGGTCTGTTTGAACTGGGTACGCGGACCTTTTCTGTTGTCTTTGTCGATTATCATAATGTCATGATCGTAGATGGTCTGGAATCCAATATTGGTTGTGATGTATTTATTTACCTTCATCAGCAAAAGTGCCTCCCAGTTGATGTCAACATTTTGCGGCTGATCTAGATAATTAGAGAACAGCTCCAGTTTGCTTTTCAAACTGATATTGGTAACCAGGTCTTTTTCAAGAACAGCCTTAAAAGCAGCTCCAAATTCAGGCCGGATTGTCTTTCCCGGATCAACTCCGTAAGCTCCCTGATCTGAAAGCAACTTGTCATTTACAATAGTTAAGCGACCAGTGATTGGCAATAGGGAGATGGATAGAAAAGGGTAGGGTTTGTAATCCAAACCAAGTCCCAGCATGATGTATGCAGGGGCCATAAATTTCGAAATCAGCACAGATGAATCGTTGGGGAAATATTTATATCCATCATCAAACTGAGTCTTAAAGCTAAAATTTGCACTCAGAAATAAATTTTTGTGAAAAATGTTATAGCCATATTTCGAAACCAGGTCTATTTTATCATCGCTTTTTCTGACTCCGGCGTCTCCGAGTTTTATCAAACCATAAGCCATATCTAAAGAATTATCCCAGGTAGATTTTCCACGTTTAAGATTGGCAAATAAATTCAGAAATGAATTTCCGCCAAAGCTATTTTCTCCTCCAGCTGCCCAATTGGTAAGCGATACCTGAGAAAAAGAAAGTGAAGTTTTGAAGCCCTGAGTCCACAGTTGAGTGGTATCTGCAGTTTGGGCAATTGTTCCTGTCGCAATCAACAGCGAAAGAATAACTGTAAAACAAAGTTTTTGCATAGTGTAAAGATTAATGATTAATAGCCTCCGTAACTTGATTTGATATTTGGATTAAAAAGTCCGTCAGGACCACTTTCAAGGTTAAAATTTATTGAAATACTCATTCGGGTTCGAACAGCTAGCTCATCTTTTATGCCGGGCATCCACTTGATAAGCCTCACAATTCTGATTGCCTCTTCATTGCAGCCTGCACCCAGTGAATTCAGAATTTTCATATTGGAGATTTTTCCGTGTGGTTCAACGACGAAGGCCAATTTAACAGTTCCACTTAGATTTTGTTTTATGGCCGCTTCCGGATATTTGAGGTTTGCAGCTATAAACCCGGCCAGATTTATACCTTGATTTGTGAATATCGGATAGGGAGCTGTGTCAAGATTTCTGTAGTAAAATATTGTACCTGTTGTGTCAGTTGGCTCATATGGGTAAAGGTGTAAAGAGTACCCTCTTTTTTTACATAAACGTTTGTAATGCTTTATGTTATAATCTATCGTAAAAGTGCCGGAATCAGCTACCGGAATGCCAATTAATGTTGCAGGTTCCCATTCAAGCATATTGAAAATTCTTAGCGTTTCCTGATCTGTTTCTTGAGATAAGCTGCCTGTAAATTTGATGAATGTTATTTGTCCGTTTTCGTTAAGTTTATATTTTAAGGTGGACTTACCTTCTGTTTTTTTTAAAAAAGCTATTTCCGGGTATATCAATTCCTGTTCAATAAAATATTTAAGCTGGCTTTTACCTCCTGCAGGAGAAGCTGGATTAAACTCCTGAGCATTAAGCAAATAGGCGCAAAAAGTTGGTATGGCCAGTAAGAGTATCAACCTTTTCATCTTTTGCAGATGTTAAGTTAGAATGTAAATTTATGAATTTAATCGAATTAATTGCCATTGTGTGAATATTTAATTTTAGTGATGATACACTTATTGCCAAGTTATTTTTCTGTTTCTAGTTAACAATAAGTTTTATAAAACTGTTTTAATTTAGCAAATAATCTGGTTTTCGTAATAAAAAGATTATATCCAGTACGCTTGGCTCCGGTGTCAGGATATTTTTTCAGGATCATTTTTTATTACTTTTTATCATTCAAAATGTCACCGTTCATCTGCAAAACCTACATTTGCTCTATAAATTAATTTTCTGGTCATCCAGACAAAAACACCCACCATAAAAGAAAAATGCAAAAAACGATTTTCAAAATAGCAAAAATGGATTGTCCATCTGAAGAACAGATGATTAGGATGGAACTTGCCGATCTGACCAATATAAAATCACTGGATTTTGATATTCCTAACAGGCGGTTGACGGTTTTTCATACTGAAAATCACAGCAAAATATTTCAACGTATTGAAAACATGAAGTTTGATGCTTCAGTTATTGAAACTGTTAAGATTGAAAATTATTCAGCAAAAAGCCACAACACCAGTCTTCAACAAAAATTACTCTGGAAGGTTTTGTTTATAAATTTTTTCTTCTTTGTTCTGGAACTTACCACCGGAATTATTTCAAAGTCAATGGGGCTTGTGGCCGACAGTCTGGATATGCTTGCTGACAGCATTGTTTATGGTCTTGCTCTGATTGCAGTCGGTAAAACCACGCTCAGAAAGAAGAACATTGCAAAAATTGCGGGGTATTTTCAGTTCACCCTGGCAGCCATGGGTCTTGTTGAAGTTATTAGGCGATTTGCTGGATTTGATGAGGTGCCTGCATTCCAGACAATGATTATAATTTCGATTTTGGCTTTAATCGGCAACGGATTGAGTTTGTATTTGCTTCAAAAAAGTAAAAGCAGGGAGGCTCACATGCAGGCCAGTATGATTTTCACATCAAACGATGTAATCGTAAATCTGGGAGTTATTCTGGCAGGAGTGCTTGTTTACATTACAAATTCAAAATATCCCGACCTTATTATTGGTACAATTGTTTTCTTTATTGTAGCCAGGGGAGCATTCAAAATTCTGAAACTTTCAAAGCCAACGACAAATGATTAGAAACAATTTCATTTATAAGCACTTAAAGAGTTGACGGAAAAATTATTAACAATTGCAAATCGGGTTATTCTATTGGCGAATTTTATAGTGTTTAAAGCATTGATGTAATCCTGATCCGGGTTCAGCTAATGAGAAACTGAAATATAAAACCAATCTTATTTGCACGCTTTAGTGCTTGTCTTTCTTACTTAAACCCTCATATTCAAGGTTTTTCATTTATAGATTACGTTTCGAATCGATAAAAATCTTTTGTAAAAAAATATTCTCATGGTAACGTTTTTAATAGAAACAGAAGGACTGAGTCAGATACTCAATCGTTTGAAAATTGTTCAGAAACTTAACAAAGGCAAAAAGAAAGTCCTGATGTGTGAAGTTACAGTCAAAAAAGGCTGTATTGAATTATCGACTCCCGGATTATTTCAGGTTTTGGAAGCCAGAACTTCCGGAACATGCAAATTTGTGATACCCGTTTCCTTTTTCACAAAAGTAGTAGCTTCCTATAAGAATGATTACTTAAACTTTGCAGTTTCCAAGGGAATGCTTGAAATGGAGAATTATATATGTAATGCGAACACAACTTTTTTTGAAGATGATTCGGTTTTGCGATCAATTCAGCTTCCTATAAATTTTAAAAGCAGTGATTTACTTCCTCTCACGGGAATTGAATATACCAAAGAAGAATTAGAATTTAATAACCTGGCTCCACATGTTGAAAAGGCAAAAAGAAAACTGGTTATGGATTTACTGGCGGCTTCTCAAATGCTCTCTGATTATGATATTTCATACAAGGAACTAAAAGCATATACTTGCGATCGGCTTAAAATTAATCCGGGAATACTTGATGATATCGAAATGAATTTAATAAGGAATTAAACCAGGGTAAATAATGTTAATAAACTGTATATCAATATCATAAAATTGAAATTAAGGTTATGAAAAGATTATTTTGAGGAATACAACTCAAGGTCAATTTCAAAATCCAGCTTTTTATCTAATTGATCAACTGTATTTGCTATACATTTTTATGTCAAACCCAGGTACTTGAGTGAGTTTGTAATCATCATCGGTAGGCCCATCGGCAAAAAATATCAAAAGTTTATTTGGTTGAAGTGAATCAATTAAATGATCATACCAGATTGAATATTCGGTAGGTGCTGATTTGGCAGGTGCCAGTTGTTTTGAATAAAACAACTCAAATCCATTTGCCAATGACTCTATGGTTGAGTTATCCTTAGTCCATTCCACTTCGCCTTCGGTTCCAACACTATGTCTTACCAGATAAATTTCAGTTGGCCATTTATTATTTTGAGTCAAACCAATAATATATCGCCAGCTCATTCCCGTAGGAGACATTCCCGAAAATAAATACAAATGGTTATAACCCCTCTTGTGAAGTTCTTTAACCATTTTCATAATTCTTACCGGGAGGTATTCCTGTTGATCTTCCATTGAAACTTTTATTAACCCAATAATTATCAGAGGATAAGATTGTCAGATGCGTTGAATCTTTTCGGATTTTATCCAGCCTTTGCTTCCATTTTCAAGCCGAATCTCATTCCAATCTCCAATGTTATCGATAATCTGCACTTTGAGCCCTTCGTGAATCACAAAGAGGTCAATGCTGCTTTCATCGGGAGAACTTTTAACAGGAAGACTTGGAGCAAAAACAATGGCTGAATTTCTGTTTCTTGCTTCAGCATAGGTTTGCCATGCCATTATTCCGGCAAGAATATGAACCAGAATAAATAGGATACCGCCATAAAAGAGTATTCTTTTCAGAAGTACAGTCCTTGACAATAAAAATATTGTAATCAAAATAAAAACCAGGGTAAACGAAATAAGGGCAAGTAAGGCCCAATGGTTTGCCGATAATCTGTATTTCAGAGAATTCCACCACGTGATATAAAAAAGTTCCGGAAGCGTATCTATTTTATCAATCAGCTTATTATTTGCAATTCTGAGGTTATAAAGGTAATCTTCGTTACCCGGATCAAGTTTAATGGCTCTTTCAAAATTCAGAATACTTTCAGGAAGCTGATCATTTTTAAAATATGCATTTCCAAGGTTATAATACAGTTCGGGTGAAGTCCTTCCTGTAACCAGAATTTCTTCATAAATGGCAATCGCATTGCTATAAAAACCTGCCATATAGGCTTTGTTGGCTTTATCAAAATCATCCTGGCTGCCAGCTATCAAAAGCATATTGCTGATAAGCAGGAAAAATAGCAGCGTTGCTCTTTTGCTCATTTGGATATGTTTTTTGATTGTGTATTTTATTTGAGTTCTTGTTCTGTCTTTGTAATTGCTTGAATGGATTGTTTGAAAATTTCATCCATTGCCTGTGTTTTATTTCCTGGCGCAAATCTTGCAAATTCGCACTTATTGAGGATTGCAATAAACTCGTCAATAAGCTCTTTTTTTACATTTTTTGATTTCAGGGCGCCATTCACTGAATCTATTGATAGTGAGGCACGTGGAATGTTAAATTTATCGCTCATATACCCCCACAAAGCATTAGAAGTTTCGGCCCAGAATTCCTCATGCTTGCCTTGTTTCATAAAACGCTCGGCTGTTTTAAGTCTTTTGCGCGCAACACCGGTTGCCTTTTTGGTTTTCATAAAGGCAACATTGCTTCTTTTCTTAAGTTCCTTACGCCAAATAATGATAAAAAGGGCAAAAAGCAGCGGAACAGTTAACAGCCAGATATAAAATGCCCTGCTTCCGAAAAAATAATCAGCAATTGCCGAAAGTTTAATGCTTCCGGTTTTAATAAATCTTACGTCTGAACCAATGTACCTGAAATCTTCCTTATCGGTTGAAGCGATGATATCAGACGATCTTCCATCACCCTTTTCAACTGTAATATCAAAACCCTTAGTTGAAATGGTCTTGTAGCTTTGGCTCGAAAGGTCAAAGTACGAAAAATTAATGGGTTTGAGATTGTATTTGCCCGCATTTCTTGG
Source organism: Lentimicrobium sp. (assembly GCA_019429275.1). Classification (GTDB taxonomy): domain Bacteria; phylum Bacteroidota; class Bacteroidia; order Bacteroidales; family Lentimicrobiaceae; genus Lentimicrobium. Next base: position 72,638 of record JAHYJC010000001.1, on the reverse strand, counting down.
AATAATAAGGTATTCAAAATTTCTGCTGCCCGAAACACCGTTAGACGATGCAGTTATATTGTCAGTGATTCTGGGATCATATACCTCAAAATCAGGCGGAAATACAATGGCGGGTTTTTCAATCAGTTTAATGTTGCCTTTACCCGTTACTGTAAATCTGAGGGTGAGTGCCTCGTTGGCTTTAAGCTGTTCCCGATCGATTGCGGCATTGATGTTAAACTCACCCACACCGCCTGTGTAACCGCCGGGCCGGGTTTGTTCAGGCAAAGGCTTCACATTTATTCTCAAATCATTTGATCGAATGGTTTTCTTAACATTCTGATAAGTACTTCCAAGAAAACTATCATTGAAAAAGCTGTCGAAGAAAGGATCGTTGAAGTTTCTTCTGGCAACTTTGCGCTCAACCTGTGCAAGCACATCCATCTCCAGTGGTTCTATGGTTAGTGTTCCTGATTTCTGTGCAAAAAGAGCGTCTTTTTTGATTTCAGCAACAACATACTCTTTCCCTTCAATTGTTTCGCGGTATTGATTTAGTTTTTTACTGTCCTTTATCAGATCCTGTAGCCAGAAACCGGCAGTAGATGGCGCCCGGGTTATGCTGTATTCTGCAACGGGAACACGGGTATAAAGTTTATAGGTAACTATGATTTGTTCCCCCTGCGTTGGATTTGACTTACTTGTCACAGCTCTGACAAAAAGATCATTTGCGGTAATATCTCCCGATGTCGGGGCCGCATTTTGCTGGTTATTTTGTTGAGGCGCCTGAGTATTTTTGCCTTTGATAACCTTGATGGTGACCGGATTGGATTGATAGGTTTTTCCATCAACATTAACTGATGCCGGAAGTATGGTAAATGTACCCTCTGATGTAGCCTGTAGTATATAAGTAAATGAGTATTCAACAGAACGGCTGACTTGTCCGTTGATGATTTGCATACTGGTACTTTGCGATTGATTGGGCCCGTTGAGTATCGAAAAGTTCTTTATAACCGGACTCCTGAATCCTGAAGCCTGGCCATTGATGCTGTATATTAGCCTGAACTGTTCACCAACCGAAACCACTTCTTTGGCTGTAGCCCTGAATTCAATCTCTTGCCCAAACAGGGCAATATTTGCCAGGAGTAAACTAATCATCACAATTACATTCCTGATCTTCATTGGCTCATAATTTTATATACAGTCATTTATATTTATGTCCCTGAATTACCAATCTTTTTCAATTGTAACACCGCTGGCTTTTACTTTTTGCTGATTAACTTTGTCAAGAGTTTTTTGTTCATCATTTTTCAGCGCTTCAAGCATCCGCTCAGCATCCTGTTTAGATATTTGTGGTTTTTCACGATTTTGCTCCTTTTGCTGTTCCTGATCGTTGGGTTTATTCTCCTGTTGGTTCTGTTCTTTTTTGTCGTCGTTTTTGTCGTCTTTGTTATCTTTATTTTGTTGCTGTTGCTGCTGTTGTTGCTGTAATTGGTTCATTGCCCAGGCAAGATTGTAGCGGGTTTCGTCATCAGTCGGATTGATCCTCAGTGCCTGCTTATAGGCCTCGATACTTTCCTTGATTTTCTTATCTTTCAATAAAGTATTGCCCAGATTATGCAAAGCGGCTGACTTACCTTTTACGTCAGAATCTTTTATCAGCCTTTCTGCACCAGCAAAATTCTTTGCCGCTTCTTCATAATTTTCCTGCCGGTAAAGTGAGTTTCCAAGGTTGAAGCTGCCTTTAACAGATTCGGGTTTTTTTTCAAGTGCTTTTCGGTAATCAATTTCTGCTTCTTTGAATTTACCTTCCTCGTACAGCTTATTTCCATTGCGAATTAACTGGTTCTCCTTTTGTGCCATCAGATTAACGGCAAAAAGCATGAAAATTAAACATATATTTAAAATTCTGACCATGTTTTATTTCAATTCAGGTTAAAAATTTTGAATTTTGATGCCCACTTACTTTTCTTTTCATTGATAACAAAACTAAGCATAAGGAAAACCAGAGTAAGTGCAATAAAGTACTGAAACCGATCGTCGAAATCTGCATAACTATGCGATTCGTATGTATTTTGCTCAAGTTTGCCGATTTCTTCATAAACCCTTCTTAATCCGGCCTGAGTATTTGAAGCTCTCACATAGATTCCGTTTCCGGCACGGGCAATTTGTTCAAGCATTGGTTCGTCAAGCCTGGTAATCACAGTATTTCCAGAGCGATCTTTCTTGAAACCTGTCATCTGGTTGTTCCTATATTCCGGAATCGGAGCTCCATCGGCAAGTCCCATCCCAATGGTATAAACATTGATTCCTTTTGATGCTGCATCCTCTGCTTTTGAAACGGCATCATCTTCATGATTTTCGCCATCGGTAATCACAATGATAGCCTTACCTCCGCCTTCTTCTTTAAACGAAGCCATCCCCATGTCAATAGCCTGGCCAATTGCAGTTCCCTGCACAGGTACCAACTCAGGTTTAATGGTTGATAGCATCATTTTGGCAGCGTTGTAGTCAGTAGTTATCGGCAACTGTGTATAAGCCTTTCCTGCAAAAACAATCAGGCCTATCCGGTCGTTTTCTAATTCATCAATTAATCTTGAAACCGACTGCCTGGCGCGTTCAAGGCGATTAGGCTGAATGTCCTGGGCAAGCATGCTGTTTGATACGTCAATGGCAATAACCAGATCAATTCCTTTTCTCTGTACTTTCTCGAGACGTGAACCAATCTGTGGGTTGGCCAGCGCAAGCAGCAATGAAACCAGCGAAAGCATGAAAAATATAAATTTCAGGTGTACCCTGAGGGGAGAAATATCAATCATTAACCTTTTGACCACATGGGTGTCGCCAAGTTTTTCAGCTACCTTCTTTTTCCATCTGAGATAAACCCAAAACAATAAAATCAGCAATGGCAGTGCCAGCAGAAAGTTAAGGTATATGGGATATTCAAATCTAAACATGTTCGAACATTTTAGCTTTTTTTGTATTCGTTAATTATGGGAACCTCCTCAAAAGTGAAATGCCCAGAATGAAATCAAGCAATAATAGGATCAGAGCCAGAAATGCAAAGGGATGAAATTCTTCGGATTTTTTCCGGTACTCTGTAACATCAATTTTTGATTTTTCCATCTGGTCAATTTCGGTATAAATTTCTCTGAGTTTTGCTGAATTTGTTGCCCTGAAATATTTTCCGTTTGTCATATCGGCAATTTCTCTGAGCAGTGGTTCATCAATCCTTACTTCCATTTGCTGATATTGCATTCCGAAAGGTGTTTGAATCGGATAAGGTGCGGTTCCTATGCTTCCAACGCCAATGGTATAAACCCGCAGGCCAAAAACTTTAGCTATTTCAGCAGCTGAAATGGGATCAATAAAACCACGGTTGTTTTCCCCGTCGGTAAGTAAGATAATTACTTTACTCACGGCGCTGCTTTCTTTTAACCTACTGACAGAGGTGGCCAGACCGTCGCCAATGGCTGTACCATCTTCAATCATACCGCTTTTAATTTCTTTCAAAAGGTTTATTAAAACCGGATGATCCTGAGTGAGCGGGCATTGTGTAAAACTTTCTCCGCTAAAAACAACGAGGCCTATTCTATCGGAAGGTCGGCCGAGTATAAAATCCCGGGCAACTTCTTTGGCAGCTTCCAGGCGGTTTGGTTTGAAATCTTCTGCAAGCATACTTCCCGAAATATCCATAGCAAGCAAGATGTCAATGCCTTCAATGCTTAAATTTTGCCGTGTACTCGATGATTGAGGTCTTGCAAGTGCAATTATCAGAAGTATAAATGCTAAAGACCGGAGCACAAATGGCAGGTGTATAAAATAAGACTTGAGTGATCTTTTTCCGATTTGAAAAGCATCGTAATTGCTTACCTGAAACTTTGGCCTTGAGTCCGGATCTTTAAACCAATACCATACTATGCCTGCCGGAAGCAAAAGAAGCAGGTAAAGCATTTCGGGGTTGGCAAATTTTATATGTTCAAACATGGCTTAGTCTTCAGTTTTTGTGTCACCTGTTAATGATTCTGATTTCACTTCAGGTTTAACGGCTTTCAAGTCTGGTGCCGGTCTGGTTCCATTGACTATGGCAACTGATAATGTAAAACTCAGCTCATTCTCCGATCCCAATGGTCTTGCTTTTGCAAATTTTGCCATGTCGGCAAACTCAAGGATTCTTTGAAGATCGTTATAGCGCTGTGCATCAGACAAATGGTCTTTCATGGCCGAAAGAATTTCGTCTGATGTCATTTCAAGGGCATTGACTCCAAATCTAGCCTCAAAATAATCTCTGAGAATATCTGTTAACTGTGAATAATATTCCTTTACCTGACCTTTTTGCCATAATTGACGAGCTTTCAGCAATTCAAGTTCCTCAAGTGCAATCTGATGTGATGGTTTTGGCTGTCGCAATGTAATTTTTATCAGAGGCTTGTTATTTTTTCTGGATTTGAGGTATAGCCAGACCAATATACCTATAATAATAATGCCCAAAAGCCCAAATATCCATGGCAAAAAGTCCCTGAAGGTAAATGGAGCCTCCAAAACAGGTTTTAAATCTTTGATTTCTGCTTCAGGATCGACCTTTACTCCTGAAACCGAGATCAATAAAGGTTCCGTTTCCCGCAGTGTGTATTCCTGTGAGCCACTGCTGAAGATTTTGAAAATGACAGGTGGAATAACATGGTATCCGGTATCAAACGATGTTATTGCCAGATTTTGACGTAAGATTATTTTTCCGGTTGAGGAATGCTGAGTGCTGTCAATTTTGCTTTTGCGGATAATTTCGATGGCACTTGTCAGTGTATCTGTGAGAAGTGGCCATTCAACCCTATCTTCTTTATCAACTTCCAGTTCAAGTGTCATATTTATCTGTCGGCCCAGAACCAAACCAGTGGTATCGGCAGTAAATTTCTGAGCCTCAGCCTTATTGAAAAAAGCTGAAATCAGAAAAATAAATACTGTCAACAATTTTACATTCATTATTTTCTGCTTCGGTTTAAGTAAATAAATGAAATGCTTTACAACTTCCTTTAAACATTTAATGTCTGTATTCTCTTGCTTTAAATAATCCAAGCAAAGGTTTTACATAATCCTTTCCTGTATAGAATTTTGCTACATCTACACCACTTCTCAGAAAGATCTGATTCAATCGGGCCTGATTTTTTTGTGCGTGAGACGAATAGGCATTCCTCAGGGCGGCATTTCCGGTGTCGGCCCAAATTGTTTTTCCTGTTTCTTTGCTAAAAAGACGCGCCATTCCCATATCAGGAAGAAAAAGATCACGCTGGTCAATAATATGTAAAGCTGCAAGATCGTGTTTGCGGCCTGCAATCCTTAATGCATCCTCAAATCCACTATCCAGAAAGTCAGAAATTAGAAATGCGGTACATCGCTTTTTCATGGCATTGGTCAAAAATTTCAATCCTTCCCCAATATTCGTTTTCTGGCTAACAGGTTTAAAATCAATTAATTCTCTGATAATACGGAGAATGTGTGTCAGCCCCTTTTTGGGAGGTATGAATTTTTCTATCCGATCACTAAAAAAGATAACTCCGACTTTATCGTTATTCTGAATGGCTGAAAATGCCAGAATAGCAGCTATTTCGGTCATCATCTCTTCCTTAAGCCACTGTTTTGTGCCAAATTCATTCGAACCGCTTACATCAATGAGTAAGGTAACCGTCAATTCACGTTCCTCATCAAATACTTTAATATAAGGATGGTTGAATCGGGCAGTGACATTCCAGTCAATGTTCCTGATGTCATCACCATAATGGTATTCCCTGACTTCACTGAAGGCCATTCCGCGTCCCTTGAACGCACTATGATATTGTCCCGAAAAAATCTGATTGCTCAAACCCCGGGTTTTGATTTCAATTTTTCTGACCTTCTTTAGTATTTCGCTGGCTTCCATGTTGAATAGTCTGAAAAACAACCACTAAGGAACTTCAACAGTATTCAGGATTTCATTGATGATATCGCTGGTTGAAACATTTTCGGCTTCGGCTTCGTAAGTAAGGCCAATTCGGTGACGCATGACATCGTGAGCAACTGCCCTGACGTCTTCGGGGATAACATACCCTCTGCGCTTGATAAATGCATAAGCTTTTGCTGCGAGAGCCATATTGATACTTGCACGGGGTGAAGCTCCGTATGAAATGAGCCCTTCGAATTTCTTCAGTTTGTTTTCTGCCGGGAAACGCGTCGAAAAAACGATATCTGTTATGTAATTTTCAATTTTTTCATCAAGATAAACTTCCCGTGTCAGTTGTCTGGCCTTCAGAATTTGTTCTGGAGTGATAATGGTTTGCGTTCTGGGCTGAACTTCCTCCATGTTCTGCCTCATGATCAGTTTTTCTTCTTCGCGGGTAGGGTAGCCTATCACAACTTTAAGCATAAAACGATCAACCTGTGCTTCAGGAAGCGGATAGGTTCCTTCCTGTTCTATTGGATTTTGAGTAGCAAGCACAAGGAAAGGCTCGGGCAGGCTATAGGTTTCATCACCAATGGTAACTTGTCGCTCCTGCATGGCTTCAAGGAGTGCACTCTGAACTTTGGCAGGTGAGCGGTTAATTTCATCAGCAAGTATAAAATTGGCGAAAATTGGCCCTTTCCTGACCATGAATTCTTCTTTTTTCTGGCTATAGATCAAAGTTCCGATTAAGTCGGCCGGCAATAAATCGGGCGTAAACTGAATGCGGCTGAATTTTGCATCAATTATATTAGCCAGCGATTTAATGGCCAGTGTTTTGGCGAGACCTGGCACACCTTCAAGCAGAATATGCCCGTTTGATAAAAGTCCGATGAGCAATCGCTCTACCATATGCTTTTGTCCGACAATGACCCTGTGCATTTCCACATCAATCAAATCGATGAATGCACTTTCTCTTTGAATCCGATCGTTTAATTCCTTGATATCAGTTTCAATCATGGTTTTATAGTTTTTTGCAAAATTACACCAGCGCCCTTTGTTAATGCGGTCTTCGCTGTTAAAAAATGTTAAACCTTCTGATTATGCAGTATTTAAGGAACACAGGGGTGAATTTGTTTGCACATTGAAACTTAAATGGGTAAGTTCATTTAACAAAAAAAACTCCCGGATCAGAGAGTCTTTTCAGGATTTCAGGATCTTAAATCACTGTTGTCCGGTTAATTTCCAAACATTTGGAGATTATAATATCTTTCTACTCTGTAGCTCATTTTCAATTCTGATAACCTACTGACTACAAATATTTTGCTATTCTGTAGCAATTTTACAGCAGCAGATCTGCGTAATATTTGTAGTAAAATATGGTTAAACCAAAAAGTAAGCTCCAGAGTAGCGTAATATTACCTTTTACAATACCAGCAAAGGATCCAGAGTTTTATTAAAGATTTTATCGGATAACAGTGATTTTAAATCATCTAATTTTTCATTCTCTTTGAAATGCTATCCGGAAGAGCATCCTTATGGACCATAATGGCAATGGTGTTCATACGGACATAGGCTTCCGACATTTTAAGGAAGCCACCGAACTTATTGCTGTTTGCGGCCCATGAGTTTTTTGTTAACAAATAACGGGTTCCGTTCTGATCTTCCATAATACCAGTAAGATGCATGAGATGATCGTCGGTGGAAAGGTGACTGTCGAATGCGACTTGCCTCATTTCCTGCGTGACTTTTTTCTCATGGCCTGGTACTTCAAAGTTGTATAATTCAGCATTTTTATCCTTTTCAGTGAGTAACTCCCACCTTTCACGCTCCATTGTATCCATTGATAGTAAATCCTTTTCAGGCAAAATGGCCAGGCCGTTTGCATGTGAAAAACCTTTATCGCTTACATCTCCATCCCAGCAAATGGTGTAACCTTTTTCAATTGCAGTAAAAATAACCGACATCATTTCATCGATCGGAATATTGAAATATTTGTCCTGCGACCAGTTGTCGGGGATTTCGAGGTTTATCCACGAATAAAACGGATGATGCAGATAAGAGGTAATTTCAAGGTAATCTTCCGGATTAAATTTTGAAGATTTTTCCCGGTTTTTTTTTGTTTTTGAATCCAAAGGTAACGGTCCCATATAGGCATCGAGAATGCCCTGATAGGCATTGAACCAAGCCTGTGAAATTTTTCCGCTTCCCGGGGTAAGAAGGGCGCTGAGAAAACTTTTCAGCACTGTATTTAGTTCGCCGTGGTTGTGTGAGGTTTCACCGGGGATAATTCCGGGATATTCATCTTCAGTAACAAATTCATATTTTTTAATGGCATTAATGACATCATGCGCCTGGCCTCCGGGGCCAAAGTTGCTGTTGCCATGATACCTTATATATCTCTGGGCTTTATCTCTGTAAGCCAGATTTACATAAAACATTTCAGAAAGGTCTTTTTCCCCTTCGCCAAGCCTGAGTAATTCAGATTCTACAAAGGAAACTGCTGCAAAACTCCAGCATGTTCCACTACGATTCTGGTTTTTAACAGGTGTAACAGGAATCTCATATTTAACATCAAACCTGAATTTTTTTTCTGCAATGGCCAGGCTATCCTGCCCATTAACGATTGTTGGTGTTGCTGCAATTGCAATCAACAAACCACTGTAAAACAACTTTCTCATTTCTGAAAATTTAAATGCATTAATGATATTCTGATAACGCACGGCAATGGAATAGTTTAAAATTTTCTACCCAAAATCATTGGCAAACCTATGATAAAAGTACCTTATTTCATAGTTTCCGGCGTCAAAATATAGATTTCAAATGATTTTATTTCTTTATTCACTGATGGCCTATTTTTAAAGTCGCAAATTAATTTACATTTGTCACTGAAATGGGATCAATAAATTTCGGTCTTTTTGAACCTGAATCTCACAATTGTAATTGAAATTGATGTATTTTTGGAATGAAAAAAATGGGGCAATGGGCTTGTGTGTCTTTAAAAAAGGCGTAACTTGCCCCCCTGTTTAGTATTTCTTAAATCGAAATATCCATAAACTCTAATAATATGAAAAATAGAAGTTTACTCTTTGGTTTCTTTGCATTAACTTTTGGCGCATGTATGTTCATGCTCACAACTTCCGGCTCTTACAGGAATCTTTCGGGACAATCTGATACGGAAATTTTCTCCGACGGCATAAAAGCCGGCTGGTCATATATGGCTCAGTTGAGAGGAAATCAGGTAACTGGTCAGGTCAATCCGGCTGATGTTATCAATGCAAGGAATCAGGCTAAAGAATTAAAATCATCGGGTGCAATAGGGCTTAACTGGACATCAATGGGTCCGGATAACATAGCCGGCCGTACCCGTGCAATAATTATTGATAATAGAGACAATACGGCAAAAACAATTATTGCCGGAAGTGTTTCAGGAGGGTTATGGAAATCAACAACCGGAGGACTTACATGGAATCAGGTTCAAACCGGAAACAATGTTCTGAACGTTTCCTGTATGACTCAGGCTCCCGGAGGTGACATTTATGTTGGTACTGGTGAAACTTTTTCCAGCGAAAGGCTAAATTTATTCAGTGGATTTATAGGTCAGGGAATTTATAAATCGACTGATGGAAATACGTTTACGAAACTCGCTTCAACCAATCCAGGCTCTGTCAATAATCCTTCAGCAGACTGGGCTTTTGTTAATAAAATTGCTGCAGGCAACAACGGAGTTGTTCTGGCTGCCACAAACAATGGTCTCAGATTTTCTTCTGACGGAGGACAAAACTGGGTTTTTGCCAAATCTGGAAGTCAGAATTTATCAGGCAACAGTACTGAAGTAAAGATAGGACCTGACGGTGCAATTGCAGCTTCAGTCGACAATTTACTCTATATTTCATCTAACGGAACTTCTGATGGATTCGTTTTGCGCTCAACCGGTGCAGGGCAGGATAGTCTTCCTAACGAAGCTATAGGCAGGATAGAAGTTGCTTTTGCTCCTTCTGATGCTTCAACAATTTACGCCATGATGGTTTCTGATGGATCCGTATCAGGAAATCTTCGCGGCCAGTTAAGAGGAATATTTGTTTCCCGCGATAAAGGCGAAACCTGGAAAATAGTAGGCCCCGGTGGCAGTGTTTTGTTCAATGTATTCGGAAACTCAACTACCGGAATTAATTATGGCGAATATGCCGGCTGCATTGTTGTGAGTCCTGCTAATCCCGATAAAATTTTTATTGGTGGAGTTACTGTTTGGGAAGGTACTAAAATTCAGGAAACAGGCTTTTATCAATGGCAGGAAAGAAGAAATACTTCTTTTGTTGGAATTCTTATCCACTCTATTGCTATAAATCCAAATAACACCCAAAATATCTATTTTTCTAATGATTTGGGCGTGGGTGTCACAAGTAATAACTTTGAATCGGTTCAGTCTCTCAACCGAAATTATAAAACCTCTATGTTTTACACTGTCGCTTACGACGACATGGGCAGAACGCTTGGTGGAACTCAGGGTAATGGAGTGTTATATCTCGACAGAAAGGGAAACACAGTAGAGAATGCTACTCAGATTTTAGGCAATTTTGTTGGAGGAACCGTTGACATGTCAATGATAAACCCTGCAGCAGTTTTTTATTCTTCAACCGGGGGATTGCTGGTCCGCTCGAATGACTATGGTGTTTCTGAAGCCAACTCATTTTTATATGGTGCTGAAGTTGCAAATCAAAATTCCGGTAACTTTATTACACCATTTAAATTATGGGAAAGTTTCAATAATGTGTATTCCAGAGATAGCGTAACATTTAAAGCTACAAAAAATCATAATGCCGGAGATGTTGTCATTGCCCGGAGTAAAAACAACCAATTCCCCTTTAAATATACTCTGCCTGTTGGACTGAATAATGGAGATACCTTGCAGGTGAAAGATGTTGTTTCATCATTGATGTTCATTGGCACTTCTAATGCTGTCTATATGTCAAGAAACATATTGAATTTCAGCTCCTTGCCATCATGGGACAGGATAGCCAATATAACTGGAGTTCCCTCAAGTCTTGCATTTTCTTCGGATGCCAATTATGTTTACGTTGGAACAACTGATGGAAAACTTTATCGCATTGCAAATGTTGCTCTGGCATACGATTCTATCAGAGCTGATGTGAGAAGTAGCGGCTGTATAATCAATACCTCAATTGTTAAAGATTTTGGACAACGTTATGTAACCTCTATTGCTGTTGATCCAAAAAACGATAATCATGTGATTGTTACTTTGGGGAATTATGGTAATAGCGAGTTTGTATTCAGATCGACCAACGCTTTGAGTTCAGATCCGGAATTTAATCCGATTCAGGGCAATTTGCCCGCTATGCCGGTTTATTCAGTAATCATCGAAATGAACAATACAAGTCGGGTTATTCTTGGTACAGAGCTTGGCGTTTATTCTACAGAATCATTATCTGCAAGTCCGACATGGTCAGCCGAAAATACCGGACTTGGGACTATCCCTGTCATGATGGTTCGTCAGCAAACAATTTCAAGGCCTTGGATTGAGAATTATACTGGTGTCAATAATTTCGGAGCTATATACATTGCAACTCATGGCAACGGCATCTTTGAAAATCGTCTTTTTGTCGGAATCGATGGTCCTGATTTTGAAGATTCACCGATTTCTAAAACACTTAAAGTGTACCCTAATCCTGTTCAGTCTGAAGTTAATTTTTCATTGTCACTATCGAAAAATGAAAATATTCAGATTGAAATTTTCAACCTCAGGGGAACACTCGTAAAATCGCTTGAAACTTTCGTTCTCCGGGGCGATCAGAATATATCGGTTTCAGCTGACGGACTTTCAAATGGTACCTATCTTCTGAAAGTAACCTCAGATACAGGTGTACGAGTTGCTAAATTTGTTACTGCCAGGTAAGGTAAGTCTGATAAGCTGAAATATTTTATTTAATTAGAAAATTCAACAACAATGAAAAAAATAATTCTCTCACTTGTTCTGGCAATAGGATCAGTTTTTACTATGGCTTCTCAGGATATTTCTGCTCCTGAGCTTGTTTCTCCCTCGAACAATCTGACCGGCGTTGCACCCAAGTTAGATCTTGACTGGAATTCGGTAGTTGGAGCTCCAGGATTGTATTACATGATTCAGCTAAGTACTGATGAAGCATTTACTGCTCCTTCGGAATTTACAACCGATCTCACAAGATATCAGGTTTCAAACCTTATGTTTGGCGGTGTGTATTTCTGGCGTGTAAAGGCTGTTGATCCGACAGGTAGTTCTGATTGGACAGAGACCAGAAAATTTACAATTATTGTGAGGCCAACCATTAGCAGACCTCTCCCCAACGCTACGGTAAACAGTAACGTTGAAGTGCAATGGCAATCAATAAATGGTATTGATACCTTTGAATTTCAATTCGATACGACAAGTACATTTGATAGTCCGGCATTGGCTATATTCAATGCTGCCGGCCATCTTGGCAGAGCAAATGCAGCAAACCTTTACTTTGGCGAAACGTATTATGTGAGATTGAGGGCACAACATACGGCCGATGTCTCTGAATGGTCAGATGTGAGAAGCGTAACCATTATTAATACATTTCCGCTTCGTCAGCCTGCTGATGGGGCTGTAGGGATGACTCCGGATGTCGAATTACAGTGGACCGAAATTAAAGGAGTTAATAAGTACAATATCTATATTTCCACTGAACCTGATTTTTTGCATTATGAAATTTATAATGCACTTAAAACTGTAACCAGAACAAGACCGGATACTTTGAATTTTAATACTCAGTATTATTGGAGAATGGCCGCAATTCATTCAAAGGATACACTTTTTTCGCCCATAAGGAGTTTTACAACTCTGTCAACAGTAAATCTTGTCAGTCCTGCAAATAATTCAACTAACGTAATCTTACAACCTTCATTGACCTGGTCAAGAATATCAGGCACTCTTTCGTATTCTTTGGAATTAGGCAAAAACAGCGATTTATCCTCTGCTTTCAAGTATAATGTTCTTTCACCAACTTCGGGAAATAATGTTCAGTTTAAGGTTCCCATTCATGTCCTTGACAGTGCTGGTGTTTTTTATTGGAGAGTCCTGGCAAACAGTAGCAGGGATACCAGCGATTGGAGTCCTACATGGAACTTCCGGACTGTTACTCTTGGAATAGATGATCCGGGTTCAGTTCAGAATGGTATAAAAGTTTATCCTGTGCCTGCAGTAAATACCATTAATGTTAAATTAAAAAATTCTGTGAATGGTGTTGCCGAAGTCAATTTATATGACCTGCTTGGAAAAGTCAGGTTTACAGACAAAATTCCTGTAGCTTCCGGGATGATTAAAAATCTGGAGCTGGGCGATTTGCCTGATGGAATGTATGTATTGCGATTACAGGTCGATGATTATAACGCAATGTCCAGGGTTATTATCCGAAAATAGTAATTCAGTTCTTATCTGCGCCCGGTAGAATTCTTAATCTGCCGGGCGTTTTTATTTGTATTATACTGGTAACGGATTGAATGAAATTATTATCATGTTTCATTCATTCAATTCAATCCCGAATTGCGGATTGGTTTTGAATCAGATTTTCAGGAGATTGCCGGATAAGGCAAGGAATTTGGAATTAATTAGATGAATCCTTATGAAATAGATGCCTGATTCGTCCTGATCTGATCTGGAAAATCAAAGTTGGATGGGTGGATTATCTCAAAGGAATTTTGTTTGCCAAATCTCTTGAATCTCAGTCGTATCGTTTGCCAATTCCAAAACTGATATAAAGTGTGAGAAAGAATTGATTCGGATCCGAAAAAGCCATCATGGGAATTCCTTTTGCAAATGCATCAAAAGCTATTCCGGCCTCAATGATTTTTGGCCTTTGATTCAGGGTGCCAAAATCAACATTCAAGCCGGCTTTTGCATATAAACCCGGATAGAACCCGAGTTCATCAAATCCCTTTAAAAAAGATGCTCTGCCATAAATATTGTCAGGAAAATGATTTTCAGGATCATATCGTTCAGTAATCGTAATGTATCTGTAGGAGCCTTCATCAAGTTCGATGATGTGAAGATAAACAGGTTTGGCGAAGCCTGCAGATATACCACCTGAATAAAATAAACGAAGTTCAACACCACCATAATATGGTTTTCGGTTTAACATCCTCTGCTGGCCTATTCCGGTGCGAAGCATGTAAACCGCATTAAGTTTTCCGTAATAATAGCTGCGTGTATTGGTAAAGAAAGGATTTATTGACTTGATTTCCTTGCTGTTGCGCATTTCAATAAGGTTTGCTTCAAACATATTTTTTTTGAAATACGTTTTATTTCTGCCCATTCTGAATTCAACTCCCCAGCCATTATTATGTATGATTCCACTTCCACTCATTTCTTTTCTGAAAAGCAGATTGTCGCCGGTCAGATCATACTCATTCTCATCAATATATTGAGCCTGGGCTAAATGTGATGAAAAGAGCAATAGTGTAGAAAAAAGTAGAAGTACTTTAAAGACGTGTTGCATATTCTGTTTTATTCCGAGTACAAATATAATCAAAGAATATGCCGCTATCAACAAAAAAAGCCCGTGTCAGTTCACAGGCTGATCAGAAGAAATGTTTTCTTAGCGGTTACGATCAACCTTATATTTGTCGGTTTCACCGTATGCAGAGCATTTTTTGGTGGAATTGCACGATGACATTATAATTCCAAGAGATAATGTTATCAATAGCATTACAGCAATTTTTTTCATATTTTTACCCGTTGTGTTTTTTTTTGCAAATATAATCATCTCATACCTATTAACTCAAAAAAATCAGTTTTATTGTTTATCCGTTTTATTCGAAAATGTAACTGAAAATGGACAAAATAAATCCACAAATTCATGAAAGCTGGAAACAAGTTCTTTCTGAGGAATTTTCCAGCCCTTATTTTCAGGATCTTAAAGAATTTTTGATCGAAGAGAAAAAAAAGTATAGGATTTATCCTCCCGGAAATCAGATTTTCGAAGCTTTTAACAAAACTCCGTTTGATAAAGTTAAAATTGTTCTTTTGGGTCAGGATCCATATCATGGTGATGGTCAGGCGCACGGATTGTGTTTTTCGGTACCATCAGGTGTAGATTTTCCTCCATCACTGCAGAATATTTTCAGAGAACTACAAACCGATACCGGACTTTCATATCCGAAATCAGGAAACCTTGCAGCCTGGGCAGAGCGTGGTGTTTTGTTACTCAATGCCACTTTGACTGTCAGGGCCAATCAGGCCGGGTCGCATCAGGGTAGGGGATGGGAAATTTTTACAAATGCGGTGATTAAAAAATTGTCTGAAGAGCGGGCTAATCTGGTGTTTCTATTGTGGGGAAACTTTGCCCGCGAAAAGAAATCGCTGATCGATTTGTCGAAACATTTCGTGCTCGAAGCTCCGCATCCTTCTCCCCTGAGTGTATATCGTGGATTTTATGGCTGCAAACACTTTTCAAAAGCCAATGAGTTGCTGGTTTCCAAAGGCATTGAGCCGATAGTTTGGCGGCTGGACTAGTTCTATTTTCAAAAGTTATACGTTTTCTCCTGTTTAATAATCAACTTATGTGAATTTCAACAGCAAATGCATTATTTTTATTGAAAATTATTTATCTGTTAAAACTAAAGCCATGGAAACGAAGAGCAAATTAGTACGGGTTTTTGCCGGTTCCGAAATAACCGTTGAACTTCTCAGGTCTGAATTGGAAAAGGAAGGCATACCAACGAATGTTATCAACGAATATGAGCAGTCAAATTTCAGAGGATTTTCAACCGGTACACCATATTCAGTTGATTTGTATATATTGGATACTGATTTAGAAAAAGCAGAGCCAATAGTAAAAGAATTTATGAAGATCAATAAGATGTAAAAAAAACTCCTGCTGCTTAATTGATTTTAAAGCCGGGTTTTATTGACAGTTGAGAGCTTCCTTCAAATGCTCATGTACGGTCTTATTTCATAAGCTGAATAATTGTGATCATTTGTAAATCAAAAGATTATACTGTTTTTATGCTTTCAGCTTCAACAATTGAGCATGTGTGTATTTAATTATCTGAAAAAAGTGAATAATTAATGAACATGTTACCACCTTACCCTATCTTGATAAATATTTTGATATATGTAATAATTGCCATACTTTAGCCTTTGTAAACCAAAAAATCTTCAAATGAAAAAGATTCTACTCTTGATCACCCTTAGTGCTTTGGCACTGATTTCAATGGCTGGAGGTATTGTTCACAATACTAACCAGAGTGCTTCTTTCATAAGGATGCCGGTGCGTGATGCCTCGCTGGGTCTGGATGCTGTTTATTATAACCCGGCCGGATTGGTCTTTCTTAAAGATGGATTTCACATCTCTTTAAACAATCAGTACATCACTCAAACACGTACAATAGAAACTACTTTTCCCGGATTAAACCGCAGTGAATTTCAGGGCGATGTTGTTGCACCTTTATTTCCATCAGTTTATGCCGTTTATAAAAAGGACAAACTTGCCTTTTCACTGGGCTTTAATCCTATTGGTGGCGGTGGAAGTGCTAAGTTTGCTGATGGACTTCCTTCATTTGAAATGCTGGTGGCTGGTCTTCCCGGTTCTCTGTCCAGCGGTGGCATTCCTACGACCCAATACAGTTTTGAAACTGAATTTGAAGGAAGGTCTGTTTTCTATGGTATTCAGGGAGGAGTGAGTTACAAGATCAATGACATTCTGTCACTAAGTGCCGGCCTTCGCTATGTAATGATGAACAATCATTATACAGGTTATCTCAAAAATATTCAAATTAATCCTGTATTTCCGGCTTTGAACTATAGTGGTGAGATGGTTAAGGCCCCTGCCTTTTTTACTGCCTTATCAGGTTATCTTGCAACAGTATCTACAACCTTGCAGGCCACCGGAACTTCACTTCAACCCATTCTTGATGGCGGTGGAGGAGGTGTTCCTTTGTCACAGGGTACAAATGCTGGTCTGACTGCACAGGAAGTGGCTACACTACAGGCAACCATTACTGCTCTTGGTGGTGACCCTACTAATATGAGCATTGAACAGACCCAGGGCTTTTTCGTTGGAGCTTCAGCATCCTACAGCGCTAACTCTCAGGCAATGTCAGCTAATGCTGCTGCTACTGCAGATAAAGAAGTTGATGCAAAACAAAACGGCGGAGGGTTTGTTCCCATGATTGGCGTAAACCTCAATTTCGACAGGCTGAACATCGGCTTGAAATATGAGCATAAAGCCAGTATAAATGTTAAAAACTCAACAACCGTTGATCAAACCGGACTTTATCCCGACGGTGCTGAAACACCCAGCGATATGCCTTCTATGCTTTCGGTTGGTGCCGGATTTAAAGCTACCGACAAACTAAATATTAGTGCTGGCGTGCATTATTATTTTGACAAAGGTGCTGGATACGGCAAAAAACTTAATGGCGAATTTGTTAAGAACGACAAGGTAATGGATAAAAATTTCTGGGAACTTGGACTTGGTGTTGAATATGAACTTACCGACAAATTTCTTGTGAGTGCCGGTTATCTTCGCACTCAAACCGGTGTTATGGATATTTACCAGACAGATCTTAGCCACAGTTTGTCAACCAACAGTATTGCCGCTGGTCTGCGCTACCTGGTTACCAACAATATCGGCATCAACCTGGGTGCTATGAATACCATGTACCTTGAAAATGTCAGGGAATTCCCTGCTGCAGCGCCCTATCCTGCATATAAAGAAACTTATAACCGCAAAGCTTTTACTGTAGCTCTGGGCGTTGACATTAGTTTCTAACTACTTTATTTATCAGACATTAAAGCCGGGATGAAAACCCCGGCTTTTTTTGAATGAACCTATGTGCTGAATCATTGGTTCTGTTTCATTTTCTAAATGCAAAAATGTTACTTTTGTCAAGTCGAGGACAACATTTGGAAATTATACAACCATAAATCTTGTTGTTTTTATCTCGTGATTAAGGCAAAAAATAATGCGACCGATAATGCGTTCAATAAAAATTCATTTACCTTTTTTCAAAATGACCTTGAATTCACGAGTAATATTTTTTCAACTTTTATTTTCTTCAACTTTTATTGTTGTTTCCACTCAATATGCAGTTGCACAAGCATTTGCCATCGATACTGCGACATTTTTGAATGCACAGGATGCAATTATTTCTGATTCAGAGGAGGTTCAATTTCATGATGAAATTTTACCTGAGGATGAGGAACGCCCTTTGACGGATGACAGTATTTTTATTCCTTCGGTTGAACTATACAAAAACAAATGGGATACCTTGTATATCAGAACCGGTATGCCTCCGGTTTCTGAAATACATGATTCTGTTTTTATCTGGCTGAATAACCCCAATGAAACACCGTTTCATTTTCCTTTCAAAGGTAAATTAATTTCAAAATATGGTTGGCGCGGCAGTCGTTTTCATGCCGGCATGGATGTTAAGCTTACTGAAAATGATACCGTTGTGAGTGCTTTTGATGGCAAAGTAAGGATAGCAAGAGTTATGAGCGGATATGGGAAAATGGTTGTCATAAGGCATCATAATGGACTGGAAACCGTTTACAGCCATTTCTCTAAAATATTGGTCAGTGTTAACCAGGAAGTTAAGGCAGGTCAACCCATTGGCATTGGAGGCCGCACGGGTCGGGCTACCACTACACATCTGCACTTCGAAACCCGTTACCTGGGCGAACACTTTAGTCCCGACCGCATTTTTGATTTTGAAAATTATACCCTCATAAAAGATACACTGTTGATTGACAGAGCGTTCTGGCAAACTCAAAAAAATATAACTGAAACAAATACCTTTGGTGGTGAAGTGGTAAATAAATACCATACCATACGACAAGGCGATACGCTGACTTCTATTGCAAAACGATATAAAACTTCAGTAAACAGGCTTTGTCAGTTGAATGGTATCAGTCAGAAAAAAACGCTCAAAATTGGAACCCGGCTCCGCGTGGCATAGTATCTGTTCAAATTAATTGATAATATGGTCAATCGGCAGGTTTGTCAATAATAATGGTTTTAAAATGTAATAGCAGACTTTCAAAGCAATAATAATCATATCATGAGGTTCACTAAAAATATTTTTGTGCTTTTTGCCTTAGGCATTGCACTTGTTTTTCAATATTCCTGCAAAAGTCCTGCCCGCCTGGCATACCGAAATATTGCCTCATTCTATAATCCCGAATCTGAAATAAAGGGATTGAAATATGATTTTTTCCATCTTGATGATACCCTTACAAAATTGTATGTTTCATTTCCTTACAAACAGCTTGTATATAAAGCAGAAGGAAATTCCACAAAGGCAAAATTCAGATTTTTTTATCAGATTTATGATGGTTACGATAATTCAATTTTGCTTGATTCTGCTTCTTATTATGGTGTTGATTCCTTGAATATTGGTGGAATCTTTATGGATTCTATCCCACTGGTGCTGTTGAGAGGCAGGAATTACATTTTAAATACTGAGCTCAGTGATTTAAACTCGGGAATCACAAATGGGCGTTTCCTTAAAATAAATAAGCAAAAAGAGATTGGAGAAGCTGATTTTATTTTGGTTGGGACCGACAATTTACCCCTTTTGCGAAATTTCATCGTCAGGAATGAAACCTTCAGGGTAAAGTTTATCGATACCACAAATAAGATAACTATTGCTTACTTCCCCGGAAAAAAGGAAATTCCGGGCTCACCTTATGCTTTTCAGCATAAATTTAGCGATTTTGAGGTTGACAGTATTTTCAATGTTGAAGTTGAACAAGGACTAACAAATATTCTGAAATTCGAAAAACAAGGATCTTACTTTGTAAAGGTTGGCGATGAATATATATTTCTTGTCCACTGTTTCTATGATGGTTTTCCTGAGATTGGCACAGTTAATGAAATGAGAGAATCTTTGCGCTATATATCAACCGAAGGCGAATTTCGGGATATGCAGAGCAAACCAGCGAGAGCTGCTGTTGATGATTTCTGGATTAGAATTACCGGTCATCCTGAACGTGCGCTTCAGCAAATCAAAAATTACTATAAAAGGGTGGAGGAGGCCAATCGGTTTTTTGCTTTGTCATCAGAAGGCTGGAAATCAGACAGAGGTATGATTTATATTGTTTACGGTCCGCCCAGCATTGTTTTCAGGAATATGGTTTCAGAAGAATGGACTTATGGTGAAGCCGGTAATCCTTTATCGGTAAGATTCTTATTTAATCTAGAGCCTATATGGGGCAATATGCTTGATTATAAACTTGTAAGATCAGAAAACTACCGCAATTCATGGCATCTGGCAGTGTCGAACTGGCGGAGATAAAGAGTTTTATCAACTCATCATGATTTTAGATTAATTTTGCTGTCAAATCGGAATATAAAATAATGTCAGATATTCGGGAAATCCTTTCAAAAGATAATTTCACCCATAGTGAAATTGTAAAACTTTTATCAACTGAAAAAGATGACCGGAGTTTGCTTTTTGAAGCTGCAGCGGCTACTAAAACAAAATATATCGGTAATATAGTCTTTTTCAGAGGATTGATTGAATTCTCGAATATTTGCAGCAAGAATTGCTATTACTGTGGCATCAGGAAAGATAACCGTAAAGCCTCCAGGTATAATCTTTCTGATGAAGAAATATTCGAAGCAGCAAGATTTGCCTTTGAAAGCAATTATGGTTCGGTAGTTCTGCAGGGTGGTGAAGTTGAAGGAGAAGCATTTACGCTTAGAATGGAAGGTCTGTTAAGAGGTATCAAGCAGCTTTCTGATGGCCGACTTGGAGTAACACTTTCGTTGGGAGAGCAAAAACCGGATGTTTACAAACGCTGGTTCGATGCCGGTGCGCATCGCTATTTATTGCGCATAGAATCTTCCGACAGAGATCTTTATTATAAAATTCATCCGCAAAACAATACTCACAGATTTGAGCGCCGGCTTCAGGCCCTCAGCGATTTGAGAACCGCTGGTTATCAGGTTGGAACGGGAGTAATGATCGGGCTGCCTTTTCAAACATTAGATCATCTGGCATCCGACCTTTTATTCATGAAAGAGATGGACATTGATATGTGTGGGATGGGCCCATACATTGAGCATGCCGATACACCTCTCTGGAATTTTCACGATGGTTTATTGCCCATCGAAGAAAGGTTTAATCTCTCACTTAAAATGATTGCCATACTCAGATTAATGATGAAAAATATCAATATAGCATCAGCTACTGCGCTTCAGGCCATCGATCCCATAGGAAGAGAAAAGGCCCTGAAAATCGGAGCCAATATCATTATGCCGAATATTACTCCAGGTAAGTATCGCGACGATTACAAGCTCTACGAAAATAAACCCTGCACCGATGAAGAAGCCTCAGATTGTAAAAATTGCCTTGAGGCCAGAATACACTTATCGGGAAATAAAATTGGGTATGATGAATGGGGCGATTCTCTTCATTTCAAAAGCAGGAAAGAAGAAGCATGATTGTTTAAACAGGGAATCTTTGCTTAGGAACAGGTTATACCACCTATAGACAAAGCTTCAGGTTTTCAATGGCTGGTTTGTAAGATATCAAGAAATTAATGCAATAAATTTGCTGAAATATCAAGAAGGAATGAAACAATATCATGAATTACTTCATCATGTAATGGAAAACGGAATCCGGAAGGATGACCGCACAGGAACCGGCACCATCAGTGTTTTTGGTTATCAGATGCGGTTTGATCTGGCCGAGGGATTTCCTGCACTCACTACCAAAAAACTTCATCTCAGGTCCATCATTCATGAATTGCTGTGGTTTTTAAAAGGCGAAACCAATATAAAATATCTTCACGATAATAAGGTTACGATTTGGGACGAATGGGCCGATGAAAATGGTGACCTTGGTCCTGTTTACGGACGCCAGTGGCGTTCCTGGATTACTTCCGATGGCAGAACTATTGATCAGATTAGTGAAGTATTAAACCTGATCCGTAATCAGCCCGATTCCCGAAGAATGATGGTAAGTGCCTGGAATCCGGGCGATATTGATAAAATGGCGCTGCCTCCATGTCATGTACTTTTTCAATTTTACGTGGCAAGTGGAAAACTTTCATGCCAACTCTATCAGCGCAGCGCTGATATTTTTCTGGGTGTACCTTTTAACATTGCCTCTTATGCATTGCTTACCATGATGATGGCTCAGGTTGCCGGATTGAAACCCGGAGAATTTATCCATACTTTTGGCGATGCACACATTTATCTTAACCATACCGAACAGATCGCTCTTCAGTTAAGTCGCGACTTCAGGCCGTTGCCTGTAATGAAAATCAATCCGGAAATTAAGGATATTTTTGGTTTCCGTTTCGAAGATTTTGTTCTTGAGGACTATGATCCTCATCCACACATAAAAGCACCGGTAGCTGTATAATCTTAACTGATTGGTCAAACTGCTTATAAACATTATCATAAAGAATGAAAACCATCTCCATAATTGTTGCAATAGCCGACAATCTTGCCATTGGAAAAGATAACCAGTTGCTCTGGCATATTCCAGAAGATCTTAAGCGGTTTAAAGCACTTACCACCGGACATACCATCGTTATGGGAAAACGTACTTTTGAATCACTTCCTATACGGCCTTTGCCCAACAGGCGAAGTGTGGTAATTACAGATGTTCCGGGCGAAGAGATTCCGGGTTGTGTGATGGCCTATTCCATTGAGGATGCAATTGCCAGAATGGATGAGTGCAGCGAAAATTTTATCATCGGCGGTGGTATGATATACAGGCAGTTTATGCCTTTGGCCCATAAACTCTACCTCACTTTGGTGCATAAAGTTTTTGAT
Source organism: Lentimicrobium sp. (assembly GCA_019429275.1). Taxonomy (GTDB): domain Bacteria; phylum Bacteroidota; class Bacteroidia; order Bacteroidales; family Lentimicrobiaceae; genus Lentimicrobium. The sequence continues at coordinate 49,943 of JAHYJC010000001.1, read as the reverse complement.
GCTGATACCTTTTACCCCGAAATTGATTATAACGAATGGCAGGAAGTTGACCGCATTGATGTTGAATCGAAAGATACCCTGGGGTTCGATTATTCCTACATCACTTTCAGGCGCAAGGAAACTCCATTGATATTCCCAACCATTTAACAGCATGAAAGAGATGTTATCTATGGGCTTACTTCTATGAAGCGGCCAATTGTTGAAGCAAATAACCCAAGTCCTCCATTTATATTTGTATAAACCGGCGTTGGTTCGCTGAAAGGATTTTCACCTTCGAATGAACTTACTGAACGGTGATAATTGTAATAGCTTTCACCAGTCACGAATAATCTGATGTAAATTTTGACATTACTATTATATCCTGTATAAACTTCGGAAGTGCGGAATGTGAAATATTCACCATCGCTGTTTTTGTCTGTAATATAGTTTTCTCCCCGACTGAGTCCAATTTCATAAACATAAGTTTCGTTGTAGTAATCATCGCCGGTTAAAAAACCCGGCGCCACACGATAGTATTGTCCCTGTCCGGGAATATCTCTGAATCGGAAATTTACCATAACTGCAATATTTCCCATGTCCGAAATATTATCAATGTCCAAAATTTCAATTTCAGGTACTTCAAAGTCAGGAATAGTTGTTGTAGCTGTAGCATAATATCCTCCGGGTGCGGTGACTTCGAGGTTATAGGTTTTTCCCGGAATAACAGGGAAGAATTCGGCAGATATACTGAACGCCTTCAGCTCGGGATTATAGGGGAGTATTATTGAATTATTTCCTTCGGTGAGTTTTACCACAGCATTGGTTACAGGAGGAAAACGATCTTCCCAATTGTAATTTGATTGAGTATAAAGTGGACTGCTTTTGGATACTATAACTTTTATGAATTCATCCTGTGGTGAAATAACTGAATGAACAATAAGCCTTGGGTCTGATAAGGGCACATCCACATCGGAAACCATATTCTCGCAGCTGCTCATAAAGAAAAAACAAGCGATTAATCCGGAAATATAAATAAGTTTTGTTTTCATCATCTTAAAACTTTATACTGTACGAAACCGACGGAACGACCGGGAATATTGAAACCTGCTTCAGTTTACTGACCGATCCGCTATCATTGTATTCCTGGTCAATAAAATAGAAAAATGGATTTTTACGGTTGTAAGCGTTATAAAGCCCGATTTCCCAGGTTCGATCTCTTTGCTTTATTTTTTTGTGAAACTGTATTGCCATATCAAGGCGGTGATATGCCCTTATCCTCGAAGAATTTACTTTACCATAATCTGTTATGGTATTAAAGTAATTGTAGTAATATGAATTAGTTCCTGACAAAAGATCATCGAACGGACCATGCAAATAGCCAGGATATTCGCCGAGAGGCAGTGTAATAGCATTTCCGGTTCCATAAACCCAGCTTCCTGATAGTGTTATGGTTTCCCTGATATTGTAAATCAGAACAACAGACAAATCGTGCCGGCGATCGTATCTTGCCCAGAAGTATTCGCCAAAATTAATTTCATCAAACTTAAGTTTTGTCCACGAAAGGGTATAACCGATCCAACCGCTGAGTTTGCCTGTTTTCTTGTGAATTAGCAATTCTGCCCCGTACGACTTTCCTTTGCCGGCTGTAACATTGTCCTGCCAGGTAAAATTCTGAGCTTCTGTTGGATCATCCAGAAGAAGAAAACTTGCTCCGGGTTTATATCCAAGGATGTTATTACTCCATTTATAATATCCTTCTAGCGAAACTGTGAGATTGTAGTTAATCACATCCTTTGCAAGGCCAGCTGAGAATTGCTTTGAATTTTGTGGTTTAACCCTGTCGGTTGATGGTACCCAAAGGTCTGTAGGTAAACCTATGCCGGTATTACTTAAAAGGTGGATATATTGGTTCATTATTGAAAATGCGGCCTTGGCAGATAGGCCTTCTTCAATCAGGTAGTTTGCTGAAATTCTGGGTTCAGGTGAAAAATAATTCTTCTTTTCGGCAATAAAATGACTTAACCTGATGCCGGCATTGGCCTGAAAGCGGTTGTTGATGTTGAAATGATTTTCCATGTAAATGCCAGACTCAAGAGAATTATACCTGGTTTTCTTCTGGTAATCGAACAATGTCTGGCTGTCTTTTTCAACAATAGCACTTGGCGTGAAAAGGTGGGTAGTCGACTGTAATCCGGCTCTTAAAAGGTATTTTGTCGAAACATGATATTCAAGGTCATATTTAAGGGCAATATCCCTTATTCCGGAGAAGTATTTAAGTGAATAACTTTCGTTATTGGATTTCTCTTCATTGAAAATAGTGAGGTTGTAGCGACTATAAAAAAGTGAGGTATTTGCAAATATTCTGCTGCTGATCAGGTGGTTCCACCTTAGAGTTCCTGTTGCATTTTGCCAGTAAAGGCCTGCTTTGTTTTTATAGGTGTTATTGTCATAGCTGTACTTATCGGTAAACTGGAATTTATCGCGACCAAAATAGCCTGATAAATAGATTTTGTTTTTTGGACCGAAATCATAGTTGAGTTTTGCATTGAGGTCATAGAAATAATATCCCCCATTAAAACCTGATTCCATAAAGGGTCTGGTAAGGACATCGATGTAAGTTCTTCGCGCTGAGATCAGAAAAGAAGAAGTATCTTTTTTTATCGGGCCTTCCAGTACAATTCTCGAAGAAATTAGTCCAATACCAGCTTCGCCTGCGAACTTCTTCTTGTTGCCGTCCTTCATGGTCATTTCTACCACAGAGGATAGCCTGCCACCAAAACGGGCAGGAAAGCCGCCCTTTGTGAGCTCTACACTTTTAAGCGCATCGCCGTTGAAGATTGAGAAAAAACCAAAAAGGTGGCTTGCATTGTAAACCGGGGCATCATCCAGTATAATAAGATTCTGATCAGGCCCGCCACCCCTGACATATAAACCACTGCTGCCTTCAGATCCTTTCTGCACACCTGGCATAAGCTGAAGCGCTTTGAATACATCCTTTTCACCAAGAAGAGCCGGAATATTTCTGATTTGATTTACTGGTAAAGAAATCATACTTATGCGGTTACTTTCGCTAATTCTTTCTGCCTTTACAGCCTCAATGACAACCGCACTCAAAGTTACTGATGGATCTAGTTCAATATCAATCATCTGGCTGGCACGCAGATTAATATCCCTGCTTTCAGTCGAATAACCAACAAATGAATAACTTACCCTGTAATCACCTTGAGGAAGAGTAATGGAATAGAATCCATAATTGTTTGAAACTGTTCCGCTTTGTATCGACGCAATGTATATGTTTACTCCGGGTAGCAGTTCACGGCTGTTTTTTTCACGCACATACCCGCTGATGGTGTACTTCTGTTGTGCATACAAGTTATGGTCCTGAATACAAAGAAGCAGAACTATAAGGAATAGAATCCTTTGCATAAAAATTGGAATGAGATAGTTTAAATGACAGGTTCCATGTTGAATTTGTCAGTGAATCGACAATTCAGGTTTTTTGTTTTTTCTTTTTTGCCGCAGGGAAAAGTACGTTGTTCAGAATAAGACGATAACCCGGTGAATTCGGATACATATTCAGATCTGTTGGCGGATCTCCAACCAGATGCTGATAATCCTCAGGATCATGACCTCCATAAAAGGTCCAGGTGCCCTTCCCAAAGATACCATGAATGTATCTTGCCTCATTGGCTACTTTGTTTTCACCCATTAAAATTACATTTGACTTGACGAAATCTTTGTTAAATGCTGTTGTCTGACCCATAAATCCTTTGATTACTCTTTCGTGATTCTGTGTCAGCATTGAAGGTACCGGATCCCATTTTGCTGAAAAGTCGAAAATCGTAAAGAAGTCGTTGGCCATGGTTACTTTGCGGGTAGTTGTAACATCAATGTTTGAGACTTCATATTCATAAGGGTTGGTTATAAGGCTAAAATCTGTGAAAGCAAAGCATTTATGGTATTCAAGGTGATCGTTTGCATCAGGGGAAGCCGGATCGCCATCAAACATTATATCACAAATGTCGAGGTTTTCAGCTGCCAGAGCAATATCGTAACTGTCAGGGGCCGAGCACATGGCAAATAAGTATCCTCCACCTGCTGTAAAATCGCGTATCTTATGAGCAACAGCTCTTTTGAGGTGAGACACTTTTGAGAATCCGAGACTGGCAGCCATGGCTTCAGTTTTTTCAACATCTTCGCGATACCAGGCTGCATTTCTGTAAGCAGCCCAGAATTTCCCATACTGCCCGGTGAAATCTTCGTGATGCAGATGAAGCCAGTCATATAATGGAAGAACGCCTCCGATTACTTCTTCATCATATACGATATCGTATGGAATTTCAGCATAAGTCAGAGCCAGCGTAACAGCATCGTCCCAGGGCAATTTACTTTTTGGAGTATATACAGCAATCCTGGGTGCTTTTTGTAGCCTCATTTCATCCATATTGACTGCGGGATCGCTGATTTCCATCAAAATAGCATCAGCCTGCAAGTCGGCAATAATAGAATAGGAAACACCACGCACAACGCATTCTCCTTCCAGCAATGGATGATGTTTGAACATGAAACTACCACCCCGGTAATTCAGTAGCCAGCTAACCTCAACTTCCTGCTGTAATGTCCAATAGGCTATACCATAGGCTTTTAAGTGATTTTTCTGCGTTTTATCCATTGGAATGAATACATAGGATGCATATACATTCATGATAGACAATACTAAAACAGATAAAAGAAAAGCGTATTTTTTCATTCCTTGATAAATGTTCTTTCTAAAAATAACGCAGAATTCACAGGTTTGTTATTGGCCTGGTTGATATTTAACATCCGGATGTTAATAAGGAGTGTCTATATCCTCAGCCATATCATTCATTTTTGATGGAATGGTAACCGTGCTGGTATGATTATCGAATTGTGCATTGGGCGAAATGCTTTCTGCCAGATTATAATTACCAGGTTCAGGATCTGTGAATTTTGCAAACTTACTGATAAAGCGCAGAGGCACTTCTTTTAGCGCTCCGTTTCTGTGTTTTGCTATGATAATTTCAGAGTGTCCGCTTAGATTGGCACCATTTTCATCTGTGCCCTGATTGTAATACTCGGGCCGGTAAATGAAAATTACCATGTCGGCATCCTGCTCAATAGCGCCGGATTCCCTAAGGTCGGAAAGCAATGGTTTTTTATTGGGACGCTGCTCAACTGACCGGTTAAGCTGTGAAAGCGCAATAACCGGGATATTAAGTTCCTTTGCAAGGCTTTTTAGTGATCTTGATATCGTACTGATTTCCTGTTCACGGTTACCGCTGTTCCGGTCCATTCCTGCCGACATCAATTGTATGTAGTCGACAATTACCAATTGAATGTCGTGTTGAACTTTTAGCCTCCGGCATTTGGCCCGAAGTTCGAAAATTGAAAGTGAAGGTGTGTCATCAATATATAACGGAGCATCAATAAGGGTGTTGATTTTGGAATTTAATTGCTCCCATTCATAGTTTTCCAGGTTTCCTTTGCGAAGTTTGTCGCCAGGAAGCTGGGCTTCTGCAGAGATGAGCCTTGTAACCAACTGAACAGAAGACATCTCCAGTGAAAACATTGCAACTGGTTTCTTAAAATCGACGACAACATTTCGGGCAATGGTCAGCACAAAAGCTGTTTTACCCATACCCGGACGTGCAGCAATGATGATCAGGTCAGATGGTTGCCATCCGGATGTAATGCGATCCAGTTCAGTAAATCCGGAAGCTACTCCGCTGAATTGCTTTGTTTTTGAAGCTTCAATTTGCTTAACTGCATCTCTGACAAGGGAGTGCATGTCGAGATAATTGCGGCGCATGTTGTTTTCTCCGACACTAAACAACTGATTTTCGGCTTTATCAAGCAGTTGAAATACATCAGTAGTGTCTTCGTAAGCGTCTTTTATTATTTCTGATGATATTCTGATGAGCTCACGCTGTATAAACTTCTGAAGGATGATGCGGGCATGAAATTCGGTATTGGCAGCTGAGGCAACCCGGTTTGTGAGTTGGGCGATATAAAATGGTCCTCCGGCTGCTTCAAGTTCTCCAATAAACTTAAGTTCATTGGTAACTGTAAGAATATCAATGGGTTCTCCTTTTGAAAAGAGCTTGGTGATGGCCTGAAAAATAATTCTGTGGGCTTCTTTGTAAAAGGCTTCAGGCCTGATAACATCTATGATAGCGGCCAGTGCGTCCTTTTCAAGCATGATTGCTCCGAGCACAGCTTCCTCAAGATCAATGGCCTGTGGTGGTACTTTGCCATGTTCAAAAATATCATTCAGCCCCTGCATCCGGGTTCCCTTTTTATTGCGGGTAGTTGTAATTTTAGCATTATCTTCCATTCCTCAAAAGTATAAAATTGCATTACGCTCTAAAGGCTATCTGGTGATTATTTTTTAACAATTGATTAATTTGGATTTACTATAATTTTCAGGATCAAACTTCCTGTTTACTACTTTTCAGGCAACCGGTAATTTTTAAAGCATTATTGCTAATTTTGCTACTTAATAATCATTTTTATGAATTATCAAAAACTTATTGCAATTATTCTTCTGCTGGTTCTTAAAGCCGCAATGCTACATGCTCAGCAAAAAACAATTGTTACCGGTAAATTAAATGGTGAAAATAATTCGGGCTTAAATGTTACCTTTTCAGATGCTTTTGAAGTGAATGCCACCGGCATCAGCACAGTTTCTGACAATGATGGATCTTTTACATTTTCCTTTGAAAAAAAGAGTTTTGGCGTTTATAAACTTGCCCTCAATTCAGGCAATTATCTTGTTTTATTTGTGCTTCCGGGCGATTCCATTAACCTGAATCTTCAGGCTGATAAGTTGAACCGTAATCCTTTAGTTGAAGGTTCTGAAGATACACGCCTGGCATATACAATTGCCGGAAATATTTCGCGATTTGATTACAAGCTTGATAGTCTCAATACTATTTATTCAGCATCTCAGGGGAGAGAGGATTTTGAAACATTTAAGACAGAAATTGAAGCCTCTTACCATAAAATTAATGCCGATAAACTTGATTACCTGCGTGCAGCACTTACGACCAACAGGTTGTCTCCCGCCACACTTCTTTTCCTCGACAAACTGGAAATTGCTTCAGACATTGAAGTTTATGAATCTGTAACTCAGGGCGTTTTATCGGTTTATCCCGAATTTAAACTGGCAAAAGAACTTGCTGCCCGCACACAGCTTGAACGTAAGCTGGCGTCTGGAAATGAAGCTCCTGAAATTGAATTACCTAACCCAGAAGGTGATTTGCTTAGATTATCATCCCTGCGAGGCAATATCGTATTGATTGATTTCTGGGCTTCATGGTGCGCTCCCTGCCGGCGCGATAACCCCGAAGTGGTGAAATTATATCAGCGATTTAACAAAATTGGATTTGAAATTTTTGGGGTATCCCTTGATCGTAGCAGAGACGCATGGTTGACGGCTATTTCAAAGGATGGTTTGATCTGGCAGCATGTCAGCGATCTGAAATACTGGCAGAGTGAAGCTGCCCGCATTTATGGTGTTAAATCGATTCCGCACACAGTACTGATTGATAAGGATGGATTAATCATTGCACGAGGACTACGGGGAAAAGCCCTGGAACGTAAAATCGAAGAGATTTTCCCGGATACAGAATAATATCGTCCATTCAGCCTTAAATAACTCAGGTTCATGGCTTTAATTATTTCCTATTTAAGGATATAGCCTTTTATTCAACCTCAGATTGTTTTCAAGAATTAACCTGAAGGGCTTTACTGTTTCTCTATTGAAATAAGCTCTACTTCAAAGATCAACACCGAACCACCTGGAATAGGACCTGTGCCTCTTTCTCCATAAGCAAGTTCAGAGGGGATTACAAACTCATATTTTGAACCGGGACACATCAGCTGCACGCCTTCTGTCCAGCCTGGTATAACTCCGTTAAGCGGAAACTTAATGGATTCACCACGCTCTACTGAAGAGTCGAAAACTGTACCATCGATCAATCTGCCGGTATAATGAACTTCCACAACATCCTCAGCAGAAGGATGGTCTCCTGAACCTTCAGTAATTACACGGTACTGTAATCCACTCGGGGTTTCAATAACTCCTGATTTTGTGCGGTTTTCGGCAAGAAAAGCTTCACCTGCCTGCCTGGCAATGGCATTGCTGGTTTCGGCAGCCTTCTGCTGTTTCGCCATCATTTCCATTTGAAACGACATCATAAGGGCCTCAGTAACCTTTTCATCCAAAACCGCATCGACGCCATTTAACCCGTCTTTTAACCCTTTGTATAATAATTCAGCGGTGACATCGATTTCGTTTGTTTTCATATTTCGTCCAATGTCTCTTCCAATCATATAGCTTATGGAGTCCTGGCGTGTTTTAAGAAGCTCAATTGCAGGTGCTTCTGTGGCTTCTTTACTTTTCTTGTCTTTTTTACTCTTTTGAGCAATGGCTTCTGAATTCAGACTTGTCAGTAGAAGAAACATAATGGATGCGATGGCAATATTTTTTTTCATTTCTGCAGATTTTATAATAAGACGCAAAAGTATAAATTTGGCGCTCTGTAGTAACAGAAACAACCATTTATTTTGAAAAATTAACATGCAAGCTTAAGTATAGATAATATTTTGTTCCTCAATCATAGGTTTTCCCTGGTACCTCAACAACAGCTGGGCAATGGCTATTACGTCCTTTTGACAATAGATTGTGATTCTCGCCAAATCTTTATCAACCCAGTAAACTTTACCTACCTGGCTTCCGTCAATATCGTCTTTTGGCGTGGGAATATTGAAAATTGCTGACAGCAACGCAAGTGAAGTATAATTTTTGAAATCTCCGAATTTCCAGAGTTCCATGGTGTCAAGGAATGGCGATTCCCATGGCTTTTTACCTGCCAGGTCAAGAATTGTGGGTAGCTTAATGCCGTTGATGAGCATTCGCCTTGATATGTAAGGGAAATCAAACTCCTTACCGTTGTGCGCACACAATAATATTTCAGGTTTGTTAAAACTCTTTTCAAGCATCAATCCAAAATCACTGAGTAGTTTTGCTTCATCATCATCTGCAAATGACTTGATTCTTAATTTATTGTTGTAAATAAAGCCAATTGAAATGCAGATAATTTTTCCGAATTCAGCATATATTCCCGCTTTGGAATATAATTCTGCAGGCTTTATATCAGCTTTTTTTTCTTCTTCATTTCTTATTTTTGGAGCTTTTAGGTCCCAGAATTTTCGAAAATTTTCCGGCATATCACTATAAGACGGATATTGCGGAACTGTTTCAATATCAAGAAACAATACTTTTTCAGTTTTTACATGCTCTAACATAGCTCATATTTTATTGGTTAAAGGTAAGAAAAATATTTTTGCTGTTTAATATGTTAAGTTTATGGAATGTCTTACTTTTATCAATATTCAATTTTTTACATGAATTCATGCTTTGCTTTTTTTAGAAGTTTTCTCCTGATGAACCTTATGAAGCTTCATTATTGCTTTTTTATTCTTTTTGCTTTCCTTGCTCAGCTGGTAAATTCCTGTAAAGAAGCCGATAATCATGCTACACCACCGGTAATTTCAATAAATACACCTTACCCAAAACAAATTTTCAGCTATGGCGATACAATTTTTGTAAAAGCAGGGATTAGTCATTTCAGAAATATTGTTACTATAAAAGTTTCGTTAATGAATAACCTGTATTCACCGGTTTTGCCAGTACTGAATTTTGAAGTAAATAATGTTGATTTTCAGTTGAATGCGTACATAGTTTTAGATGAAATCAGATTGAAAAATGGCAATTATTTTTTGCAGATAAAAGTATCAGACCAAGAATATAGTTGGAATGAATGGGTTGATATTCAAATTATTGAAGCGGAAAGAAAACTGGTTTCATTAATTGCAGTCACACAAAAACAATTCAACCAATTTCAGGTCTTTGAATTGCCTTCTGATGCCGGCTTTTCAGAATTATTCAGTTTTCAGGGCGATTTTTTGGGCAGTGCTTTAAATCCTATACGAAATCTGTTGTATATAGCCGGAAGTGTTTACAGTGGACTGGTTGCCTGGGACCTGAATAAAAAAATCTTAATCTGGAATATTCCGGCAGTTTTAAATCCTCCACAACCTTGGTATTATGGGTTGTACTTCGGGAATAACGATGTTTTTGTGTCAAATCGTGAGGGGTACATCAATGGGTATGATAATGATGGCAATGCTTCATTCAGGAGTCAGAAATTCGAAAATGGAATTTTTAAGAAATTCATCAGGCATCAGTCAAAATTAATTTCTGTTCTTGAGCCATTTAACCAACAGTTTACTGAAATGGTGGTTTTTAATTTTCCGGGTGGAACGGTTTTCCGGTCAATGCAAATCACCGGACAGGTTGTTCATTTGTCACATTTTTCTGATAAATCAGTTATGGTTTTTGTAAATGAACCGATGAGTGCTGCGGTTTATGAATATTCAATCGATGAGCACACTTTAGTGAAATTGAAGACATTTCCTTTCGAGAGTATGGAAAGTGTTATAAACTCTGAAAATGAACATTTTTTTATACTTTCGGGTAATGAAATCTGGTGGTATCGCCCTGATTTGTCAAGTGCAACCCATTTTCTTACCGTTCCAACTCCTGTTATCCTGGCTTTTGATGATTTAGATAATTATCTTTTTGTTGCCTTTGGTAAAAATATTACAACTTACCGACTTCCGTTTTCGCATCCTGTTCAAAACCATGAACTGCCGTACGAAATTGTTTCACTTAATTTGCGCTACAATAAGTAAAAAATGCAGGAAGTTAAATTAGTCATTACCGAGGACGGTTCTCATACACTTTTTAATGAGAGCAAACACGAAAACTATCATTCGATTCACGGAGCTATCAATGAATCTCAGCATGTTTTTATCAATCGGGGATTTAATAAAGCAGCAGAATCATTTGCCAGTATATCAATACTTGAAGTGGGATTTGGTTCAGGTCTCAATGCCTTACTCACTCTGGAAATTTCGATAAAAAATCAAATCAAGGTAAATTACACCACTTTTGAACCTTTTCCTCTTTCACATAAAATAGTCAACTTACTGAATTATACAGAATTTGATTCCTTTAAACCTTTAAAGCAGGAATTTCTGTCTATGCATTCAGCAAATGATGGTTCGCTGCTGCAATTGAATAAATGGTTCATTTTTAAAAAATTTGACAGAAAGTTGCAGTCTGGTTTACCTGAATCTTCTCTTTTTAATCTGGTTTATTTCGATGCCTTTTCACCTCAGGCAGAACCTGAACTTTGGGTGCCCGAAGTTTTTAAAGTTATAAGAAGTAAAATGGTTGCCGGAGGAGTATTTGTAACCTACTGCGCAAAAGGTTCAGTAAGAAGGGCCTTGCAAGATGCAGGATTTAATGTAGAACGCTTGTCAGGGCCTCCGGGGAAAAGAGAAATGCTAAGGGCAACTGCCACAGTTGAATGATAATGGAAAACAGATTTAACATAAGGGTTTATGGATTGATCTTCCATAAAGGAAATCTCCTGGTTTCTAATGAATTTCGGTTAGGTATTCATATGACCAAATTCCCGGGTGGTGGTTTGATTTTTGGTGAAGGTGCGCTCGATTGCCTGAAAAGGGAATGCAGGTTTACCTGATTCTGAATGATGTATAGGACATCAAAGGACTGTCGTTATACATAAGATTGCTGACAACCGATCGTACAGGGCCTTGCCTGCATAATTGCAGAAATAGTGTGAGTTGATCAGGTGTTCCTTCTGCTTCAATCAGAACGCTGCCATCAGTTTCATTTTTTACATATCCTGAAATACCTGTTTTATTCGCAGCATCAGCAGTGTAGTATCGAAAGCCAACACCCTGAACTTTACCTGAAACTCTTATGGTGATACACTTTTTCATTTCCTATGATAATCTTTTTGTAATCAAACCATCAACAACAGTCAACAACTGCGCAGGACTTAGTGTTCGCCAACTCATATAGTCAAGATTTCCTCCTGTTGCCAGATAATAATCAAGGTGTCTTTCCCTGATTTCCTGCAGCACATGCGCTCTGAAATTGACACATGCGATCCATCCGTCTTCTATTTCATCGTACCATTCCTGATAATATGAATTATCATCTGCATGAAAATTAAGAATGTTTTCGCCAATCAATATAAAACGATCGATTCCATTATTGTTTAAGGGTTCAATAACGTTTCGCTTTAGAAACATGATGTCGTTATATAACAAGTCATTCCATTCGCCCAAAAATTCAATTACACCAAAACCAAGGTTATAATCAACATACAGAAGTTTTATATAAAGCGTAGCCGAACCCATCTCATCCCACAGCGGATGAATATAGTAATTATAAACCGAATTAATACATTCATATTCACTGTATTCACGTCCATAAAAAGGTGATTTTGCATCAAGCGCAGCATCGTAAAGATTACGCCAGCCATAAAAAGGTTCAATTTCATGCATACAGGTCAGGATTGCCGGATTTTTACAGAAACGCAGATTGAGAGAAAATATTGATCCTGAAATTTTTCTTTTTGGAAATCTTAAACAAAGAAATCCAGTGAAGTTCTTCTTGTTTTCTCATACACTTTCTTACTGAAGGTGTAGTATTGGGCAGGTTTATGAGAAACACCTTTTTCTTTTTCGTTAATTGAGATTACGTAGGGGATATTTGAAACTTTTTTGCGGAAGTTGCGCTTGTCGAGGGTTATACCCAAAATGATTTCATATAGCTTTTGCAACTGTGTAAGTGTGAATTTCAAAGGCAAAAGTTCAAACCCTATAGGATTAAATCTCAGCTCATTGCGTAATGATTTCAACGCATCATCTAAAATTTCCATGTGGTCAAATGCAAGGTCTTTTACCTGAGAAACAGGATGCCAGCGTGCATTGTCCTGGAGTATAAATTTTTGTATTTTTTCCTGATCAATGTTGATCAATGAATAATAGCAAACCGTAACAACTGTTTCCTCAGGATGGCCTATTTGCCTGAGCCATTCCATGTCCCTTGCCTGCCTTTTTAACCTGTCGGGAGTGCCGATGGCAGCATATTGCCTGAGGTAAATATTTTCAAGTCCGGTGAGTTCGAATAGAACCCGGGCTGCAGCAGTATCAAGGTCTTCATTAATCTTAACGAGATCACCCGGTAATTTTAGGTCACTGTATTCTTTTCCCTGAAAAACCATTTTCCTTTCAAGTAGCAATACATTCAGTTTGCCGAATTCAAAACCAAATACCACACAATCAACCGATACATGTAAATTCAGCCCTTCATTTACAATTTCCTGATGCATTTGACTGATTGGTTTTAAACCAGAATAAAAGTATTTCTGATTATGAATCCGTAAATATACAGTAAATTATTCTTGAATGTCAGGGAAAATATTCAGATAGTTGATTCGTAATTTTACCATTTAGTTTTTATGGAAGGTGCCATTTTTAGAGGCGCTCAAAATCTGAACCAGGGTCTTTCCACACCCATAAACCCCATCGGTATAATAATTATGATTAACAGAAGTGCTATTCCATTCCAGATAAGTGTGGCCTTGAATTTCTTCTGATCGGTTTGCCTGCTTTTGGTTATGAGGCTTCCGGCCTGCACAACTATAATGGCAATAACATTTACAAATGAATGCTCCACAGCCCAGTATCTTAAAGTTGAATTTTTCATAGCAGCTCCAAAATCCGACAGGGCCTGCAATGTGACAGGACTCAGGACAAAATAAAGAAGCAGGCCAATCAACAATTGAAAGTGAAGACTGCTCAGGAAAATAAGTGAAGTTGTCCTGTTAAGCTTATTGTAATTGTTTTTTTTTATCATTCCCGAAATGGCCAGAATTATCGAAAGTATGCCTGCCACAAGGATAATCCATCTGTTCCATGAGTGAAGTAAAAGTGTGAAGGTGTAAAGTGAATGCATGTCTTTGGTTTTGGTTGGTTGAGTTTTTCAATTGCATAACATAAAAGCCACTGTATTGTTGATCATGTATAAAAAAAAGGCTCCATTGCTGAAGCCTTCGAAGGATTTTATATTTTCCTACCTCATATCTATCACATCAACTCCCGGATGATCTTCAACCCTGAAAGTAAACATGTTATCCTTGAAAGGTATCTCTGTTTCGAATTTATTAACGATGTAAGTGTAAGTGCTGCCGTTTTTATCAAAGACGGTCAGACTATTTACAATTTTTTTTGTTTTATCGGTAACAATCCTTACTTTATTAAAGTTCTTCTTCTGAATCGGAGTCAGTTCAATGATATATTGTTTTGAATTTTCCTGAATCAGTTTGGCTTTAAAATTCTCATTATAGGAAGATAGCAGGTTGGTAGGAGAGAAGCTGTTTTCGGTATTTTCAGCTTCGTTTATCTGAACTTCGTTGGCATCTTTTAGAAATGTCCACATGTTTTTGCCGTCGCTAAAAACTTCCTGTCCTGAGAATATCAATTTATAGTTATCGCCTTTCGAAAACAGGGTGCCATTAAAGCTCTCACTGATCTTCTGAGCCGGATTTTCCATTTTATAAGTGAACTCAATCTTAATGGTTTTAAAGTTCTTTGTTTTTGCCGAAACTTCATCAAGAATGCTTTTTGCTTTGGTATCTGACTGGGCCACAACAGCAAAGGCTATAAAAATTATTAAAGTTGTTAAAAGTAAATTTTTCATTTAGTGTATTAATTGGTCGTTGAATTTTTTCCGTTATTTTCAGGAGTAATGTCTTTCAAAAACTGTTCCAAAGCAAACTCATTTGAAACTTTTACTTCTCTTGCCTTGCTTCCTTCAAATGGGCCCACGATTCCGGCAGATTCAAGTTGATCAATAATTCGTCCGGCACGGTTATAGCCAAGTTTCAGCTTCCTCTGTAGCAAGGAAGTACTCCCTTGCTGCGTTTGAACGATTAGCCTGGCAGCATCTTCAAACAATTCGTCTCTTTCTGAGGGATCAAAATCCACCTCCTTTTCATCGTGCTCATCTGCAAATTCCGGCAGATGGTATGCATCGGGGTAAGCTCTTTGTGAACCAATAAAATCTGTTACTCTTTCAACTTCATGGGTGTCAACAAAAGCACACTGCAACCTTATCAGGTCACTTCCGGTAGAAAGAAGCATATCTCCTCGCCCGACAAGCTGATCTGCTCCACCGGTATCAAGAATGGTCCTGGAATCTATTTTGGAAATTACCCTGAAGGCAATGCGTGCCGGGAAATTGGCTTTGATAGTTCCTGTAATGATGTTGACCGAAGGCCTTTGCGTTGCAATAACAAGGTGAATGCCGATGGCTCGTGCCAATTGCGCCAGCCTGGTAAGCGGCGTTTCTATTTCTTTCCCCGCTGTCATAATCAGATCGGCAAATTCATCTATTACCACAACCAGATAGGGCAAATAGCGATGCCCATTCTGAGGATTGAGTTTACGGTCGATAAACCTCAGATTGTATTCCTTAATGTTTCTTACCTGAGCATCCTTAAGCAGATCGTACCTTGCATCCATCTCCTTGTTCAAAGAATTCAGGGTCCTGACAACTTTTCTTGTATCGGTGATGATGGCTTCTTCAGAATCGGGAAGTTTTGCCAGGAAATGACGCTCAATTTTCGAAAAAAGTGTCAGTTCTACCTTCTTGGGATCAATCATCACAAATTTAACCTGTGAAGGGTGTTTTTTGTAGAGGATGGATGCAATAATTGCATTTAGCCCAACAGATTTTCCCTGTCCGGTGGCTCCTGCCATCAATATGTGTGGCATCCTTGTCAGGTCAGCAATAAATGGCTCATTCTGGATGGTTTTGCCCATTCCAAAGGGAAGTTCAAATCTCGATTCCATAAACTTTTCGGAACCCATAATGGTCTTCATGCCAACTATTTCGGGCTTTAGATTTGGTACTTCAATACCTATGGTTCCTTTACCTGGAATAGGTGCAATAATCCTTATTCCCATCGCAGCCAGACTCAGGGCAATGTCATCTTCGAGGTTTTTGATTTTTGCAATTCTAACGCCAGGTGCCGGAATAATTTCGTAAAGAGTAACGGTTGGGCCAATGGTGGCTTTTATCTTGTCAATCTGTATGCTGTAATTGGCCAGAGTTTCAACAATGCGGTTTTTGTTGGTCTCCAATTCTTCCTTTTGCACGGTGATGTTGCTGCCACTGCCGTATTCATCAAGTAAATCCAGTGTCGGATATTTGTAATCAGGAAGATCGAGTGTTGGGTCAAACTCGGTGTCAATCGTGAAGCGGGTAATTGGTTCTGAATTACTTGTGCTTTGTGCAGTTGTTGGATTTTCAATGGTTAACTCTATCTCTTTTACAGGTTTTGTTGCAACAGTTTTAAGTGATACATTTTCAAATTCTTCCGAAGCTTCTGTTTCAGGCATGCCATTACTTTTTAAATCTGCATTTTTCTGGTCGGTCTCTCCATGATCGACAGAAAACTCAACTGTGTTGTATTTGTCTTCAAGCGGGTTAACCAGTGCATTCTTTTTCTTGCCCGATTGAGTAGTTTCAAGCCCATCCTGTGTTTCGTCTTCTTCGGCCAGCCTTGATGGCCTTTTTGGAAGTTCAAGAGGCATGTTAAAAGCCAGCACCAGAATTGCAAGTAATGTGAATATCAAAGCGATTGCAGTACCTGTTCTTCCTAATACGCCCTGAAGCCAGAGTGAAGTCTGGTAACCGGTAACACCACCAAGAATTGCATATGCAGTATTTTGAAAAATAAATCCAAATGCAACAGGAAACCATAACAAGCCGAGAAGTGAATTTAAAACAGTTTTGCCGGTCTTCAGAATCGAAATACCCATCGACATCCGGATTCCGGTAACAAACAAAATCAGAATTATAAAAAAAGCAGCTATTCCAAAGCCCTTTTTAATGAGAAGTATGGATAAAGCAGCCCCAAGCCGGCCAGCCCAGTTTTCGGCTTCGGTGCTGGTTTCAAATAAAATTCTCCTGAATGAAAAGTCAGAAAGCAGATCGTCGGCACCCCAGTTAAAATAGAGAAATAAATAGGAAGAAAATGCAAAAAGAAGATAAATGCCCAGTAAAATAAAGAATATACCAATAACTTTTACAACACGTCCATCGCCGATCCATGCTGGAAGTATGGATGTTTTGGTTCCACTTTTCCTTTTTTTAACGGGTTTATCCTCAAATTCATCTTTGAGAACATTTTTTTTAAGGGTATTTCCCTTTTTAGCCATATCGTACTGATTGATTCAGAATTGCAAAAATACAAAAAACAGTTCGATAGTCCCTGATGTACAATAATCTTCGGGTCCATTTATTGGCCATTCGGAAAGAATCGCCCTAAATGTTACCATCCCAGACCTTTTTCTTGCAAACAGGGTTTAAAATAAAGCCTTCCGGATTGTCAATAATAATTCATTGTGCCAGGCAGTATCGAACAACAGAAAGAGCTTTTCTCAGGCTATTGTAAGGTCAGCAAAGCATCAATTTGTGTCAGTTTCAATTATTTTTATTTCAGTAATTTTATCTCCGCCTCTGATTTTATCAATAACATCAAGTCCCTCATAAACTTTTCCAAAACAAGTATGGTTTCTGTCAAGATGGGCTGTGTTTTGCCTGCTGTGACAAATGAAAAACTGCGACCCTCCGGTATTTCGGCCGGCATGAGCCATTGAAAGAACTCCCCTGTCGTGGTACTGATTGTCGCCGTCGAGCTCACAGTCTATCGAATACCCCGTGCCACCCGCTCCCGTTCCGTTGGGGCAACCACCCTGAATCACAAAGTCAGGAATTACCCGGTGAAAAGTCAGGCCGTTATAAAACCCGCTCTTCGATAGCTTTACAAAGTTGGCCACAGTATTGGGAGCATCTTTTTCGTAAAAGTTGACCTTCATAAGGCCTTTTTCAGTATGAATTTCTGCAGTAATCATTTTTTTGGTTCTATTATTTAATGGTTCTAAAAAGTTTGTTAAATCTTATTTTTCCCCCAAAGAGAGGTTTGTGGTTGTCAAGTGAAAGCCAGACAAAAACAGCTTTACCTACAATGTGATTGTGAGGTACAAATCCCCAGAACCTTGAATCGGCTGAGTTATGTCGGTTATCGCCCATCATCCAGTAATAATCCATTTTAAAGGTATAGGATGTGGCTGGTTCTCCATTGATGAGAATTTTTTCACCATAAACTTCAAGTGCATTGTTTTCGTAGTTCTTAATGATTCTTGAATAAAGAACAATATTTTTAGGCGTGAGTTCTACAGTCATTCCCTGAGCCGGAATTACCAGAGGGCCAAAATTGTCGAAATTCCATGGGTAAGCCGAATCGAACGGGAAAATATAAGGTTGCCAGAATCCATCTGGCTGAATAATCTGCCGTACCTCCTTAACGTTGATGAACCCTTTTAGTTTCTCTACCGATTCATTGGTAAGGGTAAGCATCATCTCGTTTTGGGCAGTCATTGAAATATCTTCCGTTATATCAAGTTTATCTAGTGCCATTGGGTTAATTCTGTTCCCATCAGTTCTGACCAGATATTTAAATTGACCATTTTCGGGAAATTCTGCCTGATTTCCGTTTATGTAAACAATTTGATTTTTGATTTGCAGGGTATCACCAGCTACAGCAACACATCGTTTGATGTAGTTTTCTCTTTTATCAACAGGCCGGGCAACAATTTCGCCAAAATTGGCCTTGTCGCTCCAAACCCTCTTTCTGCCATAATCTCTAATGAGGGCATAATAACTTTGATTTTGAACCTTAAGTGCTACAGTATCGCCATCAGGATAGTTAAAAACAACTACATCGTTTCTTTTGATGGATGTGAATCCGGGGAATCGATAATAAGGTAGCTTTATCCACTCAACATAAGATTTTGTACTTTGAGTGAGTGGCATGGTGTGATGAACAAAAGGGAAGGCAATGGGTGTGTTTGGTACCTTGGGCCCATAACTTAACTTGCTGACAAATAAAAAATCGCCCACCAGCAACGATTTCTCCATCGATGAGGTTGGTATGGTGTAAGCCTCAATCATAAAAACACGTATGATCGTAGCTGCGATTACTGCAAAAATAATGGCATCTACCCATTCACGGGTTGCTGTTTTTTTGATAGCTACCCTGTTCTCAGGTTGAGTGTAATCCTTCTCCTTTTTCATCCCCAACCAGGGCAGGTAGACATATGGAAAAAGAACCGCAAGAGCCTGTCGATCAAGGCCGTGAATTTTATAACATTTGAGGGTTTCCACTACCATCAGCATTACCATGAATGCATTGATAAACGGGATGACTAAAAATATAAACCACCATAAAGGTTTGTTTATAATTTTTAGCCAGAGGTAATAATTATAAACCGGAATGGCCGAATGCCATCCTTCATATCCTGCTGTTTTAAATGTTTTCCAGAGAAGAACCGGGAAAAATACAAGGATGAGAATCAGTACAATTGTTGGAGACATTTTAAAGTTTTTAGTTGCACGGTGAAGTATTTTCGACAAGGTGCAATATTAGTATTTTTTTTGATTAATTGATTTTCAGCATATCGCGCATACCGAAATATCCTTTCTTTCCAATTACCCATTCAGCTGCAATTACGGCACCTGTTGCAAAACCCTGCCTGCTATGGGCTGTATGCCTGATTTCGATGTTGTCGGTTGCAGAAGCCCACTCAACAATATGAGTGCCAGGAATTTCTCCGGTTCTTTCGCTGGTAATGAGTACCTTTTCATTTTCAGCACCCGGTTGATCGGTCCACCCCGATTGATAAACGGAATGATGGACATTTATGTCATTGGCAAGAGCAATGGCGGTTCCGCTCGGAGCATCTATTTTTTTAATATGGTGAATTTCGTGAATGTGTGGATAATAATCTTTGTGATTGCTCAACAATTCTGACAATTTGCTATTGATTTCAAAGAAAATATTTACTCCAATGCTGAAATTTGGTGCATAAAAGAAGGTTTTTCTTTCATCGATGCACAGCTGCCGCAAGGGTTCAAGTTCCCTGTTCCATCCAGTTGTTCCTGATACTACCGGGATTGCGTGCTTAAAACACATTTTAACTACATCGGGAGCCGATGCGGGCATACTGAAATCAATCACTACATCGCATTGAGGTAATAATTCTCCTGTATTTTCCCAATCATATATGTTGTCTGCTTTCAAAATTATAGAATGACCGCGCGCTAAAGCCGCTTTTTCGACTTCTTTGCCCATTCTTCCATAACCCGATAATGCTATTTTAAGTTTCATTTTTAATTTATGTTTAAACAGAGCCTGATTCCATTGGAATGTGGCAGGCCAGGACTTTGTGCAGGAATAATGGCCGGCTCAATACTCATTGAGAGGTTGTCAGATATATCGTAATCGAAAAAGTGAGCATCAACTGCCGCATCAATAACATTAAGAAGGTAGAAAGCTGCACTGTAGATAATATTAAGTTCAACTTTTCTTCTGTAAAAATCGCGCCCTCTCAACAAATCACTGGTATTCGGATATCTTGTTACGTATACATTATCAATCGGATATGTTTCTTTATTGATTATATATCTGTAGGCTTCTGTGAATTTCTTCATTTCTTTGTGGTTAATTTTGATAGAATATCCAAAGAAGCCAAAACCTGCATAAATGATCGGAATTTTCCAGTATTTCTTATTATATGCCTGGCCAAGGCCCGGAAGAGCCAGAGAGTATATGGTAGCTTTGTGAGGCGAATGTTTAGTGACAGTTGATGTATCGGTCAGAATTCCATCTTTGGTTACCACAAGGGTGGTGTCCTGTGATGAAACTGTTTTTATTCCAACAAAAAAAAGAATGACAACCGCAATGAAAAATAAAGCGGTAATCCTGAAGAATGAACACGGAATAGCCCCGGAATTTTCCATCATTTTGAAAACTTATTGATCTAACGGGAAATAAGTTCTTCAAGTATATTTTGTAATTGTTTTTGAGAATTGAAACTGATCACAATATTGCCTTTGCCTTTATCATTAAGGCTGACATTTACTTTTGTGTTGAATCGGCTGGCAACCTGATCTCGGTAGTTTTCAACTTCTGATGGCATTTCAACCGGTTTCCTGACTTTGGGTTCAGAAGGCAATTTGTTCAGGTTTCTAACAATTTCTTCAACCTCCCTCACCGAAAGATCTTTAGCAACAATGTTTTTCAGAATAGTAAGTTGCGTTTGTTCATCTTCAATGTTGATAATAGCCCGGGCATGTCCCATGCTTATATTATTGTCGCGCACAGCAACCTGAATTTCTGCGGGTAGTTTAAGCAACCTGATGTAGTTTGTAACGGTAGTTCTGTTTTTGCCCACCCGTTGACAGAGTTCTTCCTGTGTGATTTCACATTCTTCGATGAGTCGCTGATAACCAATAGCAACTTCGAGGGCATTAAGGTTTTCGCGCTGTATGTTTTCAACAAGGGCCATTTCAAGCATCTGCTGATCATTGGCTATCCTGATAAAGCATGGGATTTCAGTCAACCCGACAATTTTCGATGCCTTCAAACGACGCTCACCCGAAATTATCTGATATTTATCGTATCCCATTTTCCTCACAGTAACCGGCTGAATTATTCCTTGTTCCTTAATGGATTCGGCCAGTTCATTCAAAGCTTCGGTATCAAACTCTTCTCTGGGTTGAAAAGGGTTAGCTTCAATCTGGCTGATGGGTAATGATGCAATGGCACCAGCAACAAAATTGCCGGAAATGTCTTTGGATGTTATATCAGTTTCGGGGCTTTCAAGAATGGCACTTAGTCCTCTTCCCAGGGCTTTTTTCTTAGGATTCATCTTCAATGTCTATTTGTTTTTCTGATGCTTTTAGTTTTGTAAGCTCATTTTTTTGCAGAATCTCTCTCGCCAGATTGAGGTAGTTTATTGCGCCTGTACTGTTTACATCGTGCATGATGATGGTCTCTCCAAAACTCGGAGCTTCGCCCAATTTGGTGTTTCTATTGATCAGGGTTTCAAATACCATATCCTGGAAATGTGCTTTTACTTCGTCAACCACCTGGTTTGAGAGGCGTAGGCGTGAATCATACATGGTAAGTAGTATACCTTCAATATCAAGATTCGTATTGAGCCTCGATTGTACAATTTTAATCGTATTTAATAGTTTTCCAAGTCCCTCAAGCGCAAAGTATTCGCATTGAACAGGAACAATTACTGAATCGGCTGCAACCAAAGAATTGACAGTAATCAAACCCAGCGAAGGTGAGCAATCTATGACAATAAAATCATAATTATCCCTGATTTTATTAATCACCCTGCGCATCATTTTTTCACGGTTGGGTTGATTGATCATCTCAATTTCGGCTCCAACCAAATCAATATGAGCTGGCAGCAAATCGAGGTTTGGGGTTGCTGTATTTAAAATGATATTCTGGGGCTCAACTTCATCCATGAGGCATTCATAAATGCTGGTTTTGATGTTTTTTGGATCAAAACCCACACCTGATGTTGAATTGGCTTGCGGGTCAGCATCAATTATCAAAGTTTTATGCTCAAGCACTGCAAAAGCTGCACCAAGATTTATGGCAGTTGTGGTTTTTCCGACTCCACCTTTTTGGTTTGCAATTGCTATTATTTTTCCCATATAAAATTAAATATCTAAAATTCAACATTTTAATGGACTTATCTGTTCGGATAACTCACTTCACAAAGGTACAATTTTTTATACTACTTCAAGGTTTTGCCAACAATGGCTTTAATTATCAGAGCAAAGTTATTAACAATAACCCCAATACATTTTGGGTTTTAGATTTTGCAAATAATTAATTCAATTATATTGATTCTTCAAATTATTAAGATTGAAAGCCCTGAAGTATTAAAATTCTGTTTTGGCGGATTTTTTAATGAATCATAGAAGCAATTGTGAGTTAAATCTACCATGTTGTTTTCAGTTATATTTAATGAGCGTTTTCAAGGAAAAAACTGTAATTTTGCGCACTTAAAGGATTTGAGTTCATTTATATAACAGGATCAATGCTAAACAGAAGGCACTTAAGGATAAAAGTTTTGCAAACTTTATATGCTTATTTTCAGTCCGAAGGGAGTGAAGTTGCAAAGCAGGAAAAAAGTTTGATTTCAAGTATTGAGAGCATTTATGACCTTTATATTTATTTACTTTCCTCGCTTATTGAAGTTAGAGATTTCGCATTTAACCGCATGGAAGATGCACGATTGAAATTTTTACCAACCGATGCAGAACTTCATCCGAACACCCGTTTTGTTGAAAATCAGTTTATCAGGCAGCTCTCAGAAAACAGAGACCTGCAGAAAAATATTCAGCGTTTAAAAATTTCATGGTCAGAACATCAGGATATCATCAGGAAAATATTCCTGACATTCCGTGATTCTGAAATTTTTATCAATTTCATGGGAAAACCTTCGGTAAACTATCGCGATGAAAAGGATATTGTATTGCATCTCTTCGGTGAGTTTATGATGGGTAGCGAGGCATTTACAAGCCTGTTTGAAGAAAAAAATATTCACTGGGCCGATGATATTGATACGGCAGCCTTTCTTCTTGCTAAAACTCTAAAAAAATGGACTTCCGAAATGGATGATTTTGAGCCTTTGCCGCCGCTTATGATAAATCCCGATGATGAAGGAGAGGATCTTATCAAAGATTTTGTGCTGAAACTCTTCCGAAAAACAATTGTACACAACGCAGATTTTGATGTACTTATAGCAAAAAAAGCTCAAAACTGGGACATTGAACGCATTGCAATGCTCGATATGATTCTGTTGAAGATGGCTTTGACCGAACTTACCGAATTTTCGTCAATCCCGGTAAAAGTTACATTAAATGAATACATTGAAATTTCAAAAGATTACAGCACTCCCCGAAGCAGACAGTTTGTGAATGGAATGCTTGACAAAATTGTAGCCGATCTTCGTGCTGAAGATCTTATCAAAAAAACAGGCAGGGGTTTGATAGAATAAAAATAACTATGTCATCCGAAACTGGTTGTTACTTGCGCGATTACCTTCACTCAGATTATGAGGAAGTCAATAATTTTTGGAATGAAAATGGGCTTGGCGGCAAACACCGGGGCGATGATGCTGAGGTTATTGAACAAACCCTGATAAATGGTGGCCACCTCCTTTTGTTATGTAATGAAACTGGTAAAATCATAGGTACATCATGGCTTACCAACGATAAACGCCGCACATATCTTCACCACTTTGGAATTGATCTGCAATATAGGGGCAGAGGTCTTTCCAAAATGTTGCTGAGTGCAAGTTTAATAAAGGCTAAGAAAGATGGATATCAGATAAAAATTGAGGTTCACCATCAAAACGAGGTGGCTCTGCGCCTATATAAAACTTCAGGATTTAAGCCACTGGGCGAATACGATGTTTTTATAATTCGTGATTTGTCTGAAATCCCCAACTTTTAATCCAATTATAAATTGCAAAGTGTGGTTTGCCCGAAGATTGGTTCGGGGCGTGCTGTTTTTGACTATTTTTGCAAACCAGTAATTAATTTAATAACGATTTCCTGATTATGAAAAAGATATTTCACTTATTAATTTCAGCGGGTATTTTTTTGATACTGTTTATTTTTTCATCTTCGTGTGGAAGCCGCAGTGGAAGCGAGGAACTGCTTACCGGCGATATTGTTAAAAATCCTAATACCGCCAGTGGTAAAGAAACCGGAAACATGCCCGTTCTTGAGTTTGATAAAGATTTTCATGATTTCGGCAGGATAATTCAGGGCGAAAAAGTTGCTTATAGCTTCAAGTTTAAAAATAGTGGGAAATCAGATTTAATATTATCCAAAGTTAGCTCATCATGTGGCTGCACGGTGCCTGATTTTCCAAAAACACCAATAAGGCCCGGAGAAACCAGCAAAATTGATGTAAAATTTGATTCTGAGAACCGGCGTGGCTTCCAGAATAAAACCATCACCATTTTAAGTAACACTCAGCCCAATTCTCAGGTGTTGAGGATTAAGGCTGAAGTTGTGCTTCCCGAAGAATTGCGTAAGTGAATTTATTGTTAAACCTAAAAATTATAAAATGCTCACATCAACATTATTAATGGCCCCAACAGAAGGGGGAGGCGGATACAGCTCTTTTATACTGCTCGCACTTTTAATGGTTGTTTTTTACTTCTTTTTCATCAGACCTCAGGCTAAAAAGGCAAAAGAAACCCGCAAATACAGGGAGGCGCTGAAAAAAGGAGATAAAATTGTTACCATTGGTGGAATCCATGGTAAAATAGTTGAAGTTCAGGATACTACTTTTACAATTGAAGTAGAAGATGGATCGAGACTTCGCGTTGAGAAAACTGCTATTGCAGGTGATGCTGCTGACCAGCTGGGCAATCAGCAGAAATAGGTTCTGCAACCTCAAATCTTTAACCTATAATCTTCCGGGATGGTGAAAAGATATATCCTAACGCAATTTGCCAGAATAACAAAACCAAATGACGGAAAGCTTCGTACAAAGCTTTCCGTTTTTTTGATTTGCTTGCTATTCTCGGCAATTATGTGGGGCATGATTAAACTCACCTATGAATATGAGGTGAAAATTAATTTTGATGTTGAAGCGGCTTCTCTACCAAAAGGTAAAATTCTGACATCGAATGCCGATTCAGTGATATCAATAACAGTAAAAGCAACTGGCATCGATTTCTACTCGCGTATGATTAAAGCAAGGACGAAGCCATTGCAAATCGAATTGCGCAATTTAAATCTGCACCGTAAAGCAGATCAGTACTTTGGCTATTTGAGAACATCCAGAAATTTCAGTACATTTTCAAGCCAGTTGCCTTCAGGTGTCGAGATACTGGCAATTGAACCTGATACTTTACACTTTATTTTTGAAAAAACCTGGACAAAACTTGTGGTTGTTAAACCCGATGTTTCTCTCAAATTTTCCAGGCAATACCAACTTTACGACTCTGTCAGTATCAACCCTGATTCAATCTGGATAAGTGGTCTGAAAAATATTGTTGACACCATTAGGTCTATATCGACCGAACAAAAAACCTATAGCAGTCTGAAGTCAGGGCTTATAGAAAAACTTGCGCTTATAAAACCTGAATTTTACCCTCCGATAAGTTTTTCATCAGATAGTGTTGAAATTAAACTGGAAGTGGAAAAATTTACCGAAGCAAAAATTGAAGTTCCGGTAAGAATGAATGTCAACAAGCTGAAAGGTTCATCTTACAGGACCTTTCCCGAAAAAGTCGAAATAATATGTCTTGTTGCAATGAAAGATTACACCCGCCTCGATCCTTCTATGTTTACACTGTTTGCTGATCCGGAATCAGGGAAAGAAACAAACCGAAACCGAATTCCGGTGACAGTTGGTACTGCGCCTTCGTTTGTGAAGGTTATTAAAATAGAACCCGATATGGTAGAATATCTGATAATAAAGTAAAGCAACAGATCAAACCTGGCAGCGTTTTTAAATGAGGAAGTTAAGGCCGGTTAATTGATTTTAACCTGCTTACATCTCAGAATTTCGTTTCTTTCCGTTGATTTTTCGATAATTTCATGTAGGTTTGTATTTTGATTGCCAGATGCATGTTAAAAATTGGTCTAACCGGAAGCATAGGTAGCGGAAAATCCACCATAGCAAGTCTCTTTAACAGACTTGGTGTGCCGGTTTATATTGCAGATGTTGAGGCAAAAAAATTTCTGGATACTCCCGAAGTAATATCTCTTGTTACAAAAATGGCCGGAACCGAAATTCTTTCAGCTGAAGGTACAATCGACAGACGCAAGCTGGCATCAAAAGCATTCGGGAATGTGAAAAAGTTACAGGAATTAAACACCATCATTCATCCAAGAGTCAGGCAGCATTTTTTACTGTGGGCCGAAGGACAAACTGATAAACCCTATATAATACAGGAATCAGCGATTATTTTTGAATCAGGATTTTACAGTCTCTTTGATTCAATTGTTGTTGTAGCTGCTCCCGAGGAAGAAAGGATTGCCAGGGTAATTCAACGCGATGGATTTAACCGTGAAGAGGTACTTTCACGTATTGAAAATCAATGGCCAGAACATTTGAAAATCGAAAAATCCAATTTCGTTGTCAACAATAGTGATGTTGATATTGTTATTCCTCAGGTGCTAAAAATACACTACGAATTATTGAAAATATCAGAAATTAAGAAATAATGAATGAATCATGGACGAATTAAATCTGGGCGTTGGTTCAAGGGTTGAACACCCTCAATTTGGAAAAGGAGTGATCATACAGGTGCGGACAGAAGCCTGGGAAATTACTTTTATTGAAAATGGTACCCGAATCATTCAGCGCGATTTTCAGGGACTCAGGGTAATGGAAGCCATTGAAACCCCTCCTGAAATTGTGACTTATGAAAAAATAGAAAAAAGTCTTATCAGGGTTCTTCGCCGTTTTACCGACCTTCAGGAAACAGTCCCAATGGGACAAAAATGGATAGGAGGAAAGATGGTGCTATATCCTGGTGATACTTCACTTAAAGAAAAGGAAATTCCTATAGATGCATTTTTTCACAAAATAGTAATGGTACGTGATAGGTTAAGAGTGCTTGAACAGAGAGTTAATTCAAGTACACTGAACGATGAAGATAAACTCAACATTCAGCAATACATTACACGTATATACGGAAGCCTCACTACTTTTAACGTTCTTTTTAAAGATAAAGTCGATTATTTTGTGGGTGACAAAGGTTCCTGACCATTTAAGGCAAATGTCAGCCAAAACTTTATTTTGTTTTGACTGTTGTTGCCTCTGAATCCTTGATACAGCCAAATATTTTACCATTTAATTGCATGTTTTGGCTGGAATTGCAAACTTTCAACAAAATGACTAATTATTACTTCACCAATTTTTGAAAACACATTTTATGGTATTTGATCTCGATTTAATTCAGAAAGTTTATTCTTTGCTACCCGAAAGAGTTAAAGCAGCCCGAAAACTTACAGGACGCTCACTTACACTGAGCGAAAAAATTTTATACGCCCATCTATTCGAAGGCCTTCCTGCTCAGGAATATAAAAGAAGTTTTGATTATGTGAACTTTGCGCCCGATAGGGTGGCCATGCAGGATGCAACTGCGCAGATGGCATTGCTTCAGTTTATGAATGCAGGCAGAAACAAAACGGCAGTCCCTTCAACGGTGCATTGCGACCATCTCATACAGGCGCAGACAGGTGCCAAAGCCGATCTTGATTTTGCTCTGGAGCAAAACAAGGAAGTTTTCGACTTTTTGCAATCAGTTTCGAACAAATACGGAATCGGATTCTGGAAACCGGGCGCAGGAATTATACATCAGGTTGTGCTTGAAAACTATGCATTTCCTGGCGGCATGATGATAGGTACTGATTCACACACAGTAAATGCAGGTGGCTTAGGCATGATTGCTATTGGCGTTGGAGGTGCTGATGCTGTGGATGTTATGGCCGGAATGGCCTGGGAGCTGAAAATGCCCAAACTTATTGGTGTAAAACTTACAGGCAGGCTAAACGGCTGGACATCAGCCAAGGATGTGATTCTGAAAGTTGCCGGAATATTAACTGTAAAAGGTGGAACAGGTGCAATCGTTGAATATTTTGGCGATGGAGCCGATTCAATCTCAGCAACAGGAAAAGGAACCATTTGTAATATGGGTGCTGAAATCGGAGCCACTACCTCCATCTTTGGTTATGACACAAAGATGAGTGCCTATCTGAAAGAGACTGGAAGAGAAAAAGTGGCCGAATTGGCCGACAAAATTATTGAAGATTTGCGGGCTGACGAGGAAGTATACACCCACCCTGAAAAATATTTTGACCAATTGATCGAAATCAATCTTTCCGAGCTTGAACCGCATATCAACGGACCTTTTACCCCTGATGCAGCATACGGAATTTCGGAGTTTGTAAAAATCGCAAAAGAGAAAGAATATCCTTTGACTTTGGAAGTGGGGTTGATTGGATCCTGCACCAATTCATCCTACGAAGACCTTACCCGTGCTGCATCTGTTGCCCGGCAGGCTAAAGAAAAAAAATTGAAGGTTAAAACCGAGTTTATCATTACTCCAGGATCGGAGCAGATAAGATTTACCACCCAACGCGATGGCCTTCTTGATGTTTTTGAGGAAATTGGCGGAGTGGTTATGTCTAACGCCTGCGGCCCATGTATAGGACAATGGAAAAGGCATACCGATGATCCTTTCAGAAAAAATTCTATTATTACCTCTTTCAACAGAAACTTCGCCAAACGAAACGATGGAAATCCAAATACCCATGGTTTTGTAGCATCGCCCGAGATGGTTACAGCAATGACCATAGCAGGAACGCTGACGTTTAATCCGTTGACTGACAAATTACTCAACGAGGAAGGTGAATGGGTTTCGCTCGATTTGCCTGAGGGGCTTGAACTGCCTCCCAATGGTTTTGATGTTCAGGATGCAGGATATGTTGCCCCTCCCGAAGATGGGAGTCATATGAGTGTGGTTGTAAAACCTGATTCAAAACGGTTGCAGTTACTGCAACCTTTCCCGGCCTGGGATGGAAAGGATTTGCATGGAATGCGACTATTGATCAAGGCAAAGGGCAAATGCACCACTGACCATATTTCTATGGCAGGGCCCTGGCTAAGGTTCAGAGGACATCTTGACAATATTTCGGACAATATGCTCATTGGAGCCGTAAATTATTTTAATAATCAGACCAATCTTGTTAAAAATATCCTTTCAGATAAGTACGATGCAGTGCCATCCGTGGCAAGGGCATATAAAGCTATGGGAATTAGTTCGATAGTTGTTGGTGATGAGAATTATGGGGAAGGATCATCGCGCGAACATGCAGCTATGGAACCGAGGCATCTTGGGGTTAAAGTTGTGATTGTGAAGTCATTTGCCCGAATTCATGAAACCAACCTCAAGAAACAAGGCATGCTTGCACTCACATTCGTCAATAAGTCTGATTATGATAAAATTCTTGAAGATGACTTGATTTCAGTTGTTGGACTTACTGATTTTCAGGCAGGCAAACCATTGACCATTGTCGCCGAACATGCTGACGGAACAAAGGATTCACTCATGGTAAATCATACCTATAATGACTCACAGATTGATTGGTATAGAGCAGGAAGCGCTTTAAATCTTATCAGAAAACAAATCAGCAGTTAGTTCTTGAATGAAAACTCATGCCTTTTATGTTACAGTTTTTAACTGGTTTTGATGAGGTGTTTTAGATGGCAGAAAATTCTAACAGAGCCCAAACATTATTACATATTGACCTGCAATAATCAACGAAGAACTGCGTTTCAGAACCAGTGTTATTTATTCAGCGTTAAATTTGCTGCAGTTCTCAACAAAATCTTATAACGTGACAGTTCGATTATTTGTAATATTCATTTCATTTATTCAGGTTTTTACTGCTTTTGTTGCTAGTGCCCAGATTGGCGGAACAAGTACCTACCGTTTCCTGAATCTTCCAAATTCTCCACGGGTAGTTGCTTTAGGTGGAAATTTTGTAGCCATTGCCGATAATGATCTTTCTGTCGGGCTTAATAATCCTTCACTTATTAATAGCGAAATGCATAATTCCATTTCCCTGAATTTTGTGGATTATTTTGCTGATATTAATTCTGGATTTGTCAGTTATTCAAGAACATACGATAAAATTGGTAGTCTTGCGGCAAGTATGCAATACATAAATTATGGCAGATTTGATTACACCGATGAAACCGGAATTATTCCTGAAGATGCCGGTGAATTTTCCGCAGGGGAATTTGCCCTGGTTTTGGGCTGGGGGCGTCGACTCGACTCACTCTTCAGCATTGGAGCCAACCTGAAAACGATTTACTCGGCTTTTGAAACTTATAATTCTGTTGGATTAGGTGTCGATGTTGCAGGTACCTATCATGCCCGCTCAGGTTTTACAACATCGCTTATTGCGCGTAATATAGGCCGGCAACTCACTACTTACACATCAGGAAATAATGAGCCTTTGCCTTTCGAACTTCAATTAGGACTTTCGAAAAGATTGCAGCACCTCCCATTTCGCTATTCTATTTTGCTGACAAATCTTCAGAAATGGGACCTTACCTATTACGATCCTGCTGAAGATGTTGTGGATCCTTTTACCGGCGAGGTAAAAACAAAAAGTAAAGCCGGAGAATTTGCTGATAAAGCCATGCGGCACGTGGCGATTGGAGGTGAGTTTCTGCCTGGTAAGAATTTAAGCGTGCGCTTAGGTTATAATTATCAACGCAGGCAGGAAATGAAGCTGGAGAGCAGAAGGGGTACAGTCGGTTTTTCGTGGGGTTTTGGATTCAGGGTATCCAAATTTAATTTCTCCTATGCCCGCTCCGCCTATCATCTGGCAGGTTCACCCAATTTTATAAGTATCGCCTTCAACTTGTCTGATTTTGCCGGAAGCAAATAGGAAACAGGCGGGATTCAATTAAAGATAAGATAATTATAGAGCGTTCTTAAAGTGCTCAACTGTCTTTGAAATCAGACCACTGAGCCAGGACAGTGTATCTTTGCATTTTGTACTTTTGTGTCATGAATAATTCAATTCCTCAAATTGAAATTGATTTAACTTCCGGATTTTGTTCGGGTGTGAACAGAGCAATTCGTTTTGCTGAAGAAAAACTTGAGCAGGGAGAACAATTGCAATGCCTGGGAAAGTTAATTCATAATGATACAGAGCTTGAGCGGTTGAGAAAGAAAGGAATGACAACCATAAATCATACTGAGATTGGCACCGGCAACCAAGTGGCATTCATCAGAACCCATGGTGAACCTCCTGAAACTTATAACCTTCTGAATAAATATAATCAAAGTTTCCTCGATGCCACCTGCCCTTTTGTTCAGCGTTTACAGCAAAAAGTAAAGAAAAGTAGTATTTTGTTAAGCAGTTCAGGAAAAGGGAGAGTTGTGATTTTTGGTAAAAAAGAGCACCCGGAAGTCGTTGGATTGTTGGGGCAATCTACTGGAAATGACGTTGTTGTTGAAGGTTTTGAGGATGTTAAACTTCTCAACTTTGATGAACCTTTGCATGTTTTTGCCCAGACAACTGCCGATGATCAGCTTTATCAGGAAATTTGCCGGTTTATAAAAGAAACTTCATTTCAAATAACAGGGAACCCTGATAATGTAAAAATTATCAATAGCATCTGCCGGCAGATGAGCCGAAGAGTTCCTGAACTAAAAGAGTTTGCCAGACGAAATGATATCATTATCTTTGTAAGTGGTGTCGATAGCTCAAACGGTAAGTTTCTTGCCGGTATTTCGCACGAGGTCAATCCACGGACTTATGTTGTAGAAAATGCCTCTCAGGTCGGCGATTGGTTCGACGTAACTGATCGAATTGGAATTTCAGGGGCCACGTCAACACCTCATTACCAGCTGCAGGAAGTTGCTGATTTCATTTATAATAAGTTCAAAATCAAGTAGATTACAATGTACCTCAGGAAACTTAAACTTATAAATTTTAAGAATTACCCGGATGCCTCACTGGTGTTTTCTGAGAAGATCAATTGTTTTACCGGACTTAACGGAGTTGGGAAAACGAACCTGCTGGACGCCATTCATTATCTTTCGTTTACCAAAAGTTATTTTAATTTGGTTGATAACCAAAACATCAGGCATGAGGAGGAGTTTTTTGCCATTCATGGTCAATTTGAAAGGAATGGAAATGGTTCCGATGAAGTAAGTTGCATTCAGCGCAGAAATCAAAAAAAGCAGTTTAAAATAAATTCTAAGGAATACGATCGTTTGGCCGATCATATCGGAGAATTTCCTTTGGTTATGGTTTCGCCCTACGACCGCGACCTGATTAACGAAGGAAGTGAGCTAAGGCGCAAATACCTTGATTCTGTGATTTCGCAGTTCGACAGATTGTATCTTGATGATTTGATAACCTACAATAAATCGCTGGCTCAGCGCAATGCACTGCTAAAAAATTTTGCCGAAAACAGGTACTTTGATAACGCTTCCCTCGAAATATGGGATGAACAAATGAGTGCTCCGGCCTCACGCATTTTTGCATGCCGACGCGTTTTTATTGACGGGTTTGTCCCAGTTTTCCGGAAATATTTTGAATTTATCAGCAATGGGAAGGATTTGGTTGATATAACCTATCATTCTGATCTTAAAAATACAGGGCTAAGAGAACTTTTAACTGCCAACCAGCAGCGCGATCTTACGGTCAGGTATACCACAACCGGAGTTCATAAAGATGACCTGGAATTTACAATCGGCGGATATCCTGTAAAGAAGTTTGGATCTCAGGGGCAGCAAAAATCTTTTGTATTGGCGATAAAACTGGCGCAATTTGATTACACTCAGGGAATTAAAGGATTTAAACCCATTTTGTTGCTAGACGATATTTTCGATAAACTCGACAGCGAAAGGGTATCTCAACTGATCAATCTGGTAGGTGATAATAGTTTCGGACAAGTTTTTATAACCGATACCCAACCCGAACGAGTGAATAAAATATTTGAGTCAGCGAGTATTGATCACCGCATCTTCGAGGTAAAGCAGGGTGTTGTTTCGCCGATATAAAATTTTGAGGAAAAATTTAGAAGTCAAATGATAAAGAAACTTTCATGGTAAAACGGACATCGAATAACCAGTCGCTGAAAGATGTAATTGAGGAGTTGATCAGTACATACCGCATCAGCGATAAACTGAATCAGGCACGAGTCATTGGTTTTTGGGATAGTGTGGTCGGAAAAATGATTGCCCGGGATACAACTCACTTGTATATTAAACATAGGATTTTATATGTAAAACTGAATTCTCCGGCCCTTCGCGAGGAACTTGGGTATGCCCGCACCAAACTGATTAAATCGTTGAATAAGGCTGCCGGATCTGACGTAATTGATGATATTGCTTTTGTATAGTGAATTTTCAACTCAAAAATATAGAAAGTTAAAAAGCCCGGACAAAAGTTTCAAATGTTCACAAAATTCATTACCTGATTGATATTCAATATTCTGTATAAAAAAATTTACCTGATATTGCAGAGCAGTAATTTTTCATTTTCGATAAATGCTTCAAGTTTGTCTCCAATTTTAACAGGCCCTACTCCGGCCGGAGTACCTGTAAAAATATAATCCCCTTGTTTAAGGGTTACAAACCTTGAAACATAAGCAATAATTGTGTTGAACGAGAAAATCATATCTTTTGAATTTCCATTCTGAACCAACTCGCCGTTTTTAAAAAGCCCGAATGAAATATTGTTGAGGTTTGCAAATAAATCCAGGGGGAGAAAGCTGCTCACTGGGGCTGAGAAGTCAAAAGCCTTGGCCATCTCCCATGGAAGCCCCTTTTCTTTGGCTTTCTGCTGCAGGTCGCGGGCAGTAAAATCTATACCAACCCCGATTCCATCGAAATAGGTGTGTGCAAATTTTTCCTGAATATTGCGACCTACTTTGTTGACGTGAAGCACCAGTTCAACCTCATAATGAATGTCTTTTGAAAATTCAGGATAAAAAAACGGCAGATTATTCCGCAACTGGGCCGATTCAGGCTTCATAAAAAAAACAGGTTCGGCAGGTAAAGGATTGTTCAGTTCTTTCGCATGCTCTGAATAATTGCGACCAATACAAATTATTTTCATAGCTAACGGTTATGTAATCAATGAATAAAATGCTGAATTTTCTTACAAAACACGGATTTTTACAAATCCAGGTTAAATTTTCACAGAACTTTTGTTAAATCCTCTCAGTTTTATTGATGTGATTATTTTTTTTGTGAAGAGGGGAAAGTCGGCTTTCATCATCCAGTCATAATAGGAGGGCTCATGGCTGAAAATTTCTTCAACAGGTTTGCCTTTATATTTTCCAAAATTAAAGACTTCCTGATTCTTTTCGTTGTAGATGATGTGTCCGACAAGGTCAACATTTCGGCTTTGAAAAGAGAAATCATGAAGCATTCTGACATCATTTACTACCGGAGTTGTGATTTTTCCATCCTTATCGGTGTATTCAACTCCTTCGTAGCGTTGAAGTTGCGACAGTAAAACTTCATAAGTTGCCCGGGTATCAGCTTCGGCTGAGTGCGCATTCACAATGTCCTTGTTGCAATAAAACTTATAGGCGGCTTTCAAAGTGCGGGGTTCCATCTTATGAAAAATATTCTGTACATCAACAAACTTCCGGCTTTTGACGTCGAAATCAATATCAGCCCTTAAAAACTCTTCAACAAGCAGGGGAATATCAAATTTGTTGGAGTTAAATCCTCCCAAATCGCAATTGGCCAGAAACTGATTAATCAGGGGAGCTAAAGCTGCAAATTGAGGCTCATTTTTTACATCTTCATCATTGATGCCATGAATAGCCGTAACCTCCGCGGGAATAGGAATGCCCGGATTTACGCGCCGGGTCAGCGTTTCTTCCCTGCCATCAGGGTGAATTTTTATAATACTTATTTCTACGATTCTGTCTGATCCTACATTTGTTCCCGTAGTTTCCAGATCAAAAACAGCTAAGGGTTTAGTGAGATTTAGTTTCATAATGCTATCTAAATAAAAAAGCACCATAGCAAAGGCTGTGGTGCTGCGAAATTAAGCCTTTTTTGAGATTAGATTACCCGATTGATGTCGAAACTTTCAAGAAGTTGCTGCATCCGCTGCAGATACATTCCTCCCAGGGCACCATCAACTGTTCTGTGGTCGTAACTGAGTGAAAGAATCATCATGTGGCGAATGGCAATGACATCACCTTCAGGAGTTTCCAGAACAACAGGCTTTTTCTTGATTACACCAATACCCAGAATAGCTACCTGAGGCTGATTAATGATCGGTGAGCCGGTAATGCTGCCAAAGGTTCCAAGGTTGGTAATGGTGAAAGTGCCGCCTGATATATCATCAGGTTCAAGTTTGTTTGTGCGGGCTTTGTTGGCGAGGCTGTTAACATCTTTTGCAAGGCCAATCAGATTTTTCTGATCTGCATTTTTAATTACAGGTACAATAAGATTCCCATTTGGCAGTGCGGCAGCCATGCCTATATTAATGTTTTTACGCAAAATTACCTTGTATCCATCAACCGAAGCATTTACGCCAGGAAAATCTTTAAGTGCCTGAGTTGCTGCTTCAATAAAAATCGGGGTGAAGGTTATTTTTTCTTTTTCGCGCTTCAGGAAGTCGTCTTTTACCTTATCGCGCCACTTCACAATATTGGTGACATCAACTTCAATAAATGAGGTTACATGCGGGGAAACTTTTACCGACATCACCATATGGTCGGCAATGAGTTTACGCATTCGGTCCATCTCAACGATCTCGTCACCAGGACCAGAAAATACAGGAACAGCAGTTGGTTGTACAAATGTTTGTGGTGTGGGTGCCTGAGCCTTGGGTGCAGGTATCGAAGCAGTTTGTGGGCCGCGGTTCTTTAGGTATGCCATCAGGTCATCCTTGGTTACCCTTCCATCCTTGCCGGTACCCTGAACTTTATCGAGTTCAGATTGCGCAATGCCTTCTGTTTTAGCAATATTCCTTACCAAAGGCGAATAAAATCTGTCGGAAGTACTTTCTATTTCCACCATGACCTCTTTAATTGCAGAGTCAACTTTAGGAGCTGGTGATAATTCCTTTTTCGATTCTGTAACTTCTTTGACTACCTCGGTTTCTGTATCTGGATCAGTTTCAATTACAGCTATAATTTTTCCAACCGGAACTATGTCGCCTTCATTGAAAAGAACCTGAATCATTTTTCCTTCGACCGGTGAAGGAATTTCAGAATCCACTTTATCAGTAGCTATTTCAACAATCGGATCGTCTTCTTCAATGCGATCACCCGGATTTTTTAACCATTTTGTGATGGTTGCTTCAATAATACTTTCGCCCAGTTTGGGCATTATAACTTCAAATTTTGCCATTTCAATTTTATATTTATTGGGTAGACCTGTGGCCGGGACTAAAGCTTGAGTTTCATTAACTGGACTATTTAACAAATTAAGGTTAAAAAGGTTTTAATTCTCTTAAACCTTGCGCCCCAAGTGGCGAAAAGCCTTCAGAAAAATATTTATATCGCTTGATAACCTGTAATCGCGTGCATAGAGCATGCTTAGCCTCACTGCAGTATCCTGATCAATGTTGTTAATTTTCAGTGCATCTTTAGGATTTAACACCCCTTTCCGAATTGGTGGCAGACTGGTTGAATTCGTCGGAAGTTGTCCGTAGCCTACCCATGTTCTCCATCCTGACAGAACCCTGAAAATATTAACTACAAATCCACCCGGATTTCTCATGATCCACATTAGCACAGGAGAAAAAGGCAGCAGGAGCATGGCTGAACCCATGTCGAACAATCGCTTGTTCCTCATATTGTTTCTTCTGTTTATTGAATTTATTTCAATTACGTAAAGATCACCAGTAGTACTTATCGAATTTGAACCTATGATTGAAAGGCTTTCAGGCGGAGCAATTTTAAATTCAACCTCCAGATCGCTAAGCTGAGTCATGGTGTCAATAATCTGATTAGCCGGTATATCTCTGGCGCAGAAAAGCACTTCGTCAATTTTGTAAATGCTGATGATGTCTCGGATGTTAGATATTACGCCGATGGTTCCGTTGGTTTTTTCAGTTTTTTCTGACATTGAAACCAGGCCGATAAACCCTGTATTCGTTAAACTTTTCCGAAGTAAATCGGCAACTCTTTCCGATTCTTCGCTGTTCCCAATAATTGCAAATCTTCGGTTTTCATTGTAACCGAGGCGGTAGTTTTTAAACCCTGCAAAATGAAGCAACAATCTTATTCCGGTCATTGAAAGCAGCCCCCACATGCCTGAAAGCATTATGATTGCCCTCGAGAATCTGAAAGTGGATGGGAGCAATGCGTAAAATACCAGAATAACAACGGTACCTGCAAAAATTCCGGTAAATATCTTTCTGAGGTTCAGGGGTTTGTCATATCCACCAGCAACCAGCACTGAAAAGAGCCAAATGATAACATAGGCAGGCAATAGCCCGAACAAGAACAAGGTTGGATAATGCCCTCCAATGGTATACGTAACATTTGATTCCCAATAGTCAACAATAAGAAGAGATCCTGCATATAAAACTGCAGCATCGGCCAGCGGCAGGAGAACGGATTTGAGTAGTCTGTAAATTACTGAAATTCCTGCACGAAGGTAAATGGCAATGTGAATGAGAAAAGAGACAATGCGTGCATTTTTTTGCGAAAAATGTTTTTTTGCAAAAATCACCATTGCGTTGTAAAATACGAAAACGTAGTTGATGCTGGACTTTTTAGTGCTTTCGCCTTTGTAATGAATAATTCTTGCTCCCGGATAATAGTAGTTATTGTAGCCGGATTTGGTTATTCGGTAGCTTAAATCGATATCTTCACCATACATAAAGAAAGTTTCATCAAGCAAACCGGTTTTTTCCAGCGCCTGGCGCCGGAGCATCATGTAGGCACCGGAAAGCACATCCACCACATGGGTTTCTTCATTGTTCAGGTAACCGAGGTGGTACTGCCCGAAAATCTTTGATTTTGGGAAAAGTGCTGAAAATCCGAAAATTTTGTAAAATGCCACTTTGGGCGTTGGTAATCCCCGTTTTGATTCTGGAAGGAATTTTCCGCTGCCATCAACCATTTTGATGCCCAATCCACCGGCATCGGGATGGGAATCCATAAATTCTAACGAGCGGGTGAAGGTGTCAAGTTCAACAATTGTATCAGGGTTCAGCAGCAAAATATATTCGCCTTTTGCATCATTAATTGCCTGATTGTTGGCTTTTGAAAAGCCTGTATTACTTTTATTTGCAATAAGTTTTACCCATGAAAACTTTTCGGCGACCATTTCAATGGATCCGTCAACTGAATTGTTGTCAACTACAAAGACCTCAGCATCAATATTTTTTATAGCAGCCTCAACAGAATGAAGACATTGTTCAAGAAAATATTTAACGTTGTAGTTAACAATTACAACCGAAAGTTTCATGCGATGAATGCTTTTTATTGAGGTTTGTAAAGATATGGAATTCTAAGGAATCTTGTTTCAAGGTTATGTGTTTCTGATTTATTACGTTTTAGTATGTTTGAGCTGTTAAGTGCTCCAGACTCCAGTTGCTATACTTAAGAATTGCTGGTATTTTTCTGTGGTTAGAAAGCCGATGAGTGAGTTGATGCAGGAAGAGTTACGTTAAATTATAATTTTAAAAGTAATTACTTGTTCAGATTTTGATTCTGAAAATTTTATGATAATGCTCAAGTAATTTTACACGGTTTACAAGACTAATGGCTGCCAGGAATACACCGCTGATTGAAACGGCTTGTACCCTGTATGTGAACCAATTATGAAAATAGGAGTGATCAGCAGCTCCAAAATACCAAAGGTATGGCATTGCTGCTACTAAAAGGAAAAGGATAGCTTTAGATATTCCCTTTTTTCTGAAATAAAAAATACTCAGGATTACAGGTATAAT
Source organism: Lentimicrobium sp. (assembly GCA_019429275.1). Classification (GTDB taxonomy): domain Bacteria; phylum Bacteroidota; class Bacteroidia; order Bacteroidales; family Lentimicrobiaceae; genus Lentimicrobium. Next base: position 10,621 of record JAHYJC010000001.1, on the reverse strand, counting down.
AAGCAAAATGTTGATAAACACCAGTGGTAACAGGTTGAAATTGGCTTCAATTGCTGAAATTCTGCTGAGACCCAGAGTGCCTGAGCGAAGTTTAAACTGATTTAGAACATCAGAAATTATATCGAATTCAGCGAACGGTATTGTAATTATTATTTTCATTGTCCAACTTGCCACATAACCTGTTAGCCAAAGCAGACCAAAACCAACCAGATTCTTAAACCCGGAAATCAGTTGCTTTTGTGTACTATCATCTTCATTTTGTAGTTCAACCCAAAGTAGCATTGGTATCCCAAGCGTTAGAACCGGAGCGGTAAGCAAGTCAAAATATGCTGTAACAGAGCCTGTAATAAAAAACAGTAAACCCGTTTTTTTTCCACCGACTTTAAGATTTTTAACCAGGTAAAAACTTGAGATGATAGAAATAATGAGTACCGGCGACATTTGCATTGAAAATTGCATTACATAAATATTCACAAAGAAAAGTCCCAGGAGTAATGCCATTGCCTTTAAAGTTCCGGTTTCACGATGTAGTAGTATAGCAAAAAGCACAATTAATACTGAAGTCAATATATAAATGATCCATTTTAATTCATTATAATGGGTGATCCAATATAATATTCTGAAAAAGAAGGAGTTGCCATGCCAATATCGGGCATAATTTACATTGGGTTTCAGGTTTTTGTTCTCTATGTTATAAACCACATGTTTCCAGTGCGTAGTGTTTGGGTCTTCATTCATTCGGCACCTGCCCAGAAAGGCTGATTTTAAAAGTTCCTCATTATCAATGGTATAAATAATATTTGTGATCATTCCATCCATGGCATAATCCAGACGGTGGTGATCCCCATAAATCATCATATGCGGATAATCTGGTTGATTTTCAACATATTTCATACTTTTTTCAATGTTATTTCTCACCGCTTTGTCAGGAATAAGGCTTGATAAAACCGAGAAACTGGTAAAAAAAATAATCAGTATGAAAAAAGTCTTTATAAAAGTAATTATGGATTTTGCCCGTTGAGAAATTGAAATAGACATAAAGTCAGAAATTTAATTTGAAGTTAGTGTAAGAAATCAAAAATGTTAATGGCCCTAAAAACCAATTGTTAGTATGCAATCTTCTTTTTGATGATCCCGGTTTTCTCTAGAATTATTCGCTAAAAACCTCAATCACCGGAAGTGCCCTGAAAGAAAAGTCATAAAATGCCTGATTTTCCCATGAGGAACCATTGGTTGCCTGCTGCCCTTTGAAGGCTACCCATTCGCCGCCCCAATAAGAAAATCCAATCAGTTGAGCAGAAGATGTTGAGATTCTTTTCATTTCATTCATAAATGCGGCTTGTCCTTCTTCCGAAGCAGCATAGTCAGGAAGAATCTGTCCTGTTTCACCAATAACATTGTTTGTCCAGTCGTTCCATCCTAAAGTAAACGGGTAAGAAGTCTCAGCGATCACAATTGGTTTAATCAATGTTTTGCTCAAAGCTATAAGATCTGACTCAAGTTTTGCCAGATCTTTTCCATGCCAGAATGGGTAATATGAAATTCCAACGATATCGTAATCAATACTTTGAAGATTACTTAAAAGATATTCAGAGCCATTAATTCCGGCATAATGCATCATGATTTTACAGTTTTTATCCTGATCTCTGACTGCTTTTACTCCTGATCTCAGCAATTCCTTAAAATTAACCATGTTGGATGATCTTCCGACCGGCCATAAAATTCCACCATTGATTTCATTTCCTATCTGAATAAAATCGGGTTTAATTTGTGTTATGATTCTGGTTGTATATTGATAAATACTGTCAGAAAGCTCGCTCAGGCCGAGGTTTTTCCACATTTCAGGTACTGCCTGATGACCAGGATCAGCCCAGGTGTCGGAGTAATGGACTGTGAGCCATACTTTTAGGCCTTTGCTTCTGACTTTTTCCGAAAAACTACTAACCTCTTGAAAACCTGACCTTCCATCGGCCGGATTATGCCATAGCCTGATTCTTACCGTGTTAAGCCCTGCCTTTTTCAGGGTCGAAAGCATATCCTCAGGTTCACCAATGCGATTATAGAAAACGACACCGGCTTCTTCAATTTCAGGTAAGTGGGAGAGGTCGGCTGCCCTGAAAACAAATGCTTCATTTGGAGGATCAACCCCGTCTTTATCTTTATTGTCGCAGGCCTGCGACAAAAGCATCAACACTAAAAGGATGTTGTAGTAAATAAAATAATATCCAATTCGATTTAGATCCATTATTTTTTGAATTAATGATGGGTGCTTACATTACTACAAAAATGTACTTTTTCGCGATTCTGACCCGAAAACCGGTTATTCAGGGAATTGCAATTTTTTAAAATATTAAACCTCGGCATCTTTTTTCTTTTTCATCATGAGTATTACACCTACAATGGTAACCAATCCGCCGGCAATCTGAGAATTGGTGGGCAAACTACTAAACATAATCAAAGAACCAATAATGACGAATAATCCCGTGGTACTTTGAATAATAACTGTTCTTGAAGCCTGGGTATAACGCAAGGCTGAATACTGAAATATGGATGTAAGAAATGGCCCGACAAATGATCCGGCCAAAATATTCAGGAAAGCACTCTTTGAAATAATGATTGATTCTTTGGTGATAACGACAAATAAAATAGCGACAATAAGTATAAAAATGGCACGGTTTAAAGCCAGTACCACAGGCCTTAATTCTCCGATATTTTTCTTCACAAGAAGTGTGCGAATTGCATAAAAAGATGTTGAAATAAGCATAAGCGCTGCAGTTGATGACATGAATCCTGAAAGACCTGCATTTTGGAAACTGATGATGAAAGCACCGGTCAGTATCAATAAAGCACCTATTCCTGTAGTTTTGCTAAATCGCTCCGATAGCAACCAGATTCCCAGTAAAGTTACAAACAAATATTCAAGGTTTCTTAGAAATGAAGGTATGGATGGGTTCTCAGTAATGTAGATTGCAGCATAGAAACTGACTGTTGCAAATACTTCGAAGATGCCTATGTAAATTAAATTTTTGTAATCGCCTCTTTTTAAAGATGATATGTTAAAGCCACCTTTTGGATGAGCAGCCATTAATGAATTCCAAAGGATGGCAAGCGAAAACCACCAGAAACCAAATTGAGCGAGTGAAGTCTGATTCAAAGCTGCTTTACTGAAAAGGTAGACCATTGAACCACAAATGGTTGCAATTAAAGCATACAAATAACCCCTTTTCTGAAGTTCCATTATTTATAGCGGTTAATGATTTCTAAGGCGGCATTTAAACGATCCTCTCCATTTCCTGAAATAATACTGTAAGGTAGTCGTCTGGTTTTTAGTTCATTTTCATACATTTCGAAAAGTTCTTCGCGTTGACCAGGGTGCTCACGCATTGCATCAGGTTCCCAGGGCAAATCGGTGTTGCAGAGCAGATAATGATAATACAAGTGGTTGCCTGCCATAAAATCAATCCATGGATGTGATTCTCCATACTTAAACAAACACCATATCCGGGTAACCAGAAAATCGGTATCACAAAATAGATACTTACAGGCTTTTTTTACAATTCTTTCTTCTGCAAGAAACTGTCCTTGTGAAATGGTCAGTATATCATTAAAGTCATATTGATTTCCTTTGGCTTCCATATAAAAGCGTGCATATTCCGGCACCCAGGGTTCATTAAAATGGACCGCCAGTTTTTTTGCCAGCCATGATTTTCCTGTTGATTCAGGGCCTGTGATGGCAATGCGTTTTAGAGCGCTTTTTGACTCAAGGCCCATCGTTTTCTCCATTCAACGTATCCAAAAATCGCAATAATCAAAAAAACCAGGTATTGAAAACTAGTAAATACAAGTCCTTTGGTAAAATACAGTGGAATTGAAATGATATTACCAATGATCCAGTAAACCCAGTTTTCAACTTTTTTACGGGCCATTAGTATCATTCCGACAATGAAGATAGATGTGGTAAAAGCATCCACCCATGGAACATAGGAATGCATATAAACCATATCGTCCCGGTTAAATATCCAGATAAGTCCGATGATAGCCCAATATGAAATGAAAATGAAACCAATTCCGGAAATTTGTTGCCGGATATTGTTGACCGAAATTTCAAGCTTTCCTTTTTCAACTGATCCTCTGACCCAGTTATACCATCCGTAAACACTCACCAGAAAATAGAAAAAATTAATTCCGGCATCAGCGTATAATCTGGTATAAAAGCAAATATAAACGTAGATTAATACACTGATTATTCCGGTTGGGTAAACCAGAATATTTTCACGACGCGCATACCAAACACTGGCAATACCCAGCACCACTGCGATAGCTTCAAGCCAGGTAGTGTCCATTAAATTTGAAATGAAAATATCCCAGAATTCTGCCATCAAAGTCTATTATTAAAAGGACACATTATGATTTTTAGAAACTAGTAATGTGAATAATTTAATTTTCAGATAATTAAGAATAATATGATGAGAAAATCCCGGTTTCATTCCTGAAGATCAGCATTGATTATTTTCATTACAAAAACCGAATGCGGTAATTCAAAAGCTTGCTTCATGCATTTTTGAATGGTGAACATTACTTCATCAAATTCTCCAAAAATCTGGGTTGCCATTGTATTTGTGCGTATTACCAGGTTTTTGTTTTCGTTTAGTGCAGCAATAAAATTTTTTATTGGAGTTTTATATCTCTCATTAAGAGGATAATAGCTAATTTCAACTGAGATTTTCATTATAATTCTGCTTGTATTTTTTTATGAATTCATGACAAAGGTACAGGTATTCAGAATTGATTTATCTTTGAATGCAAAACTAACTTGCAAAAATATGAAAGCTCCGGTATACTCTAGATTTTTTATTTTTTCGCTGTTAATTCTATTGTTGAGTTCCTGTCTTACCGTGGAAAAAAAAGAATACACCTTTGAACTGACAGGTGAAAACTCAGGAAAACTTACCATTCGTTACATCAATATCATTTCGGTGAAGGATGAGGACAATGATGTTTCAGCAGAAGATTTTGGTGAAATTCTGGAACGTTATATAGATGGCGATCAGATAGAGCAGGACTTTCCGGGGGCTACCAATATCAAAACGCGTCTTTACGAGCAGGACGGACAACTTTGCGGAGAAGTAACTCTCGATTTTCCATCCCTTTCTGCAGCCAGGCTCTATCAATATGATAAAAACAGCCCTATGATGATGAGTATTAGTGCAGCCTTTGATTCTGAGACCTATGTCAGCTCAAACGGATCTTACGGAAATGATTATATGCCCGTGGTTTTCTGGCCTGCTGGAACCAGGAAAATGACTGTAACAACTTCCGTTAGTTCACCTGATGAGACTTCTGTTAGTTTGGTGGAGGAATATCGAAAATGGAAAGCTGTTAATTAATCAGCCAAAATTGATTTTAAAAGTTTATAATTTGACTAGTGTCTAAGCCTGGATTTTAAAAAAGTGATCCGAACTTTTAAAATTATGTATATTAGCATTCCCAAACACATTTCAAACTAAAATATCAACGCATCCTATGATGGGTTCCTTTATTACCGGACTCCTGCTGAATACCTCAGTTTTACTATCTTTCAGTATGCTTTATGATAATTTTTGGATAAATTATCGTGGAAAGCGGAGTCTTGTGGTTAAACTTGCGATAGGTGCAATTATTGGCGGGATTGGAATTGTACTTATGCTCCTGCCCTGGCAACTGGTGCCGGGAGTTGTTTTTGACACCAGGACTGTAATGTTGGGAATTTCAGGCCTCTTTTTCGGAGGAATTCCTACCATTTTTGCAATGGTATTAGATATTGCTTTCAGATGGCAAATGGGTGGAGATGGGGTATGGATGGGTATAGCCACGATTTTTTCTTCCGGTACCATTGGCATAGCATGGAGAATTACAAGGCCTGGCTGGAATACAAAAAACAGTATTTCTGAATTGCTTGCGCTTGGTTTTCTTATCCACCTTGTGATGCTTTTCTGCACCTTTCTGCTCCCTGAGGAGCTTTCAGCAACAATGCGCAGAGCTTTGATTCTGCCCCTGATCTTCATTTATACCCCTGCAACCGTATTGTTAGGCAGATTGATGTTAAAACATTACGAAAGCTGGTTAAACAGAAACGCCAAAGACAAGTTGATTGAATTTGAAAGAAGATTTTCTGAAATCCTCAAAAGTTCCAATTTCTTATCTGTAATGCTCGATATTGAAGGACGAATTACATTCTGTAACGAGAGTTTTTTGAAAAGAACCGGTTATACATTTGATGAATTGGAAGGTGGAAATTTCATCGATGTATTAATATTACCTGATCAACGATTAAAACACCGGACTCTTTTTAAAAATTTTACCAGGAAAGAAGAGAGTAATTTTTATTTTGAGAATGGTATTTTAAAGAAAAAGGGCGGTATTGTGTATGTTGCCTGGGCTTATATTTTACTGAGAGATGAAACTGGAGAAGTAAATGGATTGTCAGCTGTTGGGGTTGATTTGACAAGCAGAAAGCAACATGAACAACAAATGATTAAAAAAAATAAAATCATTAAAATACAGAATGCAACCTTACTTAAAGTAAATTCAGAAGTGATCATTGCAAAAGAAAAAGCCGAAGAAAGCGAAAGGCTTAAATCTGCTTTTCTTGCAAATATGAGTCATGAAATAAGAACTCCCATGAATGGAATTCTTGGATTTGCCGAACTTTTAAAGGAACCCGGACTTTCGGATTTTCAGACCCGGGAATACATAAACCTAATCAGAATGAGCGGAGTAAGAATGCTCAACATTATCAACGACCTGATTGATATTTCGAAAGTTGAATCCAAACTTGTTACATTAAAAATTACTTCATTCAGCCTGAACGATCAACTCGATTTTCTTTATAATTTCTTCAAAAGTGAAGCAGAATCAAAAGGACTGCAGTTGTTATGTTATAAGGCTTTTCAGAATGGAGATTCCATCATTAGTTCTGACAAGGAAAAGGTGATTGCCATTTTGACCAATCTGTTAAAAAATGCCATGAAATATACCAATAAAGGCAAAATAGAATTTGGATATAAAATTAGAGGCAGTTTTCTGGAGTTTTTTGTCAGGGACGAAGGAATAGGAATACCAACAGCAAAGCATAAAACTATTTTTGATCGGTTTGTGCAGGTTGAATCAAATAATTCTCGCACTTATGAAGGTGCCGGGCTTGGATTGGCCATTTCCAAAGCCTATGTCGAATTGCTTGGTGGAAAAATTGAACTAAACTCTGAAGAAGGCAAAGGAACTGATTTTATTTTTACAATTCCTTTTCATAATAGTTGTGATGAAACCAAAATCAAGAGTACTTCAGGGACTGGAATTTCAGCTTTAGAATCTCTGAAGGGCAGATTAAAAGTAGTCATTGCCGATGATGATGAAATAGGCCTTAACCTGATTTCAAGGATGATCAGACCCATGGCAGTTGAAATCTTAACGGTGACAAATGGTGTGGAGTTGGTTGAATTAATGCGTAAAACCCCGGGAATTAACCTCATACTGGTTGATATAAAAATGCCGGAACTCAATGGTCTGGAAGCTACACGGCAAATCAGAACCTTTAATAATGAGGTTATTATTATTGCACAAACAGCTTACGCAAACCAGGAAGACAATGAAAAGGCAATTCAGTCAGGTTGCAATAATTACATCACAAAGCCCATTGACAGGAAGAAATTGTTGGCCTTAATCGGAAAGTATGCAGATCGTATCCTGAATAATTGAAAATTCTATTATATGAAAGCAGGATTTAATGTTTAAGTATTGTTTTTTTGATTTTTATCGGCTGCTGGAGTTCATAAAGAATTGTTTTCCAACTGAGTTTATCAACATGCTGAAAGCACATCATTACAATTAAAGCCCTGGGATTATTAGAAACTGAATATTGAAAAGTAAGCACTTGCATAAAATCACTTGTTATTTATGAATCAGTTTTCAGTAATACCGAAAGAATAGCATTTGCCATTCGCGATGCTTTAATTTCATCAGGAGATTCTGTGGCAATGCAACCCGAAAAAGTGAAGCCTGATGATTTGAAAAATTATGATATGATGGTGATTGGTTCGCCCACCCAATAGTACAGGCCATTACCCAAAACTCTTGCGTTTATTCAAAGCCTTCCTCCTGGAAGTTTAAAAGGCATTAAAGTGGCTGCTTTTTATACCCGGATAGATCTAAAAATGGTCAACAATAAATTTCTGAATTTAATTGTTTGGATTTTTGGATATGCAGCCGAACCCCTTGCCAGAAAACTGAAAGCCAAAGGAGTTGAATTGATTGCTCCGACCAAAGGTTTTTTTGTGGACGATACGGAAGGCCCCGTTTCACCAGGTGAAATAGACAGGGCAAAAAATTGGGCTCAAAAACTCATGAATCAAAAGTAATTATTGACACACCCGGGGCATTTATCTAAATTGTTATTTTATTTCTCCTTCCTGAAAATCTTCGGCTGCCCCAAAAATGTTTTTTTTCACATGTTTAAGATATAATGATATTCAAAAAGATTGGATGTTTTGTTGCCTTATAATGCAGATATTTTTCGTAGCTGAATATCTACAAATTGTATAAACTTTTCTTAAAAAATAGTATTCAAAAAGAGGCAATTAAAAGAAGAAAGAAGGTATTTGGTTTCTTTGGTAAATATCAGCCCTGAGTCAGGAAATACGGCGGGGCTGATTTGCTAAATCTGCATTTTGGAGTGTCTGCAAAATAAAATAACCGTTTGTAAAGTGTTAGTTTACAAGCGGTTATGTTGAGAATTTGTGATCCGGAGGCGACTCGAACGCCTGACCCGCAGCTTAGAAGGCTGCTGCTCTATCCAACTGAGCTACCGGACCCGTTCTGCAAAAAGCCCTGAAACAATAAACCTAAGTGGGTTCGATGCATCTTGTTTTGCGGGTGCAAAGTTAAATAAATTTAGTTTTATTCATAATGATGTGAAAAATGAATAAAATATGATTATATCATATTGTTATACAGGTATATAGGGTTATTCTCATTTACCTCAGGTTTGATTTAAAAGTATATTGGATCACGAATTTTCGCTTAAGGCTTTTATTTTTCCATTAGTAAGCGAATGATTTATTTTAAATTAGGAATTAATATTTTAATTTATTTTCATTATCGCATGTAAGTAAAAACAATATTATGAATTGAATCTGTCTAATACGTTGATATATAGTGTAATATATCCCTATAATTTTGTATTTTAGTATTAAATCGTATTTTTCTTAAAAAATCATTCATTCTTGGATTACTTTTTGATAATTCAGGGATAAACCTGTAACCTTACCAAAAGAAATGTTATAAATTGGCAGATTGAGGTCATTCTGCGATAATCAAACTACAATGAGAGAACTTCTTTTTACGGATTTTTCAGGTTACAACAAGGGTAAAATTTATGATTGGTCCGGTAAAACCATTCTTATAGCTGAAGATACAGATTGCAGTTTTCTTTACCTGAAAACCATTTTACGTCACACTTCGGCTTCAATTCTCTGGGCTTCATCCGGTCAGGAAGCTATCAACCTTGTCAGAGAGCACAAAGAAATAGATGTTATCCTGATGGATATCAACATGCCTGGCATCAATGGTTTTGAAGCTACTGTCGCCATTCACAGCATCAGGCCGGGATTGCCGGTAATTGCCCAAACAGCTTATGTTCATGATAATGAAGTAGAGCTTTGTTATGCTTCTGGTTGTATTGACTATATTTCAAAGCCAATAGATAAAAATCTTCTGTTAGAAAAACTCAGTGTTTTTCTGGGAGCCGGCGTGCCTGCCGAGAAAAATGAAAATTCCTGAAAATGAACTGCTTACAGAAAACTAAAAGTGTACAAACAATTTAAAATTCTTGCAGAGCGGCTTTAGGCCGCTTTTTTTGTGCGTCAGGCATGTATATCAGCTATAGGGTGTAAGTCCCGAACACGCTTCACAGTAAGGAGTGTTAGCCAAGAGCAAGGGTGTCCATCGCGAGATGGAATCTGAAGGAAGCTGGCGGCAAAAGTCTGCACCTACGAACAGAAACTACATATAAGGCGGTCTGCTGTGGGTGATGCTGCAAAACAAGCAAAAGCCCAATTACTGTGCAGAGCATCAGGGCGTAAATGTAGAGGTGACATGGACTGAAAGCGGATATACTTACCCTGAGAGATCTGGGGTTAAACTGACGGAGGTACGTGCGAGTGCCGAAGTAGGAACATATGTTAGACTAAGAATAACATTATGGTAGCACCAGAAGTCAGCAGAGGTCATAGTAAGCCTGAAACGAGCTTCGAAAAAGAAAAAAAACGGAGAAGCCTCACAGAAGGACGAAGGACTGAATGTTAGAAAGGCTAAGGAATTATTTGGATTTATGGCAAAAGCGATAACAGCCGAAACACTTTAGAGAACTGCCCATGTGAAGATAGGCCGGAAGCTTAAAATAGAACATGGGAGGAGTTGAGCCAAGCCACACAACCACTAAGGACAAACGCCAGTAGGAAGTTTTTTTTTAAGTAATATGCTTGAAGAAATATTAGACATTCGTAATGTTACAAGAGCCTTAAAGCAGGTTACTGCCAATAAGGGAGCCGGAGGCATAGATGGTATGCAGACCGATGAACTTCGCGAC